>NZ_JASHKW010000008.1:0-410034 GCF_030056915.1 Rhodococcus sp. IEGM 1307
GAGGAGACCATCTCCCGGATGGCGGGTTCGGAGCACGGATCCGAGAAGACCGTCGAGGAACTGCGGGCCATCGCCGAGGGAATCGGCCGCCCGGCACGCGAACGCACCACCACACACGCCCGACGCGAGGGAAGGACACCGGCGGCATGAGCGAGACGGATCGGCTGGGCGACGACACGGTCGTCGGCATCCTGGATCGCGCTGCCCGGGGCATCAACCCCGTGCTCGATCTGGCCCTCACGGATCCGTTCGGTATCAAGAGCCGGACGTTCACCCCGACAGCGGAGGACCGGGGCGCCGCGGAGGCGCTGCTCGACGGGATCGCCTGGGTTCTCGACACCGTGCAGTTCCCGGGGACGGCGTCGTGGGAGAAGGCGAGCGACGACGAGCGGGCACGGTGGTGGGTGACGCGGATCGGCGCGCTGAACACGATCGCGGTCGCATTCCCGGGCATGTTCGGGGTGCTTCTCAATCGGCTCCCGATCCAGGACGTGCTCGGGTTCGCGAATCAGGCGGTCGTTCTCGTCGCCGTCGCCCGGGAGCACGGCGTGACGAATCGGTCCGACCAGGTGGACCTGCTGGCGTCCGTGCTCTGCCGGCGTGAGACGGACGCGGTGCTCGCCGACACGACGAGATCCGATTCGGCGGACGGCGCGTCCGTGTGGCGCCCGTTCGGGCTGATCGGCGCGCTGTGGCGCACTGCCCGCACGGTGCGCGCGCTCAGTGACGAACTCGACAAGCGTCCCGGGCCGGGCTCGACCTACTCGCTGCTGGGCAACATCCCGGTGGTCGGTGTGGTGGCCGGGTATCTCGGCGAACGGGGCGCGCTGGTGAGAGCGGCGAAACAGGGCGAGCAGTGGATCGCGTCCCACGCGCCGCTGCCCGCGGCGGTACGCCGGGTCAGGTAACCCTCACCGCAGAGAGGTCCGCCGGGCAGGCGATAATAGTTTCTTCCGCGGGGTACAAGCAGCCCGTACCTCGTGCCTACTCGTGTCAGAAAGGCAGGGAGAGCGGCAGTGCCCTACACGATTGCTGAACCGTGCGTGGATGTGTTGGACAAGGCGTGTATCGAGGAATGCCCTGTCGACTGCATCTACGAGGGCGGGCGGATGCTCTACATCCATCCGGACGAATGCGTGGACTGCGGCGCCTGTGAACCCGTCTGCCCCGTCGAAGCCATCTTCTACGAAGACGACGTCCCGGACCAGTGGAACGGCTACATCGCCGCGAACGTCGACTTCTTCGACGACCTCGGTTCTCCCGGCGGCGCGGCGAAGCTGGGCAAGGTCGACTACGACCCGCCGTTCGTCAAGGCTCTGCCCCCCATGGGCGAGGACTAGGTGTGCCTCGTATCCCGGTAGCCACAGCACTTCCCGACTTTCCGTGGGACTCGCTCGAGTCGGCGAAGGCGAAAGCCTTCGCCCACCCGGGTGGCATCGTCAACCTGTCGGTGGGGACCCCCGTCGATGCGGTCGCCCCGATCATCCAGGACGCGCTGACCTCGGTCGCCGCGGTTCCGGGATATCCGACGACGCACGGCACCGAGGAGCTGCGTAACGCCGCGGTGGAGGCGCTGCGCCGCCGCTACGGAATCACCGGCATCGATCCGGCTGCGGTGCTGCCCGCGATCGGCACGAAGGAGCTCATCGCCTGGCTGCCACGCCTTCTCGGGCTCGGCGCCGACGACCTGGTGGTCATCCCGGAGCTGGCGTACCCGACCTATGAGGTCGGTGCGCTCCTCGCGGGTGCGCGGGTGATCCGGGCCGACGGTCTCAACCGGCTCGGTCCGGAGGGTGCGTCGCTGATCTTCGTGAACTCGCCGTCCAACCCCACCGGCAAGGTGCTCGGTCTCGAGCATCTGCGCAAGGTGGTCGACTGGGCGCGTCGCCGCGGCGCCATCGTGGCGTCCGACGAGTGCTACCTGGGGTTGACCTGGGAAGGTGAAGCCCTCTCGATCCTCGACGAGCGGGTGAACGACGGCGATCTCACCGGGCTCCTCGCGGTGCACTCGTTGTCGAAGACGTCCAACCTCGCGAGTTACCGCGCGGGGTTCGTCACCGGTGACCCGGCGTTGGTGGCCGAACTTCTCGAGGTCCGCAAGCACGCGGGCATGATGGTGCCGTTGCCGATCCAGTCGGCGATGACCGCCGCGCTCAGCGACGACGACCACGAGAACGAGCAGCGTGAGCGGTACCGCCGTCGCCGCGAGATCCTTCTCGCAGCGGTGCGCGGCGCCGGATTCACCGTCGACAACTCCGAAGCCGGGCTGTACCTGTGGGCGACGCGCGGCGAAGCCTGCCGGGACACCGTCGAGTGGTTCGCCGAGCGGGGCATTCTCGTGGCGCCGGGGGAGTTCTACGGTCCCGGCGGCGGCACCCACGTGCGCATCGCGCTCACGGCCAGCGACGAACGAATCGCGGCCGCGGCCGAACGACTGGTCTGACCCGAGTCGGCACGAACGGAGCGGTCACGGTGCAAGTATTGGGCCGTGACCCTCGACGACGTCGCCGACGAACTGTACGGCCTCGACCCCGGTGAGTTCGTCGAGGCGCGCACCGCGCAGGTGACTGCGGCGCGGGAGAACAAGGACCGCGCGCTGGCGACCGAGATCGGGAAGCTGCGGAAGCCGACGGTCGTCGGCTGGCTCGTCAATCTGCTCGCCCGCGAGCTCCCCGACGAGGTCGACGCGCTCCTCACTCTCGGTGAAGCCCTCCGCGACGCGCAGCGACACCTGTCCGGCCCGGACCTTCGGCGGCTGAACACGCAGCGGCAGCAGGTGGTGCGGGCGTTGGCGCGCAAGGCCGGTGAACTCGCCGCCGAGCGAGGCCGGACGGTCGGGGAGGACGCCCTGCGGGATGTCGGTCAGACGCTGCACGCGGCACTCGCCGACGCCGAGACCGCCGAACAGGTGCGGCGTGGCCGGGTCGTGACGGCGGCGAGCTACAGCGGTTTCGGTCCGGCCGGACTCTCCGTCGTCCAGGGAAAGACCGCGAAGAAGACCTCGACGTCCGAACCCGCCACCGCGCCCCCGGCCGACAAGCCGGGGAAGAAGTCGAAGAAGAAGCCGGTGGAGCGGGACCGCGACGCCGAACGCGCGGCGGCCGAGGCCGAACTGGCGGAAGTCACGTCCCGGGCCGATGAGGTCCGCGGTGAACTGACCGACGCGAGAACGGAACTGGAAAAGGCGCGGTCGACGCTGACGGAGATCGACCACCGGATCGAGGAACTGCGCGCCGAACTCGAACACGCCGAGCAGGAGCGGCAGTTCACGCGGAACGCGGAGAAGGCTTCGGCGGAGGCGGTGCACCGGGGGGAACGAGACCTCGACGCGGCGGAGCGGCGCGTCGAGGAAGCGCGGCGCGCAGTCGACGATCTCGGCTGAGGAACGTCCCGGATCCTTGACCTCGAGCCCCGTTCAGGTTCTAGCGTGAGTTCATGTCCTTCACCGGCACGGCGAGCTCTCCGCAGCGAGCGTTGGCCAGCAGCGGCACCGGTTCCGGTGTCTTCGCGACTGGGCCCCTCGACAAACTGCGCCGGCGGATGGTCCACGGTGGTCGGCGGCGAGCTGGACGGCGAACTCGAACATGCCCCGCTGGCGAGAACCACAGCAAAGCCAGGACTGTGAACTGATTCAAATTTCGCATTGCGCCACCGGCTTCCCCGGGGTGGATCGGCTATTTACTGCAGGTGTCGGTAGAGCCGTCCGTGGTTGCTGAACCAGGCGACATTCCCATCGGACCCCCGAACGAAGTTGGATCGGGTGCCGGTGGGTTTGAGGTCGGGGCCAAGGTCGAGCCCATAGTCGGTCTTGTAAAGCGCAAGACCGAAATTCGGGACTGTCTGCTCATCCGGCAGGTAGGTGCCATCCGGGGTGTCGCTCATGTTGCCGACGAGCTGGCCGTCTTTGCCGCGGAAGTTGATCACGACGGTCCCCAGGGTGCCCGATTGATCGATGTCGTCAGTGGCATACGCCCCCTCGTAGGGCGCCAACTCGGCCGTGCTCAACTTCTGGGGCGTCGCGGGCAGGTTACTGATTCCGGCGAAGCGGCGAAGCGACCAGTCCTCGGCGAACAGTTCGTTGAGCAGTTTCCCTCCACCCTCGGAATTGGTGAGCACGGTCATGGCGAAGTTACGGCTGGGCACCATGAAGAACCCGGATCGTTGACCCGCCCAGGTCCCGCCATGTTGGACGATCGTCTCGTTCTCCGCGGACGGCCGCAGCATCCATGACACTCCCATGCCGGTGAGTTCGACCTGAAGCGTGCCGCCGACGCCTGGATTGGAACGCATGGCGATGAGCGAGTCTTTGCTCATCAACCGATCTCCTGTGGGTGTAGTGCCGTCGCCGAGGTGGAAGCGCGCGTAGCGCACCTGATCTCGCACGCTGGAAATCAACGATCCGGTCGGGTTGCAACTGCGCGAGAAGAACCAGAAGCCCGGGTCCACAACGGCTTTTCCGTCGTCGACGTTGTGGGAGGCGGCGATATTCCGGCCGATTATCTGGTCCGAGAAGAAGTGGGTGTGACTTAACTCGAGCGGGTCCAGCAGCATCTTCTGGACGGCGTCCTCGTAGACCGATCCGGTCACGACCTCGACAATCCGCCCCGCCACGACCAGCCCCGCATTGTTGTAGGCGAAGACCGTGCCCGGCGGGGTCTTTTGTGGGAGCCGGGTCATCGACGCCACAAACTTGGTTATCGCGTCGTCGCCTCGACCGAAGTCCTGGAGATCGTCACCGAGCCAACCCGACGTGTGGTTGAGCAGTTGTCGCACCGTCGCCGTGGCGCTGGCTTCTGGATCGGCGACCGCGAAATCGGGCAGATACTGGCGTATCGGTGCCTCCAGATCGACCTTGCCCTCGTCGACGAGGCGCATCACGGTCGTTCCGGTGAACGTCTTCGTCGTGGAGCCGATCCGGAACAGGGTGTCGCCGTCCACCGGTATCGGGTGGTCGACATTGGTGACCCCATACCCCTTGATGTACTCCTCACCGTCGGCAATGACGCCAACCGCAACCCCGGGGATCGCGTAGTCCTTCATCGCCTTGTCAATCTTGGCGTCGAGCTCGTTGAACGCTTCCTTCGCGTTCGCCGGGACGCTCGTAGCTGTGGTGGTCGACTCCTTCGACGAACATGCCGGCAATACGAACACCGCCAACCCGGCGACCGCCCCGCCAAGCACCGCCCGGCGCGACAACTCAGGGCCACCGACGGCGAACACCTCGGTCGTCATCAGCGTGGCGGGAGAATGTCGTATGCCGGCAGTTGCGTCGTGTCCGCGCAGGATGTGTCCGGCTTCTCCGGATCGTCGAAAAACGACGCGATTATCTCTGCTCCGCACGGCGGCTCTGCATACACACCGTGTGCAGCTCCGGGCACTACCGCGACTATGGATTGCGAGAGATCCTTCGCGATGTAGTCGCCCCACACCGCTCCGGTCTGCCCGTCGTAGGTTCCCGACAGCACAAGCGAAGGGATGTCACTCACGGTGATGTCTCGGATCGAGTCAGGAGCCTTCGGCACGTCCCACACTTCGCAGGCGTCGCGCAGGAACGGCAACTGCGGTGCTTGGGCCCGAACGGACTCCGGCAGTTCAGGGAATTCCTTTTCCGCCTGTTGCATTGACTGCTCGACGGTCTCAAACGGGATCCATTCACGGCACCAAATGCTCAGGGTGAGGCCCCAATGGAGGACGCCCCTCTCCGGATGCCCCCACACCTCGGCCCAACGCGACGCAATGGGCTGCGCATTCCCGTGTGCGAGCTCATCGACCGTTGATGGGAACTCTTTCGGTAGATGGGTAGCCACGGGGACAAACCAGTTCAGCAGCATTCCGCCGTCGACGACAACCTTCGTCTCTCCTACACCCGCAACGTTGACCGTCGTGGTGATGGGCTTCGCCTCGAGCTCATTGACCAGCCGGATGAACGTTGCCCCCAGGTCGGGATAGCGCTCTTTGCATGCTGGCTGGTCCTCACACGCCTTGACCATGTTGTCGAATGCTTGGCGAGCGCTGGCCCAGGTCCACCCCAGGGCACCAACCGATGGAGGCGTCACTCCGTCGAACACGATCGACTCGATAGCGTCGGCGTCTTGACGCATGTAGATCAGCGCAAGGTCGGTACCGTACGAGTGGGAGAACACATTCCACTTCTCGAGGCCGAGTGCCTTGCGTAAATCAATCAGGTCATAGGTGCTCTCGGTCGAATTGAACGCCGAGAGGTCAACGGTGGGAGCCAGGCGGTCGTGGCAATCCTTCACCGCTTCTACGTACGCATCCCGTGTGGACTCAGCGTTCCACGCCATTCCGATCCTTTGGGCGAAGAACTCGAAAATCTTCGGGCAGGGCAACGGCGAGCTGGACGTCGCGTTGCCGCGCTGTCCCATCAGGATCAGATCGCGATCACGGTTCAGCGGGACGTCCGGGTTGATCGGGGGATCCGTGACCCCATCCTGACCGGGCCCGCCCATGAGAAAGACGATCGGAGCCTTGGTCGGCGGCTGCGTTTCCGACGGAACGATCGCTACTGCCAAGCGCAAGGTTCCGCTGTCTTCTTTGGTGCGGTTCACCGGTACCACCAAGTCCCCGCAGCGAGCATTCTCCAGCAGTGGGACCGGATTCGGCGTCTTCGCGCATGGACCCTCGACAAACTCCGCCGGCGGATGAGCCACAGTCGTCGGTGGCGAACTGGACGGATCGGAATTGTTGCTACACGCTGAGCTGACGAGAATCGAGACGAACGCAATCGCCGTTATCTGGTTCACAAACCGCATGTCGACCACCCTGAATGGCGACCGCCCGAACCTTGTGTTCGGCTCGGCCCGAGTATTTACCCAGATAAATCCTGGCACACCCCATATACCGGAAGTTTGAGAACCGATGAAATCCGGCGATCCTTATGTAGCCGTTCGGTGATGAATCGAATCGTGCGGTCGGCCAGCTCGGTTGAGAAGGCATTCCATAGGCGGCGCGAGATCACCGCCGCAAAACAAGATAGTCGGTGCGATAGATTCCCCGATTGGCGTCAGGGACGGCCAGTTGCCCGCTGTGGTCATGATGAAAGGCAGCCCGTCCAGTCGATTGTCCATACGCGCGCCCAGCGTCCCGCTCGCGCTCCTCTTACAGGACACTCAAAACGCTCCCTCACTCGAACGGCCACCAACGTGGAATCTGACGCGGCTCCCCGATCGGGCCGCATCCACGGGCGATAATGGTCCCTATGACCGCAGAACTTGTCCCGTGCGAGATGGACGAGTCCCAAGACGAGGCGACGCACACTATAAGGATCCAATGAGCTGATCAGCCCGAAGAGATCTGGTAGGTGTGCCGATCACGACCGCCAACGCAAGACCGCAGCCGGCCGAAGGCGCAGCCGCCAGTCGAGCAACCCCCTTCCTTCCGATGCAGGGACTGCTATCAGGTTCTGCAGGACAGCACTCCGCCCTGCCCGGTCTGCGGCTCGCCTAATCGAGCGATCAGCCCGCGCTCCGCAGCGATCGCCTTGGCTATGTTGTGCGCCAAATATGCTTGTACACAATCTTTTTCGAAGTACGGATAACTTATATTATGTAAACTGGCAGGTTGGCTATTCGCATGGCTTGCGAATACGACTGTCAATTAGGCGCCCAATTTCTCGTCGAGGTCGCGTCGGAGGAGATCCTTCGCATGGCTCGGGCGGCGCCGACGGGGTGACCGGGCGACGGCCTGTGCGGCGAAGGCTTCGTTCAGTTCGATGGTGTCGATGTCGCCGGGGGTACGAATCGCGCTCGCGTGCCGAGACCGATGTTGTAGGACCTTCGCCCCTACACACAGGGTGCTCGTTCTGGCATCCTCCGATCGAGGACACCAGTTGTTCGGCCCTCCGGCCATCCGGGGTGCGGGGACGGTCAGGGTGTCGAGATCGGCCCTCGGTGGGAGGCGCCGTCTCGTCGGCTGCAGGGAGTGAATGACCATGGCGCAGGGCACAGTGCACTGGTTCAACGGCGAGAAGGGCTTCGGATTCATCCGCCCCGACGACGGCAGCGCCTACCTCTTTGTCCAGTTCTCCGAGATTCAGGTCAGCGGGTACAAGTCGCTCGAGGAGAATCAGCGGGTGGAGTTCGAGGTCGGCCGGGAACCGAAAGGGGTTTACGCCCAGAATGTGCGCCCCGTCTGAGCCGATCGGCGCCGTGCAGCGGGCCGGCGTCCTCGAGCGGGACGGTCCGCGCGTCGCCGGGCCCACCATTGCCTGAGGTAGTGAGGATCGCCCCAGGCGGACCACCGTCTCTGGTGCGTGCCACGGGCGGGTACCCGTCCAAGGCATCCTCGCGGCGCTCGATGCTCTCGACGGCCCGCCCGATAACCCGAGGAGCGCACCGTGCCCGGACTTCTCCGCGGAATCGCCCGCACCGCCGTGATCGAGGGAACCGCGACCACCGTCTCCAACCGGGTCTCGCGGCGGCAAGGCCAACGCTGGGCCGCCCAACAGCCGCCACCGACGCAGCAGGCTGCACCACCACCGCCGCCGCCCGCCCCGCCGGCATCGCCTCCGCCCTCAGGTGATGCCGATCGTCTCACCGCGTTGAAACAACTCGGTGAACTGCGCACACAGGGGGTTCTCACCGACGACGAGTTCAACGCCGAGAAGGCCAGGATCCTGGCCTCCTGACCGGAATCACCGAGTGGACGGAGCACCGACAATGGACGGTTTCTGGGATTTCTTCTGGATCGTCATCGTCTCTTTCCTGTTCGTGTCCTACCTGATGGTGCTGTTTCAGATCATCACCGATCTGTTCCGCGACCACCGGATGTCCGGGTGGCTCAAGGCGCTGTGGTTGTTGTTCTTGTTCCTGATTCCGTTCCTGTCGGCGCTGATCTACCTGATCGTGCGTAACGAGGGCATGACCGAGCGGTCCGCGGCGGCCTTCCGGCAGGTCAAACAGGCCCAGGACAGCCACATCCGGGACATCGCGGGCAAATCCCCGGCGCAGCAGATCGCCGACGCCAAGGCACTGCTCGATTCGGGGGCGATCACCCCGCAAGAGTTCGAGACCCTCAAGAGCAAAGCGCTGACCTAGCACCGAAAGGCGCCGAGGCACACCCTTTCTCACAACCCGCACTGCCGCCATCGAAGGAGAGGCAACGGCCATGATCGATCGCACGGACACTCCCGTCAGGTTCCGTCGGCGCGGGCGGGGGCGGGGGTCATGAGCACGGTGGACGGGCCCGTCGACCAGCCTCCCGCCGAGGCCGCGGCACGCACCAGAGCCTGGCGCTCAGGTGATGGCATCTGTTCACCTGCTGCTCTATCCGGTCGACGGCGGGGTTGCTGCGGAGCGCACGGTGACCCTGTCGGCGGCGAAAGCGGACAACCCGACGGTTCCGTTCATTTCACAACGGTGGTGGCTTCCAGGTCGACACCGCCCAGATCGCCGCGACATCAAGTGCGATGATCACCATCGACCAGGACGGGTAGTACGGCAGCCACAGGAAGTTGGCGAGGATCGAAATGGCCGCAAGGACGATCGCCGCTACCCGCGCCCAACGCGCGCCGGCGGCCAACGCGAGACCGACCACGCAGAGCAGCACCCCGAAGGCGATGTGAAACCAGCCCCAGACGATGAGGTCGAACCGGTAGGTGTACTCGTAACCCACCGAGAACCCTTCGCTCTCGGCGACACCGGCGATGCCCTGGGCGAACTGGAGGAGACCGACGGTCAGCACCAGACTGGCCGCCCCGAGCGATGTGGCGGTCACCACGCGCTGTTCGGTCGACGACTCCTCGGTCATGATGTACCCCCTTCCGGCGGGGCTGCCCGCACGCCGTATCTGCTCATTGTCCGCCTCAGTCCATCGGGTCCGCCGCGGAATGTGGGCTGGACTATGAAGGACCTCCATCGGCGGCGGACCCGCCCGCCGGTCGATGACCACGATGCGCGTGGCCACAGGTGCGGGTGCGGGGATCACCGTCGAGTGTCCGGGGCGGGTCGGGTCTCCGGGTGGGGGTGGTCCCGGGACCAGGCGGCATAGCGGTCGGCGAGGGGGCTGGCGGTGAGCCCGTGCGCCAGGACGGAGAGCGCGATCGTGATCACCGCGGTGGTCAGTAGTAGTTCTTCGTGGGGTAGCTCGCCCGGTTCTTCGACGATGAGGATGGCGAAGACGATGGTGGCCAGGCCCCGGGGCCCGAACCAGCCGAGGAAGGCCACGGTCGGGGCGCGGGGGTGCGTGCCGACCAAGGACAGCGCAACGGGCAACATCCGGACGACGGTCAGGCTCACGACGGCGTACCCCAGCACAGCCCAGGAGAGACGACCGAGTGCGGGACCGAGCAGCACGGCCCCGAAAACGATGAAGGTCACGGCGCTGAACAGGTCACCGGCCTCGTCGATCATGTGCCCGGCGTTGCCGACATCGACGTCGGCGCGGCGCCAGAGTGCACCGAAGGTCAGTCCGCCGACAAACGCGGCAATGAATCCGGACCCGCCCAGCGGCACGGCGGCGGTGTAGGCGAGCAGGGCTGCGGTCACCGGCACGGTGTGCGCCCACAGCGGATCGAGGGCGCGGCGCCGACTGGAGGTCACCAGGACCGCGGCCGCGAGTACCCCTGCGCCCACCCCCGCGACGATTCCGTATCCGATCTGCTCGGTGACCAGACGGGCAGCCGCACCGCCGCCGATCGTGCCCGCCTCGGCATGCGCGATCGCGAGCACGATCAGGAACAACGGCACACAGATCCCGTCGTTGAGCCCGCTCTCGACGTTCAAGCCCTGCCGAATCCGCATCGGCAGCACGGGGAGGGTGACCACGGCCTGACCAAGCGCGGCGTCGGTGGGGGCGAGGATCACCGCGAGCAACAACGCCTCGGGCCAGGCAAGGTCGCCGAGCACGATCGCGGCGGCACCGAATCCGGCCGCGATGGTCAGCGGCAGACCGATACCGAGAAGTCGCGCAGGCAAGGAGATCTCGGTACGGAGTTCGGCCAGGTCGACGTGTGCAGCGTCGGAGAACAACACCAATGCCAGGGTCACCTCGGCGAGCAGTTTGACGATCTCGGCGGTGGCGTGCACATCGACCACGCCGACCGCCTCCCCGCCGAGCAGGAACCCGCTGACGGTGAAGACGATCGGGGCGGTGATCGGCGTGCCCGCAACGCGCCCCGAAATCGCCACGAAGCCGAGCAGGACCACCGCGATCGCCGGCAACGCCCACGTCATGCCGGCCACGCCTCACCGCCGGTCGACATCACCGCGGCACGAGGTCGTGTCGACGGCCGCCTGTGCTCCGTGCGTGCATGTCGCACTGTTCGTTGTCCCGTGTTCGCTTGGCTGTTTATCTCGCCGGTGGATTGGGCTGTGCGACTCGGTCCTTGTCGGGGTGCCATGTCGAGACGGCGCAGATCACCACGGCGTTGAGGGCGATGATCGTGATCGCCCACATGGGGTAGTAGGGCAACCAGAGGAAGTTGACGAGGATCGAGACCGCGCAGATCACCATGGCGGTCACTCGCGCCCAGGCGGCACCAGTGAACAGGGCGATTCCGGCGGCAGTGACGATCGCGCCGAGAACCAGGTGGGTCCATCCCCATGCGGTGAGGTCGAATTGGTAGGTGTAGTCGATTCCGGTGACGATTACCTCGTCCTTGGCGATCGCGGACAGGCCCTGGAGTACTTCGAGGATACCGACGGTGACGAGCAGAACCGCCCCACCCCTCGCGGACCCTTGCACCACATCGCGTTTGACCACAGATTCCTCGGACATGACCGTTCCCTTCCCGGGCAACGCATGAAGTGTTCCGGCAGGTTTGATTGTCCTCTTGTCGGGCCGTGCTGGCGGCACTTCGCGGCAGGTGTGGGCCCGCAGACTGGTCTCCAGGACCAGGACCGCACGTCGCCCCGCCCACTCAGAAGCGGCGAACCCCGTCCCGCAGCCGTCGGCCTGATATATCTGTGATGCCCGGCTGCGACAGCCCGACCGATGGGAGCCGAATCGGCGCCGTGCGGGAGACGGGGCCCGTGCCTCCGTGCCGTCGCCGACCGAGTCGTGCAGCGCCTTCCGCCCAGCCCCCGAGCTCGTCTGATACGGATGCCGGGACGGCGAACTGCCATGGACCGAGCACTTCCCACGCACGGGCCGGATAGCGGTAGCAGGTCACCGGTTCCGCGTTTCGCCTTCGATGCGGATCCACAACCAGGCATGCCGGCAACAGCAAGATCTCGATGAACGACACAAACCGGGCGCGCGAGAAAGGAGAGGGAAAGACTCGTTGCCGCACGCCCGGCCGGGGATCGTGCGCTTCAACCAGGTCGCCCCGCACCATGGGACACTCGGTGCAGCGGAATGGATGGTGCGATCGCCCCTTTCGGCATTCGCAGTGGTTGTGGGTGCACAACGGCGCACTGCACGGGTTTCACGAGATCACGATTACCCGCCGGGCCGGACGGGCAGTCTGAATCCATGAGCAAGGCGCAGCAGGAGCGGGAAGACAAGTACGACGTCGGCGCCGACTTCGCGGTACCGGACCTGGACGACCTGGTCCCGCCGGGCGGCCGGCTCGAGGAAGACACCGTTACCCTCGACAGCGAATACTTCGACACCGCGGACCGGGACCTGCTCCGCCAGCGCGTCACGTTGCGGCGCCGGACCGGCGACACCGACGCAGGGTGGCAGCTGAAGGTCCCCGACCGCAAGGCGCGCACCGAAATCCGGGTGCCGCTCACCGCGGACGACACGGTGCCCGGCGAGCTGGCCGCCCTGGTCTCGGGGGTGGCCCTGGGAAAACCGGTGCACCCGGTGGCGTCGATCTCGACGGTCCGGCTCCGGCTCCGGATGCTCGACCCGGACGGGAACCTGCTCACCGAGGTCGCCGACGACACGGTCCGCGCCACCGCGGCCGCCGCGGCGGCCGGGGACGGCGCGGTCGCCAGCGAGTGGCGCGAGGTGGAGGTCGAACTGGGCGAGAGAGGCGACGGGAAGCTGCTCGAGGCGATCGGTGAACGGTTGACCCGTGAGGGCGCCCGCCCGTCCCGGTATCCGTCGAAACTGTCCCGGGCCCTGAACCCGAACGGTCCCGGCCTTACCGATAACGACTCCGCCGCCGACGGTTCCGGGGCGGAGGTGGTTCGGGAGCTGTTGACCGCCTACCTCGACACCCAGGTGCAGGCGATCGTCGCCGGGGATGTGTGGCTGCGCCGCGGGTTGGACTCGGTCCATGCCACCCGGGTCGGGATCCGGCGGTTCCGCAGCACCCTGCGGGTGTTCAAGAAGGTGCTGGATCCCGCCGCCCGGACGCGGCTCGACGTGGAACTGTCCTGGTATGCGGGGGTGCTCGGTGAGGTGCGGGACCGGCAGGTCCAGCGCGCCCGGTTCGCCGCCGCGGTCACCGACCTGCCCGAGGAGCTGGTGCTGGGTCCGGTCGCCGCCCGGATCGAGAATGATCTGCTCGCCGAGCAACTCCGGTACCGGGCCGAGGTGATGGCGACCGTCGACGGTGACCGGTATCGGGCTCTGCTCGCCGCGCTGGCGCTGTGGCGCACCGCACCGCCGCTGACCGGGGACGCAGCCTCCGGTGAGCGGGTGCTGAAGAAGGCCGCGCGGAAGGCGCGCCGCAAGGCCGACAGAAGGTTGGCGGCCGCCCTCGACGACGGCGGCGACGTGGCGCTGCACCGCGCCCGGAAGGCCGCGAAGCGGGCCCGCTACGCCGGCGAACTCACCCGTGGACTGGTCGGGAAGAAGAAGGGCAAGAAGCGGGTCGCCGCATACAAGAAGGTCCAGAAGGTTCTCGGGGAGCACCAGGACAGCGTGGTCGCGCTCGGGACCCTCCGCGCCCTCGGGGCCCGCGCCGGGAGCACCGGCGGCGAGAACGGGTTCACCTTCGGGTTGCTCTACGGGCTCGAGCTGCAGGCCGCCCGGCGTGCCCGCGACGATGCCGCCCGGCTCACCACCTGACCCTTCGAGCACCGCGCGCACCGCCGACGGGCTCATGACACCCCGATCCACGGGTGGACACGGCATCGACGTGCCCGGCGTCTCCCGGCGGGCGGGCTGCTCGCACGTCTGCTCACCCACGTCCCGGCGGGAACTCGAGGAGCTCGACGACTACACCGCCGCCTGGGCGGTGACCAAGTCCTGGCGACCGGCAACGGAACCGACACCGCACCCCGCTGCGCCATTTCGAGTTCATTCACCTCCTAGGGACCCGACTCCAGAACCTCTGTCTGATCGAAATGCGCGCAATCGCGGATCAAACGCCTGGTGAGCGGTGCACACTGAGAACGGGCATACAACATCGGCGTCCCGAGAGGTGAATCGTCGTGACCGACAAGTCGACCGTCCGTCAAGAGATCGCCGCCGACACGATGATCGGTGCCGCGATCTTGCTGGTCACCAGCGGTGTGCTGCATATCCTGCAGGGGATCGCCGCGATCGGCAATGACCAGGTCTTCGTCGTCATCACCGACTACACCTACGAATTCGACCTGACCGTGTGGGGGTGGGTCCATCTCGTGCTCGGAATTGTGATCGCACTGGTCGGCGCCGCCCTGTTCCGCGGTGGCCTGTGGGCGCGAACGTTGGCAGTCACCCTCGCGGCAGCATCGATCGTCGTCAACTTCCTCTGGCTGCCCCACTACCCGGCGTGGGCGATCGCGATCATCGCGATCGACACGGCGATGATCTGGGCAGTCATGACTGCGATCCCTCGCTCGGCCCGGCACTGACACACGCGATCGACGCCGGTACTCTCGACGATCTTCGGTCGTGAACGCGGTGGGGGCAGGGTGAGATGCGCGCCCAGACCGCACGCGAAGATGTGGGGTACGGCGATCGGAAACCTCTTGTCCCCTGGCTGATCCACCACCGAGGAACGGTGCGTGGTGCGATGATGAGGGTATGCGCCGCCATCGTTGGCCGGCTCTCGTGCCACCGGCAGATCGGGGCCTTCGTGTGCACCCCCCGACGCCGATCGTTGCCGAGAAGGACCTGGACCTGGAACTGTCCGCGGTCACCGCGTACACGTCGGGGCTGCTGCTGCAACTGGCGATGCGGGTCACCGGGATCCGCGCCGACTTCGCCCGCTACGAAACCCGTCCCCTGACCGACCCGAACGACTGGTCGGCGCGGTGGTCCGATCTGAGCGTGCAGGTCCGCGCCGACGATCTCGACGGGCCTGCCGACGCCCTCCACCGAAGCGAACCGCCCACCGGGGAATCCGGGCCCTACCGGGCGACGCCGTCATACTGGATCGGCGCCTACCCTCGGACCGGGAAGCTGACCGTCACCACCAGCTGGACCGAGATCGGACTCCACCGGACCTCGATCATCGTCGCTCTCGGCCCCAGCCCCTTTTCTACCGCGTCCGAATCCGGTGCGGGACGGTAACAGCCACCGACGCACACCCTCCGCCGCCTCACCCGGCGCAACGATGGCCGCGGGTGTTTAGGCCCAACACCAGCCGCATTCGAGACACTGCCGGTGTTCGACAGGCGGTACCGGAACCAGGCCGCGACGCGGTCGCCAATATCAGACTTGCATCGAGGATCCGTTTCACCACGCCGAACCCAGTGAAAAGTGATATCGAAAAGTGTCCCCGCCCGAGCGTCCGGGCAGGACAATTCTTCTCATGGACGACAACGAAAAACACGCCCTCGATGTCGTCCGCGCCCGGCTGTTCCAGCGCTACCCCGATCTCGAACCCGAGATAGTCGAGGATCTGATCGCGGCAACGCTTGACCGGTTCGACGGCTGCCGCGTCCGGGACTTCGTTCCCCTGCTGATCGAGCGGGCCACCACCCGCACACTCGACGCCACGTACAGCCGGACACCGGCGCCCCCGGAACCGATCCGAACCTCGGAACTTCCCGCCACCGCACACGCCGAACCGGCGGCACCGGCAGTGATCAGCAGCGGGAGAGTGCGCGGTGTGCGGGGTGCCTTCGCCCGTCGCGCACCCCGCCTGTCCTAATCATGTTCCATGAGGGGGCGAGGCCCAGGAGCGGGAATGCGAAGCCCCGCGCGCCATCTGGGGTCGGACGCCGAGAAGCTCACCCCAGAGCTCACCGCCACCATCACGCAGCAGCGGTGATCTGTCGCCGGCGATTTCTCGCGCTCTACTGTGAAGCCACAGTGCCGGTGACCCGCACAAACACATCCCAGTCCGCACAAACAAACAAATACAAGACCGACCAACCGACCCAGCTGGCCGGATTCCCAGTCATCCGGCGAAGATGGTCACCCGGACCCTCCAGCCGGAATCCGGGTTCTCCCGCGAACGGAGCACGCGGCGGCGGACAATCGTCGTACCGACACATCGAAGCTTCGGGGAGGACCAGACATGTCCGATCGCAGCGTGGGGGTGGGCCCAGCGTCCGAGTACCCCTCGACCAAACAGAGTTTCGCGGCCGGCACGTCGATGTTCGCGGCCATCATCATGGTCACCGTTGGCTTCATCCAGTTCTGCCAGGGCATCGCCGCGGTCGCCGACGACGAAGTGTTCGTCCGCGGGATCGACTACGTCTACAAGTTCGACCTCACCACCTGGGGCTGGATCCACCTCGTCCTCGGCGCCCTCGTCGCGATCGTGGGACTCGCCCTGTTCACCGGCGCCGGGTGGGCGAGGGTGTCGGCTGTCATCGTCGCCGCGATCTCGATTCTGGCGAACTTCCTGTGGCTGCCCTACTACCCGGCGTGGTCACTGCTGATCATCGCCCTCGACGTCGTCGTCATCTGGGCCGTGTCGACGTGGAACCCGGACCAGGATCTGCGAGACGGGAGCTTCCGCAGTACCGGCACTCCCACACGGTAATTCCGGTCGGCATCATGGTCGGACCGGACCCGTCATCGACGAGCGATCTTCCGTGCGGATCGCCCAGCAGGTCGTTAGCCGCTGCGGATACCCCAGGATGATGCCGATGCGGTTGAAGTTTCACGAACAGCTCGACGACCTGACCAACCGGCTGGCGCTGATGTGCCACCTCGCCGGTGAGGCCATCGAGTCGGCCACCGACGCCCTGGTCCGGGCCGATCTTCCGCGGGCCGAGCGGGTCCTCGACCTCACCGAGCAGATCGAGCGGTTACACGGTCCGTGTGAGGAGCAGGCGATGGCGTTGCTGGCGTTGCAGGCCCCCGTCGCCCGGGACCTGCGCCAGGTCGTCACCGGGGTGCATTTGGTGTCGGATCTGAGCCGGATGGGCGGGCTGGCGCAGCATGTGGCCGAGAGTGTGCGCCGCCGGCACCCGAACCACGTCACCTCGGGGGAGACGGAAGAAATCCTGAACCGGATGGGGCGAGCGGCGACCGCGTTGGCGGGCCTGGCCGAACAGGTCCTGCGCACCCATGATCCCGAGCTGGCCGCCGAGCTCGGCAGACGCGACGACGAACTCGACGACCTGCACCGACGACTGCTCACGCTGCTCGAGGATCCGGCCTGGTCCGGCAGCATCCCGGCCGCGGTCGATGTCACCTTGTTGGGGCGTTTCTACGAACGTTTCGGTGACCACACCGTCGTGGTCGGGCGCCGGGTGATCTTCCTCGTCACCGGCGAACCCCTGAGCCCGTAGACCGGCGCACTCGGGTCGCCACCGTGGACCGCGACGGGCCTACTGCATGCTCGCGGCGCGGCGCTGCTGGCGAGCGTATCGGCGTCGCTCGGTCTCGCTCATCCCGCCCCGGGTGCCATACGGTTCGGGAGCGGACAGGGCGTAGTCGCGGCAGAGAGTGAGCGCCGGGCAGCTCGCGCAGAGCCGCTTCGCTTCGGCTTCCCGGCGGGCGCGGTCGAGTCCGCGTTCCTTGTCGGGAGAAAAGAAGATCGCCGCGTCGACGCCCTGGCACGCTGCCCGGGCACCCCACTCGGCGACGAGCGGACCAGGGGGGTCGGTGCGCCGCGGATCGCGACCATCGGGGTGCACGGGCGGTGGAACAGGGCACGGTAGCGATGCCATGGGAAGGGGGCCTCCGGACGGACATCCCGGGGAACCGTCGCAGGGTGACGTGTGGCGATCAAACCTGGACTCGTTCCGCCGGGGCGAAGAATTACCAGGGCACTACCCGACCTCGCCGTGCCCGCACTCCGTTCTGCCGTCTCCGGCGCGCGAAGGGCCAGTGAGTCGCCAGAGAGGGACAGTCATCGATGGCACATCGCCCCTGACAGCGCCAGATGAACTGAAAGTGGGGCGCCAAACGCGTCCGGAAAACGATCCATTGTCGACACCGCCTCTGACCGGCGGATTCGGCACGTCGGAGGCGCGAAAACCTGTGTCGAGAAACTGGGTCGAAAACCCTAGCCCACTGCACTTTTCGACAAGCTGATGGCTGTGACTCACGGCGATAGGTGGCATTGATTTCGCGGCTTTATATGGCGCTGCCTGCCGGACTCGCGGAGCCTCCGTTGGTCGTGTGAATTGGGATTGGGCTTGCAGGACGAATGGAGGGAATCGGGGCCACCTCCGTTCGCTGCGGCGGCGACAGAATGTGCGAGGGGCACCTTCCTGGTCGACGGCACACTGTCGGTGAGCGCCGGCGTCGTGGAAGGAGAGATGGTTCGGGCGGTGAACCTTCTTGGTTGGCGCGCCATTGGTCGTGAAGCAGATACGCACAGCTGAGAGTTCGGCGAATTCAGTTGATGCCCTTCGCCCACCATCCGGATGGCGGGGATGCCGCAAGCTCCCAGCGTGGCGCGTAGTGCTCGAGGAATATCTGCCCCACCAGTTCCCCGCGGCTGCGCACCCCGGTCTTGTCGAAGATCGACTTCATGTGGTCTTGAATTGTGTAGACGGATAACGACATTGCGTGCGCCATCTCCCTTGTCGATCGCCCTTGGATGCACAGCGCAGTGAGATGGCATTCGCGTTGGGACAGTCCGTAGGCCATGGCAATGACGGGCGCGATCTCATGCGGCGTCGCGGGTTGGATGATGACGGCGGTGCGTCCGTCTTCGACGCCGGAAAGCCTGGTCCCGTACAGCAACAGCCACGCGCCGGATCGCGTGCGTACCCGCGAGCGCGCGGCAAGTTCCAGCGGATCGGTGCCCGGTTCGATCGCCCGCGCCCGGGCCGCGATGGCCTGCACGACCTTCGATTCGAACGGCGTCGACGGCGCCGGGACCTCGACAATGTCGTCGATCCAGCGTTCCGCGGCGGGTGAGACCGATTCCGGGTTGCCCGCGGCGTCGAAGACCACCACGCCGGGGCCGTAGTCCACGGTCGTCACGGCGGCCTCGACCTCGTGGAGCATCGAACGTCGCAGACCGGTCGCGAGCGCGGGCGCCAGCGCGGCGATTGCGCGGACGTGCTCGGCGGTGTACCACGGCGCGCCCGCATCGCGCAGGAATGCCGCTGCACCCCAATAGACCCCGTCCGACACCAGGGAGACCCGCAGCTCGTCGCCGATTCCGTACGCCTCGTGCGAACGGTGCCGTGCACTGCGGGACAAGTCTCCGTGGGTATCCAGACTAAGTGCACCCGCCAGGCGGCCACTGTGCGCAAGAAACGCCCACTTGTCGACGTCCTCGACCTCGTATTCGTAGTGCGCCAACCAGGATCCGGAGCACCCAACGTTCCGGTTGACGCTGCCGGTGAACAGGATGGTGCCCGGGTCGACGGTGTGCCAGCAGCAGCGGTCATGTGGGATCACCGTGCGCAGGGCCTCGCTCATTCGCGCGCTGTACCCCACCCAGTCCAGCTGGTCGGCGGCGGCACGCGAGATTTGATCGCGGACGCGTGGCAGCGAGCTCTGCGCCATGCCCGAAGTGTATCGCAGCAGGTCAGGGCTGCCTACCCCAGAAATCTGGGTGAATTGCCCAGGATTCAGGGATATGACGCAGAACCGACAACGACGACGCTGGTTTCATGACGATGACAGCCCGTACCTCCGCCGAAACCGACCACGACCTGCCTGACCCGGAGCCGATCATGCAGCTGGCGTCCGGGTTCATGGCCGCCAAACACCTCTTCGCCGCCAGCGAACTCGGTTTGTTCGAGGCGTTGGGCGAGGGCCCCACCGACCTGCATGGCCTGGCCGCCCGCACCGGGCTTACTGCCCGAGCCACCCGGATCAGCGCCGACGCCATGGTCGCGCTGGGTATGCTCGAACGCCGAGACGAACAGTATGTCAATACCGAGACGGCGGCCGCGTTCCTCGCCGGCGGATCGCCCGCCGACCTGCGTCCGCTGCTGCGGTTCTGGGACAAGATCAGCTTCCCGGCGTGGGAAGACCTGGCCGACGCACTCGCCCGCGGGCCGAAACGCCAGATCTTCGACCTCGACGCCGCCGTGCAACCCATCGCCTCGATCGGTATCGAGGCGTTTTCGGCCGGCCCCTCGCTCGCCCTGCCGGACACGGTCGATCTGTTCGGTAGTCATCAACTCCTCGACATCGGCGGCGGCACCGGCTCCTGGTCCATCGCGGTGGCGCGCCACTGCCCGCAACTGAGCGCGACCGTGTTCGAGCTGCCGGCGGTTGCCCAGACCGCGCAGGACCGCATCACGTCGGTCGGGCTGGCGGGGCGAATCGACGTATGCGCCGGCGACGCGATGGCCGACCCGCTGCCCGCTGGATACGACGCCTTCCTGGTCGCGAACCTGGTGCATTACTGGTCGCCGGAGCAGAATTATGCTCTGCTACAACGCATTCGCGACGTCGCCGCACCCGGCGCCACGCTGCTGATTGCCGACTTCTGGACCGACCCCACCCACACCCAGCCGGTCGCGGCGGCCCTGATGGCGGGCGAATTCGCGGTCCACCTCGAACACGGCGACGTCTACAGCGTCGGAGAAGGCATCGCCTGGCTGCAGGACACTGGCTGGCGCTACCGCGACCACCGCTCGCTCACCGGCCCGATGAGCGTCATTGTCGCTGAAACCGCATGAAACAAGACAACACCCAAGGAGCACACGATGAGTGAGCATCCAGTCGCAATCGTCGGTGCCGGCACCTCCGGGGTCTCGGCGGCGGTGGCCCTCGCCGACCGTGGCATCAACCCGTTGCTGATCGACCGAGCCGACCAAGTCGGTTCGTCGTGGCACTCTCGTTATGACCGGCTGCGACTGAACACCGGCAGGCAGTTCTCCCACCTGCCGAACCGCCCCTACCCCAAGGGCACACCGACCTTTCCCACGCGGGAACAGGTGATCGAGCATCTCGAGCGGCACGCACGTGCGGACGGGATCGAGCTGCGCCTGGGCTGCCCGGTGGAACGGCTCGACCTAACGGACGGGCACTGGCGGTTGACCACCGCTGCCGGTTCGGTCGACGCTGCCGAGGTGGTGGTCGCGACCGGCTTCGATCATGAGCCCTTCGTCCCGGACTGGCCCGGACGCGGGGACTGGCGGGGTGCACTGGTTCATTCCTCGCAGTACCGGAATCCCTCGCAGTACAACGGGAAACGGGTCCTCGTGGTGGGAGCGGGCTGCTCGGGCATGGAAATTGCCTACGACCTCGCCACCGGAGGCGCGGCAAAGGTCTGGCTTTCGGCTCGCACGCCGCCGAACATCATGCTCCGCCAGGGACCTGGTGGCATGCCGGGAGACTTCATCGCGACGCCGCTCTACCATGCCCCGGTCCCTATCGCGGACGCAATCGCTCGGTTCGGCCGGGAGAGGAGCATCGGCGACCTGCGCGAGTTCGGATTGCCGATCCCCGACGAGGGGATCTTCGCCCGCAGCGCGCGCCTCGGCGTGGCACCGGCGATCGTCGACAAGGAGCTCGTCGCCGCGATCCGAGACAGGTCCATCGAGGTCGTTCGCGGAGTCGAGTCACTCGACGCGGACAGCGTGTGGCTGGTGGACGGTGTGCGAATCGACCCGGAGGCGATGGTCTGCGCGACGGGGTTCCGCCAGGAACTCGAAAAGCTGGTCGGGCACCTCGGCGTACTGGACGAGCGAGGTTGGCCGCACGCCACCGGTGAAAAGCCGGCCGCCGAGAGGTTGCGTTTCATCGGGTTCGTGCCCAGGCCGTCGCAGATCGGGTTCGCGGCGAAGCAGGCTCGCCGCGCGGCCCGAGCGATCGCGCGGGAACTGCGGTGAGCGTCGGCGGTAGGATTCTCCCGCCCTGCCCCGGCGCTGGCTACGCACGGGTCTCCAGCGCAGACCAGAACCCTGACCACCGCACCGAATACCACCTGCGGCGGCAAACCTCGCCAGCCTCCCCGGTGCTGTGCGACGTGCGGAGCCGTGTGGCGCTGGGGGGAACCGCGCAATCCTGAACGGCACCCTGGCCGCACTCGACCGGGGGTGCGGGAACTGGCTGGGCGAGCGGCGCGGGTGCCGTCCCGTCATGGCCCGGTTCGGTGGCCGAGGGCACTGGGACGGGTGCTGTCACCGGGGCCGGTATGGGCACCGCAGGAGCCGCCGCCGCGGGATCCGCCGGAGGATCGGGATCTCAGCAGGTAGATCACCGGGTGCAGAATTTGCGGGGCCGGGGCAGGGGCCTGAGCGGCGTTCTTAGCGTCTACAGTCCTACGCGACGTCCGGTCGGTAGCCGGCTGCGAGGGCGGCGACGGTGGACGGCGGTGTCAGGACGGTGGCGGTGCCGGTCGGCCGGTTCGCCGGAGTCCCGTATCCCTCGGCCGACCAGGGGACGACCGTGTCACCCAGCACGACCGCGGGTCCGCCGTCGAACAGCGCGAAGGCCCCGTCGGGCAACGACGACCACGCGGCCTCGTGCATGCGCTGGTGGGAACCGGCCAGCCGTTCTCCGTGCAGCCGGGCGTCCATCTGGTCCGCGCCCGGCAGCCCACCCCCGTGGGCCGACTGCCACGCGAGACGAAAGTCGTTGTACCGCTCGCGTCGGCAGAGGGCGCACGGCCGGTGCCCGGCCGCGAGGGCCACCGCCTCGTCGTGGAAGAAGAGGACGGTGTAGTGGCCGTCGCTCCACTGGGCGACGGTGCGGGCCGGGTAGTCGGTGACGCAGATGATCCACCGCTTGCCCGCATGGTTGCGCACGACGGTGTGCCCCCGGTGCAGGCAGCCCCGGTTTCCCATGAACCGGCCGCGGAGTGGAATCGCGACGATCTCGGATCGGGGTGACACGCGATTCCGTTCGGCCATGTGCCGATGGTAGCCAGCCGACCCGCGCGTCAAAACCGGATGAGTACCCCCGTCCGGCGCTAACCTGGGCTCAAGGGTTCCGCTCGGACGGGTGTCCCCGTCCGCCCGCGGTCCCGGTCACAGTTCCTCACGATCTGAGGGCAGGAGGCAGGCAGCATGGACGCCATCACCCAGGTTCCGGTGCCCACCAACGAGCCGGTCCACACGTACGCGCCGGGCAATCCCGAACGTTCCCGAGTGCAATCGGCACTCACCGACATCGCCACCAATCCCGTCGACATCCCGCACGTGATCGGTGGCAAACACCGGCACGGCAACGGCGAGCGCGTCGACGTCGTGCAACCCCACCGGCACGCCGCCGTGCTCGGCACGCTGCGCAGCGCCACCCACGACGACGCGTCGGCGGCGGTCGAGGCGGCCACGGCCGCGGCACCGGACTGGCGGGCGCTCTCGTTCGACGACCGGGCCGCGGTCATCCTGCGCGCCGCCGACCTGCTGTCCGGGCCGTGGCGCGAAACGCTCGCCGCGGCGACGATGCTCGGCCAGTCGAAGTCGGTCCAGCAGGCGGAGATCGACGCGCCGTGCGAACTGATCGACTTCTGGCGCTTCAACGTTCACTTCGCACGCCAGATCCTCGCCGACCAGCCGATCTCCTCACCCGGGGTGTGGAACCGGCTCGAATACCGTCCGCTCGAGGGGTTCGTCTACGCCATCACGCCGTTCAACTTCAGCGCGATCGCGGGGAACCTGCCGACCGCGCCCGCGTTGATGGGCAACACGGTGATCTGGAAGCCGTCGTCGACGCAGACCGTCGCCGCGTACTGGACCATCAAACTGCTCGAGGCGGCGGGAATGCCGCCGGGTGTGATCAATCTGCTCACCGGCAGCGGGCAGGCGGTCTCGGAAGTGCTGCTGAGCGACCCCCGCCTCGCGGGCATCCACTTCACCGGTTCGACCCGGACGTTCCAGCATCTGTGGAGCGAGGTGGGCGCGAACATCGGGAAGTACGCCGGCTACCCCCGACTGGTGGGGGAGACCGGCGGCAAGGACTTCGTGGTCGCGCACGCCTCGGCCGACGAGGACGTGCTGCGGACGGCGCTGATCCGCGGCGCGTTCGAATACCAGGGCCAGAAGTGTTCGGCCGCCTCCCGCGCCTACGTCCCGAAGTCGCTGTGGCGGCGGATGCGGGACACGTTCACCGCGGAAGTCGACGCCCTCACCTACGGTGACGTGACGGATCTGGAGAACTTCGGCGGGGCCCTCATCGACCGCCGCGCCTACGACAAGAACGTCGCGGCCATCGAACGCGCCCGCAGCGCCACCGGTCTCGAGATCGCCGTCGGCGGCAAGTACGACGACAGCGTCGGCTACTTCGTCCGCCCCACCGTGCTCCTCGCGGACGATCCCGCCGACGAGGCGATGACCACCGAGTACTTCGGTCCGATCCTGACGGTGCACGTGTACGACGACTCGGCGCCGAACGCGTTCGCCGACGTGCTCGGCAAGGTCGACTCGGCGGCCCCGTACGCGCTGACCGGCGCGGTGATCGCCGACGACCGCCAGGCCGTCGAGCAGGCAACGTCTGCTCTCCGGTTCACCGCCGGCAACTTCTACGTCAACGACAAGCCGACCGGTGCCGTCGTCGGGCAGCAGCCGTTCGGCGGGGCCCGCGCCTCGGGCACGAACGACAAGGCCGGGTCCAAGCTCAACCTGCTGCGGTGGGTGTCGGCCCGCACCATCAAGGAGACGTTCGTCCCGGCCACCGACTACCGATATCCGCACATGGGGTCGGAATGAAAGCGCCCACCGTTCTGGCGAATCCGCTGCGCCCGGCGATCCTCGCGGCCGCCCGGTCGTCCCGCGTCAAACGGGCGGTCACCGGCGCCCCCGTCACCCGGAAACTCGTCGACCGCTTCGTCGCCGGGGAGAACCGGGAGTCGGCGCTCGCAGCCGTCCGGGAGATCCTCGATTCGGGCCGGTCGGTGTCGATCGACTTCCTCGGTGAAGACACGCGTGACGCGGCGGGAGCCCAGGCGACGGTCGACGAATATCTGGCGCTCGTAGCCGATCTCGGTGCGCTACCGGAAGCAGCGGAAGGGACTTCGGGTGTTCGCCGCCTCGAGGTGTCGATGAAACTGTCGGCGCTCGGGCTGGCACTGGCCGGCGACGGTCGCAGGATCGCCACCGACAACGCCCGCACGATCTGCGCCGCCGCGGAGGCGGCGGGGGTGTGGGTGACCGTGGACGCCGAAGACCACACGACCACCGATTCGACGCTGGCGATCGTGCGCGAACTCCGCAACGACTACCCCTGGCTCGGTGCGGTGGTGCAGTCGTATCTGCGACGCACCGAGGACGACTGCCGCGCCCTCGCCGGCCCCGGGTCGAGGGTCCGGCTCTGCAAGGGGGCGTACCGGGAACCCGAGTCCGAGGCCTTCCAGGACCGCGCTGCCGTGGACGCGTCATATCTGCGTTGCCTGGGGATCCTCATGGACGGGTCCGGGTACCCAATGGTGGCCTCGCACGATCCGGCCGTCATCGACGCGGTCGCCCCGCTGGTCGGGCGCACCGGCCGCGCCGCGGACGCCTACGAGCACCAGATGCTGTTCGGGATCCGGGACGTCGAGCAGCGTCGGCTCGCGAACGAGGACAAGCAGGTTCGGGTGTACGTGCCGTACGGAAGTCAGTGGTACGCGTACTTCATGCGGCGACTGGCCGAGCGTCCCTCGAACCTGCGGTTCTTCCTGCGCTCGGTGGTCACCCGGGACTGACCGGCGCGGTCGCGGATCGGTTCCCGTGGGGGTGCGTCGTTGTAGAGTTTCGCGGTGACGACTTCAGGCGGGGGATGGGCCAGCGCGGTCCTCTTCGCCGTCGTTCTCGTCCTCGCGACGCTGCTCGGTTCGACGCGCATCGGCGAGGTCCGACTCACCCGTCCGCCGCGCACCGCGGTGGTGCTGTGGTTGCTGATCGCCGTGCCGTCGCTGCTGCAGATCGTCGTCCCCGCCATCCTCGACGCCCTCGAGCGTGACCCCACCCAGATCCGGGACCACCAGTGGTGGCGGATCGTCACGTCGGTTGCGGTGCAGGACGGGGGACTGGCCGGAACCGCGGTAAATCTGCTCGTTCTCGCGTGGGTGGCCCCGCTCGCGGTCCGGGTCTGGGGAGGAGTGCGGGCCGTCCTGCTGTTAGTGGCGAGCCAGATCATCTTCGGCCTGTTCACCGCGTTCCTGTTCCCGTCGCCCGGGGCGGGCAACTCGGGTGCCACACTCGCGCTGGCCGCGTCCCTCGCCGGTCTGGTGGTGATGCAGTCCAAGGAGTGGCGAGCACTCGCCGCGAGCGGCGGCATCGTCGTCGCCGGTGTCCTGCTGCTGGTCGTCGACGACGCCCACGGACTGGCTGTTCTCACCGGGGCGCTGCTGGGTGCGGCACTGGCCACCGTCAGTCCGCCACCGGGAGACCCACCGGACCACGTCCGGACCCTGTGAGAAGCTGTCGATGTGCTGCTGCGATCTCTGAATCCTCTGGCCGTCGCCCAGGGCGACGACATTCCCGACGCCATCCGGATCGGCGACGCCACCCTGTCGCGCGGCGACGTGCTCGGTGCGGCGACGTCCGTGGCCGAGCGTGTGGCACGCGCGGATCGGGTCGCGATCCTCGCCACCCCCACCGTCACCACCGTCCTCGCGGTCGTGGGCTGCCTCATCGCCGGTGTGACCGCGGTGCCGGTGCCGCCCGATTCCGGCCCCGCCGAACTCGAGCACATCCTGCGCGATTCCGGTGCGCAGGCGTGGCTCGGCGAGGCGCCCGCGGACACGGTGGGGCTGCCCGTCGTCCCGGTCCGCGTCCATGCCCGGTCGTGGCACAGCTACCCGGAACCGCCCGAGTCGGGCATCGCGTTCGTGCTCTACACGTCCGGCACCACGGGACCGCCCAAGGGAGTCCTGATCAGCAGGAAGGCCATCGCCGCCGGCCTCGACGCCCTCGCCGACGCCTGGCAGTGGACCGGCAACGACACACTGGTGCAGGGACTTCCGCTGTTCCACGTCCACGGTCTCATCCTGGGTGTGCTGGGACCGTTGCGTATCGGCAGCCGTCTCGTCCACACGGTCAAGCCCACCCCTGCGGCCTACGCCGCCGCACACGGAACGATGTATTTCGGTGTCCCCACGGTGTGGGGTCGCATCGCCGACGACCCGGAGTCGGCGCGCGCGCTGTCGGGTGCGCGACTGCTGGTGTCGGGCAGCGCCCCGCTGCCCGTGCCGGTGTTCGAGAAGTTGCACGAGCTGACCGGGCTCGCACCGATCGAGCGGTACGGCATGAGCGAGACGATGCTCACGCTCAGCACCAGGGCCGACGGCGAGCGTCGCCCGGGGTGGGTCGGTGTGCCGGTCCGCGGCGTCGAGACCCGGCTGCGCGACGAGCGCGGCGGCGACGTCCCCCACGACGGCGAATCCATCGGCGGACTGCAGGTGCGCGGCCCGATGCTCTTCGACGGCTATCTCGGTAAGCCCGACGCGACGGCCGAATCCTTCACGGACGACGGCTTCTTCAAGACCGGCGACGTCGCCGTCATCGACCCGGACGGGTTCCACCGCATCGTCGGCCGCGAATCCACAGACCTCATCAAGTCGGGCGGATTCCGGGTCGGGGCGGGGGAGGTGGAGACGTCTCTCCTCGGCCACCCGAGTGTGCGGGAAGCCGCGGTGGTCGGCCTTCCCGACCCGGACCTCGGGCAGCGGCTCGTGGCCTTCGTGGTGGGGGACGACGTCTCGGAAACCGAGCTGATCGAGCACGTGGCCACCGAACTGTCGGTGCACAAGCGGCCCCGCGAGATCCGTGTCGTCGAGTCGCTTCCGCGGAACGCGATGGGCAAGGTGCAGAAGAAGCAACTGTTCTGAAATCGGTAGGCTGGCGAACGATACCGGCCCGACACGGATTGGCAGGCGCACAGTGAGTGTGGAGAGCATCGTTCAGAGCACCCGAATCGTCCTCGCGTCACGGCCGGACGGTGCGCCGACCGCCGACAACTTCCGGCTCGAGGCGGTAAACCTGCCCGAACCCGCTGACGGTCAGGTGCTGGTCCGCGTCATCTACCTGTCCCTCGACCCGTACATGCGCGGCCGGATGAGTGCGGCGGAGTCCTACGCCGACCCGGTCGAGATCGACGAGGTCATGGTCGGTGGCACCGTCGGGCAGGTGGTCGATTCCCGGCACCCGGATTTCGCAACCGGTGACTACGTTCTCGGATACGCGGGCTGGCAGTCGCACGCCGTGGTCGACGGCAACCAACTCCGCGCACTCGACCGCGACGCTGCGCCGTTGTCGACCGCCGTCGGAGTTCTCGGCATGCCCGGCTTCACCGCGTACGCCGGTCTGTTGAAGATCGGGCAACCGGAGGCAGGCGAGACGGTGGTCGTCGCGGCGGCCAGCGGTCCGGTCGGCTCGGCGGTGGGGCAGATCGCGAAACTGAAGGGCGCCCGGGCCGTCGGGATCGCGGGCGGACCGGAAAAGTGTGCCTACCTGCTGGACGAACTCGGATTCGACGCCGCCGTCGACCACCGGTCCCCGAACTTCGCCGAGGAACTGCGCGCCGCGTGCCCCGACGGCATCGACGTCTACTTCGAGAACGTCGGCGGTGCGGTGGCCGCAGCCGTGCTGCCGCTGCTCAACCTGTATGCGCGAGTTCCCGTGTGCGGCCTGATCGCGCAGTACAACGACACCGAGACGCCCGAGGGGCCGGATCGGCTGCCCGGCTTCTTCACCCGGGTTCTGGTCAAGAGCCTCACGATCCGCGGATTCATCCAGCGCGAGTTCGTCTCCGAGATGTACGCGGACTTCCAGCGAGATGTGTCCGGGTGGATCCGGGAGGGGCGATTCGCCTACCGCGAGGACATCGTCGACGGCCTCGAGAATGCGCCCGCGGCGTTCATCGGTCTGCTCCGGGGCAGCAACTTCGGCAAGCTGGTGGTCCGGGTCGCCGAGGAGAATTGACCGACCGTATTCGCCCTGGACAGGGCGCTGTCGTGATACAACGGTGACAGAAGCGAACCCTCGTTATGTTTGCGTGATGTCGATGGTGCGGGAGTTCGGTGTCATCCACATAGGGGAGTGATCAGATCTATGACGAATCATAGTTCGGGGGCCGGTTCGCAAATCCTCGTCGATGGCAGGCCCGCCTCCGCCCCGCTGCGCGACACGCTGACGGTCGCGCAGAAGCTGGTCCGGCATTTCGCCGACAACGTGACCCCCTGCGGTTCGCTGCCCGGCGAACAACTGCAGAGCGACGTCATGGATTTCACGATCGTCTGCCTCGGTCTCGGTATCCAGATGCTCGACGAGGGCATCAGCCCGACGGACGAGGACCTCGCGGAGGTGCGCAACAGTTCCGCGCGCTGGGCCCGCGAGGGGTTCCCGTTGAAGCTCGTGCTCCGGATCCTCCACGAAGGCATCCAGGAGGCCGGCGACCTCGTCGCCTCGAACGCCCGCACGGAAGACCTGCCCGAACTCCTGGTCATCCAGAAGGTGATGTTCACGCTCCTCGAATGCGTGACCGTCGCCGCGACGACCAGCTACGTGGAAGAACTCGAAGCCGTCAACAGCGAACGCGACGGTGCCGCGGTCAACCTCGTCACGGCGCTGCTCAGCGGCCGAAAGGCGGCGACCGCCGCACGGCACGCGGGTGTGGAGCTGGCCGACGAGTACGTGGTGCTGGGGCTGTCGATTCCGTCGCATCCCACGGAGGCCGTGACCCACCGGCGCAAAGCCGTCGTCGCCCGGCAGAAACTCCGCCGGTTGCAGATCGAGCTGGCGGACGCTGCGGGTGGTGCCGCCCTCTGTTCGCTGAGCCCGGACGGCGGAACACTGTTGCTGCCGGGCTCGCCCGAGCGGGCCTGGATGGTGTCGCTGCTCGACCGCATCGGAGCCGCCGCCGGCGTTCCCCTCACCGCGACAGCGACGCGGGTCCGCACCGCCGGTATCCCCGCCGCCGCGGACCAGGTCCACGAACTCCTCGACCTCGCCCACCAGCTGGCGCTGGAACCGGGCCTCTACGAGATGGACGATCTGGCGCTCGAATACCAGCTCACCAGGCCCGGGCCCGGCCGGACCCACCTGGCGCGGCTTCTCGAACCGTTGCAGGGCTCACCCGAACTGATCGAGACGCTCGAGGTGCACATCGGCCACGATCTCAATCGGCAGCGCACCGCGAAACAGATGCACCTTCACACCAATACGGTGGACTACCGTCTCAAGCGGGTGGCGCAGCTGACGGGCTGCGATCCGACCCGCCCGTCCGGGCTGCGGCAGATCCAGGCCGCGCTCGTCGCCCGCCGGCTCGAGGTCGCGCAACCCGATCGCTGACGTCACCCTGTTTCGGCCGCCCGCCACTGGCGCAGCGTCGTACGCTGCACCGTTCGCTACGATGTGGGCCGGATCATATTCGGTCCGGGTGTGTCGGTGGTCGTCTCGTGACCGAAATGTTAGGGAGGCAGGCGATGGCCGGAGGGCGTCATTCGAGCGCGGGGCAGGAACGCGGTGGTCGCTCGCCCGGGTTCTACGCGGTGTGCGCCGCTGTCGTGCTCGGGCTCGTGGCCTCCGTGGTCGTCGTCGTTCACGCGGTGCGCTCCTGGGCCGACGACTGCGATCAGGTCACCGACTACACCCTCGCCGCCGACCCGAGCATCGTGCCCGCCCTGAGCAGCATTCTCGGCGAAGCGAAGGACACCGACCTGGGCTGCGCGAACGTCGCCGTCAGCGCCGCGACGTCCGGCGACGTCGCGGGACGACTCGGCAAGGGAACCGACGCCCCGGACCTCTGGATCCCCGACACCGGCGCCTGGGTGGGCAAGGCGGCGCTCACCGCGGCCGGTCCGGTCGAGGTGATGACGGGGTCGATCGCATCCTCGCCCGTTGTCCTGGCCTCCCGCGAGGAGGACGTCCCCACGTCGCCGACGTGGCTCGCCGCCCTCCAGATCAAGGACATCCAGCTGGGCAACCCCCTCGTGACCGGGGTCGCGCAGGCTCCGATCAACGCGGCACTCGCCGAGGGTCAGGCCGACCCCGTGTCCGCGGGGACGGTGCGGGCCGCGCTGGTCCCGCTCGCGCAGGAGGAGAGTGCACGTACCGCGGACGAGCCCATCGGCGAGGAGATGCTGCAGGGAGTCGTCGACAACGGCGGAGTCGCCGTGGCCACCGAACAGTCCGTGCTCGAATTCTCCGATGGCGACGGCGACGGCGCGCGCACGCTCACCGCGACGGTGCCCCCGACGGGCAGCAATTTCATGAACTTCCCGCTCGTGGTCACCTCGCCCGCCCCCGACCGGCACTACAGGGCCACCCAGGTCGCACGTGCCGTCGCCGCTGTTCTGGGCGGTGAGGATGCCCGTGCGGTACTCGCGGAGAACGGATTCCGCGGACCCGACGGAAGCCCGCCGGCCGACGGCCGCGGCGTCGGGAGGATCACCAAGCTCGGGCTCGAGGACGAGTCGGCGCTACAGGACGCCCTCGGCGGGTGGGCGTTGATGGCGTTGCCCATCCGCACACTCGTCGCGATCGACGTGTCGGGGTCGATGGAGACACCCGCAGGCAGCCGGTCGCGCATGGACCTCACAGTCGATGCGGCGCTCGCCGGCAATGCGATGTTCCCGGACAGCGTGTCCGCCGGCCTGTGGGCGTTCTCGCAGGGGCTCGGTGGGGGACCGCAGGACTACAAGGAGATGGTCCCGATCCGCCGCTACGACACGGTGGTCGACGGCCTCACACAGCGCCAGCTGATGGCGCAGCAGGCGGGGAAGGTCGACGGGCTGATCGGCGGCGGTACCGGCCTGTACGACACGACGCTCGCCGCGTTCCGGACGGTGCAGGAGACGTACGACCCGCGCGCCGTGAACAGTGTGATCATCCTGACCGACGGTGCCAACGAGGATCCGGACTCCATCACGAAGGAACAGCTTCTGAGCATCCTGCAGCGCGAGATGGATCCCGCCCGGCCCGTCATCATCGTGACGATCGGCATCACCGGCGACGCCGATGCGGCCACACTCGCCGAGATCTCGCGGGTCTCCGGAGGGTCGAGCTACGTCGCGAAGGATCCCGCCGACATCGCCAACGTGTTCGTCAACGCGCTGGCGGCGCGCGGTCGCAGCTAGCGGAATACTGTTCCGGCGCACTAGCCATCCATCGGTCGACAGTGCTTGGGTGAAAGGGGGGAGTCGGACCCATTCGAGGAGCTCGTCATGGCCAAGCCGTTCAGAGGTGTCGTCAATCTCGATATTCGGGACTCGATCCCGGATTGGGGTCCCTACGAGCAGCCGAAGGCGCCGCCCGGTTCGCCGAACATCCTCTACATCGTGCTCGACGACGTCGGTTTCGGAGCGATGGGCTGCTACGGCGGGCCGATCGAGACCCCGAACATCGACCGGATCGCCGCAAACGGTCTGCGGTACGGGCAGTGGCACACCACCGCCCTGTGTTCCCCGACGCGATCCTGCCTGCTGACGGGGCGTAACCACACCACCAACGGGATGGCCTGCATCAGTGAGTGTGCTGTCGGATTCCCCGGTGGGAACGGGCACATCCCTCCCGAGTGCGCCACCCTCGCCGAGATCCTGGTCGAGCAGGGCTTTTCCACCGCGATGGTCGGCAAGTGGCACCTGTGCGCCGAGGACGAGATGAACCTGGCGTCGACGAAACGGAACTGGCCGGTCGGCCGCGGCTTCGAACGGTTCTACGGCTTCCTCGGCGCGGAGACGAACCAGTGGTATCCGGATCTCGTGCACGACAACCATCCCGTCGAGCAGCCCGCCACCCCGGAGCAGGGCTACCACTTCAGCGTCGACATCACCGACCACGCGCTCGACTACCTCGGCGATGTCAAGGCGATTGCCCCGGACCGGCCGGTGTTCCTGTACTACGCACCCGGCTGCGCGCATGCCCCGCACCACGTGCCCCAGGAGTGGGCCGACCGCTACCGCGGCAGGTTCGACGACGGATACGAAGCGATGCGCGAGCGGACCCTGACCCGGCAGAAGGAGATGGGCCTCGTACCTCCGGACACCGAATTGCCGCCGCTCAACCCGATCGGCACCCCCGACACCCGCACCGGACCCGACGGCAAGCCGTTCCCACCGCTGGACTTCACCCGCCCCTGGGACACCCTGTCCGACGACGAAAAACGGCTTTTCGCGCGGATGGCGGAGGTGTACGCCGGTTTCCTCTCTCATTGCGATGACCAGATCGGCCGGCTGCTGGCCTACCTCGAGGAGATGGAGCAGCTCGACAACACCATCATCGTGGTGGTCTCGGACAACGGTGCCAGCGGCGAGGGCGGCCCGAACGGGTCGGTCAACGAGAACAAGATCGCCAACAGCGTGCCGGACGATCTCGCCGAGAATCTGGCCAAGCTGGACCAGCTCGGCGGCACCGAGACCTACAACCACTACCCGAACGGGTGGGCGATGGCCTTCAACACCCCGTTCAAGATGTGGAAACGCTACTCGTTCAACGGCGGCACCAGCGATCCGTGCATTTTGTCGTGGCCGGCCGGGATCGAGGCCCGCGGCGAGACCCGCGACCAGTACCACCACGCCATCGACATCGTGCCGACTCTGCTCGACTGCCTCGGTGTCGAACTCCCCGAGACGGTGAAGGGGTACACCCAGCACCCGATCCAGGGCGTGAGTATGCGCTACAGCTTCGACGCCGCGACCATCCCCACCGCCAAGCACACCCAGTTCTATTCGATGCTCGGCGGGCGGGGCATCTGGCACGACGGCTGGAAGGCCGTCACCACCCACCCGACACTGAGCGGGTGGAGCCGTTTCCCGGAGGACACCTGGGAGCTGTACCACACCCAGGTGGACCGCGCCGAACTCCACGACCTCGCCGCCGAGGAACCCGGCCAACTCGCCGAGCTCGTCGGGCTGTGGTTCCACGAGGCCGGCGCGAACCAGGCGTTGCCGCTCGACGACCGCTCGCCCGTCGAACTCCTCACCACCCCACGCCCGCAGCTCGCGCCCCCGCGCAACCGCTACGTCTACCGGCCCGGCGGCGCGGAGGTACCGGAGGCGGTGGCGGTCAACCTCCGTAACCGCTCCTACTCGATCGGGGCACTCGTCGACCTCCCCGAACCCGGTGCCTCGGGGGTGCTGTTCTCGCACGGCGGCCGGTTCGGTGGGCACGCGCTGTACGTCAAGGATAACCGGCTGCACTACGTGTACAACTTCCTCGGCAGCGATCAGCAGAAGATCGATGCGACGGAGGATTTGCCAACCGGGGAGAACCTCATCCTGGCCGCGTCGTTCGAGAAGGACGGTGAGGACCCGCCCGGGACCGCCCACGGGGTCCTGAGCCTGTACTACGGCGACCGCAAGGTCGGCGAGGGCCGAATCCGAACGCAGCCCGGCAAATTCAGCATCGGCGGTGGTGAGGGTCTCAATGCCGGCCGGGACAGCGGCGAACCCGTCACCGACGACTACCCGGGTTCGTCGCCGTGGGCCTTCACCGGTGGGACGTTGAACCGAATCGCGATCGACGTCAGCGGCGAACCGTTCGTCGACCTCGAACGCGAAGCCGCGGCCATGCTCTCTCGCGAGTGAGCGGAAGCGCCGTGACAGAACCTCTTCCGAGCTGGCGTGAGGGTGACGGCAAGACCGCGATCCTGGGATTCGTCGGGCGGGTGACGGCGCAGGACGTCCCGGTGGAGGATCGGATCGCGGTCTTCGACAACGACGGCACACTGTGGTGTGAGAAGCCGATGCCCATTCAGCTCGACTTCATCCTGCGCCGTCTCGTCGTCATGGCCGAGCACGATGAGGATCTTCGCACCCGCCAGCCCTGGCAGGCCGCCTACACGCAGGACTACGGCTGGTTGAACGACGTCATCACGCGGCACTACAACGGCGACGACAGCGGCGTGAGAGAACTCGCCGCCGGTGTGCTGACCGGTTTCGCCGACGTGACCGTGGAGGAGTTCGAGGCCGGGGCGGACCAGTTCCTGCGCACCGCCCGGCATCCGACCCTCGACCGGAACTACCTGGCGTGCAGTTACGCACCGATGGTGGAGTTGCTCGACTACCTGGCCGTCAACGGGTTCCGCAACTACATCGTGTCCGGCGGTGGCCGCGATTTCATGCGGCCGATCAGTCACGACGTGTACGGCATTCCGCGGCAGCGGGTCATCGGCAGCGGGGTGTCATTGGCCTGGCAGCACGACGGCAGCAGCGGCGCGATCGTCCGCAGAGCCGAGGCGGACGTCCTCGACGACGGCCCCGAGAAGCCGGTGCAGATCTGGAACCGGATCGGCAGGCGACCCCTGCTGGCGGCGGGAAACAGCAACGGCGACATCCCGATGCTGCAATTCGCGGAGGCACCGGACCGGCCGTCGCTGCGGTTACTGCTGCGCCACGACGACGCCGCCCGCGAGTTCGACTACGTCGCGGGCGCCGAGGAGGCGCTCGAACTGGCCGGCACCCACGACTGGACCGTCGTCAGTATCGAAAACGACTGGGCAACGGTGTTCCCGCCGCAACTCGAATAGTCCGAGGAATCCTCGTGGGTTCGCCGCGAATCGGGGAATCGACGCCTAGCGTGTTGCATGGAACGACCGGGCCTCGACTGCGAACACCCTCCCGAAGAGGAACACTCCCATGGACACTGTCAGGTTCTTCGAACTCGCAACGGAAGTGTTCGAAGTGCTCGGTGTCCTCGCGATGGTTGTCGGGTTCCTCTTCGCCTTCTTCCTCGCGGTCCGCGCGTGGAGGCGGACCGGGGACGGTGCTCAGGCGTTCAAGACCCTGCGGGAGTCGCTGGGAGGCGCGATCCTGCTCGGCCTGGAATTGCTCGTCGCGGCAGACATCGTCAAGACGGTCACCTCGACACCGTCGCTGACCGACGCCGCCGTCCTGGGAGTGATCGTGCTGATCCGCACCGTGCTGAGCCTGTCCATCGAGATCGAAATCGACGGTGTCGCACCGTGGCGGAAGGCGTTCGTGACCGGACCGCAGGTGCTCGCCCATGCGGCGCGCTCGTCCGCGGGACAGGAGCCGAGTTCGGGCCGGTGAGTCGCCGGCCCGAACCGGTCACACCGTCTGCGACCGCTTGCGCAGCCGGGTGTTGAGCACACCGAGCGCCGCGATGACGAGGAACAGGACGCACGTCGAGATCAGCTGGGTGCGGGCATCGGAGTCGAAGAGCATGAGCACGACGAAACCGCCGAGCATTGCGAGCGTGAGGTAGCTGAGCCACGGGAACAACCACATCCGCACGGTCAGCTTGCCCTCGCGTTCGAGCCGCGGGCGCAGCCGCAGATGCGAGACGACGATGAAGATCCAGATGACCAGGAGCGCCGAGCCGACGGCGTTCAGGAGAAGTCCCAGGAGGTCGTCGGGCAGCCACCAGTTGAGCAGGACGCTGACGAAACCGAAGAACACCGATAGCAGCACCGCGTTGAGGGGCACCCCGGAATTCGAGATCCGGGCCATGAACGCGGGACCGTCGCCGCGCCGGGACAGTGAGTACGCCATCCGCGACGTGCCGTAGATGTTGGCGTTGAACGCCGACAACAACGCGACCACGACCACCAGTTCCATGAACCCGGCCACGTACGGGATGTGCGCCTGGTTGAGGACGGCCACGAACGGTCCGCTCTTGAGGTCCGAGGAATCCCAGGGAAGGACGAGGACCATGATCGAGATCGAGCCGAGGTAGAAGACGCTGATACGCCAGACGACGCTGCGCACCGCCACGGCGATGGAGCGTTCGGGGTCCTCGGATTCGGCGGCGGCGATGGTCACGATCTCGATGCCGCCGAACGCGAACGCCACGACCAGCAGTCCCGCGGCGACCCCGGCGAAGCCCTCGGGCATGAAGCCGCCGTGGCCGAAGAGGTTGGTGGTGCCCACCGGTTCGGTGTCCGGCAGCAGGCCGAACACCAGCAGCACGCCGATCACCAGGAACGCGATGATGACGGTCACCTTGATGGCCGCGAACCAGAACTCGAACTCACCGAAGTTGCTGACCTTCGCGAGGTTGACCGCCGCGAAGAAGATCACGAACACGAGGGCGACGACCCACTGCGGAACACCCGGTAGCCAGCCGCTCACGATGCCGGAGGCGCCGGTGATCTCGGCGCCGAGCACCATGATCAGCATGAACCAGTAGAGCCAGCCCATCACGAATCCGGCCCATTCGCCGATGCCGATCCGCGCGTAGTGCGAGAAGGATCCGCTGGCGGGGATCGCCGCTCCCATCTCGCCGAGCATGCGCATCACGAAGACGACGATGATGCCGGCGAGCAGGTAGGAGACGAGGACGGCGGGACCGGCGGTCGCGATACCGACACCGGTGCCGAGGAACAGTCCGGCACCGATCGCGGAACCGAGGCCCATCATCGTGAGGTGACGGACCTTCAGGCCCCGGCCCAGGGTGCTGGTCGAGTCGGTCATGGTGTCGGGTGTTCGCGTACCGCTCACCGGGTCAGTCGTTTGCGTGCAGAGCGGCGTTCAATTCCACGCCGGTGCCCTTCCACGGCACGACCTCGACGGCTCCCGAGACGGAGTTGCGACGGAACAGCAGGTTGGACTGGCCGTTGAGTTCCTTGGCCTTCACGACGGTGCCGTCCGGCCCGGTGACCTTGGTGCCCGCGGTCACGTACAGGCCGGCCTCGAGGACGCAGTCGTCGCCGAGCGAGATGCCGAGACCGGCGTTGGCGCCGAGCAGGCAGCGCTTGCCGACGGAGATGGTCTCCTTGCCGCCACCGGACAGGGTGCCCATGATCGAGGCGCCGCCGCCCACGTCGGATCCGTCATCGACGATCACGCCCGCGGAGATACGGCCTTCGACCATGGAGTTGCCGAGCGTTCCGGCGTTGAAGTTGACGAAGCCCTCGTGCATCACGGTGGTGCCGCTGGCCAGGTGGGCGCCGAGGCGCACGCGGTCGGCGTCGGCGATGCGGACGCCGGACGGGACGCCGTAGTCGACCATGCGCGGGAACTTGTCGACACCGAACACGGTGACCACACCGCGGATGCGCAGGCGCGACCGCACCTTCTCGAAGCCCTCGACCGCGCAGGGGCCGAAGTTGGTCCACACCACGTTGGACAGCAAGCCGAACAGACCGTCGAGGTTGACGCCGTGCGGGGTCACGAGGCGATGCGAGAGGAGGTGAAGGCGCAGGTAGGCGTCGTGTGCGTCGGCCGGCGGCGCGGACAGGTCGGCGATGGTGGTGCGCACCACGACCTGGTCGACCTCACGCGCTTCGTCGGGTCCGGCGAGGAGTGCCAGATCGGAGGGGATGTCGCCACCCTCGATCCGCACGGTGCCCGCGCTGTCGAAGTTTCCCAGCTCGGGCGCCGGGAACCAGGTGTCGAGGACCGTGCCGCCGACGGTCACGTTGGCGATGCCTACTGCTGATGCTCCCTGTGTGCTCACGGCAGTAGAGGTTACTGCCTCATTACTCGGGCATTCCCAGCGGTCGTTATCGGGGCGTGATCGAATCGAAACCGAGCGGGTTGCGGGCGGGTGGGGGAGTATGCACGGGGCACGTGGGACACACCGGGAAAGGTCGTGGCAATGCGCATTTCGAGGTTGGGTCGATTCGTCGGAGGCGGCCTGCGGGCGGCGGCAGCGGGCGCACTGCTCGCGGGCATCGTGTCGGTGGTGGGGCCGCAGACCGCGTCCGCCGCCCCGGTGTGCCCGGGCGCCGGTCAGGCACCGGTTCTCGTGGGGCGGGTGCCGGGTGCGGCGCTCGAGGGAGTCGCCGTGGACGGCGGGGGTCGCCTCTACACGACGGACCTCGTGAGCGGGCGCGTGTTCCGCCTCGACGCCCCGGGAGCCCCCGCGGTCCCGGTCGCGACGGTGCCGGACGGCGGGGCCGGGGCGCTGGCCTGGGCGTCGGACGGCTCGCTGCTGGTGGGATACGGCGCGGACGCCCGCGTGTTCCTCGGCGACATCCTGCGTCCGGGCGCGATCGCGAAGCTGAACACCGCGACCAACGTGCTCACCCCGTTCGTATCGGGACTGAGCGCGGCCAACGGACTCGATGTCGCCGCCGACGGAACGGCATACGCCACCAACGACTTCGGAACCCAGATCGGGCGGGTGTTCCCCGACGGGCGGGTGGAACCCAACTGGGCGACGCTGCCCAGCGCCAACGGGGCGGTGCTCGGCGCGGACGATCGGTACCTCTACGTGTCGCGGACGTTCGTGAATCCGGGTGTGAGCCGGATCCCGCTGGCGAACCCGCGAGCACCCGAGAGCATCCTCGACCTGTCCGGTCTCGACACGTTCGCCGCGCCCGATGGCCTGGCCCTGGACTCGCGAGGCCGTCCGGTGGTCCCGGCCAACGTGCGCGGCGAGATCTGGCGCCTCGACTCGCCAGGGCAGTACTGCGTGCTGGCGTCTGGTCTGCCGACGTCGAGCATGGTCGTCTACGGGCAGGGGTCCGGCGGCTTCTCGGCGGGACGGCTGTTCCGCATCGGTTTCGACGGTGCGATCTACGAGATCCCGGGCGGCGTCGAGGGGTAGCAACGCCCGAGCGGGCGGACGGGTCGGCTTAGGGTGGACGGGTGAGCCCACTCGACCTCCACGCCGATCCCATCGACCTCACCGCCGCCCTGGTGGACATCCCGAGCGTCTCGCACGACGAGTCGGCGATCGCCGCCGCCGTCGAGTCGGCGCTGCGGGAGCAGACCACCGGCTTCGAGATCATCCGCAACGGCAACGCCGTGCTCGCCCGGACCGATCGGGGACTGCCGAGCCGGGTGATGCTCGCCGGTCACCTGGACACGGTGCCGATCGCGGACAACGTGCCCTCGCGGCGTGAGGGCGATCTCCTGCACGGATGCGGAACGGTCGACATGAAGTCGGGCGACGCGGTGTTCCTGCACCTCGCTGCCACGATCGAGAATCTCGCGCACGATCTGACCCTGGTGTTCTACGACTGCGAGGAGATCGCAGCCGTGCACAACGGGCTCGGACGGATCGAACGCGAGATCCCCGACTGGCTGCGCGCGGACGTCGCGATCCTCGGCGAGCCGACCGGAGGTCTCATCGAGGCGGGGTGCCAGGGCACGTTGCGGGTGACGCTGACCACCCGCGGCACCCGCGCGCACTCCGCGAGATCGTGGCTGGGCGACAACGCGATCCACCGCTTCGCCCCGGTCCTGCAGCGGCTGTCGGACTACACCGCGCGGTCGGTGGACATCGACGGCTGCGTGTACCGGGAGGGGTTGTCCGCCGTGCGGATCGCAGGCGGCGTCGCAGGCAACGTGGTTCCCGACGCGGCGGAGATGGACGTCAACTTCCGCTTCGCCCCCGACCGCAGCGCCGAGCAGGCGATCGACCACGTGCGGGAGGTCTTCGACGGGATCGAGCTGGGTTTCGAGGTCACCGACCTGTCGCCGGGAGCCCTGCCCGGGTTGAGCGACCCGGCGGCTGCGGCCCTGATCGAGGCGGCGGGTGGCGAGTTCCGCGCCAAGTACGGGTGGACCGACGTCTCGCGGTTCTCCGCGCTCGGCATCCCGGCCGTGAACTACGGCCCCGGCGACCCGAACTTCGCCCACAAGCGGGACGAGCACGTGCCCGTGCAGCAGATCACCGACGTGACGACGGTGCTGCGCGCCTATCTGAGCGCCCCGTGACTGCCCGGTGCCCCGAACGGGCCACCCGCTAGCCTGGGGCGCATGGCACCCGAGAAGAACACTCACGGCCGGAAGTCCTCGTCCGTGAAGCACCGGGGTCCGGTGCAGTTGAGGCGCGCCCGCAAGGACGACACCACCACCACCGACGAGCGGTTGCTCGACGAGCGGGGATCGACCGACTGGGTGCACACCGACCCCTGGCGGGTACTGCGGATCCAGAGCGAGTTCATCGAGGGGTTCGGTGCCCTTGCCGAGGTGCCGCGCGCGGTCACCGTCTTCGGTTCCGCACGCACACCGGACGGCCACCCGGAGTACGAAGCGGCTCGGGCGCTGGGTGCGCGCCTGGCCGAGGCGGGTTACGCCGTCATGACCGGCGGCGGCCCCGGCGTCATGGAGGCGGCCAACCGCGGTGCCAGCGAATCGGGTGGTTACTCCATCGGCCTCGGTATCGAGCTACCGTTCGAGGAGGGCCTCAACGAGTGGGTCGACCTCGGCATCAACTTCCGCTACTTCTTCGCGCGCAAGACGATGTTCGTGAAGTACTCGCAGGCGTTCATCTGCCTGCCCGGCGGGTTCGGGACGCTCGACGAGCTGTTCGAGGCGCTGACTCTGGTGCAGACGCGCAAGGTCACGAGGTTCCCGATCGTCCTGTTCGGCACCGAGTACTGGTCCGGGCTCGTGGACTGGTTACGGGGAACTCTCCAGCGCAGCGGCAAGATCTCGGAAGGTGACGTCAATCTCTTGCACGTCACGGACAGTGTGGAGGAAGCGGTGCAGATCGTCATACGGTCGCAGCAGGGTGTCGACGAAGCCGCCCTGCTCGGAACGGAGGATCAGTGGTGATGCCGAAAACTGTTCCGACGCAACCGTTCTCGGTGTGCGTCTACTGCGCGTCGGGACCCGTCGACGACCATTTCCTGGAACTCGCCGCCCGGGTCGGCACTGAAATCGGCAAGCGCGGTTGGCAACTCGTGTCCGGCGGCGGCAACGTCTCGATGATGGGCGCGGTGGCCGAGGCCGCCCGCGCCGCCGGGGCCACGACCGTCGGTGTCATCCCGAAAGCTCTGGTGCACAGGGAAGTCGCCGACGTCGACGCCGACGAGCTGGTGGTCACCGACACCATGCGCCAGCGCAAGCAGATCATGGAGGACCGGGCCGACGCGTTCGTCACGCTGCCCGGCGGTATCGGCACGCTCGAGGAGCTGTTCGAAACGTGGACCGCGGGCTATCTCGGCATGCACGAGAAACCGGTGGTCCTGCTCGATCCGCACGGTCACTACACGGGGCTGCTCGACTGGCTCGACGGGCTGCGGGGCGGCGGTTTCGTGGCGCAGCGCGCCCTCGACAGGCTGCTCGTCCGGGCCGATGTCGGGGAGGCGCTGGACGCCTGCGTGTCCTGAGCTGCCGTCCGGTCCGCGTCGTGGCGCACGTTGTTACTGTGCAGTAAGGTGACCTGACTCATACTGCAGGCCTGAGGGGATGTCATGCGTTCTGAAGCTCGTTCGACGATCGGGGTGGTCGACCTCGCGAGGCGGCTGCCGGCCATGATTCCGGAGCTGCCGATCATGGCGAAGGGGGTCCTCGGCCTGATCCGGACCCCCGACGCGAGGGAATCGATCGGCCTCGTCTTCCAGCGTGCCGCCGCCGCGCACCCGCGCCGCACGTTCCTGCGGTTCGAGGGCGAATCGCTGAGCTACCGGAACGCCAACATCCGCGTGAACCGCTACGCCCACGTGCTCGCCGACCTCGGAGTGGCACGCGGGGACGTCGTCGGGATCCTGGGCAAGAACTCGCCCGAGACGCTGCTCATCGCACTCGCCGCGGTCAAGCTCGGCGCCGCCGCCGGGATGCTGAACCACAACCAGCGCGGAGATGTACTTGCCCACAGCATCTCGCTGCTCGACAGCCAGGTCCTGGTGGTGTCCGAGGCGTGCGGCGAGGCCATGGACTCGCTCGACGAACCGCCCGCCGTGCCCTCGGTGCTCTACTTCGACGACCTCGACCGGCTCGCCGAGAAGGCCGAAGACGACAACCCCGAGGTGTGCGAGCAGATCCAGGCCCGGGAGAAGGCCTTCTACATCTTCACCTCCGGCACCACGGGACTGCCGAAGGCCAGCCTGATGAGCCACTTCCGCTGGCTCAAGAGCATGTCCGGGCTCGGCAACATGGGCGTCCGGCTGCGCGGCAGCGACGTCCTGTACTGCTGCCTGCCGCTCTATCACAACAACGCGCTGACGGTGTCGCTGTCCTCGGTGCTCGGGTCGGGTGCGACGCTCGCACTGGGCAAGCAGTTCTCGGCGTCCAAGTTCTGGGCCGACGTCGAACTGAACCGGGCCACCGCGTTCACCTACATCGGTGAGCTGTGCCGGTACCTGCTGAACCAGCCCGAGAAGCCCGGCGACCGCGACAACTCCATCCGGCTGATGGTCGGGAACGGTCTCCGCCCGGAGATCTGGTCCGAGTTCACCACCCGGTTCGGGATCTCCCGGGTGGCCGAGTTCTACGGCGCCAGCGAGTGCAACATCGCGTTCGTCAACGCCCTCAACGTCGACCGGACGGCAGGCATCTGCCCCCTGCCGCACGCCGTCGTCGAGTACGACGAGGACAGCGGATCCCCCCGGCGGCACTCCGACGGCAGGCTGCGGAAGGTACGCACCGGCGACGTCGGACTGCTGCTGTCGAAGGTGACGGACCGGGCGCCGTTCGACGGATACACCGACGAGGAGGCCACCGACAAGAAGCTCGTCCGCGACGGCTTCGACGACGGCGACTGCTGGTTCGACACCGGCGACCTGGTGCGCCGGCAGGGCTGGTCGCACGTCGCGTTCGTCGACCGGCTCGGCGACACGTTCCGGTGGAAGGGGGAGAACGTCGCGACCACCGAGGTGGAAGGCGCGCTCCTCGCGCATCCCGCGGTCGAGCACGCCGTCGTCTACGGCGTCGAGATCCCTGGGACCGACGGTCGCGCCGGGATGGCCGCGGTGACGTTGCACGAGAACGAGAAGTTCGACGGTTCCGACGTCGCGGAGTTGCTGTTCCAGCGGCTGCCGTCGTACGCGGTGCCGCTGTTCGTCCGCGTCGTCGACTCGTTGGAACAGACGTCGACGTTCAAGAGCCGCAAGGTGGAACTCCGCAAGGAGGGCTACGACGTCGAGGACACCGACACGTTGCACGTGCTGTCCGGGCGCAGCGACGGGTACAAGCCCTCGTACGACGGGTACGTCGACGAAGTGGCGAAGGGTTCGCTCCCCAAGGGGTAATGCGGCTACGCCGCCCGTGAGTACTTCTTAACCGCCCGCCGTTAACAAGTACTCACGGGTGGTTTCGATTTCGCTGCGTGCAATATTGGTGACATGGCCGAGACAGACGTACCGCCCGCGCCCGACCACCCGTCGCCCACGCTGTGCGGGCGCCCCGTGGCGGTCGATCGTGCGCTCGTGATGGCCATCGTGAACCGGACACCCGATTCGTTCTACGACCGCGGTGCCACGTTCACCGATTCCGCCGCCATGTCGGCGGTCGACCGGGCTGTCGACGAGGGTGCCGACCTCGTCGACATCGGTGGTGTGAAGGCCGGACCGGGTGACGTCGTCGACGCGGCGGAGGAGACCCGGCGGGTGGTGCCGTTCGTGGCCGCGATCCGTGAGCGCTACCCGGAGTTGCTCATCAGCGTCGACACCTGGCGCAGCGACGTGGCCCGGCTGGCCGTCGCGGAGGGCGCCGATCTCATCAACGACACGTGGGCAGGCGCCGACCCTGCACTCGTCGAGGTGGCCGCGGAGACGGGCGCGGGCATCGTCTGTTCGCACACCGGGGGAGCGGTTCCGCGGACGCGGCCGTTCCGCGTCCGCTACGCCGACGTCGTCGCCGACGTCCTCCGGGAAGTGGTGTCGGCCGCCGAGAACGCGGCCCGGCTGGGTGTGCCCGCCGACTCGATCCTCATCGATCCGACCCACGATTTCGGGAAAAACACCTATCACGGGCTCGAGTTGTTGCGGCGAGTGGAAGATCTTGTAAATACGGGATGGCCAGTGCTCATGGCGCTGAGCAACAAGGACTTCGTCGGGGAGACTCTAGGTGTAGATCTCGTCGAGCGGTTGGAGGGAACATTGGCAGCGACAGCGATGGCCGCCGCAGGAGGCGCCCGTGTCTTCCGTGTCCACGAAGTTGCCCCCACGCGTCGAGTGGTGGACATGGTGGCCGCGATTCAAGGCCGGCGCGCACCGTCCCGCACCGTGCGGGGGCTGGCATGAGTGCCGTGGGGGCCCGGGCGGCCCGCACGATGGTGGCGGAGGAGCGAACCCCTCGCAGCTGGGCCGAGGCGAACAGCTGGGACCAGCCGTCGTGGAGCATCGCCGAACTCGAACGGGCCAAGGCTGGGCGCACCGTCTCGGTGGTCCTGCCGGCGCTCAACGAGGAGGAGACCGTCGCCGCGGTGGTGGACACGATCCACCCGCTGCTCGGTGGTCTGGTGGACGAGTTGATCGTGCTCGATTCCGGATCGACGGACCTGACGGCGGAACGTGCACGCGCGGCGGGCGCCACCGTCATCAGCCGGGAGGAGGCGGTGCCCGCGTTCCCGCCCGTGGCGGGAAAGGGCGAGGTGCTGTGGCGTTCCGTCGCCGCGAGCACCGGTGACCTCATCGCCTTCGTCGACTCGGATCTCATCAACCCGGATCCGGCCTTCGTCCCGAAGCTGCTGGGACCGCTGCTGACGGCCGACGGCATCCATCTCGTGAAGGGCTACTACCGCCGGCCGCTCCGCCTGAGCGGTACGGAGGACGCCAACGGAGGGGGCCGGGTGACCGAGCTCGTGGCGCGCCCCATGCTGGCCTCGCTCCGGCCGGAGCTGACGTGCGTGCTGCAGCCACTGGGCGGCGAGTACGCGGGCACCCGGGAGTTGCTGTCGGCGGTCCCGTTCGCCCCCGGCTACGGCGTCGAGATCGGCCTGCTGCTCGACACGTACGACCGTCTCGGACTCGGGGCGATCGGCCAGGTCAATCTGGGGGTGCGCAAGCACCGTAACCGCCCGCTGTCCGAACTCGGGGTTATGAGCAGGCAGATCATCGGCACGATGATGCGGCGCTGCGGGGTGCCCGACTCCGGGGCGGGTCTGACCCAGTTCCTGGTGGACGGCGACTCCTTCGTCCCGACGACGACGGACGTCGCGCTGGCCGATCGCCCGCCGATGAACACGGTGTGCCCCTGACCGCGCGCCCTGAGGAAGGTTGCTGTCGGACGTCCGTGACAGGATCGGGGCATGGTGACAGCCCTGCTCTATCTGCTCGTCATGGCGTTCGTCGGCGCGATGCTGTTCCTCGCCGCCAGTGCGGTGTTCGGCCGTTCCGAGGAACTCGCGCCCCTGCCGCCCGGCACCACACTCACGGCCCTGCCCGCCGAGGGTGTGACGGGTGCCGACGTGGAGGCGTTGCGTTTCCAGCAGACGCTGCGGGGGTACAAGGCCAGCGAGGTCGACTGGGCGCTGTCCCGGCTGGGCCGTGAAATCGATTCGCTGCGTGAGCAGTTGGCGGCGGTCGAAGCCGGGTCCGAACGGCCGGGTGATGCCTCGTGACAGCCCCCGACGACCGGGTGCGGTGCGCGTGGGCGGTCGACACGGACGGGTCCCGGCTGTACCGCGACTACCACGACCTCGAGTGGGGTCGTCCGCTGCACGGCCGCGACGAGTTGTACGAGAGGCTGTGCCTCGAAGCGTTCCAGTCGGGATTGTCGTGGATCACGATTCTCCGTAAACGCGAGGCCTTCCGGGCCGCGTTCGCCGGGTTCGATCCGGAGGCGGTGGCCCGCTACACCGAACGGGACGTGGCACGCCTGCTCGAGGACGCGTCGATCGTGCGGAACCGGGCCAAGATCGAGGCGTCGGTGAGCAATGCGCGGGCCCTCCTGGAGTTGTCGGACACCGACCTCGACACCCTGCTGTGGTCGTTCGCCCCGCCGCCGCGCCCGAGCCGCCTGGCCACCGTGAACGACGTCCCGGCGGTCACTCCGGAGTCCACCGCGATGGCGAAGGAATTGAAGCGCCGCGGGTTCAAATTTGTGGGCCCTACCACTGCTTATGCACTCATGCAGGCCACCGGGATGGTGGACGACCACGTCGCCGCCTGCTGGGTCCCGATCACCGCCTGAACTGCCGGTGGACCTGCCTATTCGTGACTCAGGTTCCCGGTACTCGTGTCCATAGGGAAGAATGGATGTCACAAGCCTCGCCGAGTGTTGGCGGGGTGCCAAAATTTGTCGAGGCGCAAGCAGGCAGCGCAGATCTGGAGGGAGCAGAGGATGGCGGCCATGAAGCCCCGGACCGGGGACGGTCCCCTCGAAGCAACCAAAGAGGGACGAGGAATCGTCATGCGGGTTCCGCTCGAGGGTGGTGGACGTCTGGTTGTCGAGCTCACCCCGGAGGAAGCTGCCGCACTCGGTGAAGAGCTCAAGGGCGTCACCAGTTAGTCGAGTGCGGAGAGAACCTCACAGGGCAGGCCCCGTCGCCGTTCTCGGTGCGGGGCCTGTTCCGTGTCCGGAACCGGGAGGCGAACGTTCGTGCTGGCCGATGTGACCGACCTGCTGGCGTGCCCGCAGTGCCGGTCTCGCGTGGAACTCGACGAAGGTACGATCCTGTGCGACCAGGGGCACGCCTTCGATGTGGCGCGGCAGGGCTACGTGAGCCTGATGACCGGGGCCGGCGGCAAGTTCGACGGCGACAGCCCCGAAATGATCGCCGCACGTGCCGACTTCCTCGGCGGCGGCAGCTTCGACCCGCTGATGGATGCCGTCGCCGACGCCGTGGTGGCGGGCACCGGACCCGGCGACGATCCCCGGATCCTCGAGATCGGCGCGGGCACAGGCCACTACCTGGCGCGCGTCCTCGACGCCGTCCCGACCGGCCGGGGAATCGGCCTCGACGTATCCAAGTACGCGGCCCGGCGCATCGCCAAGGCGCACCCACGCGCCGGAGCAGTGGTTGCCGACGTGTGGCAACACCTTCCGGTGCGGGACCACGTGCTCAGCCACGTCCTGTGCGTATTCGCGCCGCGCAACGCCGACGAGGCGCACCGGGTGCTCGCCGAGCGCGGGTCTCTGGTGGTCCTCACCCCCACGGAGCGGCACCTGGGGGAGCTCGTGGACCTGCTCGGCATGGTCCGGGTGGACGACCGGAAGGTCGAACGTCTCGGGGCAGCGATGTCCGGGCGATTCGAGCGCACCGACCACGTGGCCGTGGAGTACCCGATGTCTCTGTCGCACCTCGACGTGGCCCGGCTCGTCGGGATGGGGCCGTCGGCACGGCACCTCACCGCCGACCGGCTGGCGTCCTCGATCGCGGCGCTGCCGCAGGACTATCCGGTGACGGCGTCGGTGACGGTGTCCACCTACACCCGGCTCTGAGCTCGTCGCTCAGCGCCGGGACAGCGCGTCCTGGTAGACGTCGAGGGTCTGCTGCGCGATGGCAGCCCAGGAGAACTCGGCGATCGCCCGCGCCCGTCCCGCCTTGCCCATCGCCTGGGCGGTGCCGACGTCGGCCGCGATTGTGTTGACCGCCTCGGCCAGCGCCTGTTCGAACGCCTCGGGCTCGTACGAGTTGTAGTGCACCAGACGGCCGGTGACCCCGTCCTCCACCACCTCGGGGATACCGCCGACATCGGACGCGACGACCGCGGTCTCGCAGGCCATGGCCTCGAGGTTCACGATCCCCAGCGGCTCGTACACGGACGGGCACACGAAGACGGTTGCGGCCGACAGGATCTCCCGCACCTGGTCGGTGGGGAGCATTTCCCGCACCCAGAACACGTTGCCCCGGTGTGCCGCGAGCGCGGCGACGGCCTGCTCGGTCTCGGCGGCGATCTCCGGGGTGTCGGGGGCTCCCGCGCACAGCACCAACTGGATTTCGGGCGCGAAGTGGTGTGCCGCGGCGATCAGGTGACCGACGCCCTTCTGCCGGGTGATGCGGCCGACGAACGCCACCATCGGCTGGTCCGGGTCGACGCCGATCTTCGCGAGGGCGGAGTCTCTCGGACCTGCGGGCCCCGCGTGCCAGACGGACGTGTCGATCCCGTTGCGCACCACGTGGACCCGGTGCGGGTCGACGAACGGATACGCGTCGAGGACGTCGAGTCGCATCCCGGCGCTCACGGCGATCACCGCGTCGGCGTGCTCCACGGCGTTGCGCTCGGACCACGAGGAGATGCGGTAGCCGCCGCCCAGCTGCTCCGCCTTCCACGGCCTCCGCGGCTCGAGGGAATGGGCGGTGAGGATGTGGGGCACGTCGTACAACGCGGACGCCAGATGGCCCGCCAGGCCGGTGTACCAGGTGTGGGAATGCACGACGTCGGCACCGGTCGCGGCGTCCGCCATACGCAGTTCGGCGGATAGCGTCGCGAGTGCCGGATTGGCCCCGGCCAGGGCGGGATCGGGGGTATGTACGACCGCTCCGATGCGCGGAGCGCCCATACAGTGCACGTCCACCTCACACAGCTGCTTCAACTGAGCAACCAGTTCGGTGACGTGTACACCCGCACCGCCATAGATCTCCGGTGGGTATTCCTTGGTCATCATCGCCACCCGCACCGGCCTAACGTAACCGTCCGGGCCGCTTCGGGCCACCGCTCTCGGACACATTCAGGTATCGGAGAAACCGTGACTCGGCGCTTCGCTGGCGGGGGGAGTGGCCGCCCGATAGGTTGACAGGGTGAGGAGCCAGCCACATGTGCTTGGAATCGTGCTCGCCGGCGGCGAGGGCAAACGTCTCTATCCGCTCACCGCGGATCGGGCGAAGCCCGCTGTGCCTTTCGGAGGCGCCTACCGGTTGATCGATTTCGTGCTCAGCAATTTGGTCAATGCGGGATACCTCCGCCTGTGTGTTCTGACGCAGTACAAGTCGCACTCGTTGGACCGCCACATCTCTCAGACGTGGCGACTGTCCGGGTTCGCGGGTGAATACATCACTCCCGTTCCCGCGCAGCAACGTCTGGGCCCGCGCTGGTACACCGGTAGTGCGGACGCGATCTTGCAGTCGCTGAACCTCGTCTACGACGAGGATCCCGAGTACATCGTGGTGTTCGGTGCCGACCACGTGTACCGGATGGACCCGGAGCAGATGGTGCAGCACCACATCGAGTCGGGTGCGGGAGTGACGGTGGCCGGAATCCGGGTGCCGCGCAGCGAGGCGTTCGCGTTCGGCTGTATCGACAGCGACGAGTCGGGCCGCATCGTCCAGTTCCTCGAGAAGCCGGCGCATCCGCCGGGAACCCCGGACGACCCCAACATGACGTTCGCGTCGATGGGTAACTACGTGTTCACCACCAAGGTGCTCGTCGACGCCATCCGGGCCGACTCCGAGAACTCCGACTCCGACCACGACATGGGCGGCGACATCATCCCCGCGCTGGTCGAGGCGGGCGAGGCGTCCGTGTACGACTTCAAGGACAACATCGTTCCCGGCGCCACCGACCGCGACCGGGGTTACTGGCGCGACGTGGGAACGCTCGACGCGTTCTACGACGCCCACATGGATCTCGTGTCGGTCCACCCGATCTTCAACCTCTACAACCGTCGGTGGCCGATCCGCGGTGAGACGGAGAACCTGGCGCCGGCCAAGTTCGTGCAGGGCGGTCTCGCGCAGGAGTCCGTGGTCGGGGCCGGGTGCATCCTGTCCGCGGCCACCGTGCGCAACTCCGTGCTCAGCTCCAACGTGATGATCGACAGCGGCGCGACGGTCGAGGGCAGCGTCCTCATGCCCGGTGTGCGCATCGGCAAGGGGGCCGTCGTGCGCCGCGCGATCCTCGACAAGAACGTGGTCGTCGGCGACGGCGAGATCATCGGCGTCGACCTCGAGCGCGACAAGCAACGCTTCGCCGTCAGCAACGGCGGCGTCGTCGCCATCGGCAAGGGCGTCTGGATCTAGCGGGAGGGCCTCGGAACGAACCGGGCTCTCAGAGCTTGGACGCGCAGAGCAGACCGTCGCCGATCGGCAGGAACACGCGGATCAGCTGGTCGTCCTCCGCGAGCGCCTTCGCGGCCTCGCGGACGGCGACGGTCGCCGCGTCACGCTGGCTCGGGTCGACGACCCGCCCGCCGTGCAGGGCGTTGTGCAGCACGATCGCGCCGCCCGGACGCAGCAGGCGAACCCCTTCACGGACGTAATGCGGGTGATCGACCGGTGCGCTGTCGACGAACACCAGGTCATACGCCCCGTCGGCGAGCCGCGGCAGAACGTCCAGCGCCCGGCCGTTGATGAGCCGCGTCCGGGCGGGTGCGATGTCGTTGGTGCGGAACGACAGCTTGGCGGCCCGCTGGTGCTCGGGTTCACTGTCGATCGTGGTGAGGACGCCGTCCTCGCGCATGCCCCGGAGCAGCCACAAACTGCTCACACCCGCGCCGGTTCCGACCTCGACGACCGTCTTGGCGTCCAGCATGCGGGCAAACAGGGCTAGAGCAGCACCGACCGCGGGAGGTACCGGACCGGCACCGAGGTCGTCCGCCCGCTCCCTGGCCGCACCGAGGGCCTCGTCTTCACGGACAGCCCCTTCTGCGTGGGTGAGTATCCGTTCGGCGTTTGTCTGCACGCACATGAGGCTATCGGGGTCTCGTCATCGCCGCTGCGAGGCGCGCTCGACAACAATGCCGCGACCTGCCCGGCCGCGATTCTCAGGAATACCTCAGCTTGCTCACACCGCACACATATCGCGGTGGGAAAGAGTATGTCCAACGCCAGATCCGAAGACCGCCCGGCGGGGAGATCACGACGACGGAGGAAAGTCCGAGAATCGGGGAACAAATCCCGGCCCTCGGGAGTTGACGCCTATACCACGTCCAGTGATCTGCGGTCCTGAGTAGGAGGATCCACTTAACTCGATGAGCAACCACACGATGGCTCCTGACGAGAGAAACACCGACGAGCAGCTGTCGGACGCCGAGCTGACGGGCACTGCTGTGTTCGATGCCACAGGCGAGAAGTCCGCCATGCCGTCCTGGGACGAACTCGTCCGCGAGCACGGCGACCGAGTCTACCGACTGGCCTACCGGCTGTCGGGCGACGCACAGGACGCCGAGGACCTCACTCAGGACACGTTCATCCGCGTGTTCCGTTCCCTGTCCGACTACCAGCCCGGCACGTTCGAGGGCTGGCTGCACCGCATCACCACCAACCTCTTCCTCGATATGGTCCGCCGTCGTAACCGCATCCGCATGGAAGCGCTCCCGGAGGACTACGATCGTGTCCCGGCCGACGGGCCGAACCCCGAGGAGATCTACCACGACGCCCGCCTGGACGCGGATCTGCAGGCAGCGCTCGATTCGTTGGCCCCGGAGTTTCGCGCCGCGGTCGTGCTGTGTGACATCGAAGGACTGTCCTACGAGGAGATCGGTGCCACACTGGGTGTCAAGCTCGGAACCGTGCGCAGCCGCATCCACCGCGGCAGGCAGGCTCTGCGCGAGCATCTGGCTGTGAACGGAAAGGTTGACTCCGATCAGATCGGCGTCGGGTAGTTACCAGGAGGGACGAATGACGCAGGGGCGTGTACCTCGCCAGTTTGGCTCCACCGAACACCTGGCGAGTGAGGCGATCGCCGCCTTCGTCGACGGTGAACTCCGCATGTCCGCCTATCTGCGCGCCGCCCACCACCTGTCGATCTGCGCCGAGTGTGCGTTCGAGGTGGACTCCCAGCAACAGGCCAGGCGTGCCCTGCGCCGCAGCGGCGACGTCGCCATGCCGTCCGGCCTCCTCGGTCTGCTGAGCCAGATCCCCAGTTGCAACCAGGGCGATCCCGCCGACAAAACCCCGTTCGACTCCCACACCCCGGATTCGCCGCTCACGAGCGCGTACTCGATCACGAGCCGGATCTGGTCCCGGCGTCGGCGCCGTTGAGCGCATCCGGACCGACGACGGCGGTGTCCGCGCTCAGCGAGGCATCGGTGATACTGGGGCGCGTGACTGACGCACACGAGGGGGACACGACAGCGTGACGGCGGATTACAAGACTCCGGGTTCCGATACGACGGCACCCGACGGTCCCGTGGCGGACGAGTCGGGCACGCTCCGCCCGGCGGACGCCCCACGGCTCGATCCGAGGCCCGTCTACCGGCCGCAGATCGACGCCGCGTCCAGCCGCGCATTCGGCCGGCCCGGTGGCGTCACCGGTTCCTTCGCCCCGTCGGACGCCCGGGGTGAGAGCGAACCCTCGGTGAAGGTCGGTGCCCCCGACCCCGTGCTGGCGGAGGCGTTCGGCCGGCCGGACGGCGAGGTCGACACCATTCAGCGTGATCCCAACGAGAAGCCCGCGACCCCGGCAGCCGAGGCGCCGCCCGCCGACCCCTGGCGTGATCCCGACGCGGGCGTCGAGCTGGGCTCCCCGGCGTTGCACGCCGAAGAACGTTCCCGCCCGCCCGCCCCCGCGCTCAGCGCCCGCGAAGTCCTGTTCGGCGGCAAGGTGGCGCCGAAGGCGCTCGTCGCGCTCGGCGGAATCGCACTCGCAATCGGTCTGGTCGGCGGCCTCCTGGCCGCCGTGATCACCGCCGATCGCAGCTCGCTCACCAGCCAGAGCGTCACCCTCGTCCAGGGCGGCGGCGAGGACGACCTCGGCCAGTCGCCCGTCGCGCAGGTCGCGGACGCCGTGCTGCCCGCCGTCGTGTCCATCCAGGTGGCGGTCGGCGACCAGGGCAGTACCGGTTCGGGTGTCGTCATCGACGGCGCCGGCTACATCGTCACCAACAATCACGTCATCTCCGCCGCGGCCACCGCCCCCGACGGCGGCAAGATCCAGGTGATCTTCTCGGACGGAACCAAGGCCGACGCCCAGATCGTCGGTCGCGACATCAAGACCGACCTGGCCGTGCTCAAGGTGTCCGCCGACAACCTGACGGTCGCGGAACTCGGCAAGTCCGGCGACGTGCAGGTCGGTGAGGACGTCGTCGCCGTCGGATCGCCCCTCGGGCTCAGCAAGACCGTCACCCGCGGAATCGTCAGCGCCCTGCATCGTCCGATGCGACTGTCCGGCGAGGGCTCCGACACGAACGCCGTCATCGACGCCGTCCAGACCGACGCCGCCATCAACCACGGCAACTCGGGTGGCGCGCTCGTCGACGACACCGGCCGGGTCATCGGCATCAACACCGCCATGCTCAGCGAGTCCGGCGGTTCGGTGGGTCTCGGCTTCGCAATTCCCATCGACGACGTCACGACGGTCGCTCAGACCCTCATCCGGGACGGCAAGATGCACCACCCGGACATCGGCGTCAATGCCCGCACCGTCGTCAACGACAACACCAGCGGCGCCCAGGTGGCCAATGTCCGTTCGGACAGCCCGGCCGCGCGCGCAGGGGTCGTCGAGAACGATGTGATCGTCAAGGTCGGTGACCGCACGGTCACCAGCGCCGACGAACTGGTCGTGGCCGTCAACCTGCAGAAGATCGGCGAACCCGTCCGGGTTCAGCTGATTCGCGAGGGCCGACTCGTCGATGTCGACGTGACCCCGGCCTCCGACTGACTCGAGAGGTTGCTGTGAGATCGCTCCGTCACCTGGGCACACACCCTCACCGCACAGTAGGCTGACCACGTGTTCGGCAACATTGGTTGGGGCGAGTTCATGGTCCTCCTCGTCGCAGCTCTGGTCATTTTGGGACCCGAGCGGCTTCCGGGTGCGGTCAGCTGGGTAACGAAATCACTGAGGCAGGTCCGTGAGTATGCGAGCGGCGCCAGCCAGCAGCTCAAGGACGAGCTCGGTCCGGAATTCGAGGATCTGCGCAAGCCGCTGTCGGACCTCAATCAGCTGCGCGGCATGACACCGCGCGCGGTCATCACCAAGCATCTGCTCGACGGTGACGATTCGATTCTCACCGGCAACTTCGACAAGCCGAGTTCGGTGTCGTTCGACAAGTCCGGGACGAAGGCCGTGAGCGCCGATCCGTCGACGCCCACTCCGCCGCAGAACAAGCCCCTCGCGGCAGGCGAGCGCCCCCCGATCGACCTCGACGCAACATAGGCCCTCCGGGCTCGTGCGCCTTTCCGGTTGCTCCGGCAACCGGAAAGGCGCACAGGCGCGTAGCGCCTAGAGGTGGCGGGTGGTGTCGATCCCCAGCGACATTCCGGCGAGTCCCCGCTTGCGGACGGCCAGCTTGTCCGCGATGTCGCGGAGTGCCGTCGCGGCCGGCGAATCCGGGTGGCCGAGGACGATGGGAACGCCGCCGTCGCCGCCTTCACGGACCGCCTGCTCGAGCGGGATCTGTCCCAGCAGCGGCACCTTCGCGCCCACAGCCTTCGTGAGACGGTCGGCGACCGCCTGTCCGCCGCCGGACCCGAAGATGTCCATCCGGCTGCCGTCGGGCATGTCCATCCAGGACATGTTCTCGACGACTCCGACGATGCGCTGACGGGTCTGCAATGCGATGGCGCCCGCGCGCTCGGCCACCTCGGCGGCAGCCTGCTGCGGAGTGGTGACGACGAGGATCTCCGCACCGGGGATCAGCTGCGCGACGGAGATGGCGACGTCGCCGGTGCCGGGCGGCAGATCGAGCAGCAGTACGTCCAGGTCGCCCCAGAAGACGTCGGCGAGGAACTGCTGCAGCGCGCGGTGCAGCATCGGTCCACGCCAGACGACCGGGGTGTTGCCCTGGGTGAACTGGGCGATGGAGATCATCTTCACGTCGTGCGCGACGGGCGGCATGATCATGCGCTCCACCTGCGTGGGCTTGGCGTCGGTGCCGAGCATGCGGGGAACGGAGTGTCCGTAGATGTCGGCGTCGAGAACGCCCACCGACAGTCCGCGGGCGGCGAGTGCGGCGGCCAGGTTGACGGTGACACTGGACTTGCCGACGCCGCCCTTACCGGACGCGACCGCGTAGACGCGGGTCAGGGAACCCGGCTGGGCGAACGGGATGACGGGCTCGGCCGAGTCTCCGCGCAGTGACTTGCGGAGTTCGGTGCGCTGCTCGTCGCTCATCACGTCGAGTTCGACGCGGATCGCACCGACACCGGGGACGTCCGACACGGCCTTGGTGACACGGTCGCTGATCTCGGTCCGCATCGGGCAGCCCGCGGTGGTCAGGTAGATCGCGATGTCGACGCTGTCGTCGGACGCGATGTCGATGCTCTTGACCATCCCGAGTTCGGTGATCGGTTTCCGGATCTCGGGATCCTGGACGCGCGCCAGGGCGCTACGTACAGCGGACTCGCTCAGGACTGGCATGACTCAATGGTAAGGATGTGCGCTCAGTGGATGCGCGGCAGGTCCGCGGCTGCCGGGATGATTCCGCTGGAGTAGCCGGCGGACCAGGCGAGCACGTTGGCTACGTAGGCGGCGGAGTTGTTGTAACGGTGCACGGCCTTGGCGGCCTGAATCGGATCCTTGACGTTCAATCCGCCGTCGCACAGGTACTTTCCGGTGGTCAGCGCGGAGTCGAAGAGGTTCTGCGGATCGGCGACGCCGTCGCCGTTGCCGTCGCCCGCGTAGCGGTTCCACGTCTCGGGGAGGAACTGGGTGGGGCCGACTGCGCGGTCGTAGTTGGCGTCGCCGTCCAGCTTGCCGCCGTCGGTGTCGCGGATCACCGCGTTGCCGCCAAGGGTGCCGTCGAGGACGGGGCCGAGGACGGGCTTGAGCATGTTGCCCTTGTCATCCGCCTTGCCGTCGTAGGCGTGGGTGGACTCGACGCGGCCGATTCCGGCGATGAGCGTCCAGTACATGCCGCACCCCGGCTGTTCGACGGCGAGCATGCGCTCGGCGTTCTGGTACGCCGTGACGCTGATGGCCGGGATGCCGAGCGCGCCCTGGGCGATGCTCGCCGGGAGGGGCGGGGTGGCCTGGACGGGTGCGAGTGCCGGCGCAGCGGGCGCCGCTTCGGCTGCCGGTGCGGCCTCGGCGGCGGTCTCGGCCACGGGGGTGACGGCTTCCGCGGCCTCGGGTGCGGTGTCGGTCGCCTCCTGGGCGACGTCGGCGACCTCCGACGAGGAGTTAGTGGAGAGGAAAGGGACCTTGGGTGCGGCGCCGGCCGTGTTGGCTGCGGTGATCAGTCCGATGGGGACGAGTCCGGTAAGCGCGATGACCGAATTGCGGCGGATATGGGAGTCCGTCTTCTTGTTGTGCCGACCCACTCGATTGCCTCCTGCGACCCCCGTCTTGGGGTGTTCCGTTCAACTGACCGGATCGAGGCTACCTGATTCGATACGTTTCCGTTATCCAACCGTGATCAAACGGACTTGTATCGCACGATTCCGTTACTCCAAAGGCATGTGAGCGAGGGTAACGAACACGGCAAGGTCACGCCAGGACGTGGAGGTGCCGGGGGTCCGGCACGGATCGGGCCGGTCGGTGCGTCACGATCCGGACACCGGAACACTCCGCCGCGCGCCCTGCAAGCAGAGCGCGCGGCGGAGGCGGAGGTGACTACCGGGGAACGACGTCGGCCGGAGGGGCGCCCGGGGCGGGCTCGACCGGGCCGGGCGTGACGGATGCCGGGACGCCGGGGTCGGCGGGCGGGCAGAAGATCAGACAGGGCAGTTGCGGCAGCGGCGGGAGTCCGGGAATCGGCGGGGCCGGAGCGGGCGTCGCGGGAGTGGCCGCGCCGTCCGTGGACGGCTGCGGGGTGGTCGCGAGATCGCGTGGAAGGTCCGATTCGGCCGCGGCGGCGTCGGCGAGACGTCCGGGCGACGGCGACGCCGACTCCGACAACTGGCTCGGCGTCGGAGTTCCCCCGTTCCGGTAGGCGTTCGACCAGGTGATGACGTTGGCGGCGTACGCGGCAGAGTTGTTGTACCGCAGGACCGCGCGGGTCTCCTGGAGCGGATCGCGGAGGTCGAGACCACCCGAGCAGAGGTACCGGGCGGCCGCCAGCGTCGCGTCGAACACGTTGTTCGGATCGGCCACACCGTCCGCGTTGCCGTCGGAGGCGTACTTGGCCCACGTGGAGGGAATGAACTGCATCGGTCCAACGGCGCGATCGTGCCCGGGGTCGCCGTCCGTGGCGCCGCGGTCGGTGTCTCGGATGACCTCGTTGCCGGCCAGTCTGCCGTCGAGAACGGGACCCAGGATCGGGGTGATCGTGGTGCCGACCGAGTCGGTCCGGCCGCCGCCGGCGTGACCCGATTCGATGCGGCCGATACCGGCCAGCAGATGCCACGGCAGACCGCACTTCGGGGACTCCGCCATCATCTCGAGTTCCGCGGATCGGTACGCGTTGAGCACGATCTCCGGGATGCCCAGAGCGCTCAGGATCACCGGTGCGGCGATGAGCCCGGTGCCGGACGGCGACGTCGGGGATGTGGGATTTGTCACGGCGGGCAGCGGTGCGGGCGCGGGCGGCGGGGGAGCGGCCCGCTGCGACCGGGCGACCCGCGGTGTCGGCGCCACGATTCCCGACGGCGGGAAGTACGCGGCCTGGGGCGTGGTTCCCGGCGTGATCGACGCCGCCGTGAGTGTCGTCGCTCCCGTCGTGGAACCGAACGCGGAAGTGCCCACGGACGCTCCACTCACAGCAGAACCGCCGGTCGAGGACCCGAGGGTGGCAACTGCGCCCACTGTCAGGGCAGTCACCGTCAACAGTCCACGTATCCGCACTCGATCACCCCCTGCGGTGCTCTTCGCTTTCGCACACCGCATACATCCGAGAAGATGTGACTGACGTTACATATACGTGATCGACCCTGCCGGAGTTTGCGGGGATTTGCCGACCCTCATTTGCGCCGGGTGCGGGTGTCTTCGTCGTCGCCCAGCAGCGACTTGATCTCGTCGAGCTCGCGCCGCAGGTAGTCGCGGGTGGCGACCTCGCCGATCGCGATGCGCAGCGCGGCCAGTTCCCGGGCGAGGAACTCGGTGTCCGCCTTCGTCTGCTCGGCGCGCGAGCGGTCCTCCTCGAGAGAGACGCGGTCGCGGTTCTCCTGGCGGTTCTGCGCCAGCAGGATCAGCGGAGCCGCGTACGCGGCCTGGGTGGAGAACGCCAGGTTGAGCAGGATGAACGGGTACGGGTCCCACTGCAAACGGACGGCGAAGACGTTGATGATGATCCAGACGATCACCACCACCGTCTGGATCATCAGGTAGCGGCCCGTGCCGAGGAACCGGGCGAAGTTCTCGCTGGCCCGGCCGACGGCCTCCACGTCGTACGTGACCCGGAAGCGGCGGGTACCCCGCGGGGTGTCGAGGCGCTGCCGGTCGGACAGGCTCCGGGCGGCCGCGCTGGCTGACTTCTCGCTCATCCGTCGATCTCCTCTTCACGCCAGTCCTCGGGGAGGAGGTGGTCCAGGACATCGTCGACGGTGACCGCCCCGATCAGGTGGTCCTCGGCGTCGACCACCGGCCCGCACACCAGGTTGTAAGTGGCGAAGTAGCGGGTCACAGACGTCAGGGAATCCTCGGGTGCCAGCCGCGGCATGTCGGTGTCGAGCAGTCCGCCGACCAGGCTCGCGGGCGGTTCCCGCAGCAGTTTCTGCAGGTGCACGCAACCGAGGTAGCGGCCCGTCGGCGTCGCGGTCGGTGGGCGGACGACGAACACCATGCTCGCGAGAGCGGGGGTGACGTCCGAGATCCGGGCACGGGCCAGCGCCTCGGCGACCGTCGTCGAGGCGGTGAGGACCACCGGCTCCGGAGTCATCAGACCACCCGCGGTGTCGGGGGAGTGCTCGAGCAGCCGGCGGACCGGCTCGGAGTCCTGGGGGTCCATCAGCTGCAGCAGCGATTCGGCCTCGGTCTCGGGAAGTTCACCGAGGAGGTCGGCGGCGTCGTCGGGGTCCATGGCCTCGAGGACGTCCGCGGCGCGCTCGACCTCGAGGTGCATGAGCAGGTCCGTCTGGTCGTCGGAGGGCAGTTCCTGGACGACGTCGGCGAGACGTTCGTCGTCGAGTGCGAGGGCGAGTTCGTGGCGGCGTTTCTCCGGCAGGAGCCGCATCGCGTTCGCGACGTCGGCCGCGCGCATGCCCTCGAACTGCGTGAGCAGTGCCGAGACGCCCTGGCCGGGCATCGCCAGGTCGGTCTGTGTGAGGCCCTGGACGTGCTGCCACTCGACGACGTGCATGGCGGCGCGGCGACCGAGTCGGCCGCGGTGCCCGCGCACCGCGACCTTCGACACCACCCAGTCCCGGGTGCGGGTCTGCTCGATGCCCAGATCGACGACGATGATGTCGGCGTCCCGCAGCTCCTCGAGTTCCGGGTCGTCCACGCGCACGTGGGAATCCGCCACCTGGGCGAGGGCGAGCACCTCGCCGGGCCGCTGCTGGAATCGGCGCAGACTGACGTTGCCGGTGGTGAGTGTCACCGAGCTCGGTTCGATGGCGGTGACGCGGAGCATCGGGACGAAGATGCGTTTGCGCGTGAACAATTCGATGACCAGTCCGAGGACGCGCGGCTGCTGCCGGCCGACGCGCGCGGTGATCACCACGTCCCGGACGCGGCCGATCGACTCCCCGTCGGGGCCGAGCACCACCAGGCCGGCCAGCCTGGCTGCAAAAACCTTGTTCGCAGCTGCCATGATTGCCAGGCTAGATCCTTGTACAGAAATACAGGGAATCGAACACCTGCGAAAGTGGAGGATCGTCCGTCATGAGTTCCGTCTACAGGCCACGGCGATCGGTGCTCGCCGTTCCGGGCAGCAGCCGCAAGATGATCGACAAGGCGAAGGGGCTGCCCGCGGACGAGATCTTCCTCGACCTCGAGGACGCGGTGGCGCCGCTCGCCAAGCAGGAAGCGCGCGGCACCATCGCCGAGGCGCTCGCCGAGGATGGGTGGGGCGACCAGATCAAGGTGGTGCGGGTCAACGACTGGACCACCGAGTGGACGTACGCCGACGTCGTCGAGGTCGTGGGACGCGCGGGCGCCCACCTCGACGCGATCCTGCTGCCGAAAGTGCCGGACGCCAGTCATGTTCAGGCCCTCGACCTGCTGCTGACCCAGATAGAGAAGGCCAACGGGCTCGAGGTGGGCCGGATCGGTATCGAGCCGCAGATCGAGAATGCGATCGGGCTCACCAACATCGACGCCATCGCGACGGCCAGCCCCCGCGTGCAGACCCTGGTGTTCGGTCCCGCCGACTTCATGGCGAGCATCAACATGCGCACGCTGGTCGTCGGGGAGCAACCGGACGGCTACGACCGTGGCGACGCCTACCACCACATCCTGATGACCATCCTGATGGCCGCCCGCGCGCACGGGGTGCAGGCCATCGACGGTCCCTATCTCCAGATCCGCGACGTGGAGGCGTTCCGCCGGTCGGCGCAGCGCACGGCCGCACTCGGCTTCGACGGCAAGTGGGTGCTGCATCCCACCCAGATCGAGGCGGCGAACGATGTGTTCAGCCCCCGTCAGGACGATTACGACCGCGCCGAACTGATCCTGGACGCCTACGAGTTCCACACCTCCGCGGCCGGCGGCGGTCGCGGTGCCGTCATGCTCGGCGACGAGATGATCGACGAGGCGAGTCGCAAGATGGCGCTCGTGATCTCCGCCAAGGGTCGCGCCGCGGGTATGAAACGGACCACCGAGTTCGTGCGACCCGACGCGAAATAGCCTCAGCAGGCAGAATGGTTCTCACAGGACCGATCCTGAGAGAACCACACGAGGAGACCAGCTGACGATGACGAATCCACTCGGACAGTCCAATGGGGCGCGGCGTGGGGCTCTGCCGGAACCCCCCACGGGCTGGCCCATCGGTTCGTATCCCACGTACGCGGAGGCGCAGCGCGCCGTCGACTACCTCTCCGATCAGGAATTCTCGGTGGAGGACGTCACCATCGTGGGTGTCAACCTCATGCAGGTCGAGCGGGTGCTGGGCCGTCTCACCTGGGCGAAAGTGATTGGCGGGGGCATTGTTTCGGGGGCCTGGCTCGGCGTGTTCTTCGGGTTGCTGCTGGGCATCGTCACGGGCGGTTTTCTGGCGCCGCTCGTCGTCGGCATCGTCGGCGGCATCATTTTCGGGCTGATCTCCACGACGATCCCGTACGCGGCGACGCGGGGAACCCGGGACTTCGCGTCGACCATGCAGCTGGTCGCCGGGCGGTACGACGTGCTGTGCGAGCCGAAGTCGGCGGAGAAGGCCCGGGACATGCTGGCCAAACTGGCGCTCTGATCGGCGCTCCCGCCTCGACCTGCGGGTTGCGGTCGGGTCACGGATTGCGTCCCATTCGCGACGTTCGCGGCGATTTCACCCAGTTCGCCGACGATGTCGGATAGGTTTACGGCGCAATGCGTGGGCCCAGGCCCGCGCCGAAACCGTGACCTGTCGGTGGAGTGCGCGTTCCGGCAGGAACAAATGTGCGGGCCCGCGTGCCCAGCCGTACAGCGACTGGATCCGTGAGGGGCCGCTCGAGGAGGCGGCTGTGCTGCATCGCACCAAGCCCGGACGCTCGCTGAAGTGGGGACTGATCGGTGCCGCCGCCGTCCTCACCGTTCCCCTGCTGGCTGCGTGCGGGTCGTCCGAAGAGGGCATCGTCCTCAGCTTCTACACGGCTGCCGACGGCGCCGAACAGTATGCGGAGGCCGCGGCCAACTGCACGGCGGCGGCCGGCGGCCGGTACACCGTGGAGCAGCGCACGCTGCCGAAGGGCGCGGACGATCAGCGGCTCCAGCTGGCCCGCCGGCTCACCGGAAACGACACGTCACTCGACATCATGACACTCGACGTGGTGTGGACCGCCGAGTTCGCCGAGGCCGGCTGGGCGGTGCCGCTCCCGCCCGGCATCGCGGCGGAGGTCAGCGAGGGCACGCTCGAAGGCCCCCTCGAATCCGCGAAGTGGCAGGACCAGCTGTACGCCGCGCCGCTGAACACCAACACCCAGTTGCTGTGGTACCGCAAGGACCTCATGCCGGACGGGCAGCCGCCGCAGACGTGGGATCAGATGATCGACATCGCGGAGGGCCTGGCCGCGGAGGGCCGGCCCAGTTGGATCGGGGTGCAGGGCAAGCAGTACGAGGGCCTGATGGTGTGGTTCAACACCCTGCTCGCGAGCGCGGGCGGGTCCGTCGTCGCCGAGGACGGGACCACCGTGACGGTCGCGGACGGTGACGCCGCGCTGAAGGCGCTCGAGGTCATGAAGCGGGTGGCCACCGCAGAGGGTGCCGACCCGTCGGTGTCCCAGGGCGACGAGGCGTCGTCCCGGCTGGGGATGGAGAGCGGAAAGGCTGCGTTCGAGGTCAATTGGCCGTTCGTGCTGCCGGGCATGATCGAGAACGCGGAGAAGGGGGACCTGCCGTTCATCGACGAGAAGGGCAACCCGACGTCCGTGGACACAGGTAACACGGTGCTCACCGTCGACGGTCAGCAGAACTTCCTCCCGGCGCCGTACCCGTCGGTGATCCCCGGGCGACCGGCCGAGGTGACGATCGGCGGATTCAACATCGCGGTCGCGAAGACCAGCCAGCATCCGGACCTGGCGTTCGAGGCGGTGTCATGCCTGCGGAACGAGGAGAACCAGCGCAACAACGCCGTCAACGGTGGTGTGCCGCCGACGTTGGCGAGCCTGTACGACGACCCGGCGTTCCAGGAGGCGTACCCGGCGTGGCGTGAGGTGCGGGAGAGCCTCGAGACAGCATCCGTCCGCCCGGTGTCACCGGCGTACCAGAGCATTTCGACCCTGATCACCGACACGCTGAATCCGGTCGGTGACATCGACCCGCCGCGCACCGTCGACGAACTCGCCGAACAGGTACGCAAGGCGGTCAACTCGGAAGGGCTGATCCCGTGACGACCGAAACCGTGCAGGCGGACCGGGCCGAAGAGCCGAAAGTCGCGTCGAAGAAGCAGATCTCGGAAGGGAAGAAGGCCGAACGCAGACTGGGGTTGTGGTTGGTGGCTCCCGCCGCGATCCTCATGGTCGCGGTGACGGCCTACCCCGTCGTCTACGCGGTGTGGCTGAGCCTGCAGCGCTACGACCTCCGCTTCCCCGACGACCGCAAATTCGTGGGCCTCGCGAACTACGTGTCGGTGCTGTCGGACGCGTACTGGTGGCAGGCCTTCGCGGTGACGGTGGGCATCACGGTCGTGTCGGTGGTGATCGAGTTCGTCCTGGGCCTGATCCTGGCGCTCGTGATGCACCGGACGCTGGTCGGGAAGGGCATCGTGCGGACGGTGGTGCTGATCCCGTACGGCATCGTCACCGTGGCCGCCGCGTACAGCTGGTACTACGCGTGGACGCCGGGCACCGGGTATCTCGCCAACCTGTTGCCCGACGGCAGCGCCCCGCTGACGCAGCAGATTCCGTCGCTTGCGATCATCGTGCTCGCCGAGGTGTGGAAGACGACGCCGTTCATGGCGCTGCTGCTGCTCGCCGGACTGGCCCTCGTCCCCGACGACCTCCTCAAGGCCGCTCAGGTCGACGGCGCCGGGGCGTGGACGCGGCTGGTGCGGATCATCCTGCCGCTGATGAAACCGGCAATCCTGGTGGCGCTGCTGTTCCGCACGCTCGACGCGTTCCGGATCTTCGACAACATCTACGTCCTCACCAAGGGCGCCAACGACACCGGATCACTGTCGATCCTCGGCTACGACAACCTGTTCAAGGCATTCAACCTCGGAATCGGCTCCGCGATCAGCGTCCTCATCTTCCTCTGCGTCGCGCTGCTCGCGTTCGTGTTCATCAAGCTGTTCGGCGCCTCGGCTCCCGGGTCCGACACGGAAGGAAACCGATAGCCATGGCCGTCGTCGACACACCTCGCCGCAAGATCAGCTGGTCCGTGGTCAACCTGCTCGTCCTGCTCTACGCACTGGTCCCGGTGCTGTGGATCGCCAGCCTGTCGTTCAAGCCCGCGGGAACGATCAAGGACGGCAAGTTCATTCCGCAGAAGTGGACACTCGACAACTACCGCGGGATCTTCCAGACCAACGCCTTCACCAGTGCGCTGATCAACTCCATCGGCATCGGGCTCATCTCCACGGTGATCGCCGTCGTCATCGGCACCATGGCCGCCTACGCCATTGCCCGGCTGGACTTCCCAGGCAAGAAGCTGCTGGTCGGCGTGGCCCTGCTGATCGCGATGTTCCCGCAGATCTCCCTCGTGAGCCCGCTGTTCGACATCGAGCGCAGGCTCGGGCTGTTCGACACCTGGGCGGGTCTGATCCTCCCGTACATCACGTTCGCGCTGCCGCTGGCCATCTACACGTTGTCCGCCTTCTTCAAGGAGATCCCCTGGGAGCTCGAGAAGGCGGCCAAGATGGACGGCGCCACACCGGCTCAGGCGTTCCGGAAGGTCGTGGCCCCGCTGGCGGCGCCGGGCATCGTCACCGCCGCGATCCTGGTCTTCATCTTCTGCTGGAACGACCTGCTGTTCGCGATCTCGCTGACCTCGACGGAACGGTCCATCACCGCGCCGGCCGCGATCGCGAACTTCACCGGCGCCTCCCAGTTCGAGGAGCCGACGGGCTCGATCGCCGCAGCCGCGATGGTGATCACGATCCCGATCATCATCTTCGTGCTGTTCTTCCAACGACGCATCGTGGCCGGTCTGACCTCCGGCGCGGTGAAGGGCTGAGACCTGCTTGCAGGGTCGAAACTATGAAGGAGTTTCTGTGGCCGAAATCGTGCTCGACAAGGTGACGAAGCTGTACCCGGACGGCGCCAAGGCGGTGAGCGACGTCGACATCACGATCGCCGACGGCGAATTCATCATTCTGGTCGGACCGTCCGGGTGCGGAAAGTCGACCACTCTCAACATGATCGCCGGCCTGGAGGACATCTCGTCCGGTGAACTGCGCATTGCGGGGGAGCGGGTCAACGAGAAGGCGCCGAAGGACCGCGACATCGCGATGGTGTTCCAGTCGTACGCGCTGTACCCGCACATGACGGTGCGGCAGAACATCGCGTTCCCGCTGACCCTGGCGAAGATGTCGAAGTCGGACATCGCGGCGAAGGTGGACAACGCCGCCAAGATCCTCGACCTCACCCAGCACCTCGATCGCAAACCGGCCAATCTGTCGGGCGGACAGCGGCAGCGGGTCGCGATGGGCCGGGCGATCGTCCGCAGCCCCAAGGCGTTCCTGATGGACGAGCCGCTGTCGAACCTCGACGCCAAACTCCGCGTCCAGATGCGCACCGAGATCGCCCGGCTGCAACAGCGACTCGGCACCACCACGGTGTACGTCACGCACGACCAGACCGAGGCGATGACCCTCGGCGATCGGGTGGTGGTGCTGCGGGGCGGTGTGGTTCAGCAGATCGGGGCGCCGCAGGATCTGTACGACCACCCGAACAACCTGTTCGTCGCCGGGTTCATCGGCTCGCCGTCGATGAACTTCTTCCCGGGGCAGCTCACCGCCGACGGGGTGTCGACGCCGCTCGGCGAGTTCACGTTGCCCCCGGAGACACGCGACAAGATCGGGTCGTCGAACACGGCGAAGGACGTCGTCGTCGGGATCCGTCCCGAGCACTTCGAGGACGTGGGGCTCGTCGACGAGGGGCAGAGAGCGGCCGGTGGCACCTTCACGGCCAACATCGAGGTGCTCGAGTCGATGGGTTCGGACAAGTACGCCTATTTCACGGCGGAGGGGCCGCAGGTGACCTCCCGGGAACTCGAGGAGCTCGCCGCAGACTCGGGTACCGCGGTCGCGGGCGGCGGGCAGCTGGTCGCCCGGTTGTCGACCGAATCGTCCGCGGCGCACGGCAGGCCGGTGGAACTGTGGTTCGACCGGGCGAAGATCGCCCTGTTCGATCAGGATTCGGGAGCGAACCTCACCCGTTGAGCGGGGCGCTCACCCGAACCGCGGGTGTTCGCTCCGCCGAGGCCACCGACGGTGCCCCACTCGGCCGCGAGGGCGGTCGCGTGGACCTCGTCCTCCTCCTCGTCGGAGGGGGTGCGGGTGGTGCGCGTGATCCCGAAGAACGGCAGCAGCCCGGCGAGGGCGGCGGCGGTCGCGCCGACGACGAACGCGATCACGTACGCCGATTCGGTCGGGACGTCCGTTCCGTCGATGGTGATGCCGGCGAGCAGGGTCGCGAGCAGCGCGCTGGCGACGGAACTGCCCACGGACCGGGCGATGGAATTGATGCTGTTCGCGACGCCGGTCTCGTCCTGCCGGACCTCGGCCACGAGCAGTGACGGCAGCGACGCGTACGCGAGGCTGATGTACGTGTTGACCAGCAGGATGGCCGCGATGACTTCCCACGTGCGGTCGTGGGCGAAGACGAACACGACGAAACCGCTGACGCCGACGACGCTCGCGGCGATGAGGACGGCGCGGGATCCGAAGCGGTGGATCAGTTTTCCGCTGAGGATCGAGGCGAGGACGCCGCTGATCGCGCCCGGCAGCAGGTATACGGTGCTGGCCTCGAGGACGGTGGCCCCGAAGCCGTATCCGGCCACCGCGCGCGGGGTCTGGACGAAGTACGAGCTGCCCAGGAACATCACGAACATCGACATGCCGACCACGAGCGCGGACAGGTGGGTGACGAGGACGGGCGGGTTGGTCAGCAGCCGGGGCGCGACGAGTGGGTCGGTGATCCTGCGTTCGAAGAGGAACCAGCCGATCAGGACCAGGATTCCGGCGATTCCGCTGACGATGGTGACGGGGGACGTCCAGCCCCAGGTGCCGCCCTCGGCGAGCGGCAGCAGGACGAGGACCAGGCCGGCGGCCAGAGCGGCCGCGCCGATCCAGTCGATGGATCCGGTTCCGGTGCGCGGGCGGCGGGGGATGGCGATCCAGGCGAGGACGAGTCCGGCGGCGGTGATGGCCGAGGACAGCCAGAAGATGCGGTGGAAGTCGGCGCCGTCGGAGACCAGCACACCGGTGAGGACGATGCCGAAGCATCCGCCGAATCCGAGGGTGCCGGAGAAGATCCCCATCGCCCCGGTCAGCTTCTCGGCGGGAAGTTCGTCACGCAGGACCGCGATGCCGATCGGGAACAGCGCGAACGACACGCCCTGGAGCACGCGGGCGAAGATCAGCACTCCTACCGACGTCGACAACGCACCGATGAGGGAACCGAGCAGCACGACCACGAGCACCCCGAGCAGGACGGGCCGTTTGCCGCGGAGATCGGCCAGGCGGCCGAGGACGGGCGTCGCGGTGGCGGCCGCGAGGAGGTTCGCGGTGAGGAGCCAGCCGACGGCGGTGGGGCCGACGTCGAGTTGCGAGCCGATGGTCCCGACGATCGGCACCACCAACGTTTGCAGAACGGCGACAATCATCACGACGAAGCACATGACGGGCAGGAGAGCCCTGGCTGCGGTTGTCGATCCGGCGGCCATGGGGTCCTCCTGTAGGGGTCGGTGAACGGCGTAATCAAATACGGTACTGGGGCTAACTAACGAAGGGGTTCACGGTGGGGTCTCAACGCATGTCGAATCGAGCGTTGGGCCGGGCCACACTGGCCCGGCAATCGCTGCTGAGCCGTTCGGACGCGTCCGCCCTCGACATGATCGAGCACCTCTGCGGACTGCAAGCCCAGGCTCCGGCCCCGCCGTATTTCGCACTGTGGACGCGGTTGACACGATTCCGCGCCGAGTCGCTGTCGGACCTCATCGAGAACCGCGCGGTGGTGCGGATTGTCGCGATGCGCGGCACGGTCTTCGCCCTGTCGGCCACGGACGCGCTCTCGTTCCGTCCGCTCACGCAACCGCTGCTCGACCGCGACCTACACACCAACACACAGCACCGGTCCGGTCTCGACGGGATCGACCTCGGCGCCCTCGCCGCCGCGGGACGTGAATTGGTGCGCGACGAACCCCGCACGCAGTCGCAGATGCGGCCCCTGCTCGAGGAGCGGTTCCCCGGCCGTGACGGGGCCGCGCTCGCCCACGGGGTGCGGGGACTGGTCCCGATGGTCCAGGTTCCACCGCGCGGGCTCTGGGGCAGGTCCGGGCAACCGGCGCTGTCGACGCTGGAGTCGTGGGTGGGTCGTCCACTGTCCGCCGCGCCGTCCATCGACACGATGCTGTTGCGCTACCTCGCCGCGTTCGGCCCGGCGAGCGCGCGGGACGCCCAGGCCTGGTCGGGGCTGACGCGGCTCGGGGAGGTCTTCGACCGGCTGCGGCCGGAACTCCGGGTGTTCCAGGGCGAAGCGGGTCCGGAACTCTTCGACCTTCCCGACGCACCCCGGCCGGACCCGGGCACCCCCGCCCCCGTCCGCATCCTCGCGCCGTTCGACAACGTGCTGCTCTCGCACGCGGACCGCGGACGCCTCCTCGACGACGACGTGCGGAAGAAGGTCTTCACCCAGAACGGCATCATCAAACCTGCCGTCCTGGTGAACGGCAGGGTCGCGGCGTTCACCACGACGGTGGTCGAGAAGTCCCGTGCGGTACTCGACGTGGAGCCGTTGGCGACCATCGCGAAGACGCATCGCACCGCGATCGAGGCGGAGGGCAGGCGACTGTTGAAGTTCGCGCACCCCGAGGCGCCCGAGCGTGTCGTGCGGTTCACGGGCTAGCCGGTTTGTGCCTGCGCGGTGCGAGGTGGCTGAGCTCGGCGATGATCTCGTCGTTCCAGACATGCTGGCGCACAAGGCGGTACCGCTCCCGCGCCACCCACAGGTAGGCCTCGGCGTCGGTGTGGTCGGGCAGCATCTCCGCGGCCCGCAGCATCCGGACCACCGGCAGGAACTCCTCACCGAACCAGCGCCGGGCCACGGTTTCACGGCTGAGGAATTCGCCCACCTCCTGCATGAGCCGGAAACCCCAGGCCTCGACGCTCTGGCTGATCTCGGCGTACTCCCAGGGATCGGTGACGACCACGGCCGCCCGCTGGGGCCCGCTGAGCGGCACCCGGGTGAGGAACAGGCGGCGGTGGTCCTTGATGACCAGGTCGCCGCGCTGCGCGATCCCGTCGGGGGAGATCTTGGTCTGGATCTCGGTGACGTAGGCGTCGATCGTGCTCCAGTGCATCGCGTACGCGATGGAGACGCGGTGGTGGCCGTCGCTGACGAAGTGCATGGACCCGATCCGATACACCTGGATCGGCGGCACCGACTCCCCCCGGCGCTGCGCGGCCGCCAGCCGTTGCCAGCGCTCGCGCACCCGGGTGGACGTGGGCCGGAAGAACCGGTCGAAGTCGCGGGTCCGGTCGACGCTCCCGACGATGGAGTTGACCGGGATCACCTGCAGGCCGAGCGACCGTTCCCCGACCCGGCCGACGGCAGCGACCACCTCGTCGAACGGCAGGATCTCGTTGACGTCGTCCGGTTCGCGGCGCAGCCAGCTGACCAGCCGCGACAACTCGGCGCGGCGGCGCTGGCGGGTGAAGTCGTTTTCCGCGTCGGCGGCGGGGAATCCGGTGTCACGTGCCATGCCGGCGCCTGACGATGGTGGGGTCGGCGCCCGGGGCCAACTCCATCAGGGTGAATCCCACGGTGTTGATCACCGTCGTCGCGCCGAGTGTGCGGTCCTCGGCCGCCCGGCCGTACGGGTGGACGTGCCCGTGGATCATGACGCGGGCCTGCAACCTGCCCGCCAGGGTCTCGAAGCACTCGAAACCCCGGTGCGGTGGATCCTCCTGGTCGCCCACTCCGCGCGGCGGGCTGTGCGTGAGCAGCACGTCGACGCCGGACACACCCGAGCGGCGCGCGTGCCACGCACTCGTCAGCGCCAGGTTGCGCGCCCGCCGCCGCTGCTGCCGCTCGGTCCACTGGTTGGGGCCGTCGTTGTAGCGGATCGATCCACCCAGACCGGCGATGCGCAGGCCCGCGATCCGCACGATCCGGCCGTCCGCGTTGACCGCGCCGCAGGGTCCCGGCCACGCCGAGGGCAGACCCGCCCGCATCCATCCGACACGTCCCGCGGAGTAGCCGGACAGGTCGGCGTCGTGGTTGCCCGGCACGAAGACGCACGGCGCGTCGAGCGCGTCGATCAGATATTCCAGGTAGTCGAACGGGAGATCGCCCGCACCGAGGATCAGGTCGACGTCCATGGCACGCACCTGCGAACTCCACAGCGACTCGATCGTCTCGTCGGACACTGCGAGTACCGAGACCATGGTCCGACGCTACCGGCTCGCGAGGCCGGAGGACGGGTGAGCGGCTTCGGTGGTTTGATTGCGGGGTGACTGACAGCGTTGTGGCCTCCGTTCGCGCGCACCTGCTGGGGCAGATCGGGGGACCGGAGCCGACTGCGGCATCGGTGACGTTCCTGGGCGTCGAGCCGCTGGACGTGCTGCGGTTCGCACCCGACGAAGAGGGGCTGGTGCGCTACGTGACCCTGGGGTGCTCCCGGCACCCGATGGGCGACCCCGGCGAACTGGTGGCCGACCCGCTCCGTGGCCCCCGCGCCGAACTGATCCTCACCCTGCGCGGTGGGGCCGGGGTGGCATCGGGAGTTGCGCGGACCCTCGCGGTCCTGGCGGCGGCGCCGTCGGTGGAAGGGGTGGTTCTCGTCGAGGACGCGCTGCTCGACCTGGGGGAGCCGCTGTGGAAGGACGCACCGTTCACCGCCGTGCTGCTCGGTGAATCGACCGTCCCGGACCTCCCGCTGCCCGAACCCGCGGAGGCCGTGCGGTTCCTCGCTGTCGTGCCGCTCACCGGCACCGAAGCGGCGTGGGTCCGGCTGCGCGGCGCCGGGGCACTGCGCGACGCCTGGACGGAGGCGGGCATCGACGTCCGCGATCCGTACCGCGGTGCCGCGTCCCTCTAGAGCCAGTGGTTCCGGCGGAACGTGACGAACAGGGCCACCGTCACCGATGCGATCACGAATACCACGCCGTGATAGCCGTACTGCCAATGCAATTCGGGCATGTTGTCGAAGTTCATGCCGTAGATGCCCGCGATCATCGTCGGCACGGCCGCGATGGCCACCCACGCCGAGATCTTGCGCATGTCGGTGTTCTGCTGCACGGCGATCTTGGCGAGGGCGGCGTCGACGAGTGAGCTGAGGACCTCGTCGTATTCGGCGATCCGCTCGGCGACGGTGGTGTGGTGGTCGAGGACGTCGCGGAAGTAGCGGCGGATCTCCTTCGGCACCGGATTGCCCGGTGCCCGCGTCAGCCGCAGCAGCGGGTTGGACAGCGGGTTCACCGATTTGCGGAGTTCGACGATCTCGCGCTTGAGGAGGTAGATGTGTTCGACCGCGACGCTGCTGCGCGGGCTGAACACCGCCTCCTCCATGCCGTCGACGTCCTCTTCGATGGCCTGGGTGACTTCGAGGTAGGTGTCCACCACGTGGTCCGCGACCGCGTGCAGCACCGCGTACGGGCCCAGGGCGAGGCGCTCCTGGTTCGCCTCCAGCGCGTGGCGGACGTTCGCGAGCGGGGAATGGTCGCCGTGCCGGACGGTGATGACGAAGTCGGCGCCCACGAACACCATGATCTCGCCGGTCTCCACGATCTCGCTGGCCGTCGCCACCGACTCGTGAGGCACGTAGTTGACCGTCCGCAACACCAGGAACAGCACGTCGTCGTAGCGTTCCAGCTTCGGCCGCTGGTGGGCGTGGACGGCGTCCTCGACCATCAACTCGTGCAGCCCGAACGTCTCGGCCACGCTTTCCATCTGCCCCTCGTCGGGGGCGAGCAACCCGACCCACACGAACCCTCGGCCCCGCTTGCGGACCTCGGCCATCGCGGCCTGGTGCGTGTATTTTCCGGGGAGCCTCGTGCCGTCGACGTACACACCGCAGTCGACGATGGCGCGCGCGGTCGGGATGCGGATCCTGGGGCCCGGGTCCTTGTCACCGCTGCGCTGATCCTTGTCGCTGCCACGCTTGGGGAGCGAGGGCACAGACGGCACGGGGCCCTCCCTTTCACCGGCGAGTCGGAAACGCTGCTGGTGAATCGTACGTCAGCACCCGCTCCGGACCGGCGGCGTCGCACGACACGCCAGGCTTCCGGGCCGCACGCTCGGACCCCGTGCCGCGACACCTGACAGACTGGTCTGGTGCTCATCGATCTCCACACCCATTCGACGGCCTCCGACGGAACCGACAGCCCGGCGGACCTGGTGCGCGCCGCGGGGGCAGCAGGACTCGACATCGTGGCGATCACCGATCACGACACGACCGCGGGGTGGGCCGAGGCGGTCGCGGCGTTGCCTGCGGGGCTCGCGCTGGTGCGGGGCATGGAGATGTCCTGCGAGGGCCGCGGTGAGGACGGACGCCCGGTTGCGGTGCATCTCCTCGCCTACCTGTTCGATCCCGCGCACGCGGCGTTCGCACGCGAGCGGGAACGGTTGCGGAACGAGCGGATCGTGCGAATCCGCGCGATGGCGGAGTTGATGATGGAGGACGGTCTGCCCATCGACGCCGACGAGGTGCTCGCGGAAGCGGGACCCGCGGCGGGACGCCCACACCTGGCCAGGGCTCTGATGCGCGCCGGTGTGGTCGGCAGCGTCGGTGAGGCGTTCGTGGATCTGCTGGCCCCGCGCGGCCGGTACTTCGTCGACAAGTCCGATACCCCCCTCGACGACGCCGTGCAACTGGTGGCGGAGGCCGGGGGAGTGAGCGTCCTCGCCCACGGACGGGCCCGCACGAGGGGACGGCTGCTGTCGCTCGATCACGTCCGCGACCTGGCGGGAGCCGGTTTGCACGGGCTCGAGGTGCACCACCCCGACCACTCGTCGGACGACACTCGGGTTCTGCAGGAACTGGCCGACGAGCTCGGTCTGGTCGTCACCGGCTCCTCCGACTATCACGGCACGAACAAGGCCATCCGGCTCGGCGAGTTCACGACGGACGCCGACGAATTCGACACCCTCGTCTCGAAAGCATCCGGCGTACAGGTGGTCTCGGCATGAACACGCACGAGTTCGAGCGGTACGACCCCTACGGTCCCACCCTTCCGAGGACGGTGACGGCCACCGAACCGCGACGCAGCCCTCTCGTCGTCCGCGCGCTGCGCGCCCTCAGCGGGGCCGTCGCCGCCGGCGTGGTGATCCTCTGCCTCGTCGTGATCGGCTCCGCCTACGTGGGCGGCGGCCGGGGCTTTCCCGGCCCGGGGACGATCTCCATCACCGCGCACGTGGTCGCGTCCGTGTTCGTGATCGTGGCGCAGCGGATTGCGGACCGCCGCGACGGTCTCGTCGCCATGGTCGCATCCGTCGCCGTCCTCGCGGCGGCGGCGCTTCTGCTGGCTACCCAGTGGTGGGGTTGACGGACGCTCGGCCCGTTATGTGAAACCGGCTCTCACAGTGACCCATCGGTAACTTGTTCTCACAGGTAGAGGCCAGAAAACGTGAGACATCTGACTGTCGTGGCAATTTGATTGTGCATCGATATTCGTGCCAGACTTAGCACCACTCCGACGTCGGCGCCACCGCCCTTCGGCGGGGGTTTATGGCAGTGTTGCCAGGGCTCACCCGCCCGTGCCATGACGCTTCGGACGTTCTGCGGCCATCGTGATCGCGCACCCCGGAAGCTTCACCCTCAGTTGTCGTTCGTGGAGCAACTGTGAGGATCAGCGCCGATCCTCACGGTTACTTCTCAGTAACCCGGCCCCGAGTGAGCCTGGACTTAGCAGGAGTGTCATCGTGTCCATCGTGTCCGAACCCACCACACCGCAGAAGGTCGAGCTGACCGACGAGGAGATCTTCGCCGGCCACATCGGGGGGAAGCTCTCGGTTGAGACCACGACCGCCCTCGATACGCAGCGCGCCCTGTCCATCGCCTACACGCCCGGCGTCGCGCAGGTCTCCCGCGCCATCGCCGCCGACGAAACCCTCGCCGACCGGTACACCTGGACCAGCCGCCTGGTGGTCGTCGTCTCCGACGGCTCCGCGGTACTCGGCCTCGGGGACATCGGCCCGCGGGCCTCGCTTCCCGTGATGGAGGGCAAGTCCGCCCTGTTCAAGAACTTCGCGGGCCTGAACTCGATCCCGCTGGTCCTCGACACCAAGGACCCCGACGAGATCGTCGAAACCCTGATCCGGCTGCGCCCGAGCTTCGGGGCCGTCAACCTGGAGGACATCTCCGCACCGCGCTGCTTCGAAATCGAAAAGCGCGTCATCGAGGCCCTGGACTGCCCGGTCATGCACGACGACCAGCACGGCACCGCCATCGTCGTCCTGGCCGCCCTCAAGGGTGCGGTCAAGGTCCAGGACCGCGACATCCACCAGCTGCGGGTCGTCATCTCCGGTGCCGGCGCCGCCGGTGTCGCCTGCGCGAACATCCTGCTCGCCGCCGGGATCGCCGATGTCACGGTGCTCGATTCGAAGGGCATCGTCTCCGCCGACCGCAAGGACCTGAACGAGGTCAAGGTCGATCTGGCCGCGCGCACCAACCCGGCCGGCCGCCGCGGCGGCACCGCCGAAGCCCTCGACGGCGCGGATGTGTTCCTCGGGGTGTCCGCGGGCACCGTGCCGGAGGAGCTGATCGCGACCATGGCGCAGGATTCGATCGTGTTCGCGTTGTCGAACCCGGACCCGGAGATCCACCCGGACATCGCCCGTAAGCATGCGGCGATCGTGGCCACCGGGCGCAGTGACTTCCCGAACCAGATCAACAATGTGCTGGCCTTCCCGGGGGTGTTCCGGGGTGCGCTCGATGCCGGTGCCCGCCGGATCACCGAAGGTATGAAGCTCGCCGCCGCCGAGGCAATCCTCTCGGTCGTCGGTGACGAGCTGGCTGTGGACAAGATCGTTCCCAGCCCGCTCGATCCTCGCGTCGCCCCCGCTGTCGCGGAGGCAGTCGCCGCCGCTGCCCGTGCAGAAGGCGTCACCGACTAGCGAGAATCCGTCGAGCACCCCGATCCGGAACCCGCACCCACGGTTCCGGTGTCGGGGTGTTTGCCGTTGGGTGACGTGTTCGCTATTACGCGCGTTCGGCGATCTGTTGGGCGCTCGGGTTGCGGCGCAGGCGGCCGGTCCCGGGAACGGACGCCCACACCGCCAGCGCGAGCAGGCCGTCCACGACCAGAGCGAGGATCGTCACGAGCAGCGCACCGACAAGCACCCGGTCGTACTGGCGCAGGGCCAATCCGTCGAAGATGTAGCGGCCCAGGCCGCCGAGATTGACATACGCAGCAACCGTAGCAGTCGCGATGATCTGCAGGGTGGCGTTGCGCAGCCCGCCGAGCATGAGCGGCAGCGCATTCGGGGCCTCGACACGCGTGAGGACCTGCCACTCGGTCATCCCCATCGCGCGGGCGGCGTCCACGACCGTCCGGTCGACGTTCGCAACACCCGCGTACGTGCCCGCGAGCACCGGCGGGATTCCGAGGATCACCAGGGCGAGGATCGGCGGGATCAGTCCCAGTCCGAGCAGCAGCACCAGAAACGTCAGCAGACCCAGTGTCGGCAGCGACCGGAGCGCGTTGACGAGACCGACCACGACCACGTCACCCTTGCGCAGATGCCCGATGATCAGACCGATCGGCACCGCGACCACCGCGGACAGTGCGACCGCCAGGAAGCTGTACCAGAGGTGCTCGAGGATGCGGGCGCCGATTCCGGTGCTGCCCGACCAGTTTCCCGGATCGACGATGTACTCCCATGCGCCGCCGAAGATGTTCACGAAGCCTCCCCTGCGGCCGGGGCCGCCGACTGTCCCGCGACCAGCGGCGTGCGCCGGACCTTCTGCTGCCGGGTCCACGGTGTCAGTGCCCGCCCGACCAGGAACAGCAGCAGGTCGAACGCGAGGGCCAGAACGACGATCGCGATGATCCCGGCGAGGATCTGGTCCGGATAGTCTCGCTGGTAGCCCTGGGTGAACAGCGTGCCGAGACCGCCGATCCCGATCAGCGAACCCACCGACACCAGAGAGATGTTGGTCACCGCCACCACTCGCACGTTCGCGACGAGAACGGGTAGCGCGAGGGGCAATTCGACGGTCAGGGCCCGGCGGAGCCGGGTGAAACCCATCGCGGTGGCGGAGTCGACGACGTCGGCGGGAACGGAGTCGAGGGCCTCGGGCACGGCACGGATGAGCAAAGCGGTGGAGTAGATCGTCAGCGCGATCACCACATTGAGCGGGTCCAGGATCTGCAGTCCGACGACGGAGGGGATCGTCACGAACAACGCCAGCGACGGGATCGTGAACGCGATGCCCGCGACGATCAGCGTGATCTTCCGCAGCCAGGACGCACCCCGGATCGCGGTCCCGACCGGGACCGCGATGAGTAACCCGATCAGCAGTGGAACCAGTGCGAGATAGAGATGGGTCTTCGTCAGGTCGACGACGACCGAGAAGTTGTCGATGAGCCATCGCATGGGATCACGGCCCGTCCGGGGTCGCCGGTGGGGCAGTGAAGTAGTGCTCACCCCGCGCGCGATCCTCGGCTGCCCGCTGCTCGGCCAGCTTCGCGATCACCTCGGAGCCGAGGATGCCGCCGGTGACCGTGCCGTCGGCGTCGACGGCCACTCCGATGCCCGACGGCGAGGAGATGGCCGCGTCCAGGGCCTGCCGCAGGTCGGCACCGGGGGAGAAGAGGGATCCGCCCGCCGCAGTGCATTCGGAGACGGGCCGTCCGGCCCGCGCCCCCTCGACGCCGGTGACGTCGATCCAGCCCCGCGGAACGCCCGCATCCGTGACGACCAGGACCCATTCACCTTGTTCGAGCCGGAGCCCGGGCAACTCCTTCTCGGTCGCCGTCCGGATGGTGTGCAGCGGAACCTGATCTGCCGTCCGGAACGACAGCCCGCGGTACCCGCGGTCGCGTCCGACGAACGAGGCGACGAAATCGGTGGCCGGCGCGGACAGCACCGTGTCGGGCGCGTCGTACTGCTGCAACCGGCCACCCGGCCCGAAGACGGCCACCCGGTCGCCGAGCTTGACGGCCTCGTCGATGTCGTGGGTGACGAACACGATCGTCTTGCGCATCTCGGCCTGCAGGCGCTGCATCTCGGCCTGCAGGTCTTCGCGGACAACGGGATCGACGGCGCTGAACGGCTCGTCCATCAGCAGGATCGGCGGGTCGGCGGCCAGCGCCCGCGCGACCCCGACGCGTTGCTGCTGCCCGCCGGACAGCTGCCCGGGATAGCGGGATGCCAGCGCCGGATCGAGTCCGACGCGTTCGAGCACCGCCAACGCGGCCTTGCGGGCGTTGCGTCGTGAGTCGCCGCGCAGCACCGGCACGGTCGCGACGTTGTCGACCACCGTGCGGTGCGGCAGCAGTCCCGCGCTCTGGATGACGTAGCCGATGCCGAGTCGGAGCTTCACCGCGTCGGTTTGGGCGATGTCGCGGCCGTCGACCGTGATCGTTCCCGCGGTCGGGGTGATCATCCGGTTGATCATCCGCATCGACGTGGTCTTGCCGCAGCCGGAGGGCCCGACGAAGACCGTGAACGATTCGGCGTCGATCTCGAGGTCGAGGTTGTCGACCGCCGTCGTGCCGTCCGGGTACTGCTTGGTGACTCCCGAGAATGTGATCACGGCAGGCTCCTCACGAGACCGGCTTGTCGAGCCCCTGGTCCGTCACCCACTGCTTCGCGGCCGCCGCCGGCTCGGTTTTCGCGTCACCCGACACGGAATCGTTGAGCGCGACAAGCTCTTCGGTGGTCAGCTTCGCCGACAGTGCGTCGAGCGCCCGGGTCAGCTTGTCCGAGGACTTGGTGGCGCGTACCACCGGCACGACGTTCTGCGCCGCGAAGTTGTTCTGCGGATCCGCGAGCACCACGAAACCGTTCTGCGCGATCGCCGGGGACGTCGTGAAGATGTCGGCGGCCGTGATCTGTCCCGCCGCGAGGGCGTCCACCGTGGCGGGACCGCCGCCGTCGGCGATCGGGACGAAGTTGTCTGCTGTGATGTCGAGGCCGTACTTGGCCTTCAGGCCGGGCAGGCCACCGGGACGTTCCTGGAATTCGGCGGGAGCACCGAACTTCACCTCGTTCGAGTGCGCCGCGAGATCCGCGATGGAGGTGAGGTTCCAGCGCTGCGCCGTCTCCTTCGTGACGACGACGGCGTCCTTGTCCTCGGCCGGGGCCGGTGTGGTGATCGTCAGTTCCGAACCCAGCGCGGCAGGCAGCGCGGCGTCCACGTCGGCGGCGCTCGTGGCCGTCGAATCGGGGTCGAGATACTGCAGCAGGTTGCCCGTGTAGTCGGGGATGACGTCGATCGACCCGTCCTCGAGCGCAGGGATGTAGGCCTCACGGCTGCCGATGTTGAACTTCGTCGTCACGTCGAACCCGTTGGCGCGGAGGACCTCGGTGTAGATGTTCGCGACCGTCTCCGATTCGGGGAAGTTCGCGGATCCCACGATGATCGTGTTGGGGTCGTCACCCGATCCGTCGCCGCCGGCGGACAGGGGGTCGGATCCGCCGCCACCGCACGCCGCGAGCGACACGACGGCGACCGTCGCGAGAGCGATACTGCCAACGGAGCGGCGGGCGAAGCCCGACAGAATTCGTGAGGTGCGCATGAGCGTCCTTCCCGTTGTCACCGGCGCCGGACCTGCCGACGGAAGCCGGTGGACGCGTGTCCGCGCCATCGGTTGGCCAGTGTAACGATAGGGGCGGACAGAGCACGGTTTTCGACCAGCTCGAGGTAAACGAAAGGCGCGACGTGGCACACACACGGACAGACGGATCGGCCGAGCGCCCGGCGGCATGGTCCCGGGCCCTGATCGCCGGGTTCGCACTGCTGCTGGTCGCGGGGGCGGCGTCGGGATGCGCAGGCGGTGACACGACCCTCGACGGTTCCGCGGGGCAAGGGCAGGGCGAGATCGTGGTGGGTGCGGGTGACGGCGCGGAGAGTCGGATCCTGGCCGAAATCTATGCCGGTGCCCTGCGTTCGACTGGGGCGTCGGTCATCACCGACGGGGGACTCGGCGACCGGACCACGTACCTCGGACAGCTCGATGCCGGAAACGTCAACCTGGTGCCGGAGTTCACGGGCCGGTTGCTGCGCTACTACGACCCCGAATCGACGGAGACGGAACAGGACGAGGTGTTCGAGGCGTTGAGCAAGGCTCTGCCACAGGGGCTTTCGATCTCCGACTTCGCGGCCGCCGAGGACAGGTCGGCGCTGGCCGTGACCTCGCAGACGTCCGGGCAGCTGGATCTCACCACCCTGGACGAACTCGTTCCCTCGTGCACCACCAGTACAGCCGTGCTGGCCCCGGCGTTCGAGGCCGACGCGCTTCCCGACCTCACCGGCTGCACGTTCGCGCAGATCCGGACAGTGGCCGACGACGCGGCCGCCGTCGGCGAACTCGCCGCTCCGGCACCGTCGGACGGAGCCGTGCGGGTGGCCGGGGTGACCACCGCGTCACCGGACGTCTCGGACGCCGATCTGGTGCTGCTGGCGGACGACGAGCACGTGTTCACCGCACAGAACGTGGTGCCGCTGTTCCGGATCGGAACTCTCACCGAAGCCCAGCTGAAGGCACTGAACGTCGTGGCGGGTGAGCTGACGACCGCGGACCTGGCCGACATGATCGGCCAGGTCCGCGGTGGTGCCGATTCAGCCGACGTGGCGCGGGTGTGGCTCGACGCTCATCTGTGAACCCAGGAACGCCCCGAGTTCGGCGACCGCATCCGCGGCCTCGCGGACCAGGGACGCCTGTAGGTGGGCGACGTGCCACAGCCGGGCGTACTCGGTGAGCGTGACGTCCACATCCGACTCGTTCAGCTTGTCGACGAATTCCATGATCTGCGGGTAGAGCACCTCGTCCACCCCGACATGGATCAGCGTCGGCGGCAGTCCCGCCAGATTTCCGTGCAGCGGTGCGTAACCCGGATCGTGTGCGTCCCCGTTGCCCAGGTACTTCTCGGCGGCGTCGAACGACCACGCCGTGTTGACCACGAGATCCCGGTCCCGGGACGTGTCACGCCTGCCGGGATCGACCCACGGAGCGATCAGCGCCAACGCGGCCGGAGTCACACCGTGCCGGTCGATCAGGCGGCGCGCCGTGGCGACCGTGAGGCCACCGCCCGCCGAATCGCCCGCGATGGCGAGTTGCTCTGTCTCGTAACCGTGTTCGGTGTTCAGCTCCATGTACGCCGCGACCGCGTCCTCGAGCCCGGCCGGGAACGGATGCTCCGGGGCCAGCCGGTAGTCGAGGGTGTAGACGACGCTGCCGGATTCCCTGGCGATGTGAGCGGCCAGCGAACGGTGCGTGGCGAGCGAACCGATCGTGTACGCCCCGCCGTGCAGGTAGAGCACCGCGGTCCGGCGTTCGGTGGGTCCCACCGTGATTCGCTCCGCCGGCCGCCCGGCCAGCGAGGTCGGGCGGACGACGGCACCTGCGGGCACCTGCTGCAACGGAGCGCCGAGGTCGAGGAGCGCCCGCTGCACGGTGTACGGAAGCCGGGCGTTGAGGCTGAGTCGGTAGAACGGCCGGAGGGCCGTCGCGACGACCGGCAGCGGCAGGTGGAAGCTCATCGGTACCTCAGTTCGACTTCGGGAGGACTCGTCCGGCGACGAGGGCAACCACACGCTGGTAACTCGGTCCGACGAGCCGCACCCAGGCGTCGAGGAACTTGGCGTCGGCGCCGATCAGGACGCGCGGCTTGCTCTTGCGAACTCCGTTCACGATGGTCTCGGCAGCCGCCTCCGGCGTGGTGCGGGCAAGCTTCTGGTCGAAGAACTTCGCGAACGTGTCGAGGTCCTCACCCGGTCCCGCGGTGGCGTTGCGGGCAATGGCCGTCTTGATGCCACCGGGGTGCACACACGTCACCTTCACGGGGTGCTTGGCGATCAGCATCTCCTGGCGCAGCGACTCGGTGAAACCGCGCACCGCGAACTTCGCCGAGTTGTACGCGCTCTGACCCGGCATGGACAGCAGACCGAAGAGGCTGGAGACGTTCACGACGTGGCCGTCGCCCGACGCGATGAGATGCGGCAGGAAGGCCTTGGTGCCGTTGACGACTCCCCAGAAGTCCACGTCCATGATCTTCTCGATGTCCTTGAACTCGGACTTCTCGAACTCACCGTGGTAGGCGATGCCGGCGTTGTTGTACACCTGGTTGATCTTGCCGAAGTGCGCCCGCACCTCGTCGGCGTACGCGAGCACCGCTTCGCGCTGGGTGACGTCCAGGTGATCGGCCTTGACCTCGGCGCCCAGCGCCTCGGCCTGGCGTGCCGTCTCGGCGAGCCCGACCGTGTCCATGTCCGAGATCGCCAACCTGGCACCCCGGCGTGCCAGGTTGAGGGCGAGCGCCCTGCCGATACCGGAACCGGCTCCGGTGATCACGACTACCTTGCCTGCGAACTCGCTCACTGTGCTGTCACCTTGTCGTCGTCGAGGTCGATCTGTGCCGGGATGGCGGAGGGGCCGGGGGTCTTGCCGTTCACGTGCACGGGTGCAGGCAGATCGGCGGTGGCCACGCTGTCGTACGCGGTGAGGTCGAAGCGCTTCGTCTCGTTCCGGAACTGGAACGTGAAGCCCGGCCACAGCGTGGTGTTGTTGCCGTGCTTGTCGAGGTACCAGCTCGCGCACCCACCGTTGTTCCAGACGCTGTGCGACAGCTTCTCCTGGAGTTCGGCGTTGTACCGGTCCTGGGCGTCCTGACGGACCTCGATCTTGCCGATGCCGTACTTGTCGAGCGTCTGAAGGGCGTCGACGAGGTAGTTGAGCTGCGACTCGATCATGAAGACCATCGAGGTGTGGCCCAGACCCGTGTTCGGGCCCACCAGGAAGAACATGTTGGGGAAGTTCGCGATCGCCGCGCCCTTGTAGCCCTGCTGGCCGCCCTCGTCGAAGACGTCGGCGAGCGAGCGGCCGTCCTTGCCGAAGATGCCCTCGAACGTGGGGGAGTCGGTGACGTGGAAGCCGGTGGCGACGACGATGGCATCGACCTCGCGGACGGTGCCGTCCTTCGAGACCACCGAGTCGGCCGTGACCTCGGCGATGCCGTCGGTCACCAGGTCGACGTTGTCCTGCGCGAGGGTGGGGTAGTAGTTGTTCGAGATCAGCATGCGCTTGCAGCCGATCTGGAAGTTCGGCGTGACCTTCTTGCGCAGATCCTTGTCCTTGATCTGGCGGCGCAGGTGGCGCTCGGCCGCGAGCTGCAGCGGCTTCATGAAGACCGGGGCCTTCGCGAGTCCGACGACCTGGCTCTCGCGCATCCAGTAGATACCGGTGCGGCACAGCTTCTGGAAGCCGGGAAGGTACTTGAACGCGGCGTGCTCGAGCTTCGTGTACTCGCGGTCCGCGCGGGGCAGGATCCACGGCGCCGTGCGCTGGTACACGTCGAGGTGCGACACCTTCTTGCCGATGGCGGGCACGATCTGGATCGCCGAGGCGCCGGTGCCGATGACGGCGACGCGCTTGCCCGTCAGGTCGGCGTCGTGGTTCCAGCGGGCGGAGTGGAAGATCTCGCCCTGGAAGCCTTCGATGCCCTTGATGTCGGGGAGGGACGGCTCGCACAGTGCGCCGACCGCGGAGACGAGGACCTTCGCGACGAAGTTCCCCTTCGTGGTGGTGACCTCCCAGCGGGTGGTCGACTCGTTCCAGTGGGCGGACTGCACGTCACAGCCGAAGAGGTGCTTGTCGCGCACCTTGTACTTGTCGGCCACCGACTGGATGTACTTCTGGATCTCCGGCTGCGTCGAGAACGACCGGGTCCACTCCGGGTTCAGTGCGAACGAGTAGGAGTACAGATGTGAGGGAACATCGCACGCCGCACCCGGGTACGTGTTGTCTCGCCAGGTACCACCGACGTCGGTGCCGCGTTCGAGCACGAGGAAGTCGGTCTTGCCTGCCTGGGTCAGCTTGATCGCCGCGCCGAGGCCGGCGAACCCGCTGCCGATGATCAGCGTGTCGATGTGCCGGACACCTGCGGTGGCGGCGGAAGTATCTGTGACGGGGAGACTCATGTAAGAAACCATAGGGCGCTATTGAGGGGCAGTCAATAGCCTATTGACCTTCATTCAGTAGTCTTGTCTCATGGACGTCGTGAAGCGGACCCGTCTCAGCCCCGAACAACGGCGCGCGCAACTGATCGATCTCGGTGCGAAGATGCTGGCGCAGCGCCCGCTCGAGCAGATCTCCGTCGAGGACATCGCCGATCAGGCGGGTGTCTCCCGCGGCCTCCTGTTTCACTACTTCGCGTCCAAGCACGACTTCCACCTCGAGATCGTCCGGCACACCAGCAGCGAGATGCTCGCCCGCACCGCCCCCGACCCGTACGTCGGGGAAGCGCGGGATCCGATGCAGATCCTGCGCTCGGTGCTCGCGTCGTACGTCGACTACGTCAGCGAGAACCGTGGCACGTACGTGTCGCTCCTGCGGGGAACGGCGAGTGGCGACCCGGACATGCGCGCCGTCTTCGAGGAGACCCGGGCCGTGATGTCCGCACGGACCCTCGAACAACTGCCCGCGATCGGTGTCGAGCCCACCCGGGCGGTCGAACTCGCCGTCCGCGGCTGGATCGCCTACGTCGAGGAAGTCACGATCACCTGGCTGCGCGACCCACACCTGACCCGCGACGAACTGATCGAACTCAACGTCCAGGCCCTCCCCGCGCTCGCCATCGCCGCCGCACCCGAGATCGCCGCCGCGCTGGTGTCGGCCACCACCACCTGACACCCCTAGTACTCGGGGTACACCCGTAATACCCGCGGGTGACACCGGTTTCATTCCCCGGCGTGACGTGGCGACGCATGCGACGTTCCTAGCGTTCTCGTCATGACCACCCTCGATCTCCGCTCCCGCATCGTCGAGTCCCGCCAGGTGCCGCTGGCGGTGATGGTCGGTGCGATGACCGCCCTCGCACTCGTGTGCGCCGTCGGACTCCTCGTCGACGACCGGACCGTGCTCGGGGTGTCCGTGTGGCTCAAACCGCTGAAGTTCGCGGTCTCCTTCGCGCTCTACGGGGCCACCCTGGCGTGGATGCTGACCCTCCCGCACCGAGGCAGCCGATGGACGCGGGCCATGGCGACGGTGTTCGCCGTGACCGGCATCATCGACGTCGGATTCATCGCGGTGCAGGCTGCGCGCGGAACGTTCAGCCACTTCAACACGTCCGACGACGCCGTCAACACTATCGGCCAGTACGTGTTCATGACCGGTGTCCCCGGACTGTTCGTCGCGAACCTCGTGATCGCCCTGATACTGCTGTTCCAGCGCGTGGGGGATCGTCCCCTGACCCGCGCCATCCATGCGGGCCTGTTCCTGGCGGTGGCCGGGATGGCACTCGGCTACCTCATGGGATTTCAGGGCCGGCAGACCACGACCGACGCGAACGGCCGCGTCGTCGAACTCGCCGCGCGGCACAGTGTCGGCGTCACCGACGAGAATCCGGGACTGCCGGTCACCAACTGGAGCACGTCCGGCGGCGACCTCCGCATCCCGCACTTCGTCGGACTGCACGGCCTGCAGGTGATGCTGATCGGCGCGCTCGTCCTGAGCGTCCTCGCGTCGCGGATACCCTGGCTCCGCAGCGAGGGAACCCGAGCCTCCCTGATGGCCGTGCTGGCGCTCGCCTACGCCGGGCTACTCGCCCTGCTCACGTGGCAGGCGTTCCGCGGCCAGCCGCTGATCCACCCCGACGCGCTCACCCTCGCCGCCCTCGGCGGACTCCTCGCCGCCACCGCCCTCGCCGTCCGGGCCGTGAGGTCGCGGGCGGAGGAGTCCGAACAGCAGGCGGGACCGGCCTAGAGATGCCGCAGGAAGCGGTCGGGTCCGTCGAGGAACGACCGCCAGTTGCGGACGAGGTCGAGCTGATTCCACTCGGGGTAGTCGATGCCCTCGTCGGTGAGTTCCCAGATCTCGGCGCCGGGCGCGGCGGAGAGGAGGGGAGAGTGCGTCGCCATGATCACCTGCGAGCCCTCCTCGGCGAGATCCGAGATGACCCCGAGCAGCGCCAGGCAGGACTGGAACGACAGCGCGGCCTCCGGCTCGTCCAGAATCCACAGGCCCACCCCGATCGGACGGTCGGCGACGTACCGCAGGAACGACTGGCCGTGCGAGAGCTGATTGAACGACAGATCGTCCTCGCGGGGACGTGACTCGTCGGCCGCACCGAACAGCGAATGCATCGACTCGGCACGCAGGAAACACCCGCCGTACGGCTGCGGCCGGGCGCCGACACACGTGAGGTGAGTGCCGAGATCCGCGTCCTCGGGGCTGGAACCCGCCGACCACAACCGGTCCTGCGCCCCGCGGAACCCACCCTGCCAGGCCGCGGCGATCGACTCGACCAGCGTCGACTTCCCGACACCGTTCTCACCCACGATCACCGTGACCGGCCGCTCGAATGCCAGCCCGTTGTCGCACAGTTCCGTCACCGAGGGCAGGTCCAGATACCACGAAGCCGGGTCGAATCCGCTCCGTGGAGTGAACTCGACCCGGCTCAGTGGCAGATCAGTCAAACGCTCAGCTGAACGCTTCGTCGATGATCTCCTGCTGTTCCACAGCGTGCACCTTGCTCGAACCCGAGGACGGTGCCGACATCGAACGACGCGAGATGCGCTTGATCCCGGACAGCTTGTCGGGCAGCAACTCGGGCAGAGCGAGACCGAAGAACGGCCACGCACCCTGGTTGGCCGGCTCCTCCTGAACCCACCGGAACTCGGTGGCGTTCGGGTAGCGGTCCAGCGTCTCGCGGAGACGACGACTCGGAACCGGGTACAGCTGCTCGATGCGGACGATCGCGATGTCCTCGCGGTTGTCCTTCTGCTTCTTCGCCAGCAGCTCCCAGTACAGCTTGCCGCTGACGAGGAGGACACGACGCACCTTGTCGCGTTCGGCGTCGCCCGTCTCGTACGTGGGCTCCTCGAACACCGAGCGGAACTTGCCGGTGGTGAAGTCCTCGACGTCGGAGACCGCGGCCTTGTTCCGCAGCATCGACTTCGGTGTGAAGACGACCAGCGGGCGGCGGATTCCGTCGAGCGAGTGACGACGCAGCAGGTGGAAGTAGCTGGCCGGGGTGGACGGCACCGCCACGGTCATCGAACCCTCGGCGCACAACTGCAGGAAGCGCTCGATACGACCGGACGTGTGGTCGGGACCCTGACCTTCGTGGCCGTGCGGCAGCAGCAGCACGACGTCGGACAGCTGACCCCACTTGGCCTCACCGGACGAGATGAACTCGTCGATGATGGACTGCGCGCCGTTGACGAAGTCACCGAACTGCGCCTCCCACAGCACCAGCGCGTCCGGGTTGCCCACGGAGTAGCCGTACTCGAAGCCGACGGCGGCGAACTCGCTGAGTGCGGAGTCGTAGACGAGGAACTTGCCGGGGTTCTCGCTGCCCAGGTTCTGCAGCGGGGTGTACTCGGCGCCCGTCTTGCGGTCGATGAGGACCGAGTGACGCTGCGTGAACGTGCCGCGCTTGGAATCCTGGCCGGACAGGCGAACCATCTTGCCCTGGTCGACCAGCGAACCGAATGCGAGCAGCTCGGCGAACGCCCAGTCGATCTTGCCCTCGCGGGACATTTCGCGGCGCTTCTCGATGACCGGCTTGACGCGCGGGTGCACGGTGAAGCCCTCGGGCACGTTGACGAACGCGTCGCCGATCCGCTCGAGCACCGACTCGTCGACGGACGTCTTCAACTTCGTGGGCAGCACCTGGTCGAGCTCGACCGACTCACTGGGCTCCGGCGTGTACTTCTCGAGTTCGCGAACCTCGTTGAACACCCGTTCCAGCTGGCCCTGGTAGTCGCGGAGTGCGTCTTCGGCTTCCTTCAGCGAGATGTCGCCGCGGCCGATCAGGGATTCGGTGTAGCTCTTACGCACGCTGCGCTTGGTGTCGATCACGTCGTACATCGCCGGCTGCGTCATCGACGGGTCGTCGCCCTCGTTGTGACCGCGACGGCGGTAGCAGATCATGTCGATGACGACGTCCTTCTGGAACTTCTCCCGGAAGTCGACAGCGAGCTGAGCGACCCAGACGCAGGCCTCGGGGTCGTCGCCGTTCACGTGGAAGATCGGCGCGCCGATCATCTTCGCGACATCGGTGCAGTACTCGGACGAACGCGAGTACTCCGGGGCGGTGGTGAAACCGACCTGGTTGTTGACCACGATGTGCACGGTGCCGCCGGTGCGGTACCCGCGCAGCAGTGCCAGGTTCAACGTCTCGGCCACGACACCCTGACCGGCGAACGCGGCGTCGCCGTGCAACATGAGCGGCAGGACGGTGAAGCCGTCCTCACCCTTGTCGAGGATGTCCTGCTTCGCGCGGACCAGGCCCTCGAGGACCGGGTCGACCGCCTCGAGGTGCGACGGGTTGGCCGTCAGCGACACCGTGATGTCGTTGTCGCCGAACATCTGGATGTACGTGCCCTCGGCGCCGAGGTGGTACTTCACGTCGCCGGAGCCGTGCGCGGCCGCCGGGTTCATGTTGCCCTCGAACTCCGTGAAGATCTTCGAGTACGGCTTGCCGACGATGTTCGCGAGAACGTTGAGGCGACCACGGTGCGGCATGCCGATGACGACCTCGTCGAGCTGGTGCTCGGCGGCCTGGTCGATGACGGCGTCCATCATGGGGATGACGGACTCGGCGCCCTCGAGGGAGAAGCGCTTCTGCCCGACGTACTTGGTCTGCAGGAACGTCTCGAACGCCTCGGCGGCGTTGAGCTTGCTCAGGATGTACTTCTGCTGAGCGACCGTGGGCTTGACGTGGTGCGCCTCGACCCGGTCCTGCAGCCACTGCTGCTGCTCCGGCTCCAGGATGTGCGTGTACTCGACACCGACGTGGCGGCAGTACGCGTCGCGCAGCACGCTGAGCACGTCGCGCAGCTTCATCTTCTCCTGGCCGTGGAAGCCGCCGACCTTGAACTCGCGGTCGAGATCCCACAGGGTCAGGTCGTGCGTGCGGACGTCCAGGTCCGGGTGGCTGCGGAACTTGTCCTTGACGAACTGCAGCGGATCCGTATCGGCCATCAGGTGGCCACGGTTGCGGTACGCGGCGATCAGCTCGAGAACACGGGTGTTCTTGTCGACGGCGCCTTCGGGCACGTCCTTGCGCCAGCGGACCGGCTCGTACGGGATGTGCAGCGCGTGGAAGATCTCGTCGTAGAACTCGTCGCTGATCAGCAGGTTGTGGATGGTCCGGAGGAAGTCGCCGGACTCGGCACCCTGGATGATGCGGTGGTCGTACGTCGAGGTCAGCGTCATGAGCTTGCCGACGCCGATCTCGGCCAGACGCTCGTCGCTCGCGCCCTGGAACTCGGCGGGGTATTCCATCGCGCCGGCACCGATGATGGCGCCCTGGCCGTTCATCAGACGCGGCACGGAGTGCACGGTGCCGATGCCGCCGGGGTTGGTCAGCGAGATCGTGACACCCGAGAAGTCCTCGGCGGTGAGCTTGCCGTCACGCGCGCGCCGGACGATGTCCTCGTAGGCGCTGTAGAACTGCGTGAAGTTGTGGGTGTCGGTGTTCTTGATCGCGGCGACGACGAGGGACCGGCTGCCGTCCTTGCCCGGCAGGTCGATGGCCAGACCGAGGTTGGTGTGTGCGGGGGTGACCGCGTTGGGCTTGCCGTCGATCTCGGCGAAGTGCCGGTTCATGTTCGGGAACGCCTTGACCGCCTGCACGATCGCGTAACCCAGCAGGTGCGTGAACGAGATCTTGCCGCCGCGGGTACGGGCGAGGTGGTTGTTGATGACGATCCGGTTGTCGAACATCAGCTTCGCAGGGATGGCGCGAACGCTGGTGGCGGTCGGAATGGCCAGCGAGGCCGACATGTTCTTGGCGACGGCAGCAGCTGCGCCGCGGAGAACCTTCGACTCTTCTACCGCAGGAGCGGGAGCGGACGCCTTCGCGTCCTTCGCCGCGGTCTCCTTCGCGGGTGCGGCCTTCTTGGGGGCCTCGGTCTTCGGGGCAGCAGCCTTCGGAGCTGCACCGTTGGGTGCAGTCTTGGGCGCGGCGCCGTTGGCCGTCTTGGTCTGAGGCTTGGGTGCGGTCTCGGACTCGGGAACCGGGGGAGTCGACGCCTTGGCGGAGGGAGCGGCAGCAGGTGCGGCGGTGGTGGTGCCGTTCGTGCCGTGTCCGTTGGCTGCGCCTGCCTTGGCGGCGGCGTCGGGAGAGTAATCCGTCAGGAATTCGTGCCAACTCGCGTCCACGGACGACGGATCGTCCTGGAAACGCTGGTACATCTCGTCAACCAACCACTGGTTCTGTCCGAACTGGGATGTAGAGCTGCTGCTCACGGCAGGTGTTCGCCTCGTTTCTATTTCGGTACCCGATCAGAGCGCCTATATACATGAGACTAGCCCTCGCGTGTGACGTGTAAATCGCCAGGCCCGCACGTGTGAGCTGTCTCACGGCCAACCGATGGGGTCACCATCGATGACGGTTCTCGCCCCGCGATTATTCCCCGACCCGGTCTCCGCCGCATCCCACAGTCCCGAATAGTGGCCACCGGCATAGCGCAGAGTGGCGTGCGATCCGGTCTCGACCACCCGTCCCTTGTCGATGACGAGGATCACATCTGCCCGGGCCGCGGTGGCCAGTCGGTGGGCCACCACCACCGACGTCCGGGTCCGGGTCACACGGCTGCTCGCCTCGAGAACTACCTGCTCGGTGGCCGGATCGAGCGTCGCGGTCGCTTCGTCGAGCAGCAGCAGATCGGGGTCGACCAGCTCGGCCCGGGCGAGCGCGATCAGCTGGCGCTGGCCCGCCGACAGTCCCTGCCCGCGCTCGCCGATGGGGTGATGCATCCCACCCCGCAATCCGGCGATCGTGCCCAGCGCTCCGACCGCGCGGGCAGCGTCCTCGATCTCCTCGCGGCTCGCATCCGGGCGGCCGTACGCGATGTTGGTGGCAACGGTCCCGGTGAACAGGTGCGCCTCCTGGGGGACGACGCCGAGGCGCCCGCGGTACGCGCCGAGCGGGTACCGGCGGAGGTCCACGTCGTCGACGAGCACCGCGCCGGACGTCGGGTCGTAGAAGCGGGCGAGCAGTTTCACGATGGTCGACTTGCCCGCACCGGTCCGGCCGACCAGGGCGACGGTGGTGCCGGCGGGGATGTGCAGGTCGATGCCGGTCAGGGCGTCGCTGTCGGCGCCCTGGTAACGGAACCCGACGTCGCGCAGGCACAGCTCGCCGCGCAGATGCCCGTCGATCGGCTGGAGGTTCTCCCGTGACGTCGCCCGCTCGATGGAACTGGGAGTGCGGAGCAGGTCCCCGATCCGGAGCAGACCGACACTGGCCTGCTGGTACCCGTCGAACACCTGTGACAGCTGCTGGATGGGCCCGAACAGCAGCCCGAGGTACAGCACGAAGGCGACGAGTGTTCCGGTCGTCGTGTCGCCTGCCGCGACCTGCCGCGCGCCGACGAACACCACGGCGGCCAGGGCGAGATCCGAGAGGAACGCGATGAACGGGAAGTACAGCGAGATCGCCCGCTGCGACCGCATCCGGCTGCGCCGGTAACTGTCGGCCCGCTCCGCGAACCGGCGGGCGGCGAACCCCTCGCGGCGGTACGCCTGGGCCGCGCGGAGCCCGGCGATGTTCTCCTGGAAGTCGGCGTTGACGAGCGAGATCCGCTCACGCGAGACCGTGTACGCCACCGAGGAGATCCGGCGGAAGATCAGCGTCGCGACGACGAGCGGCGGGATGACGGCGAGCGCCACCAGCGCGAGCGTGACGTCGGTGGCGACGAGGGCGACGGAGATGCCGAGGACGGTCAGGACGCTCACCACGGCGGTGGACATCCCGGTCTGGATGAACGACGACAGCGCGTCGACGTCGGTGGTCATCCGGGTCATGATGCGGCCGGACAGTTCGCGCTCGTAGTAGTCGAGCCCGAGCCGCTGCAGGTGGGCGTAGCTGCGCACCCGCAACCCGAACAGCACACGTTCCCCCGCTCGGGCGGTGAGGACCGTCATCAGTGCGACGACGAGCCAGCCGGCGACCACGAGAGCGACGCCGACCCCCGCCGCGGTCCACAGCGTCGCGGAGTCCTGCGGGACGACACCGCGGTCGATCGCGAACCGGACGATCGACGGGAACGCGATCCCCGCGAGCGAGTCGAGCGCGAGGCAGACGACGACGGCGACGAGGAGGGCACGGACCGGCCGCAGGATCCGCGACAGCCGGAAGTCGGGCTCGGGCAGGCGCAGGTTCCGGGTGTCGATGCCCGGGCTCTCGACGGCGGGCGGAAGCGCATCCACGGCCTGCCGAAGCTCCGGGGTCGCGGCTACGTTGCCCAGCGCTCCCGCCATCGGTCCGCCGGCGGTGCGGCCACCGCCGGGGCCCGCACCGGACGCCGGGGTGCGGCCGGACGAGGCGGACGAGCCGGGCACGTCCCACTCCTCGACGTCCTCCGGCCACAACTCGGACTCGGACGGCATGCGCTGATACGGCATCGGCTCGCTCGGCGCGGGGAGGCTGACGTCGATGGGGCCGGCGTTGTCGGGGGAGGCGAACAGTGCGCGGAAGAGCGGGCACCGTTCGTCGAGTTCGGCCACCGTGCCGGAATCGATGATCCGTCCGCCGTCGAGCACGGCGACGCGGTCGGCGAGCGACAGGGTCGAGCGGCGATGCGCCAGGATCAGCGCCGTCCGCCCGCGATTCGCCCGCAGCGCCGCGAAGATCGACGCCTCGGTGGTGGCGTCGACGGCGGAGGTCGCGTCGTCGAGGATCAGCACCCTCGGGTCGGTGAGGAGTGCGCGTGCCAGCGCGATCCGCTGCCGCTGCCCGCCGGAGAGGGTGAGACCGCGTTCGCCGACCACGGTGTCGTACCCGTCCGGCAACGCGGAGACGAACTCGTCGGCGGCGGCCATGTCGGCGGCGGCGCGGATCTCCTCGGCGCTGGCGTCGGGCCTGCCGAGGGCGATGTTGGCCGCGATGGTGTCGGAGAAGAGGAACGGCTCGTCGAACACGAGGCCGACGGCTTCGCGCAACTGCTCGGCGCTCAGCTGCGAGACGTCGAACGACTCGCCCGCCGACGTGAGGGACACGGAACCCGCGGATGGTGCGTAGAAGCGGGGGAGCAGCAGCGACAGGGCGGTTTTGCCGGAGCCGGCCATACCGACCACCGCGACCGTCTCGCCGGGCGCGATGCGCAGGTCGAGTCCGCGGAGGATGTGCCGGTCCGGTTCGAATCCGAACGTGACCGCCCGCAGGTCCACACCCAGCGGTCCGCCGGGCAGTGCGGTGGGGTGCGGCGGGTCCGCGACCTCCGGTTCGGCGTCGATCACCTCGTACACGCGCTCGACGGCGGCCCGGGACAGCTGGGCCATGATCACGACCGACGACAGCGTGCGGGTGACGGCGGTCATCGTGGCGACGTATGTGGCGAAGGCGAGGAACGTGCCGATCGTGATGGAACCGTGCAGGGCGAGGTAGCCGCCGACCGCGATGACGCCGACGAGACCGAGCTGGGGCAGTGCCGCCATGGTCGGAGCGAAGCGCGCATTGATCCGGGCGGCTCGCAGGCGTTCGGCGTACAGCGTCCGGCTGTGGTCTTCGAGCTGGTCGACGGCCCGGCGCTCCTGGCCGAACCCCTTGACGACGCGGACACCGGTGACGGTCTCCTCGACGTGCTGCGCGAGGTCGGCTGCCCGTTGCTGCGCCGACCAGGTGGCCGCGAACAGTTTCGGGCGCATTACGTAGACGACGAGGCACACGGCGGGGACGATCACCAGCGCGACGACGGTCAGCAGCGGTGACAGCCAGGCCATGATGCCGAGCGCGAGGACGAATTGGAGCAACGCGCCCGCCGACAACGGGACCATGGCGAGCAGGCCCTGCACCAGCTGGAGGTCGGTGATGGACCGCGAGACCACCTGTCCGGTGCGGATCTGATCCTGCCCCCGCCCGTCGAGGCGTTGCAGCGCGCCCAGCAGGCCCAGCCGCAGATCGTGCTGGACGTCGAGCGACAGCTTGCCTGCGAGCATCCGGCGGCCGTACTGGCAGCCGAAGCGGACGCACGCGAGCAGTGCGATGAGCAGGGCGGCGATGCCGATCACCTGAGTGGCGCTACCCGAGCCCGCGGCATCGACCGCGTACTTGGTGAGGAGGGGGAACGAGATGTCGATCCCGGCGGCGACGACCGTCACGGACAGGGCGCCGAGTGCGACACGGCGGTGCGCCCAGCACTCACCGCTCAGCCGTCGAATCCAACCCGGCCGTGCCTGATCCTGCTCCAGCGTCTGCTCCCGTTCGATCACCGAACCGGACGCACTCTCACTTGCCACTGGATCCACGTTAGCGCCGGGTACCGACAGGGGCGGCACCCGGCGCTGCGTCAGGTGATGTCGCGCTGCCGGGTGAGCGCCCAACCGCCGCCGACGAAGACCGCCGTCCACACGAGCAGGGCGAGGGGCGCGGTGGGCCAGAGCGTCAGCCAGTCGATCTCGTTGCCGGCGGCCGCGTTCGCGACCGTCCCGAGGGTGGCCGACACGGGGAGGACACTGCCGACGGATCCGATGCCGATCCCGCTGAGGATCGACCGGAGGATCATCTCGCCGAGGGTGTACCAGACCACGAGGGCGATGCAGCTGCCGACGGACGAGCCGGTGAGCATCGACACGCCGCCGCCGATGAGCGCCCACAACGCCCCGCAGATCAGGGCCGCCCCGAGCATGGCGAACAGGGATCCGCGCAGTTCGAAGGTGTCCCCGCCGAACGTCAGCAGCAGGGCGACGCTGACCACCTCCACCACGAGGCAGTAGAAGAAGCCGAAGGCCGCGGTGACGGCGAGCTTGGTGCCGATCACCCCGTCCCGGCCGCGGGCGGTGAGGAACGTGGTGGTGAGCGTCTTGTACCGGAATTCCGTGCCCACGTTCACCGCCCCGAAGACCGCGGCGAACAGGACGACGAGGGCGACGGCGACCGCCAGGCCGAACAGGGTGGCGGCGAGGTTGGCCTCGTTCGGATCGGCCTCGAACGCGTCGGTGAACGCGCGCATCACGGGCAGGGTGATCGCGCTCGAGAACATCCCGACGATCAGTGGCGCCAGACCGAGCATCCACCAGAACCGCAGTGTGGTGACCTTGCGGAATTCCGCGGTGAGCAGCGCTGTCATCGCGGACCTCCGGACATCGGACCGTGCTGGGGGTGTGCGGGTGGCGGACCGTAGCCCGGTTGCGGGCCGTACCCGGGTGGCGGACCGTAACCCGGTTGCGGGGCGTACCCGGGAGGTGCGTACCCGGGCTGGGGCGCGTACGTCGGCGGCTGGCCGTACCCCGAGGGCGCGGCGGCACTCGCTCCGGCCACGTACTGGCCTGCGGTCATCGACAGGAAGAGTTGCTCCAGGTCGATGTGATCGCCGACGGCGCCGAAGATCGTCACCCCGGCGTCCGCGGCGACGGACTCGACGAGTTCGAGGGACGCGCCGACGACGGCGAGGCGTCCGTCGGCGAGCGAGCGGGCATCGACGATGCCCCTGGCGGCGAGGGCGGTGGCCAGGGCGGGCGGGCTCGAGGACGCGACCAGCAGCCTGCTCTGCTGCGACTTGCGCAGCTCCTCCATGCGTCCCTGATAGACGAGGGCGCCGCGGCTGACGATCACCAGATTGTCGACGGTCTGTTCCACTTCGCGGAGGATGTGGCTCGAGATCAGCACGGTCCGGCCGGATGCGGCGAAGCCCTTGAGGAACTCGCGCAGCCAGGCGATGCCCTCGGGGTCGAGTCCGTTGGCCGGTTCGTCGAGGATCAGGATTCGCGGATCACCCAGCAGCGCCGTCGCCAGCGACAGCCGCTGGCGCATGCCGAGGGAGAAGCCGCCCGCCTTGCGCCCGGCGACGTCCTCCAGTCCGACGAGCGCGAGCACCTGCAGTGCGCGTCCGTCCGGTACCCCGATCGCGGACGCGTACACCTTCAGGTGGTCGAGCGCCGTGCGGTTGGGGTGCAGGCTCTGCGAGTCCAGGACGGCGCCGACCGTGCGCGCGGGGTCGACGAGCGATTTGATCGGCACACCGGCGACCGTGGAGGCGCCCGACGTCGGCTTCACGAGACCGAGGATCATCCTCAGTGTCGTGGTCTTGCCGGACCCGTTGGGCCCGAGGAATCCGGTGATCGATCCCTGCGGCACGGTGAAGCTGAGGTCCGTGACGGCGTCGACGTTCTTGAAGCGCTTCGACAGCCCCCGCACCTCGATCGGCGCCGCGAAACTTCCCGGGATTGCTGTGGTCAACCCGTCCTCCCCTGCCACAATCGAATGGAACTGTTTCGACCCTACTGGGCTGCCGTGCCGAGATTCACCAACTGACGTACAGGGCGTCTGCGACGGCGCATGCTGAAACCAATCGATTGGGGACGTACATGAGCAAGCACCACCATCACCATCGCGACGTCATTTCTCCCGCCTACACGGGGCGCCTCTCGATCGATCCGTTTCCGGCGCTGCGGCTGCCGGACGAGGAAACCGATCCCGAGGCCGCGTACCGGTTCATCCACGACGAGTTGATGCTCGACGGCAGTTCGCGGCTGAACCTGGCCACGTTCGTCACCACGTGGATGGATCCCGAGGCCGACAAGCTGATGGCCGAGACGTTCGACAAGAACATGATCGACAAGGACGAGTACCCCGCGACCGCGGCGATCGAGTCCCGGTGCGTGTCGATGGTGGCCGATCTGTTCCACGCTCCCGACCTGTCGACCACCGACCCGGCCAGCGCCACCGGCGTCTCGACGATCGGTTCGAGCGAGGCGGTCATGCTCGGTGGTCTCGCGCTCAAGTGGCTGTGGCGGGCGAAGCGGGAGGCGGCCGGGAAGGACACTGCGCGACCGAATCTGGTGCTCGGCAGCAACGTCCAGGTGGTGTGGGAGAAGTTCTGCCGGTACTTCGACGTCGAGCCGAAGTACCTGCCGATGGAGAAGGGCCGCTACGTCATCACGCCGGAGCAGGTTCGGGACGCGGTCGACGAGAACACGATCGGAGCGGTCGTGATCGTGGGCACCACCTATACGGGGGAGCTCGAGCCGGTGGCGGCGATCGCGGACGCTCTCGACGAACTTGCTGCGTCCGGCGGCCCGGACGTCCCGATCCACGTGGACGCGGCGAGCGGTGGCTTCGTCGTTCCCTTCCTGCAGCCGGAGTTGTTGTGGGACTTCCGGGTTCCGCGCGTGGCCTCGATCAACGTGAGTGGCCACAAGTACGGTCTGACGTATCCGGGGATCGGGTTCGTGGTGTGGCGCGACAAAGAACACCTTCCCGAGGGGCTGGTGTTCCGGGTCAACTACCTGGGCGGCGACATGCCGACGTTCACCCTGAACTTCTCGCGGCCCGGCAATCAGGTGGTGGGGCAGTACTACAACTTCCTGCGACTGGGCCGGGCCGGCTACCGGTCGATCATGCAGACGTTGCGCGACACCGCAGTTCGCGTGGGCAAACGCATCGCCGAGATCGACGGCTTCACCCTGATCACGGACGGCACCGACATTCCGGTGGTGGCGTTCGAACTCGTCGGTGACCCCGGGTTCACGGTCTTCGACGTGTCACACGAGTTGCGGGCGCGGGGGTGGCAGGTGCCCGCCTACACGATGCCCGCCGACGCGGAGGACGTGGCGGTCCTGCGCATCGTCGTGCGCGAGGGCTTCAGCGCCGATCTCGGATCCCTCGTCGCCGAGGCGATCGAGGAAGTGTGCGCCGAACTCCGCGAGAAGGGTGGCGGGCGTTCGACGGAACAGCACTTCGCCCACTAGGTCAGGCCTCGATCGCGCGAAGTTCGTCCGGCCAGCGGGCCGGGGCGGGCCCGAACGCTTCACGCGCGTTCTTGACGACACCCTTGCCGATGGCCCGGTTGCCCGCGCCGCCGATGGCCGCGCCGATGCCTGCGGGCACGAGCTTGCCGAGGACCAGCGCGCTGCGGCGGGCAGCGTACTTGGTGATGAACTTGCGCACCAGCCTGCTGTTCATCCCCTTCATGGTGGGGCCGGGTATGCGGCTGGTGATGGCGCTCGCCCAGTTCTTCGCCGTCACGCCCGTCGCCTTCTGGACGATTTCCATGCCCGATTCGCCGAGCGCCACCGACAGGACGAGTGCGCGCCGCTGCTGGTGGTCGGCGGCCGAGATGCCGTGCACCGATGCGACCGCGAGAGTGAGCAGCGCCGCCGCTTCGAGGAAGAACGCCGATTCGGCGCCCACCGCCGCGATGGACGCGACGGTGCCGACCCCGGGAATCGCGGCGGTGGCGCCGACTGCACTTCCGCTGCCCGTCACGGCCAGCAGGAACATCTTCTCCATCCGCTCGACGATCTGCGCGGGCGACTCACCGGGGTGCGAGCGCCGGACCCATTCGACGTACTTCGCCACCGCGGGAGCCTGGAGACGGCTTCCGTTGTCGAGGACCGAGACCAGTACCTTCTCCACCGGTCCACCATTGCCAGCCATCGGGGCTCCCGTCTCGCCTGTGCTTCGAGTGTGCTGGCACCGACTGTAGGTGAGTTGACGCTGTGGCCGGTGTCGGCACCGTTGCCTAGGCTGGTTTCGTGAGCGTCGTCGACAGCGATACCGCGGTGTCGTCCGGGGCCTTCCGGCGCCCGGCGGAACCGTTGCGCGCGCTGGTCACGGGGTACGACGGGTATCGGCTGGCCGGTTTCGAGCCCGGCATCCACCTCGGTCTGCCGTCGCCCTGCCTCACGGTGATCGTGACGATCGACGAGCCGCTCGACATCGCCGCCCAGGCGACGCCCGAGCAGGCGCCCGGTCGTTTCGACACTCTGGCCAGCGGCATCGCCACGGCACCGGTGACGATCCGGCACGACGGCAACCAGCACGGCGTCCAGTTGGCCCTCAGTCCTCTCGGCGCCCGGGCGCTGCTGGGGGTCCCCACGGCAGCGCTCGGCCCCTGGGTCGTCGGGCTCGAGGACCTGCTCGGTCCCGACGCGGGGGAACTGACCGAACGGCTGTCGCTCGAACCCGGCTGGGACGAGCGGTTCGCGATCCTCGACGAGGTCCTGACGCGCCGCGCGGCGCCGGCGGAGATCGACCCGCACCTCACCCGCGCCTGGCAGCTGCTCGTCGCCGGCGACGGCGCCCGGGTCGGTGACGTCGCGCACGACGTCGGCTGGAGCCGAAGACATCTGGTGAACAAGTTCGTCGCGGAATACGGCGTGACACCCAAGGACGTGGTGCGGTTGTCCCGTTTCCACCGCTCGCACCGGATGCTCAAGGGTGCCGCCGGGGCGACACTCGCCGACGTGTCCGCGTCGTGCGGGTATTACGACCAGGCGCACATGGCGCGGGACTGGCGCGACCTCGCGGGCGTCGCGCCGTCGCGGTGGCGCGAGATCGACCCGTTCTCATTCGTCCAAGACCCCTACCACGACGACGGCGCAGAGTGATGACATGACTACTTCGACGCACACCACATATGTGTGGCCCACCCTCGTCTACCGCGACGCGCGGGCCGCGATCCGCTTCCTCGTCGACGCCTTCGGGTTCGCCGAGAACGCGGTGTACGGCGAGGGCGACCGGGTCGATCACGCCGAACTCGGCTGGCCCAAGGGCGGCGGGATCATGCTCGGCTCGCCCAGTGAGGACTCGGTCATCAGCGACCTGCCGCCGGGGACGGGCTCGGTGTACCTCGTCGTCGACGACCCCGACGCGCTCCACGAGCGTGCCGTGGCCGCCGGCGCCACGATCGTCCGCGGACTGCGGGACGAGGACTACGGATCGCGCGGCTTCACCTGCCGCGACCCCGAGGGCGTGTTCTGGAGTTTCGGCACCTACACCGGCTCGTAGATCCGCCCGATCATGCCCGGTGCCCGGCCGGGACCTCCTCGCCGGGCTTCGGCGGAGGTGGCGGCGTGCCGTCCCCGAACGGCCTGCCGCCGAGTTGTTCACGCCCGTGTGGCTCGAGCCAGCCGGACAGGTCTGGCCCCTTCGGCACGATCCGGGTGGGATTGATGTCGGTGTGCACGATGTAGTAGTGCTGCTTGATCTGGGTGAAGTCGATGGTGTCGCCGAACCCGGGTGTCTGGAAGAGATCGCGGGCATAACTCCACAGCACGGGCATCTCGTCGAGTTTGTTCCGATTGCACTTGAAATGGCCGTGATAGACCGCGTCGAACCGGGCCAGGGTGGTGAACAGGCGCACGTCGGCCTCGGTGATCGTGTCGCCGACGAGGAACCTGCGGTCGGTCAGACGGTCCTCGAGCCAGTCGAGGCGGGCGAACAGGCGGTCGTACGCGGATTCGTACGCCTCCTGGGAGCCGGCGAAACCGCACCGGTACACCCCGTTGTTGACGTCGCGGAACACGAGATCGGCGACCTCGTCGATCTCGTCGCGCAGCGGCTCGGGGTACAGGTCGGGCGCGCCCTCGCGGTGGTACTGCGTCCATTCCGAGGACAGAGCCAGGGTGATCTGCGGGTAATCGTTGGTGACCACCTGCCCGGTGGGGACGTCGACGATCGCGGGCACGGTGATGCCGCGGGGGTAGTCCGGGAAACGTGCGAAGTACGCGTCCTGCAGGCGCGGGATCTTCAGCACGGGGTCGAGCCCGTCCGGATCGAGATCGAAAGTCCAGCTGCGCTTGTCGTGGGTGGGGCCGCACAGTCCCATGGACAACGCGTCCTCGAGTCCGAGAAGTCGCCGGACGATGATCGCGCGGTTGGCCCACGGGCACGCCCGAGCGGCGACGAGGCGGTAGCGGCCCGGTTCGACCGGATAGCCGTCGCGGCCGTCGGCCGTGATGCGGGTGGGGATGTAGTGGGTGTCGCGCGTGAACTCGGCGCCGGATTCGACGTAGGCGCCTTCCGTGCTGTGCGGTTCTGCCGTTCGTTCTGTCATGGTTGGCTCGTCCCCGTCCTTCGATGTCTCTCAGAGCGTACTTCGGGAGATCGTGACCGCGGCATACGTTCCCAGTTCCCGGTACCCGGCGCGAGCGGCGAGCGCGCGCGAGGCCAGATTGTCGCGGGGTGAACGACATTGGGCGATCAGGCCGCTGTCGAGCGCGTCGTCGGTGGCGATCCCGGCGACCGTGGCGCCCAGTCCCTGCCGCCGGAACGCCGGCGCCGTCAGCACACCGACATCGGCGAGGAAACCCTGGAACTCGGCGTACCCGGCGGAACTGACCGGTTGCTGCGCGTCGTCGAGAATCGTGAACCATCGGTCGCGGTCACCCAGGCGGGCCTCGGTGACGTCGTCCGGGGGACACGCCTCCTCGACCTGCCGGACGTGGTCGTGTTCGTGGGAGACGAGCGGTGGCCGCCCGGTCGCCGGGTCCTGGTAGTCGGTGCCGAACGCGAGCGCCACGGGACCGGCGCACCGTCCGGACCGATCCTGGGTGAGGGCGAGCAGGGTTGCGGATTCGGTCAGTTCCTCCGACGTGTGCCCGTCGGCGCGCTCGATCGCCCACCGCGGTCCGACGAGCGCGCACGTCTCGCCCAGGCGCAGGAAGCGGATCGTGTCCGTGTCGTCGTCGACCCGGACGGCGCGGTCGTCGGCGCCCGGCCGGGTGGACAGAGCGTCATCGGGTAATCCCAGTTCGCGTGACCAGGCGAGTCGAATGATGTCGAGGTGATGGGAGTCCACCGGACCCACGGTAACCGCTTGTTCCCCATCCGCCCGGACGGTATATTCCACGTGGAGTAATTCGACGTGGAGTAGTGGAGGTGGTGACAATGGCACTCACGCCGCTCGGTGTCACCATCCTCGGTCTGCTGTGTGAGCGGACGATGCATCCGTACGAGATGTACCAACTCGCCGCCGCCCGGCGTGGACGCGTCGTGAAGATCCGGCCGGGGTCGCTGTATCACACCGTGAGCAGGCTCGAAGGCGAAGGGCTGGTGCGCACCACCGGTACCGACCGGGCGGGAAACCGGCCCGAACGCACCATGTACGAGGTCACCGAGGCGGGCCGGGAAGCGCTCGTCCACCGGGTCAGCGACATGCTCGCCACCCCGGTGCACGAGTACCCGCAGTTCCCGCTCGCACTGGCGGAGGCGCACAACGTCGCCGCCCCCACCGTGGTGGAACTGCTCCGGGAACGGCTCGATCACCTCACCCGCGAAATCGACGAACTCGAGACCGCTGCCGCGCTCGCCTGTTCCACCGAGACTCCCAGGATCTTCCTCCTCGGCAACGAATTTCTCGTCACCGTTGCCCGCGCGGAGCACGAATGGCTCAGCGCCCTGGTGGCCGACATCGACTCCGGAGCCCTCCCGTGGCTTTCGCCGGAACTTCTCGAACGACTGACACACTCACGCCGGATCCCATCCGGTTCAGTAAAGGATTGATGATGGACACCGAGCGCACCGCACCACCCACGTCGCCACCCGAGCATCGAAATCCGTGGCCGGCCCTGTGGGCCCTCGTCATCGGCTTCTTCATGATCCTCGTCGACAGCACCATCGTCGCGGTGGCCAACCCGGCGATCATGAACGACCTGCACACCGACATCAACAAGGTCGTCTGGGTCACCAGCGCGTACCTGCTGGCGTATGCGGTGCCGCTGCTGGTCACCGGTCGACTCGGTGATCGGTTCGGTCCCAAGAACATCTACCTGATCGGGCTCGTCCTGTTCACCGGTGCGTCGCTGTGGTGCGGCCTCTCCGGCACCATCACCATGCTCATCGTCGCCCGGGTCTTCCAGGGACTGGGCGCCGCACTGATGACGCCGCAGACGATGGCCGTCATCACCCGCACGTTCCCGCCGGACCGCCGCGGCACCGCGATGGGTCTGTGGGGCGCCGTCGCGGGTGTCGCCACCCTGGTGGGACCGCTGGCGGGCGGCGTCCTCGTGGACAACCTCGGCTGGGAGTGGATCTTCATCGTCAACGTGCCCGTGGGCGTGATCGCGTTCGTGCTGGCCTGGCGACTGGTGCCGTCGCTCGAGACCCACGAGCACAAGTTCGACATCCCCGGTGTCGTGCTCAGCGCGCTCGGCATGTTCTTCCTCGTGTTCGGAATCCAGGAAGGCAGCTCCTACGACTGGTCGGCGACCGTGCTGGCGTCGATCGGCGCCGGCCTCGTCCTACTCGGCGTCTTCGTCTGGTACCAGTCCTGGAACAAGAACGAGCCGCTCCTGCCCCTGGGCCTGTTCAAGGACCGCAACTTCTCGCTCGCCAACGTGGCGATCACCTCGATGGGATTCGCGATCACCGCGATGGTCCTGCCGCTGATGTTCTACACGCAGGCGGTGCGGGGTCTGTCGCCCACACGGTCGGCCCTGCTGCTCGTGCCCATGGCCGTCCTCACCGGCGTGTTTGCCCCGTTCATCGGCAAGCTCGTGGACCGCACCCACCCGCGGTACATCGCGGGCGCCGGATTCTTGCTGTTCTCGATCGCACTCGCCTGGCTGTCCATGGTCATGTCACCCGACGTGGCGATCTGGGAACTGCTGCTGCCCATCGGACTGATCGGCCTCGCCAACGCGTGTATCTGGTCGCCGCTCGCGGCCACGGCCACGCACAACCTTCCGCCCCATCAGGCGGGCGCCGGAGCAGGCGTGTACAACACGACCCGCCAGGTCGGCGCCGTCCTCGGCAGCGCCGCGATCGGCGCACTCATCACGGCCCGCCTGTCCGCTCAGGGGCTGAACGCCGACAGCCAGGAGGCCGGCGTGGGGGAGATGCCGGAATTCGTGAAGGAACCGTTCGCGACGGCGATGTCGCAGTCGATCTGGTTGCCCGCGGCCGTCCTGCTGATCGGTTTCCTCGCCTCGGTGTGCTTCGCGCGACCGTTGCGCGAGAAGAAGCCCGGCGTCAGTGCGGGCGACGCAGCCAGTCGGGAAACATCACTGCAGGGTTGAGGTAGTCCGCGGGATCGAACGCCTGCTTGATCGTCCACATCGCGGTGATGTCCTCGCGGCTGAGGGAGAGGTCCAGGTAGTTGCGCTTGTGTGCGCCGACGCCGTGCTCGGACGCGATGTTGCCGCCGTGATCGCGGATCAGTTCCGTGACCGGCAGGTACAGCACGGACTCGTCGGGGCAGCGCAGCACGTTGAGGTGGACGTTGCCGTCGGCGACGTGCCCGAAGAGCACCGGGATCGCGTCAGGTGCCCGGCTCGTCACCATTGCGACCGCGTCGGCGACGAACGCGGCGAGGGTGTCCAGTGGGAGGGCGGCGTCGAACTTGAGCGGGGGCCCGAACAGTCCGACCACGTCCGCGAACGCATCCCGCGCCGCCCACACGCGGGCGCGGCCTGCGGGATCGATCCCGACAGCGGGTTCGTCGTCGGGAGCGCACTGCTCCAGGGCCTCGGCCAGTTCGTCGGTGAGGTCGCGGTCGCCGGCCAGTTCCACGAGGAGGTACCACGGCAGACCCGTGGGGACCGCGAAACCCAGCCGCGGGGAGGCCAATTCGAGCCCACGGCCGTCGAGCATCTCCACGGCGTCCACCCCCTCGAGCCGCCGGACGACGCGAGCGGCGTCGATCAAGCTGGATAGTTGCGCGAAGCCCGCGAGGGCGGTCACACGGAACTCGGGCACGGGGTGGAGTGCGAGATCGACGGTCGTGACCACACCGAGCGTGCCCTCGCTGCCGACCCACAGCGCGGGCAGGTCGTATCCGCAGTTCTCGGCGCCCACCCGCATGCTGCGCCGCACGATCGTCCCGTCGGGCAGCACCACTTCCAGGCCCAGCACCTGGGCCGACATATGGCCGTACCGCACGGTGTGCAGCCCACCGGCATTGGTCGACACCATGCCGCCGATGGTCGCGGTATCGCGGGACGCGATGTCGACGCCGAACAGCAGTCCGGCGTCGTCGGCGGCGTGCCGGAGCGTCGAGAGGGTGACCCCGGCGCCGACGGTGACACGCAGGTTCTCGCGGTCGACGGCGCCGACCGAGGTCAGCCGTTCCGTCGACAGCAGTACGTCATCGTGCTCGGGAACCGTTCCCGCTTCGAGGCCGGTGCGGCCACCCTGCACGGTGACCTTCACCCCGGCTCGGCGGCAGATGTCCAGCACGGCCGAGACTTCCGCGGCATCTGCGGGCCGGACGAGTGCGCTCGCCCGCCCGCTGTAGCGCCCCGTGTGGTCGGTGGCGCGGGCGGCGAGCACGTCCGCGTCCACGGTCACGAACCGTTCACCGACGGCGTCGGCCAGCGCCGCGCGCAGCGAGTCCACACCCCGATCGTAGGCGGAACACGTGTGGCAGTCTGGCGGCATGACTGAGCCTGCAGCCGCGCATCCCACCCGACTCGAGCGTGTCCGTACCGACGCCGGCGCCGAGATCGCGATCCTGACGTTCGCCCACGGCGCACTGAACCTCTTCGATCAGGCGATGTTCGACGCCGTGCAGGCCGACGTCGCGGCGCTCGCCGAGGATCCGCCGCGCGCGGTGCTGCTGCGCGCCGAGGGCAAGGTGGTCTCCGCAGGGGTGGACGTCCACGTGTTCGACGGGCTCACCGCGGAACAGGGCGCGGACCTGTGGCAGGAGTTGTTCGCCGAGATCTGCCATCCGCTCGAGGCGCTGCCGTGCCCCGTCGTGTATTCGGCGCACGGACTGACGCTGACCGCGGCCTTCGAGATCGCGCTCGCCTGCGACATCATCCTCGCCGCACCGAAGGCGAAGTTCGGACTGGTCGAGACGGTGGTGGGGCTGACTCCGTCGATGGGCGGTCCGCAGCGGCTGGCCGAGCGGGCGGGGTCCGGCCGCGCCCGGGAACTGGTGATGACCGGTGACCTGTACGACGCCGCGACACTGCGCGACTGGGGTGTGGTCAACGCCGTCCACGAGGACGTCGACGCGGAGGCCCGCGCCCTCGTCGCACGCCTGGCGGACGGGCCGACGCGCGCACACGACGCCACGAAGCAGATCATCTCCGCGTGGCGGTCGGGTGGAGTCGCGCACGCCGACTCGATCACACCCGACGTGTCGGGTGCCCTGTTCGAGACCGACGACCTCGAGGGTGCGGTACGCAGCTTCCTCGACGTCGGACCGGGCAAGGCGACGTACCGCGGACGGTAGGCGTCGGCGATCCGCTCCCCGCAACTGTGACGGGCGTCATATAGTCGTGGCAACGTCCCGGTCGCGCAGCAGTGTCGTCAGCGGAGGTGCAGATGCCGTCGTCCCTCGTCGAGTACCCGAGTAGTGGTCCCTTCTTCCACGACGACCGGGTGGTCCGTGGCCGCGACGGCCTGCTCCGGTACGGCGGGCTCAACCCGTCGCTCACCGAGCTGCTCGACATCTCCGTGCACCGCTACGCGGGCCGGGTCGCCGTCGAGGAGGACGGTGGCCGGTCTCTCACGTTCTCGCAACTGTGGACGTCCGCGGCGCGGGTGGCCGGCGGGCTGAAGTCGAAGGGCGTCGAGATCGGCGACCGCGTCGCCGTCCGGCAGCCCGTGGGGGTTCGCTGGGTCGAGGCGTTCCTCGGGGTGTTGCTCGCCGGCGGCGTGCCGGTCGGGGTGAGCCCGGCACTCGACGACGCGCAGACCGGTGAGGTGCTCGCCGACAGCCAGTCGGTGCTGATCCTCGACGGCGAACTGCCGGAGGGCATCTCGTTCATCGACGACGGCGCGAGCCCCGACGAGCTGGTGCTGCTGTCGTACACGCCTGGCCCGTCGGAGTCCCCGACGGGTGTGGAGCTGAGCAACGAGAACGTCCTCTCGACCATCGAATCCGTGCTCCACGCGCGCGAGTTCAGCTCCGAGGGACTGCGGAATCTCCTCGTCGAACCCGAACTGCACACCGTCGGATCGCTCGTCGAACTTCTCTCGACGTTGGTGGTGGGCGGAACGGTCCTGCTGACCGGGAGCACCGACGCCGCGTCGTGGCGCGGCACCGGCGCCGACGTGCTCACCGCGGCGCCCGCCGTCCTCCTGCGGGCCGTGGAGAACTCGCGGGTGACGAGTTTCGGCCGCCGCGCGGTGCGCTGGATCGACTACAGCGGCTCCGGCCTGTCCCTGGAGCAGTCGCAGCTGCTCCGGCGGACGTTCCCTGCGGCCAGGCACTTCCTCGGATGGGGAATGACCGAGACGTGCGGCGCCGGGCTGGCGCTGCCCGACGAGTGCGCTCTGACACATGCGGGCAGTGTGGGTGTCGCGTTCGGCGGGATGGAGGTGGCCCTCCTCGGACCCGACGCCGGCCGCGGTGTCGGCGAATTGCTCTGCCGCGGTCCGGGAGTCAGCCGCGGCTACTGGAACCGGCCCGAGGTCACCGCGAAAACCTTCACGGGTGGCTGGTTTCACACCGGCGACACCGCGAATATCGACGGCGACGGCTTCGTCCGTATCGTCGACCGCGACACCGCTGCCTAGGTGGTGCGAAAGGCAGGTATCCACCCGTGAGCTCTCCCGTCGCCGAGCTGCACATGCACATCGAGGGTTCCCTCGAACCCGAGCTGATCTTCGCGCTGGCCGAACGGAATTCCGTGCAGCTGCCGTACACGGACCTCGACGATCTCCGGTCGCGGTACGAGTTCACCGATCTGCAGTCGTTCCTCGACCTGTACTTCGCCAACATGCAGGTGCTGCGGACGGCGCAGGACTTCGCGGACCTCACCCGCGCCTATTTCGCGCGGGCGTCGGCGGGCGGCGTCGCGCACGTGGAGTTCTTCTTCAACCCGCAGGCCCACGTCAATCGTGGTGTGCCGCTGCACGAGGTGCTCGACGGAATCATGGACGCGGTGGGCGCCAGCGAGCGGGAGTTCGGCCTCAGCAGCGCTGCGATCGCCGCGATCCTGCGGGACCGTCCCGTGCACGAGGCGGAGGAAGTGTTCTCGGAGATCATCCGGTTGCAGACACCGATCGTCGGGCTCGGGCTGGACTCGGCCGAGGTGGGAAACCCGCCGTCGCTGTTCGAGGACGTGTTCGCCCGCGCCCGGTCGGAGGGGCTGCACGTGGTCGCCCACGCAGGCGAGGAAGGCCCGCCGGAGTACATCTGGCAGGCGCTCGACCTCCTCGGCGCCGAGCGCATCGACCACGGGGTGCGGGCGCTCGAGGACCCGGCGCTCGTGGCGCGTCTGGTGGACGAGGAGGTGCCGCTGACCGTGTGCCCGCTGTCGAACGTGCGACTGTGCGTCGTCGACTCGCTGTCCGAGCACCCGTTGCGGACCATGCTGGAGGCGGGTCTGCTCGTCACCGTGAACTCCGACGACCCCGCGTACTTCGGCGGGTACGTCGACGACAACTTCGCCCAGCTGCGGGATCAGCTCGGCCTCACCGATGCCGAGCGGGAAACTTTGGCGCGCAACTCGATCAAAGCGTCGTTCGCGAGCGACGCGCGCAAGGCGCAACTGCTCCGCGGCTGACGGTCCCCGCCGTCAGTCGATCAGCCCCGAGCCGCCGAGACCGGCGACGACGGCCAGGACGTCCCGGTCGCGGCCGTGCGGGCCGACCAGGCAGAGGCCGACGGGAACTCCGTCGTCGGTGCGCAACGGCACGGTCGCGTTGGGCAGTCCGGAGATGGTCGCGAGGCACGTGAGCATGCCGGTGGCGCGCATCGTGTTCCGGAACCGGTCACCGCTGGGGTAGCTTGTCCGCTCGGGGGCCGTGGAGGAGGTCGCCGGCAGCAGGAGCAGGCTGTCGCCCACATACGCGGTGATCGTCTGCGACGCCTCGCCGAGCTTGATCAGCTTCCGGCCGTACGTGGATTCCCAGATGCGGCTCGCATCGGCGAAATTGCGGCCGGGTTCGTCGCCGAGCGACGTCATCGCCCCGCTCACCCAGTCGCCGTGCAGCCGCCACGCCTCGTAGCCCTGCACGGCGACGACGGCGTCGTACCAGTCGGGAAGCCGGCCGATGTCCGTGTCGGTCCACGTCAGCCGGGGGAGGGAACTCTTCTCCCACGCGGTGAGGGCGCACCGCACCGCACCGAGCGCCCCCGCCTCGGCGACGGCGTTGATGCCGTCCGAGGTGAGCGCGCTACGGAACGGGGACTCCGCCGTGAGCGGGAGAAGCGCGCCGGAGACCGCGACGAGGGTGTCGAGGTCGCCGCAGACCCACGCCGGGGTATCGAAGGTGGGGGACAGCGGAAACAGCCCGTCGGTGGAGACGGCGCCCCGGGACGGTGCGAAGCCGTACAGGCCCTGATACGAGGCGGGGATGCGGACGGAACCGGTGGTGTCGATACCCACTCCGATGTCGGCGGCGCCCTGCGCGACCGCACTTGCGGCGCCCGACGTGGCACCGCCGGGCAGGCGGTCCTCGGCGCGGGCGTTGGGCGGCGTGCCGAATTGCTGGTTGATGCCCGAATGCCCGTAACCGAGGTCGTCGGTCTGCGCCAGACCGACGACCCGGGCGCCCTGACCGAGGAGGCGCGCCACCACTGCGGCGGTACCCGTCTCGACAGGAGCCTCGGCGAGCCGCCGTCCGCTGCCCGCGCCGATCTGCTGTCCCGCAACGGCGTACAGGTCGGTGACCGCGAGTCGCATGCCGGCGAGGGGCCCGTCACCAGTTGGCGCGACCAGCGGATCGCCCTGCACGCGCCACGTCGCCTTGTCGACCGGTGCGAACTCGGACACCGCTCCGCCGCCCGGAACGGACAAGCCGTCGGGAAGCGGCGGAACCTCCGGGTCGTGCAGGCGTTCCCCGCACGCGCCGAGCATCACGGCACCGATCGCCGCTGCACCGGACGCACCCGCGACGCGAAGGAAGTCGCGACGGTCGAAAGCTCGACTGGGGGTCACCTAGCTCACGTTAGCGACCCAGGACCTGCTGGAGGTACGCGTTGCCGAACATTCGCTCGGGGTCGTACTTGTCGCGCACGGCGACGAACTCGTCGAAGTTCGGATACGCGGGCCGCAAGTCGTCGGCGGTGCGGCCGTGCATCTTGCCCCAGTGCGGTCGCCCGTCCACTTCCCGGGCGATGGCCTCGACCGCGGCGAAGTACGGCTCGTGATCTCGGCGATGGTACTGGTGCACCGCGATGTACGCCGTGTCCCGGCCGTTCGCCGTCGACAGCCACACGTCGTCGCCCGCGGCGAACCGGACCTCGACGGGGAACGCGACCGTGAAACCGGACTTCTCCATCCACGCATCGATCGCCGCGAGAGTGTCGGGGAGGGCCTCGGTGGGAACCGCGTATTCCATCTCCCGGAACTTGACCCGGCGCTCCGACGCGAAGACGCGGTAACTGCGGTCGGTGAACTCGCGCGCGCTCAGCATGCGCGACGACAGCCGGTTGATCTTCGGGATCGTCGTCGGGGCAAGGCCTGCGACCCTGTTGATGCCCTCGAACAGGACATTCGCGAGCAGTTCGTCGTCGACGTAGGCCCGGACCGGGTGGAGGGGAGAAACCGGGGTGTCACCGGGTAGCCGGGTGTTGCGTTTCGTCAGCACGCGGCGGGTGTGGGGAAACCAGTAGAACTCGAAGTGGTCGATCGTGGTGCGGTCGTGGTCGAGCCGGTCGAGGATGGCGTCCAACGACTCGGGCTTCTCGACGGCGTGCATCACGTAGTGCGGCACGCACTGGATCGTGACCTTCGAGATGATGCCCACGGCGCCGAGTCCCAGCCGTGCCGCCTCGAACAGTTCGGGATTGTCGGTGGGGGAGCAGTCGGCCACCGAGCCGTCCGCCAGCACCACCTGCAGGGCGCGGACCTGAGTGGCGAGACCTCCGAAACGTGCGCCGGTGCCGTGGGTTCCGGTGGACAGCGCACCCGCGACGGACTGCACGTCGATGTCGCCCAGGTTGATCATCGCCAGGCCACGGTGCCAGAGTTGCTCGCTCAGGTCGTGCAGCCGCGTGCCGGCGAGGACGGTGACGAGGGCGCCCGCCGGTTCGTCGAGGGTGACGGATTCGATCCCGGTGAGGGCGTCGAGGCTGACGAGGATCCCGTCGGTGACGGCGACCCCGGTGAAGGAGTGACCCGACCCGACGGCCTTGACCCGCTGTCCGTGCTCCGCGGCACCGGAGACGAGCGCGCTGAGTTCCTCCACCGAGCGCGGAGTCGCGAAGCGCAGCGGGTTCGCCGTCTCGGTGCCCGCCCAGTTGCGCCATGTGTCCTGTGCCATTCGCCCATCATGAACCTGGACGCTCGTCCAGGCAAATGGCGGGTTGGTCGGGCGTCCGTGTTGGTCGCGGGCGGGCCCCGCGCAGGTTCTACGATCAGAGGATGCTGAACAGGCTTCCTGCGGACGAACGTCGTGCCCAACTCGTCGAGTCGGCGCTGGCCATCGCGGAGCAGCGCGGCGTCGCGTCGGTCACGGTGCGTGCCGTGGCGGAGGAGGCGGGCGTCTCGCTCGGTGTGGTGCACTACTGCTTCGAGAGCAAGGAGGAGCTCCTCGCGGCGATGGGTGAGAGCCTGATTCTGCAGCTCAGCGCGTCGATGCGACTGGCGTTCGGTCAGGTGCGGCACGCGCCGGACCTGCGCGGGATCGACGGTCTGCGCGAACTCCTCCACATCGGGATCAGCGGAATGTGGCCGATCATCGAGGCCACCCCGGACCGTCAATTGCTGACGTACGAGATCACCGCGCAGGCCCTGCGGCACCGCGCGTCCGGGAGTGAGCGTGCCGGCGACATCGCCGGTCAGCAGTATCGGACCATGGACGAGGAGGCGATCGAGTTCCTCGCCGAGTGCGCCCGCATCGCCGAAGTCGGCTGGGCCACCCCGGTCGAGGCGATCGCGCGGTTCGGTCTGGCCATCCTGGACGGGCTCGTGCTGCGGTGGCTCGTGGACCGCGACAGCGAGGCGATGATCGCGGCGCTGGACGACATGGTGCACGTGATCGCGTCGAAGGCGGTCGAGCGGGCCTGAGCAGGTCCGATGTCAATCTGGACAATCGTCCAACTCGGTGGTTGACTGGCGTCGCAGACCGATGGACAAGATTGGACGAACTGTGACGCCCACGCTCGACCGTCTCATCGCCTCGACAACCGAGGTCGACCCGCCGCTGGCCGCGCTGGATCTGACCACGCTGCGCGCCAACGCCGCCGACCTGGTGCTGCGCGCGGGCGGCACGCCCGTCCGCGTCGCCAGCAAATCCGTTCGCTGCCGCGCGGTACTCCAGGTCGCACTGGGGGAGAAGCTCACCGGGGCCGGCGGGTTCCGCGGGATCATGGCGTATTCACTGCGCGAGGCGATCTGGCTCGCCCGCCGCGGCGCGGACGACATCCTCATGGGCTACCCGACGGCCGACCGCGGGGCCATCGCCGAACTCGCAGCCGACCCCGAACTGCTGAACCGGATCACGTTGATGGTCGACAGCGACGACCACCTCGACTTCGTTCTCGCCGCGGCCGGCACCACCTTCCTCCGCGCCCGGCTGTGCATCGACGTGGACGCCTCGCTGCGGCTCGGCCCCCTCCACATCGGGGTCCGCCGTTCCCCGCTCCGCGAACCGTCCGCCGTCGCCGCCTTCGCGAAGCGCGCCGCGGGGCGGGGGTTCGCCGTCGTCGGCGTCATGTTCTACGAAGCGCAGATCGCGGGTCTGCCCGATTCCAGTCCACCGATCGGCTGGATGAAGCGGGCGTCCGCGAATGAACTCGCGACCCGTCGCGGTGCCGTGGTGAACGCCGTGCAGTCGGAGGTCGGGGTGCTCGAAATCGTCAACAGCGGGGGCACCGGCTCGCTCGAGGTGAGCTCCGCGGACCAGGTAGTGACGGAGGTGACGGCCGGTTCCGGCCTGTACGTCCCGACGCTCTTCGACAGGTACCGCGCGTTCCGTCCGCACCCGTCGCTGTACTTCGCCCTGTCGGCGGTCCGGCGTCCGACTCCCGGCATCGCGACGCTGTTCGGCGGCGGCTACATCGCCTCCGGTCCCGCCGGGGGCAGTCGCGTGCCCAAGCCGGTGTGGCCCCCGCGGCTGAAGCTACTGCGCAACGAGGGCGCCGGCGAGGTCCAGACCCCGGTGACCGGAAAGGCGGCAGCGGATCTCGCCATCGGCGACCGGGTGTGGTTCCGGCACGCGAAGGCCGGCGAGCTGTGCGAGCGGTTCACCGAGGTGCACCTCGTCGAGTCGGACGGCTCCCGCACCGTGGTGCCCACCTACCGCGGCGAAGGTCAGTGCTTCGGCTGACCGGTGAGCCGCATGAAGGCGCCCAGCTCGGTCAGACCTTCCGGGGTGCTCGGCATGTACTGCGTCAACGATTCCGACCGGATGATGATCGCCGCCCACTTGCCGCGGGACACCGCCACGTTCATCCGGTTCCGCGACAGCAGGAACGACATGCCGCGCGGCACGTCCTCGATCGCCGACGCGGTCATCGACACGATGGCAACGGCAGCCTCCCGCCCCTGGAACTTGTCGACCGTGCCCACCTCGACCTTGTCGAGACCGACCGCGGCCAGATCACGTTCGATCAACCCGACCTGCGCGTTGTACGGCGCCACCACCAGGATGTCGGACTCGTCGAGTGGGCGGGTGCCCTCGAACTCGCTGGGGTCGGTCCACCCGGAACCGAGCAGCTTCGTGATCCGGTTGACCACCTCCCGCGATTCCTCCGGGGATTGGGTGGCGTTGCCCTGGTGGTCGACGAAGACGGTGTGCACACCCGGCTCCAAGCCGTCGAGTCGCCGTGCGACACTGGCAGATTCCTGCGAACGCAGCTTGCCATCGTAGGACAGCGTCGACACGGGTGCGCACAGTTCCGGGTGCATCCGCCACGTGCGTTCGAGGAAATAGCCCCGACTCGCGGGCAGAGCCCCGTGCCCCTCGGCGAGCCACCCCAGGGCCGACGCGTCCACCGGTTCCGGATGGGTGCCCTGGCTGACCTGCGGAAGTTGCTGGGGGTCGCCGAGAAGCAGGAGGTTGCGGGCCGCGCCGCCCACCGCAATGGTGTTGGCGAGAGCGAACTGCCCGGCCTCGTCGATGACCAGCAGATCGAGGCTGCCGGGCGGAACGCGGTCGGTGTTCGCGAAATCCCAGGCGGTCCCGCCGATCACGCAGCCCGTGTCCTCGGCCTGGTCGATGAAACCGGGGTAGTCGTTGGAGCTGATGTCGGTCCACGTCGCGGCGCGATGCCGCCCGTCCTTCTTCGCGACGAGTTCGGCGGGGAGCCCGGCCTTCACGACGCCGCCGAGCATGTTCTCGATCACCGAATGCGACTGTGCGACCACGCCGATCCGCCAGTGGTGCTGCTCGACGAGCGCCTTGATCACCCGGGCCCCGGTGTACGTCTTGCCGGTGCCGGGAGGCCCCTGCACCGCGACGTACGAGTCTTCGAGGTCGAGTAATGCCGCGGTGATCGCGCCCGCGTAGTCCGTGCCGTCGACGGGCGGGAACGGGTTCCCGCTCCGGGTGCGCGGGTCGGACCGCCGCAGAATGTCCACCGACGCGCACAGCGGAAGCTCCGGCAGCGGGGAGCACATGTCGTCCGCGGCCACCGCAATGGACGATTCGATGCGGTCGGTCGTGATCGGGGGACCGGGGGTGATCGCCGTCGGAAGTTGCACGTACTCCTCGCCGTTCAGGAGTTCCTCGACGATCACCACGTCGCGGCGCCTGCCGTCCTTCCCGACGTCGAGCACGTTGACCGTGCACGTTCCCCGCTGCTGCGGATTGTCGCCCGCGACCGCCTCGGGTGCGGGAGTGTCGTACAGCGCGTACATCGTGGTCTTGGGCCCCACCGTGCTCCCGGTCCCGAAACGGCCGGTGAGCTGCAGGCGCCGGCGCAGCTTGCGCTGCCGCGGACTGCTCTTGTGCCAGTTCTCCTCGACGACCGCGGACGACACCACCAGAACGTCCCGGATGTCCGACAGTTCGTCGTGCGGCACGACCAGCCGGTCGAAGTGCGCCCACCAGAACGGTTTCCGCTCGCGGCGGTGGTAGCCGACCGCAGCAGCCATGAGCGCGGCCGCCTGCTGGTCGTGCCCCCGATGCTCGCTCGGTCCGTGCCCGGCGAACTCGCGCAACGCCGCCTCCGCGGGGGTGCAGTCCTCGGTCACCGGGGTGGGCCCGTCGCCGGGCGGCCGGAGAGCCACGCCGTGCGTCTCCGCCTGCCCGATCAGCCAGTCGCGCAGCCGCAGCGTGGAATCGCAGTCGTACTCGTTGTAGTCGGCGATGCCCTGCAGCAGCGCGCGTGCCTCGTCCTCCCGGCCGTTGTCGCGGTGATCGCAGTAGTCGGCGTACGCGACCACCGACGCGGCGGCATTGGTGACGTCGCCGTCGCGCGGCTGCTCCGGCATGTACAGCGGTTCGAGTTTCTTGATGCTGTAGGACCGTTCACCGATGCGCAGGCACCCGCGCACCACCGGATACAGGTCGACGAGGACGTTGTCGCGCAGCAGGGTGTCGACGGTCTCCTCGCCGACGCCGTGCCGTCCCGCCAGCCGCAGCAGCGCCGACTTCTCGTACGCGGCGTAGTGGTAGATGTGCATGTTCGGGTACTGCTGACGGCGCGCGGTGACGTAGGCGAGGAAGTCGACGAGTGCCTGCCGCTCCTCGGCGCGGTCGTGTGCCCAGAACGGCCGGAACACGGCGGCGTCGGCGGGACCCTCGACCACACCGAAGAGGTATTCGAGACCCCAGTCCGTGGATCCGTTCTCGGCCCAGAGCGGGTCTCCCTCGAAGTCGAAGAAGATGTCGCCGTCGTCCGGTTCGGGTAGCCCGCCCAGAGCCTGCGGGGCGTACACCTGGAACTCGGGGGTGCCCGAGGACTCCTGCCGCAACTGCAGGGCCGCCTGCGCGCGCAGCGATTCGAGGGTGCGCTCGGGGAGGCCCTCGACGCTGCCCGCATGCGCGGCGAGGGCGTCGAGTGTGCCGATCCCGGCCGCGATCAGCCGGCTCCGCTGCGTCGTGCGCATTCCGGCCACCAGCAGGAGGTCGCGGTGCTGCTCCACCTCCGGGGTGCACGTGTCGCACCGGCCGCACGCCGTGTACCGGGGGTCGCCCCACTCCGCGAGCGACTGCTCGTCGCGGTGCTCGTCGAGAATTCGCTCGAGCGAGGAGCGTCGCGCGGAGTACACGGGAACGATGTCGCCGAGCGAGTGCGCCGAGTCGCTGTCGTCGCCGAGCAGCAGGTGGACCTCGGGAGACGTCGGGATCCCGTTGCCGGCCAGCGCTTCCGCGTACGCGGCGAGCTGCAGCAGGGCCGACACTTTCGCGTGTCGTGACAGTTTGGTGTCGTAGACGGCATACGTGTCGCCATCGCGGACGAGGAAATCGCAGAAACCCAGGAAGCGGCCGTCGAAGAACGTCCCCTGGTACACGACGTCGGCGCCGCCGCGGATCGCCTCCACGGTGGCCAGGTTCGCGTCGAACAGACCCAGCGCGGTGTATTCGGGACGGTCCATCGTGACCACCCCGTCGCCGTACTCGGCTCGGAACTGCTCGAGCCGGCGATGTTCGTGCGCATCGCCGAGGCTCGACGTCCGTCGCAGCATCGGATCGTCGTCGACGGACGGGGCGGCGGAACCGGCGCCGGCGAGCCCGAGCGTGGCGTCCAACCGGCGCAGCAACGCGAACTCGCAGGTGGCGGCCGCGGAGAGGTCGCTGGCGCTGTAGACGATGGTGTCGTCGAGGAGGAACACAGCTACGTCCCCAGTTCTGCCGGTGAGTTCACCCGGCCGATTGTGCCATCGGGGTGCGACAGGCCCAGAATGGCAGCCATGCCCTTCTTCGACGGCCACTCCGGACGAGTCCACTACCGGCACTGGAGCGCGGTGGGAGGACCCGTCGCCCAGTTGGTGTTTCTCCACGGCATGGGGCAGCACACGGGTCACTACCACCGGTTCGCGCGCGGACTGACGCCTGCCGGAATCGGGGTGTGGGGAATCGACCAGGCCGGTCACGGATTGTCCGAAGGCGACCATCCGGGATCGGTGGCGGACCTGGCGGAGGACGCCGCGCTTCTCACCGGCCTCGCCGGCAGGCACGCGCCGGATGTTCCGCTCGTGCTCATGGGGCATTCGCTCGGTGCCGCGGTCTCGATGGAACTTCTCGCGTCCGGTGACTCCGGTTTCCGGGGCGCGATTTTGTGCGGGACACCGAAGACCGCCGCCGTGCAGCAGACGGCGGACGCGCTCGGGTCACTCGGGATACCGCTGCTCGCGGTGCACGGCGTCGACGACCGCATCGCACCGATCGACCCAGTCCGGGACTGGGCGGCGGGGATCGGGTGCCTCGAATTCCGGGAGTTCGACGACGCCGGCCACGACCTGCTTCACGAGAAGGTCCACACATCCGTGACCGCGGTGGTCCGCGACTTCATCCTCGGCGCTGCGCACCCGTGAGTGCGCGAGGAGTCTCTGCACTCCTCGAGCACTCACGGGCGGCGGAGCCGCCTACGCGTAGATGGCCTCGATGGCCGCGCCGTGCTCCTTGTGGATGACGTTCCGCTTGAGCTTCAGCGTGGGCGTGAGCTCACCGGTCTCCTGCGTGAAGTCGACCTCGAGGATGCGGTACTTCTTGATCCGCTCCGGGTTGGACACCTTCTTGTTGCCCTCCGCCACGGCCTCGTCGATCTCGGCGACCAGGTCGGGGTTCTTCACCAGTTCGGACACCAGGGTGTCGGCGGCCAGCCCGTGGCGTTCCTTCCAGCCCGGGAGGGTTTCGGAATCGAGGGTGATCAGCGCGCCGATGAACGGCTTGCCGTCGCCGACGACGAGGCACTGGCTGATCAGCGGGTGCGCGCGGAGCGCGTCCTCGAGGACCGCGGGCGCGACGTTCTTGCCGCCCGCGGTGACGATGATTTCCTTCTTACGGCCGGTGATCGAGATGTAGCCCTCTTCGTCGATCGAGCCGAGGTCGCCGGTGTGGAACCAGCCGTCCCGGATCGAATCCGCGGTGGCCTGCTCGTTGTGCCAGTACCCGCCGAAGACGACGGGACCCTTCAGGAGCAGTTCGCCGTCCTCGCCGATCTTCGCGGCGTGACCGTCGATCGGCTTGCCGACGGTGCCGACCTTCTGCGCGCGGGTGGTGTTCACGGAGATGGCGGCGCTCGTCTCCGTGAGGCCGTAGCCCTCGTACACGGGGACGCCGATGCCGCGGAAGAAGTGACCGAGGCGTGCACCGAGCGCGGCGCCACCGGAGACGGCGCGGTCGCACTCGCCGCCGAGGGCGGTGCGCAGCTTCGAGTAGACGAGCTTGTCGAACAGGGCGTGCTTGAGCTTGAGACCGAGCCCGGCGCCGCCGTTGTCCTGCGCCTCGCTGTACGCGATGGCGGTGGCGGACGCCTTCTCGAAGATGCTGCCCTTGCCGCCGTCGTACGCCTTCTGCTTGGCGGAGTTGTAGACCTTCTCGAACACGCGCGGCACCGACAGGATGAAGTGCGGCTTGAACGCGGCGAACTGGTCGAGCAGCGTGGTGAGGTCGGCGGTGTGCGCGACCGTGACCTTGGCGTCGAACGCACCGAAGGAGATGGCGCGAGCGAAGACGTGCGCGAGGGGCAGGAACATCAGGGTGCGCCTGCCGGCGTACATCGCGTCGCTGAGCGCCAGCTTCACGGCCGCGGACTCCGCGTAGAAGTTGGCGTGGGTCAACTGCACGCCCTTGGGGCGGCCCGTGGTGCCCGACGTGTAGATGAGGGTCGCGGGGGAGGACGCGCGCACCTGGTGACGACGCTCGTGCAACTGCTCGTCGGTGACGCCTTCGCCGCGCTTCGACAGCTCGTCGATCGCGCCGCCCTCGATCTGCAGGACCTCACGCAGGTCCGGCGCTGCGTCGGTGACGACCTTCAGCGCGTCGGCCTGCTTGGCATTCTCGACGACCAGCAGCGATGTGCCGGAGTCTTCGAGGATCCACTTCGCCTGATCGGGTGCGGACGTTTCGTAGATGGCGACGGTGCACCCGCCTGCCGTCCAGATCGCGTAGTCGATGACGACCCACTCGTACCGGGTCGCCGACAGGATCGCGACGCGGTCGCCGAGCTCGACGCCGGAAGCGATGAGGCCCTTCGCGACGGCGGACACCTGCTCCGCGAACTCGGCGGCGGTGACGTCTACCCACCCGCCGTTGCCGGGGCGCTTGAACGGAACGAACTTCGGGTCTTCCTCGGCATGACGGAAGACCGTGTCCGCCATGGAGGCGTCCTCCGGAATTGAGAACGACTGCGGTACCGAGAATTCACGCACTATGACCCCTCCACTGAAACGACATGACGGATGTGCATTCGATCACATTTGTCCCAGTTTCGCACCAGGGTCGATGTCCGTTATGTGTATTTCTTATCTGACCAGCGGAGATAAGTGTAACTCGGCGTAAACTGATAACTCAGGCGGCCTCTTCGAGACGCCGCGAGTTCGCCGACAGCCAGCGCCGGATCGCATAGTTCAACTGGTCCGGATCGACACCGAGTTCGGTCGCCGTCGCCTCGAGGATCTCCTCGGCCAGGCCGTCGTCGGTGGCTTCCGAAATTCCGAGCGCGCCGCTGATGAACACGTCCGCCACCCGATTCGGCCGGACACCCGGGATCCCGGCGAGCATCAGGAAGTGCGCCCACGTGACGTCGCTGCTCTCCCCGCACACCTCGATCCACGCGTCGTGGATCTGCTCCAGGGCGGCTTCGTCCCGGGCGGCTTCGAGGAGGTCGTCGATGCTGTTGATCCGGAGCTGGTGTAGTCGCTCCGCCGCCAGCTGGATGTGACGCGCCTCGATCGGCACACCGGTCGCGGAGTACCGCCGTTTGTACGAGCCGACCTTGCCCGCCCACTGATCCGAGCTGCCCGCCTCCTCGAACGTGCGGAGAAGGTCGCGGGCGCCGTCGGTGAGGGGCTGATCGGGGTGCGCCCGCCGGTACGCCAGGTAGCGGTCGACGACGGCGACCTCGCTGTGCCCGGCGCTCGACTGCACCGATTCGATGATGCAGAGGGCGAGGCTGTGCCGGTAGGCATCGGAGGTGACCCAGCCGGACGGGTCGCCCAATCGGTCGCGGCAGGCGGTGACGACGGTTTCGACGGTATCGGCAGAGACGGTCACGAGATCCTCCAAAGGCAGTCTGTTCTGTGCTCTGTCCGGTGTATCGACAGGGCCTCCGGGAACGTTGCACTGGAGCTGAGGATTCCTCGAGAACCACCGTCAGTGGTGGGCCAGCAGGTCTGTGACCTCGGTGTCCGAGAGTTGATGGAAATCGTCGTACGCGTTGCCGACGCCGCCGAGATCGGCCGGAACGTACGGGCAGACCACCTCGTCGGCGGTCACGCGCAGACGTCCGACGGCCTCGGGCGCCGCCACCGGGACCGCGACGATCACGCGCGCCGCGCCCAGTTTCCTCACCGATTGGCAGGCCACCGCCGCGGTCGCGCCCGTGGCCATGCCGTCGTCGACGAGGACGGCCGTGCGGCCCTTCAGTGATGCTCGCGGCTTGCCGCCGCGCAGCACCCGCGCCCGCCGTTCGAGTTCGCGGCGCTCCTTCGCCTCGACCATGGCGAGTGCGGTCTTGCTGATCCGGGCGATGCGGAGGACGTCGTCGTTGATCACCCGGGATTCGCCCTCACCGATGGCGCCCATGGCGAGTTCCGGCTGCCATGGGACACCCAGTTTGCGGACGAGGACCACGTCGAGGGGCGCCGACAGGGCGGCAGCGATTTCGAACGCGACGGGGACGCCGCCGCGCGGCAGACCGAGCACCACCAGATCGGTCCCGCGCAGGTGCTCCAGTGCGGCGGCCAGTCTGCGGCCGGCGTCGGCGCGACTGGTGTACAACATCGAACGCTCCGTGATCGGGGAGAACTGTTCGTCTCCGACGCTACTCCCGATCCCGCCGTTCAGATCTCGCTGACGGTGAATCGGCGCAGCGCGAGGGCGGGGTTTTTCTCCCGCACCTCGGTGATCCGCTCCGCGCTGACCTCCGCGACCGCGGTGCCCACCCGCTCACCGAGTGACGCGAGGGTCACGCCCATCGGATCGACGATCATGCTGTTCCCGGCCCCGGTGCGCGCGCTCTGGTCGGCGGCGACGACGTACACGGTGTTCTCGATGGCGCGCGCCCGCACGAGGGTGGACCAGTGGTCCTCCTTCAACGGCCCGGGCACCCACTGCGCGGGCATCAGCAGCACGTCGGCTCCCGCGTCGACGATGCGGCGGGTGACCTCGGGGAACCGGAGGTCGTAGCAGGTCTGCATGCCGAACGTGAGGCCGTCGACGGCGAACGTCTCCGGGGCGCCGATCTCCCCGGCGCGGATGACGTCGGATTCCTTGTAGCCGAACGCGTCGTACAGGTGGAGTTTGCGGTAGGTGGCGACGATGTCGCCGCCCGGTCCGAGCGCGACGAGGGTGTTGGAGATGTGATCGTCCCCGGGCAACTGCTCGTTGACCCCTGCAATCAGGTGGACGTCGAGTTCCTTCGCGGTCGCGGCCAGCCCGCTGACGAACTTGCCGTCCAGGCCCTCGGCCGACTCGACGATCCGCTCGTCGGTTCTCGGCGCCGTGAACATCGCGTACTCCGGCGCCACCACCACCTTCGCGCCGCGGCCCGCGGCCTCGGCGGCGAGCGTGCGGAGGGTGCGCAGGTTCTCCTGCTTGTCCTGACTGGGAGCGAACTGAATGACAGCGACATCGACCATGCCGTCCACGCTAGGCGACGAGGTGCGGCAGGTGTCTCCCGTCCCGGTCGCCGCGTATTTCCGCGGCGTGGCGATGCACTGTGGACTCGTGCACTAAACTGCTGGTCAATGAGTGATATCGAGCGTGACCCCGAACCCCCCACTTTTGCCGACCTCGACATCGATGATCGGGTCTTGAAGGCACTGTCCGATGTGGGCTACGAGTCGCCCTCGCCGATCCAGGCAGCCACCATTCCGCCCCTCCTCGCCGGCAACGACGTCGTCGGCCTGGCGCAGACCGGCACCGGCAAGACCGCTGCGTTCGCGGTACCGATCCTCTCGAAGATCGACCTGACGCAGAAGTCGCCGCAGGCGTTGGTCCTCGCTCCGACGAGGGAACTGGCGCTGCAGGTCGCGGAGGCGTTCGGCAAGTACTCCGCCCATATTCCGGGCCTGCACGTCCTGCCCATCTACGGTGGTCAGAGTTACGGCGTCCAGTTGTCGGGGCTGCGGCGCGGCGCACACGTCGTGGTGGGCACGCCCGGTCGAGTGATCGACCACCTGGAGAAGGGCACGCTCGACCTGTCCAAGCTCTCCTACCTCGTCCTGGACGAGGCCGACGAGATGCTGAAGATGGGTTTCCAGGAGGACGTCGAGCGCATCCTCGCCGACACTCCGGAGTACAAGCAGGTGGCGCTGTTCTCGGCGACGATGCCGGGGGCCATCCGCAAGATCTCGAAGCAGTACATGCACGATCCCGTCGAGATCACGATGAAGTCGAAGACGTCGACGGCCTCCAACATCTCGCAGCGGTACGTCCAGGTGGCGCACCAGCGCAAGCTCGACGCCCTGACGCGTGTCCTCGAGGTCGAGGACTTCGAGGCGATGATCATCTTCGTGCGCACCAAGCAGGCCACCGAAGACCTCGCGGAACGACTGCGCTCGCGCGGATTCTCCGCGTCGGCGATCAACGGCGACATCGTGCAGGCGCAGCGTGAACGGACCATCGGCCAGCTCAAGAGCGGCGCCCTCGACATCCTCGTGGCCACCGATGTGGCCGCGCGTGGCCTGGACGTGGACCGCATCTCCCACGTCGTCAACTACGACATCCCGCACGACACGGAGTCGTACGTCCACCGGATCGGCCGTACCGGTCGCGCCGGGCGCGCCGGCGAGGCGTTGCTGTTCGTGGCACCGCGCGAGCGGCACCTGCTCAAGGCCATCGAGAAGGCGACCCGTCAGCCGCTGGCCGAGATGCAGCTGCCCAGCGTCGACGACGTCAACGCGCAGCGTGTGTCCAAGTTCGGCGACTCGATCACCGAGAGCCTCACGTCCGACAATCTGGCGTTGTTCCGCAAGATGATCGAGGACTACGAGCAGGAACACGACGTGCCGCTCGCCGACATCGCCGCCGCGCTCGCGGTGCAGTCGCGCGACGGTGAGGCGTTCCTCATGGCGCCCGAACCGCCGCCCGCGCCCCGCCGTGAGCGCGAGCCCCGCGAACGCCCGGCGCGCCGGTTCGACGACGGCCCCCCGACGCGGTCGCGTGGACCGGAGGGCCAGGAGCTCGCGACGTACCGCATCGCGGTCGGCAAGCGGCACCGTGTGGTGCCTGGTGCGATCGTCGGTGCCATCGCGAACGAGGGTGGGCTGCGGCGCAGCGACTTCGGGCACATCAGCATCCGCCCGGACCACAGCCTGGTGGAGTTGCCCGCCGACCTGTCCAGCGAGACCCTCGAGGCTTTGCGTCGTACCCGGATCTCCGGTGTGCTGATTCAGCTGCAACCCGATTCGGGTCCGCCGTCGGGCCGACCACGCGGTGGCCGCGACGATCGGGCAGGCGGAAAGTTCCAGCGCGACCGGGACAGCCGGAAAAGGCCGCGCGAGTAGTTCTCACGCGGCCCTCCCGAAGGGGATCCCCGGCGGTTACGCCGGGGGAGCGGGAGCCGGGGCGGGCTGTGCCGCCTCGGCGGGCAGCGGGCCCTCCTCTGGAACGAAGAACGAACCGACGGTCGGCAGCACGTAGCAGGTCGCGTTGGTGTAGCCGACGGTGCCGAAGATCGATGCCACGACGGTGCCCGGCCCCGTCGCCACGACCTTGTTCAGCGCCGGGTAGCCGCCTTCGGTGACGCCGTCGAGGGGCAGGATTCCGCTGGCGCCGGTGTTGGTGTTGATCCACGCGACGTTGAGTCCCGAGGACTTCACGACACCGGGGTACGCGGAGAGGGCCTGGAAGCTGATCTCGTTGGCCTTCACCTCGGCGGTGGGCCCGGTGGTGCCCGACGCCAGCGTCAGCGTGACCGGTGCGACGGTGCCGCAACCCACGGTCGGTGCGGTGTAGAGGAACGGGGTGTACGCGCCCGCGACGTCATGCAGCACCGTCGACGTGGCCAGCGCCTCGACCGCGGCCTTCGCCTCGGGCTTGTCGGCCTGGGTGCGCAGTTCGGCGAGGCCGGGGACGTCCGGGGTGGCCGGTTCGGCCGCTGCCGTGCCCGACAGGCCGAAAGTCGCCGCGATACCGACCGTTGCCGCCGCGATCGTGCGTCGCATCACGCTCATACCGTCCACCTGAACTCCTCGTTGTCTCGTCCGGGCGGCTCTGCAGCGCCGCCCGAGCGGAGAATTTACCCGAGAGAGCGGAAACAGTCAGGACCAGCTGCCGCCGCCGGCCAGCGTATCGGCGCGCGCGCCGTCGAGGGATTGCCGGATGATGTCGGCGTGACCGGCGTGCCGGGCGAGTTCCTCGATCTGGTGCAGCAGCATGTACCGGACCGTGAAGACGACTCCCGACGCCATCCACTGCGCCACGTCGGCGGGCAGGTCGACGTCGCGATCCAGATCGGTCTCGGCGGCGACCGCGGCCTCGGTAGCGCGCTGTGCGTCGTCGAAGCGGGCGAGGAGGGCGCCGACGGTCTCGTCCTCGGTGACGTTCCATGCGGCCATCCACGCTGCCACCGGGTCGTCGCCGACATCGCGCGGAGCCCCGGTGATGCGGGAGGTCATCGCCTCTTCGCCGTCGATCACGTGCTTGAGGAGGGACGCCAGGCTCATCTCGCTGGCGCTGGGCACACTGCGGGCCTGCTCCTCCGTCAGCCCGGACATCGCGTTGCGGAAGGCGGTGCGCTGGTTGTCCAGCATGAGGAGAAGGAGTCCGCGCTCGTCGGAGATGGGGTTCTGGGCGCTGGGTGTCTCGGTCATGAGTTCAGTGTGGCGCGAATAGCGGACACCTACTGTCCTCGATCGACACTCTGCGCGCGTCCCCAGCGGTTCGGGCAGGACCGACCTACGATCGAGGCACGTGTCCGGGGAACGCCCCTGTTCCTGTGATCGAGTCGCGAACCGAGGTGCTTATGGCCCTGGAAGATTCGTCGTCGGCCTTCGCCGACCCGTCCCGGGAGGGCGCGGCCTCACCGGAGCACGACCTCGAAGGCCACATCATCGAGGCCCGGTCCGAGGACTTCTTCCACGCCAGAGAACTGCAGGTGGACAACGAGTGGTTCAAGACCGCGGTGTTCTACGAGGTGCTGGTCCGCGCGTTCTTCGATTCCTCCGGCGACGGAACGGGCGATCTCCAGGGGCTGACGTCCAAACTCGACTACCTGTCCTGGCTCGGCGTCGACTGCCTGTGGCTGCCGCCGTTCTACGACTCACCGCTACGCGACGGCGGTTACGACATCCGCGACTTCCGCGCCGTGCTCCCGGAGTTCGGGACGGTCGAGGATTTCGTCCAGCTCTTCGATCAGGCGCACCGCCGCGGGATCAGAGTCATCACGGACCTGGTCATGAACCACACCTCCGACACGCACGCATGGTTCCAGGAGTCGCGCACCGACCCCGAGGGCCCGTACGGCGACTTCTACGTGTGGTCGGACCGCGACGAAGGGTATCCGGACGCGCGCATCATCTTCGTCGACACCGAGACGTCCAATTGGACGTGGGATCCGGTGCGCAAGCAGTACTACTGGCATCGCTTCTTCTCCCATCAGCCGGACCTGAACTACGACAATCCCGACGTCCAGGACGCGATGATCGACGTGCTGCGATTCTGGCTGGACCTCGGAATCGACGGCTTCCGGCTGGACGCCGTGCCCTATCTGTTCGAGCGGGAGGGCACCAACTGCGAGAACCTCCCCGAGACGCATGCGTTTCTCAAGAAGTGCCGGGCCGTCATGGACGCCGAGTACCCGGGGCGGGCGCTGCTCGCCGAAGCCAACCAGTGGCCGTCGGACGTCGTGGAGTACTTCGGGGAGCCGGACGTGGGCGACGAGTGCCACATGGCGTTCCACTTCCCGTTGATGCCCCGCATCTTCATGGCCGTGCGCCGGCAGAACCGGTTCCCGATCTCCGAGATCCTCGCGCAGACCCCGCCGATTCCGAGTTCGTGCCAATGGGGAATCTTCCTCCGGAACCACGACGAGCTGACCCTCGAAATGGTGTCGGACGAGGAGCGTGACTACATGTATTCCGAATACGCGCAAGATCCGCGGATGAAGGCGAACATCGGCATCCGGCGACGTCTCGCGCCGTTGCTCGAGAACGACCGCAACCAGCTCGAGCTGTTCACCGCGCTGCTGCTGAGCCTGCCGGGTTCGCCCGTCCTCTACTACGGCGACGAGATCGGCATGGGCGACAACATCTGGCTCGGCGATCGGGACTCGGTGCGGACTCCCATGCAGTGGACGCCCGACCGCAACGCCGGATTCTCCCGTGCCGACCCGGCCCGAATGTATTTGCCGGTCATCATGGATCCCACGTACGGCTACCAGTCGGTGAACGTCGAGGCGCAGATGAACTCGACCAACTCGTTGCTGCACTGGACCCGCCGCCTGATCCAGGTTCGCAAACAGCATCCGGCGTTCGGAACGGCGTCGTTCACCGAACTCGGCAGCGCGAACCCGGCCGTCCTGTCGTATGTGCGGGAGACGCCGCCGAGTCGGGACCGCCCGTACAGCGACGTCATTCTGTGCGTCAACAACCTGTCCAGGTTCCCGCAGGCGGTGATCCTGGACCTCACCCAGTTCGCCGGCCGAATCCCCGTGGAGCTCACCGGTTCCGTTCCCTTCCCCGCGATCGGGGACGACGGATACATGATCACCCTTCCCGGTCACGGATTCTTCTGGTTTGCGCTGCAACCGGATCCGAAGTCCGGCGGCGCGGTGAGCGGACACCCGGTCAGCAGCGAAGCGGAACAGGCGGTGCAGCAGTGAACGAACCCACCAGTGAACGCATTCCCGACGAGACCCTCGAGCGGCAACTCGTGCGGTGGTTGCCGGACCGGCGGTGGTTCGCCGCCAAGGGCACCACCATCGCGGCGGTGCGGATCCTGCTGCGGCACGAACTGACATCGGCGTTCGGGTTCTCCGCCGAGCATCTCCTGGTGTCGGTGGAGTTCGAGGCGGGGCCGCCGCAGGTGTACCAGATACCGCTGGGGTTCCGCAGTCATCTGCCCGAGGACCTCGAGCCGTGGGCGCTGCCGGACGGCGACGGGAACGTCATGATCGCGTACGACGGCCTGCACGATGCCGAGATCATCACCCTGTACGCCGACCTGCTGTCGGAAGCGGAGGGATCCGGGCCGGTGCAGTTGAAAACGGTGCCGGGCACGGTGATCGAACCGGGGCTCCGTGGGCGGACACTCGGCGCGGAGCAGTCGAACACGTCGGTGGTGCTGGGGGAGAAGCTCCTGATGAAGATCTTCCGTCTGGTCACGCCGGGCGTGAACCCGGACGTCGAACTCCACCTCGCGCTCGCCGAAGCGGGCAGCGAATACGTGGCGACGCTGCGAGCGTGGATGGAGACGGACGTGGCCGGGATTCTGACGACCCTCGCGATGGTCCAGGATTTCGAGGCCAACTCGGCGGACGGGTGGAGCATGGCGCTCGGCAGCGTCCGCGACCTCCTGATCGAAGCGGATCTCCACGCCGCGGAGTTGGGGACGGACTTCGCCGGTGAGTCCTACCGGATGGGCGCCGCCGTCGCCGAGGTGCACGCCACCCTGGCGCGTGCGCTCGGTGCGGAGGAACGACAGGTGGCGTCGACGACCGTGGAGGCGATGACGCGCAGGCTGGACGCCGCCACCTCGATCGTTCCCGAACTGGGGGAGGTGGCGGCGGCGGTGCGGGGCAAGTTCGCCGAGGCGGAAGCTCTGGGCGCTACCACCGTCCAGCGGATTCACGGCGACCTCCACCTCGGTCAGGTGCTGCGGACACCGGAGCGCTGGCTGCTCATCGACTTCGAGGGGGAGCCCGCCAAGACGCTCGACGAGCGCCGGGAACGGGACAGCCCGTTGCGGGATGTCGCGGGAATGCTGCGGTCCTTCGACTACGCCGCTCACCACCTGCTGGCAGATTCGGTGCCGATGGGAGCGATGGGGGCGGCGTCGCAGCGGGACTTCCGCGCGAGGGAGTGGGCGCAGCGCAACGCCGACGCCTTCTGTGAGGGCTATGCCTCTGTGTCGGGCACCGACCCGCGTGAGGCGGCGGCGTTGCTGCGGGCCTACGAACTCGACAAGGCGGTGTACGAGACCGTGTACGAGGCGAGGAACCGTCCCAATTGGATCGGCCTGCCCCTCTCCGCCATTCGTAGACTCACCTCAGCACCTCGGTGAGCGTCGGGGACGACACCGTGCCCGGGTCGAACTGAGTGCGGTACAGCTCCTCGTACCGGCCGCCCGCGGCGAGCAGCTCGGAGTGGGTGCCGCGTTCGACGATGCGCCCGGCCTCGACCACGAGGATCAGATCGGCCGCGCGGACGGTCGACAGCCGGTGCGCGATCACCACCGCGGTCCGCCCGGCGAGGGCCTCGCCCAGCGCCTCCTGGACGGCGGCCTCGGACGTGGAGTCGAGGTGCGCCGTCGCCTCGTCGAGGATGACCACCCGCGGATGCGCGAGCAGCAGGCGCGCGATGGTCAGCCGCTGGCGTTCGCCTCCCGACAGCCGGTAGCCGCGTTCGCCGACCACCGTGTCGAGGCCGTCGGGCAGGGCCGCGACGAGGTCGGTGAGCCGCGCCCGTTCGAGCACCTCCGCGAGTTCGGCCGGCGTGGCACCCGGCCGGGCGAGCAGGAGATTGGCCCGCACGCTGTCGTGGAAGAGGTGCCCGTCCTGAGTCACCATGCCGACGGTGGCCCGCACGGAGTCGGCGGTCAGGTCGCGCACGTCCACCCCGCCGAGTTTCACCGAGCCCGCGTCCGCGTCGTAGAGCCGGGGAACCAGTTGGGCGATGGTGGACTTGCCGGCTCCGGACGATCCCACCAGCGCGACCATCTGCCCGGGTTCGGCGCGGAACGAAAGCCGGTGCAGCACCTCGACGCCGCCGCGGGTGTCGAGGGTCGCGACCTCCTCGAGCGATGCCAGCGACACCTTGTCGGCCGAGGGATACGCGAATTCCACGGAGTCGAACTCCACCGACACCGGGCCGTCGGGCACCGCGACCGCGTCGGGCTTCTCCGCGATCAACGGCTTCAGGTCGAGGACCTCGAAGACGCGCTCGAAGCTCACCAGCGCGCTCATCACGTCCATGCGTGCGCTGGCCAGTGCGGTGAGGGGCGAGTACAACCGGGTCAGCAGCATCGCCATCGCGACAACGGCTCCCGCGTCGAGTTGTCCGCGCAGCGCGTAGAACCCGCCCAGTCCGTAGACGAGCGCCAGCGCGAGAGCGGACACGAGCGTGAGCGCGGTGACGAACACCGACTGCAGCATCGCCGTGCGGACACCGATGTTCCGTACCCGCCGGGCACGGACCGCGAACTCGGCGGACTCCTCCGACGGACGACCGAACAGCTTCACGAGGGTGGCACCCGGCGCCGAGAACCGCTCCGTCATCTGAGTGCTCATCACCGAATTGTGGTTGGCTGCCTCACGATTGAGTTGAGCCAGCCGCGCGCCCATCCTGCGGGCGGGCAGGACGAAGATCGGCAACAGCAGCAGTGCGCACAGCGTGATCTGCCAGGAGATCCCGATCATCACGATGAGCGTGATGCCGAGCGTGACGAGGTTGGACACCACGCCCGACAGCGTGTCGCTGAACGCGCGCTGCGCACCGATCACGTCGTTGTTGAGGCGGCTGACCAGCGCGCCGGTGCGAGTGCGGGTGAAGAAGGCGATCGGCATCCGCTGCACGTGGTCGAACACGGCGGTCCGCAGGTCGAGGATCAGGTTCTCGCCGATGCTCGCGGACAGCCACCGCGTCCACAGGGCGAGTGCGGATTCGAGTACGGCGATGACCGCGATGAGCGCCGCGAGGCGCACGATCACGGACACCGCGTCGCCGCCGACGATGGCGTTGACGACCCGGCCCGCCAGCACCGGGGTGGCCACCGCCAGCGCGGCCGTGACGACGCTGAGCAGTAGATACCACCCGAGGCTGCGACGGTGCGGCAGAGCGAACCGGGCTATCCGCCGCAGCGTCGTGCGGGAGAAGGGTCGACGATCCTCTTGGGCGTGCATCGCGTTGTACATCGCGTTCCACGCCGTGACTTCCATGCTCATGCCAGCGGCCTCCTGTCGCTATCCCCCCACGGTAGAGCCGGGGTATGACACGACGGTAGAACCTCAACGTTACTCGAGGTCAAGCGGCGAGCGCGGAAGCGCTACTTCGCGACGTCCACGACCACCCGCGTCGGGTCGGACAGAGTCGACACCGTGAAGGGCCGGCCCGGTTGCGTCACGCCGATGAACGACTGCGTGACGCCTTCGAACACGAGCGCGCCGTTGACCTCCGTCACCGTGCCGCCGGGAACACCGGGCACCGGGTTGGGGCCCGAGTATCCCTCCACATCACTGTCGAACGGGTACGCCGAGCCGTCGATCTGCACCTGCAGGATGCCGTTGCCCGACACCGGAATCGTCTTGCCGCTTCCGTCCTGCACCGCCTCGTCCACATACGCGACCCGCCAGCCCGGTGTGCCCTTGCCGCCGAGTTCGTACACCACACGGTCGAATCCCTCGTGCTCGCCGACGCGGACGTCGGTGACCGTGAGCTTCGCTGACCCGGACGCCGCGGACGATTTCGGCGACGCATCGGTCGGGATCGGCGCCGACTCGGATTCGAGGGCGCTGCTGGTGGTGGCGGCCGCGGCCGGTGACGTCGCCGCCACACTGCTGGGGGAGTTCGACTCCGAGCATCCGGTGAGCGTCAGGGCCAGGGCGCAGGCGGCGAACGCGGCGAAGGGACCGATCCGGTGGTTGATCATGATCCGATCGTAAGCCGGGGCCGATCAGAGAAGGGGAAGCCCCTGGCGTGGCGTCGCGATCGCGTCCAGATACAGCCAATTGCCGTTCTCACGGACGAATCGGCTGTTCTCGTGCAGCGATTCGCGGCGGCCGTCCAGCACGTAGTGCGCGCGGAACTCTACGGTGCCGGTGGTGTCGAGCAGTCCACCGCCGCTCGTGCCCAGGATGTCGAGGCGGGTCCAGCGTTGCTCCGGATCGAGGTCCAGGGTCCCGGGCCGGGTGCTCGGATGCCACGTCACGAGGAGGTAGTCGGCATCCAGGACGGCGAACGCGCTGAACCGCGATCGCATGAGGCGCTCGGCCGTGGGCGCCGTGGTCTCGCCGCGGTGATACCTCCCGCAGCACTCGTCGTACGGTTCACCGAGCAGGCAGGGGCATCGAACGGTCACCGTCCCAGTATGAACGGCGGTCACACGAGCTTGTGGGTGCGGTCCTTCCAGTACGGCGCGCGTAGTTCCCGCTTGAGGATCTTGCCGGTGGGGTTGCGGGGGAGCAGGTCGACGACGTCGACCGTCGTCGGGCACTTGAACTTCGCCAGACGCTGGCGGGTGTAATGGATCAGCTCGTCCGGTTCGATACTCGTTCCGGTCACCGGCACGACGACGGCCTTGACCGTCTCACCCCAGTGGTCGTCGGGCACGCCGATCACCGCCACCTCCGCCACCGCCGGGTGTTCGACGAGCACCCGTTCGATCTCGGGGGAGTACACGTTCTCACCACCGGTGATGATCATGTCCTTCAGCCGGTCCTCGATGAACACGAAACCGTCGGCGTCCGCCCGCCCCATGTCGCCGCTGCGCAACCACCCGTCGGCGGTGATCGCCTCCGCGGTCGCCTCGGGCTTGCCGAGATAGCCCGGCGTGCGTTGTTCCGAACGCCACCACAGTTCCCCGGTTTCGCCGGAGGCGACGTCCTCGGCGGTGGCCGGGTCCACGATGCGCATCTCCACACCGGGAATGGGCTGTCCTGCCGACGCCATCCTCGCCTCCTGTGCCGCATCGCGATGCACCTCGGGCAGCAGAGCGGTGACGACACCCGCGCACTCGGTCATTCCGTAGACCTGGACGAACTCCGCCTCCGGCCAGGCGGCGAGCGCGCTGCGCAGCAACGGCAGCGGCATCGGCGCCGCGCCGTACGTGATGCGATGCAGCGCACCGAACGCGGCCACGGCCTGCTCGCCTGCGGCGAGCACTCCGGCGATCACGGGCGGCACCAGGAACGCGATGTTTGCACCCGCAGCGAGCGCGCCGAACAGGGACGGGGCGTCGGCCTCCCGGGTGAAGTGGCACCGGGCGCCGGCGTGCACGCCCATGATCGCGTAACAACTTCCGCCGACGTGGAACAGCGGCATGGCGACGAGCAGGCAGTCGTCGTGCCGCGCGGGCAGGATCTCGAGCACCGCGGCGCTGTGGGCGATCAGATTGCGGTGGGTCAGCTGAACGCCCTTCGGCCTGCCGGTGGTTCCCGAGCTGTACAGGATCAGCGCGGTGGCATCCGCTCCCACCTCCGGCCTCGACGACAGCACCGACGCCTCGGCCAGCCACGGCTCGAACTCGTCGTGCTCCCCGCCGACGGTGATGATCTGCTCGATGCCGGTCAACCGGTCGCGCAGTGCCATGACCTGTTGGAGGAACTCGTTGCCCACGAACAGGATCCGCGCCCCGGAATCGTTGATCACGTAGTCGAGTTCCTCGCCGGCCAGCCGCCAGTTCGGAACCGCGGCGGCCGCGCCGAGGAGCGACGCGGCGTAGGTGACCTCGAGGCAGGACAGATGGTTCTTGTCGACGAACGCGACCGTGTCACCGGCCCGGATTCCGCCCTCCGCCAAGGCTCCCGCGATGTGCAGGATCCGGTCGTGCCAACCGGACCACGTGTATTCGGTGCCCTGGAACTGCACGGCGACGTCGTCCGGTCGGACCTGCGCCCAGTGCGCGAGGCGGTCGAAGATGATCTCGTTGTCGGCGTCCGACATGCGCCCACCTCTCGTCTGTGACGTCAGTCACATCAGGCTAGTAGCCGGTGATCCGATCAGTGACGTTTTGCCTCACGCGGCCGAACTGCTTCGGCTCTGTGCGTCCGCGCGTCGCAGCGCGGCGGTGCCGAGGGCGCCGACCACGATCAGGGTGATGCCCAGCCAGTCGGGGTCGTTGTCGGTGACGAGCATCGCGATCCCCACGCCGATCACGAACGGCGGCAGGAAGTCGAACAGTTTGACGAGGGGTGGTGCCACCTCTTCCTGTTCCCCGGGCTCCCGCGGCGCCTGCGCGCTCGCCACGTCCGGATACCACTCGGTGAAGGACAGTGCGAACAGCAACGCCCCGATCGGGATGATCCAGCCCGTCCAGAAATTGTCCGGTTGGTCGAGGACGAGGTCGCCATACAGTCCGGCCGCCGCCGACACCGTGAAGGACACCCCCCACACCAGCGTGATGAGCTGGTTGACCTTGAGGAACAGCGGCGAGTTCCAATACTCCTCGGGTGTGGTCTCTTTCGCGTACGGCAGGGTGAACGGATTGCGCAGTAGCAGCGAGCCGAACGCGAACGCGACCAGCGCCAGGCTCGACATCTCGCCCGACCACTTCTCCAGCCAGGTGATCAGGTCGTCGGACGCGAACAGTCCGATCGCGGCGAGGCACCCGAAGTAGAGGATGTCGAACACTTCGAGGGGTTTGAGGGTTCCGCCGCGGCGGTGGCTGAGGAACAGGAACAGGATCGACAACCCGAGTGCGGTGGCGACCGATTCCTCGAACCGCCCGGGGCCGGACAGCAGCGACATCACGATCCACGGCGCCAGGCCGGCGAACGGTGATTGCAGGAACGCGTCGAGGAACCGCGATCCGGCCCGAGGTTTGGGGGATTCGATGGCCATGAGGCTCTCCTTCGCACCGGCGATACCGGAATTCTCCCAGGTCGGTACTTCCGTTGTGGGCGTTTCCGCGGGGGTCTCCGTGTCCGAGATCACGGCCGCGGCGACCGAAGATCAGGGTGGTCCCTGATGGCGGGCCGCAGCGGGTGTCGACAAGATGGAGGAGTGCGCCGCGCGTGCACCGTCCCGGCCCGTCACCACGGGGCCGGACCGCCACAAGAGGAATACGAAAGGCGATCATGAGCACGCATGCCCCCGCTGTCGCTGCCCGTGCTGTCGAGCTGTCCAAGACGTACGGCACCGGCGACACCCAGGTCCACGCGCTCAGCGCGGTATCCGCGGAGTTCGCCCGTGGTGAGTTCACCGCGATCATGGGACCGTCCGGTTCCGGTAAGTCGACGCTGATGCACTGCCTGGCCGGTCTCGACGCGGCCAGTTCGGGTTCGGTCCTCATCGGCGACACCGAGTTGACGACGCTGACGGACAAGCAGATGACGCAGCTGCGACGCGACCGGATCGGCTTCGTGTTCCAGGCATTCAACCTGGTGCCGACGCTGACGGCACTGGAGAACATCACCCTTCCGCTGGACATCGCGGGCCGCAAGCCGGACGCCGCATGGCTCGAGAACGTGCTCACCAAGCTCGGACTGCAGGACCGTCTCGAGCACCGCCCGGGCGAGTTGTCCGGTGGTCAGCAGCAGCGCGTCGCGTGCGCGCGCGCGTTGGCCGGGCAGCCGGAGATCATCTTCGGCGACGAGCCCACCGGCAACCTCGACTCCAAGTCCTCCGGCGAGGTGCTGTCCATCCTGCGGGCCGCGGTGGACGAGTTCCACCAGACCGTCGTCATCGTCACGCACGATCCCCGGGCGGCGGCCTACGCCGACCGGGTGGTCTTCCTCGCCGACGGCAAGATCGTCGACGAACTGCGTGACCCGACGGCCGATTCGGTCCTCGACACCATGAAGCGACTCGACGAGCCCGCTCACGCCCTCGCGTCCGACGCGGCGGTCTGACCGCATGGCGTCCACATCCAGCGCCCCGATGCGCAAGGTGTCGCTGCGCAACCTGGCGGCACACAAGGTCCGGCTGGCGCTGACGGTGCTGTCCGTGGTGCTCGGAACCGCGTTCGTCGCCGGCTCCTTCGTCTTCACCGACACACTCCAGAAGACGTTCGACTCGATCTTCGAGAACACCGCGCAAGGGGTCGACGTCCGGGTGTCGAGCGAGGAGCGCAACTCCAGCGGAGTGCCCCTCGCCGACCTCGACACCCTCACCGCGCTGGACGGAGTGCGCGCGGTGGCACCTGCCGTCAGCGGGCAGATCGTCCTCATCGACTCCGACGGCGCCGCCGTCCAGACGGGTGGTGCGCCGAGCATCGGCGAGTCGTACCTGCCGCCGGGCCAGGCGCTCGGTGAACCCGACGAGTACGTGCAGGGCGGCCCGCCGGCTCAGGTGGGCCAGATGGCCGTCAACGCCAGCGCCGCCGAACGCGCGCAACTGGCGGTCGGCGACACCACCAAGGTTCTCGTGCCCGCTCGCGGCATGGTCGACGCCACCGTCTCCGGCATCTACGACACCGGCAACGAGACCGGTGGATTCATCGGCGCGACGTTCGTCGACTCGCAGGCCCGCGAACTGTTCACCGACGGCAAGCACGTCGAGTACATCGACGTCGCCGGGACGGGTGTGTCCCAGACCGAACTGCGCGACGAGATCGCCGCGGCCCTTCCCGACGCGAAGGTCCAGACCGGCGACGAGGTGCGCGAGGAGACCAAGGCGCAGGTGACCGAGGCGCTGAGCTTCATCAACTACTTCCTCCTCGCATTCGGTGCGATCGCCCTGCTCGTCGGCACGTTCATCATCTACAACACGTTCTCGATGATCGTGGCCCAGCGTCTGCGCGAACTGGCGCTGCTCCGCGCGATCGGCGCCAGCCGCAAGCAGGTGGGTCGTTCCGTGGTCTTCGAGGCCCTCGTGGTCGGCGCGATCGGCAGCGCGATCGGGATCGCCGCCGGCGTCGGCCTGGCCTACGGTCTGCGGGCACTGCTGAACGCGTTCGACGTCGGTCTGCCCGAAGGTCCCCTGCAGGTGGGGCCGCGCACGATTCTCATCGCCCTCGTGGTCGGGGTGCTCGTGACGACCGTCAGCGCGTACGCACCCGCCCGGCGCGCGTCCAAGGTGCCGCCGGTCGCGGCGATGCGGGAGGAATTCGCGTCCACCGGTGACTCACTGCACGCGCGCACCATCGCCGGTGCCGTCCTCGGTGTCCTCGGTGTCGTGGGACTCGTGATCGGTTCGCGGGGCACGGGTGGTGGCGCGGCCGCCGTCGTCGGTGCCGGAGCGCTCGGTCTGATCCTCGCCGTGCTGTTCGCCGCCCCGGCGTTGTCCCGCCCGATCGTCGGGGCCCTCGGAGCGGTGCTGGCCAAGCCGTTCGGCCCGGTCGGGCGCCTGGCCCGCACCAACGCCGTGCGGAATCCGCGCCGCACGGCCGCCACCGCGTTCGCGTTGACACTGGGTCTGATGCTCGTGTCCGTCATCGGCGTGTTCGGCGCGTCCGCGAAGGCCAGCGTCAACCAGCTCGTCGACTCGGGGGTGTCCGCCGACTACGTACTCACCGGACCCAACCAGATCGGTGTGCCCAGCGGCGCGGCGAGGGCCGTGCGCAACCTCGACGACGTCCAGAGTGCCGCCGCCCTGCATCCGGTGTCCGTGAAGGTCGACGACGAGCAGGAGCAGGGCGCGTCGCTGGACGGCCCGCTCGAGGGCGTCCTCGACTACAAGCTCGTCGAGGGCGGCGCCGATCTGACGGGCAACCACCTCGTCGTGTCCCAGACGACGGCCGCGCAGAAGGGCTGGACGCTGGGGACGACCGTCCCGATGACGAGCGCCGACGGGAAGGTCGTCGACGCCGAGGTGACAGGCGTCTTCGAGGACAACCAGCTGGTCGGCGACTGGCTCGTCTCGGACGACGTGTACCGCCAGGTGATGCCCGCCGCGACCATTCCCGATCTGGCTGTCCTCATCGACGCGAAACCGGGTGCGGATCTGACGCAGCTGCGCGCCGACCTCGAATCCGCGACCAAGCAGTTCGTCGTGGTTCAGGTGCAGGACCGGGAACAGTTCAAGGGAACCCAGGGGCAGCAGATCGACACTCTTCTCGCGATCCTCTACGGACTCCTCGCACTCGCCGTCGTGATCGCGATCCTCGGCATCATCAACACGCTCGCGCTGTCGGTGGTCGAGCGCAGGCGGGAGATCGGCATGCTCCGCGCGGTCGGAATGCAGCGGTCGCAGATGCGTCGCACGATCTACCTGGAGTCGATGCTCATCGCGGTGTTCGGTGCGGCCGTCGGCGTGCTGCTCGGCATCGCATTCGGGTGGGGCTTCGTGAGCACCCTGAAGGACCAGGGTCTCGACCAGGTGACGGTGCCGTGGGGACAGGTGATCGCGATGCTCCTCGGATCCGGTGTGGTCGGTGTGCTCGCAGCGCTGTGGCCGGCGAGCCGCGCCGCCCGCACCCGGCCCCTCGAGGCCATCGCCGACCTCTGACCCGTGAGTACTTGTCAACCGCCCGCGGTTGACAAGTACTCACGGGCGCGGAGCGCGTTTGATATGACTTGTGCCAGAGATGTGATGGCGGTCATGTTCGTCGCAGGGGCAGATTGGGCGGGTACGGGAACAGTGCAGAGAATTGTGATCGTGGGAGCGGGCCTGGCAGGTCTGCGCACCGCCGAGGAGCTCCGGCGGGCCGGATACGTGGGTGACCTGGTTCTTCTCGGCGGTGAACCGCACCTTCCCTACGACCGTCCACCGCTGTCGAAGGAAGTGATGCGCGGGGAGACGAGCGACACCACGCTCAAGCCGCGTGAGTTCTTCGACGAGAAGAACATCCAGTTGCGTCTGGGTGTCGAGGCGGTCGCGGTGGACACCGGATCCCGCATCCTGAGACTCGCCGACGGCAGCGAACTCGGCTACGACGAACTGGTGATCGCCACCGGCCTCGTGCCGCGGCGGATACCGGGTCTCCCGGACCTCGCGGGCGTCCACGTTCTCCGATCCATCGACGAGAGCCTGGCGTTGCGCGCGGACCTCGCCGAGGGCAAGCGCGCACTGATCGTCGGGGCGGGGTTCATCGGCTGCGAGCTGGCGGCGAGCATGCGGGCCGGTGGTCTCGACGTGGTGCTGGTGGAGCCGCAGCCGACGCCGCTCGCGTCCGTGCTCGGCGAGAAGATCGGCGGACTCGTCGCCCGGCTGCACACCGGCGAGGGGGTCGACCTGCGGGCCGGTGTCGGGCTCACGTCGCTGGTGGGCACCGACCGAGTCACCGGAGCCGTCCTCGGCGACGGAACCGAGGTGGAGGTCGACGTCGTGGCGATCGGTGTCGGCTCGGTGCCGGTCACCGCGTGGCTCGACGGCTCCGGCGTCGAACTGGACAACGGTGTGGTGTGCGACGGCGTCGGACGCACGGCGGTCCCGCACGTGTGGGCGGTCGGCGACGTGGCCGCGTGGCAGCTGCGGGTGGGCGGTCGCAAACGCGTCGAGCACTGGAGCAATGCCGGTGAGCAGGCCAAGATCCTCGCCGGGGCGTTGACCGGGACCGGCGACGAGAACGCCGCCGCTCAGGTGCCGTACTTCTGGAGCGACCAGTACGACATCAAGATCCAGGCACTGGGCACGGTGGCGGCCACCGACGAGGTGCACGTGATCAAGGACGACGGCCGCAAGTTCCTCGCCTACTACGAGCGGGACGGCATCCTGGCCGGTGTCGTCGGCGGTGGAATGGCGGGGGGCGTCATGAAGATGCGGGGCAAGATCGCGGCGGGAACTCCGATCGGCGAGGTCCTCGAGGCCGCGTCGGCGTAGGCGGCCGGGCGGGGGCGCGATAGATTCTCCGGGTGATTGTTGCGCTCATCGACTCGGGTCTCGGCATGCTGCCGACGTCGGCGTGGCTGCGTAAGTTGCGACCCGACCTGGATCTGATCCTCGCTCTGGATCCGGACGGGGCTCCATGGGGTCCCAAGCCGGAGCAGTGGGTGATCGACCGCGTTCTCGCGACCGCGCAGCGCTGCCTCGACCGCGGAGCCGAGGTGATCGTGCTGCCGTGCAACACGGCGAGCGTCACCGCGCTCGACCACGTCCGGGAGTTCGTCGGACCGGCAGTTCCTGTCGTCGGCACGGTTCCGGCGATCAAACCGGCGGCTGCCGCGTGTGAGTCGGTGGCCGTCTGGGCGACCGCGGCAACGACGGCGAGCCGGTATCAGGCGGATCTGATCGCGAAGTTCGGAAACGGCAGTTCCGTCGTGGGTGTCGCGTGCCACGGCCTCGCCGAGGCGATCGACCGCGGCGAGCGGGACGCGGCCTTCGCTGCCATCGCCTCGGCCGTGGAGCGCACACCCGACGATGTGGGCGGGGTGGTGCTGGGCTGCACCCACTATCCGTTGATGGCCGACGAGATCGCGGCGCAGCTCCCCGCCGGGGTGCGGTTGTTCGACAGCGCAGAGGCGGTGGCGACGCAGACTCTCCGTCGCATCGATGCGTTGAACCGCCCGAGCGCGGGGGAGGGCACCGTCGAGGTCTTCCTCAGCGGCAGGCCCGGGCGGCTGCCCGCGAGCGCCGAGGCGTTCCCCGCCGGTCAGCTGTTGGCGGCGGGGCGTTCTCAGCCGAGCTGAACCATCCCGGCCGCCACGACGCGTGCGACGTTGCCGAGTTCCTCGCCGTGCCGTCGCGGCAGGTCGTCGAGGTCGTGGAGGCGGTCGTTGCCGGCCACGGAGAACATCGCGGCCACCCACGCCGTCGCGCAGGCCCGGAGAGTTCCGGGTTGCACGGGGTAGGGCGAACTGGCCTGAAGGAGACGCTCGGTGATGTCGCTGAGGTAGTCGCGGAACCGCCGCAGGTGCGCACGGACGTCCGGGTGGGTCTCGGCCTCGCGCCAGATGATCACGCGCATCACCGATGAGTGGTGGTCGCGCAGATTCAGCGCGTTGTCGAGGTTGACGAGGCTGGCGGCGGGGTCACCCGGGGTCACCAGGGGGCCCACGTCGCCGAAGGGTTCAGTCGGCAGCCTTTCGGACAGCAGCGCCAGAAGGATGTCGGTCTTGGAGGGGAAGTAGTAGAACACCAATCCTTTCGGGACGTGCGCGGCAGCGGCGATCGATGCGGTGGACGTGGCATCGAATCCGTGTACGGCGATGAGGGATTCGGCAGCGTCGAGAATCAGTTCCCGGGCGTCGCCGTCGATCTTCGCGCTGCGCCGCCGCCGGCCTTTCCGCGGTTGGGGGCCACCGGGCTTACCGAGATGGGGTGTTGGCATGGGCCTTTCCGGACGTGAACGGCGGGGCACAGGCCGTAAGCCTGTGCCCCGCCCCAATCGATGTTCTCGGTGCTGTGGTCGACGGATCAGTGATGTGTCGCCAGCCCTCCGTGTCCGTGCATCCGGGAACTCATCATCGGCAACCCGGTGACAGCCACGACGACTGCCAGGACACCGACGACCCATGCGGTCCACGACGCGCCCGTGAATGCGTCGAAGTTCATCACCCACGGGGAGAGGAACAACAGCACTCCGAAGACGGCCATCGCGTACTCGGCCACAGTCATCTCCGGGCGGCTCATATGGACGAGACCGGAGAGGGCCACGAGTACACCGAGCACGATGAGTGACCACATCGCGGCGTTGTTGGTGTCGAGCCACAACGGCGAGAGCGCCGCGAAGGCTCCGATCACGATCGCCACCACATCTTGCATACGACTCCACGATCTCATGTCCAGCCTCCTCGAAAATGGATTGTGTCCACCTCGAGTACACGCCTGATTGACCGACCGATCAATACCTGGATCATTGCAGTCGGATAACGCAAACTGCAGGTCAGAGTATGTTTCGTGATCTTCGCCCGCACTGTCGCGGCGACTGTCGGTCACCTGTGGGACAGTGCCTTCGTGACTTCCACCGCGGACGACGTGAAGCGCGCACTCGACGAGTTGTCGGACGAGGCCGACGCCGTCAATCTGGCACGGTTCTTCAAGACCGGTCCGGGGGAATACGGGGAGGGCGACGTCTTCATCGGTGTGCGGGTTCCCGGGACGCGCAGCGTGGTTCGTGCTCACGCCGATCTGGACCTTCCGGAGGTGACGGTGCTCCTCGACAGTCCGGTGCACGAGCATCGACTGGCGGGGCTGCTGGTGCTCGCGACGCAGTTCGACCGGGCGGCGAAGGCAGGCGACGACGCCCTGCGCGAGAAGATCGCGTCCTTCTACCTCGACCTGGTGCTGCGGGGGCGGGTGAACAACTGGGATCTGGTGGATTCGTCCGCCGACCGGATCCTGGGCGCGTGGCTGTACGACCGGCCGCGGGACCCGGTGTTCGCGCTGGCCGCGGACGACGACCTCTGGCGGCGCCGCGTGGCGCTGCTCACTACGTTCGGTTTCATCCGCCGGGGTGACGCCTCCACGACGCTGGAGGTCGCAGAGCGTGTTCTCGGTGATCGCCGCGACCTCACGCAGAAGGCGACGGGCTGGATGCTGCGCGAGGTCGGTAAGCGGGTCGACCGCGACCTGCTCACCGGTTTCCTCGACCGACACGTTGCGGCGATGGGCCGCACCGCGCTGACGTACGCGTGCGAGCATCTGACCGCCGAGGAGCGCGCGGGCTACCGCGCGATGCGGTGACGGGATACCCGCTACATTCGGTGGCATGACTGCTCCCGCGCCCACTCGCCGCCGCCGACGTGCCGGGGTGATTCTCGGCGCCGTCGTCGCTGCGATGGTCGTCGTGGCGGGAGGCGTGTTGTGGCTGGCGCCGGACCGCTACCTGCCCTGGGACACCGCGGAATTCCCGGCCGTCGACACGACCGCGTTGTCGCCGCAGCAGGCACGGATCGTCGGGTTGCTCGAGGCCGAACACGACAGGCAGCGGCCGGGCACGTTCTACTCCGAAGGGGTCGAAGAGCCCTGGTGCGCGGACTTCGTCAGCTGGATCATGCGGGAAGCCGGCCGGCCACTGTCGAATCCGAATTCCGGGCACTGGCGGATTCCCGGGGTCTACACGTTGCAGGAGTACTACGAATCGCAGTCGCGGTTCGAGGAGGTCGGTGGCGGATATCGCCCGACCGTCGGGGACGTGGTGCTCTACGACAACAGCAGCTGGGTCGGCCAGCACACCAACGTCGTCGTCGCCGTCGACGGGGACACCGCTACGACGGTCGGCGGCAACGAGTTCGGCCGTATCCGCGTCCACACAGTGGACTGGTCGAGCGACTCCGCCGTCGTCGGCTTCGGCCGGCTCGGGTGAGCGGAGTCAGAATTCGATCTTGAGGTGATCGGTGACCGGACGGGCCTGGCAGCCCAGGATGTAACCGCTCTCGATGTCCTCGGGGTCGAGGATTTCGCTGTTCTCCATCTCGACCTTGCCTTCGAGCACGGTGCACGCACAGGACCCGCACTCGCCCTCCTGGCAGGAGTAGGGGACGTCGATTCCCTTGGCCAGCATGATGTCGACGAGGGTCTGTTTGCGGGGCCAGCTGAGGTTGTGGATCTCGCCGTCGAGCTCGACTTCCACGGTGGCGGCGTCGGCGGCCTCGTCCTCGGTGACCTCCACGACGTCGGCGTCACGGAACGGGTCGCCGGCCAGCGAGTTGAACACTTCGGCGTGCACCTGGCTGCGCGGCATCCCGGCGTCGGCGAGGGCCTTGTGGATGGTGTCCATGAACGGCGCCGGTCCGCACATGAACGCTTCGTGCCCGAGGTAGGGCGCGACGGCGGAGGCGAGCTGATCGACGCTCGGCAGTCCCTGGACCGTCTCGAGCCAGTGGATGGACACGAGCCGTGACGGGTACCGGCTCGCGAGTGTGCGGAGTTCCTCGGCGAAGATGACCGACTTCTCGTCGCGGTTGGCGTAGAAGAGCACGACCTTGCCGGAACCCTCGGTGAGCGCGGACTTGAGGATCGAGATCACCGGGGTGATGCCGCTGCCTGCCGCGAACAGCAGGAAGTCGTGGTCCAGTGACTTGGGGGTGAACACACCCGACGGGGGGAGGACCTCGAGGGTGTCGCCGACGGCGACGTTGTCGCAGAGCCAGTTGGACCCGTAGCCCTCGGCGGTCCGCTTGACGGTCACCTTGGGGGCGTCGTCGGTGAACGGTGAGCTGGCCAGCGAGTAGCACCGGGCGACCGATCCCGTGCGGTCGCTGGGGATGCGCAGGGTGAGGAACTGGCCCGGCTTGTAGGCGAACTTGTCGGCGAGGTCTGCCGGAACGTCGAAGACCAGTGACAGGGAGTCGGGGGTTTCCTCGACCACGCCCGACACGGTGAGCACCACCGATCGTGAGCTGTGCGGCACCTCGACAGTCGTCATCGTGTGTGCAGTCCTTCCGTACTCCGCAGCGCCGGAACGCTCGCTTGCCTGCTCCAAATATAGAACAGGTTCTAGTTTTTGCCTAGCGGGTGGACTCCGCATGAAGGGGACAGCCTATCGAGTGCCGCCCACTCCGGCTCGGCCCGGCCGTACCTGCCCGTTCGGGCAGTTTGTGCGCCGCGGTCGGACGGTTCGGCCCCGCAGGCCTGTAACCGGGGCCCGAACTAGGTCACAGTGGGTTCCAGGTGAGACGCCGATCACAGCAATTGCGTCCCCTTCCGCAACGCTTCAGATCCGACATCGACTAATCGAGGAGACGGCCATGGCCATCGAGCTCAACCAGATCTGGGACTTCCCCATCAAGGAATTCCACCCGTTCCCGCGGGCACTGATGGGAGTGGGCGCCCACGACATCATCGGCGTCGAGGCGAAGAACCTCGGATTCAAGCGGACCCTGCTCATGACCACGGGCCTGCGCGGCTCGGGCATCATCGAGGAACTGGTCGGCAAGATCGAGTACCAGGGCGTCGAGGTCGTGCTCTACGACAAGGTCGAGTCCAACCCCAAGGACTACAACGTCATGGAGGCAGCCGCGCTCTACCAGAAGGAGAAGTGCGACTCGATCATCTCCGTCGGCGGCGGCTCGAGCCACGACGCAGCCAAGGGCGCCCGTGTGGTGGTCGCGCACGACGGCCGCAACATCAACGAGTTCGAGGGATTCGCGAAGTCCACCAACAAGGAGAACCCGCCCCACATCGCCGTATCCACCACGGCCGGTACGGGTTCGGAGACGTCGTGGGCGTACGTCATCACCGACACGTCGGACATGAACAACCCGCACAAGTGGGTGGGATTCGACGAGGCGACCATCGTGACCCTCGCCATCGACGACCCGCTGCTGTACTACACCTGCCCCCAGCACTTCACGGCGTACTGCGGATTCGACGTCCTCGCGCACGGCAGTGAGCCGTACGTGTCGCGTCTCGACTTCGCGCCGTCGCTCGGCAACGCGCTGTACTCGGTGGAACTGGTCGCGAAGAACCTGCGGGAGGCCGTGTTCGAGCCGCGCAACCTGAAGGCCCGCGAGGGAATGATGAACGCGCAGTACATCGCCGGCCAGGCATTCAACTCCGGCGGCCTCGGCATCGTGCACTCCATCTCGCACGCGGTCAGCGCATTCTTCGACAGCCACCACGGCCTGAACAACGCCATCGCCCTGCCCCGCGTCTGGGAGTACAACCTGCCGTCGCGGTACGAGCGCTACGCCCAGCTGGCCGGAGCGCTGGGGGTCGACACCCGCAACCTCACCACGGTGCAGGCCGCGGACGCGGCGGTCGAGGCGGCCATCCGCCTGGCGAAGGACGTCGGCATTCCGGACAACTTCGGTCAGGTGCGCACCGACTCGTACGACAAGAACCAGATGAACACCAAGAAGTACGAGGGTCGCGGTGACACCATCCGGGGCGACGAGAAGACCGTGCGGGCCATCTCCGAGCACATCCAGGGCGACTGGTGCACACCGGGCAACCCGCGCGAGGTGACGGTCGAATCGATGCTCCCCGTGGTCGATCACGCGATCAACAGCGCGTACTGACCGACCCACCGAAACTCGCGTCCGGGGCGGGAGCCACACCCCAGCCCGGCCCCGCCCCGGATGCGTTCCCACCACCACACCGCTGACGAAGGACGGACGCCCCGATCATGACTGCACCGCACACAGCCCCCGAACCGGTGGACATCCGCTTCGCCGACGGCGCGGAACTGAAGGAAGCGTTGCGCGAGGTCGACTACATCGCCGACGACGAGTTCGCGGTGGTCGTCCACCTGGCGACCGCCCTCGAACGTCCGCTGTTGCTGGAGGGGCCTGCCGGTGTCGGCAAGACGGAGCTGGCGAAGTCGCTGGCCGAGGCGTCGGGGCGGAAGCTCGTTCGGCTGCAGTGCTACGAAGGTCTCGACGACAACCGGGCCCTGTACGAGTGGGACTACGCGAAACAGCTTCTGCACGTGCAGATGTTGCGCGACCGCATCGGCGAGAAGATGGCCGCGTTCGACGACGTCGCCGAGGCGTCGCAGTTCCTGGCTGCGCAGGATTTCGGGTTGTACTCCGAGAAGTTCCTGTCGGTCCGTCCGCTGCTCGAGGCGATCCTGTCGCCGGAACCGGTGGTGCTGCTCGTCGACGAGGTGGACCGCACCGAGGAGTCGATGGAGGCGTTGCTCCTCGAAGTTCTCGCGGAGGGGCAGGTCACCATCCCCGAAGTGGGGACGTTCACCGCGCGGTCGGCGCCGTGGGTGATCCTGACGTCCAACGACACTCGCGAACTGTCACCCGCACTCAAGCGTCGGTGCCTGCACTACCACCTCGGCTATCCGACACCACAGCGTGAGCGCGACATCGTGACGGCCAAGGCCCCCGAGGTCGAGGAGGCCGTCGCGGCGGACGTGGTGGATCTGGCTCGCACGTTGCGGCAGTTGCCGCTCCGCAAGAGTCCGTCCATCGCGGAGGTCATCGACGCGGCCCGTGCGGCGGTGGTTCTGAAATCGACGGGAGTGGCCGTGAGTTCGCAGGCCGCGGTCCGTGACATCCTGCTCACCGCCCTGCTCAAATACACCAGCGACGTCGAACTGGTCCGCACCCGGCTCTCCGGCGAACAGCCGTTCCCGGCGGACGACGGCGAAACCGCTCCGGCCGGGCCTGTGGAGCGGGTGACGGTCGCATCGCGGCCGGCCAACACCACCACCGCGGTGTTCCGCGGGCACGGTGGTCGCGACCGCGGCGGCATCGGCGCGGGTCGGCAGGGCAGGCGCTGACGATGCTCCGCCCGCAGCCCGGCCCCTCCCCGTCCCTGTCCGCGCAACTCCTCGACGTGCTCGCGGCGTCCTTCGGAAAGCTGTTGCGCCGCTACGGCGTCGCCGCGTCCCCGGCCGAGGTCATCGAGGTCCGCCGGGTGTTCGGCTTGATCGGCGGCCGCGACCTGCCCACGCTGAGGGCGTCGCTGCGTGCGGTGTGCGCGAAGTACACGTACGAGCAGGCGGGTTTCGACCGCGCCTTCGACGTGTTCTTCGAATCGGTCGCCGTCGCGGCACCCGACGACGCGCGTGCACCGTCCCGGACCGAGTTCGCGGAGGGCCTGCCCACCGCGCTGGAGGTCGCGGACAACGCGGAGACGGCGCGGTACGCCGAATACAACGAGCGTGCCGCCGAAGTGGGCGACCACTTCGACACCCCCGAGGCGCAGAAGGGTTTCAACCCCCACAAGGACGACGACGATGTCAGCATGACGTCGAGCGACGCGGATCTGTCCGTCGATTCGGAAGCCGAATCCGGACGACGCGGTGTCACCTACACGGTGGAGGTCGAGCGGGCGGCGAGCACCGCCGTCGGTGACCTGGCGTCGTCGACGAGCGGTGCCGTCGTCGGATCGTTGTCCTGGGACGACCCGGAATCGATCCTCGCGTGGCTCGACGCCTACGACCCGAGCAGGGTCTACGCCGATTCCGATGGGGCCGAACCACTCACCGCGGCCCAGTTGAACCGGCTGGCGGAGGCGGTCGAGGCCTTCGTCGGCGCGCTGGCGGACGCCCGGGACCTGACCGCCGGACCCGAAAAGGGACCGGAGACCACGAGCGGCACGGTGGCGGCCACGACCCGCGCCGAAGTGAATCAGGCGTGCTACGAGGTGCTTCGGCGGATGCGCGGGCCTTCGCGCCCCCGGCCGCGCGAACTCGCGCGGGGCCGGCTGGACATGCGACGGACCGTGCGCGCGAGCCTGCGGACCGAGGGCATACCCTTCCACCTCATGGTGAAGGCGCCCCGCCCGGACCGGGTGCGGGTGCTGATCCTCGCGGACGTGTCGCTGTCGGTACGACCCGTCACCGCCTTCACCCTCCGGCTGGCGCAGGCCATGCACCGTCGAGCGAGCCGCTGCCAGGTCCTGGCGTTCGTGGACCGGCCCGTCGACGTCACGGACACCCTCCTCGCCGGGACCGACGACGACGCGCTCGCGTCGGTGCTCGCCGACCCGCGCATCGACCTGGAGGCGAGCAGCGACTACGGCCGGGTGTTCGCCGACGTGCTGACCGAGTTCGGCACCGATGTGAACTCCCGAACCTCGGTGGTCGTCGTCGGCGACGGGCGGTGCAACGGCTTGCCCCCGGGTGTCGACGAGTTCGCCGAACTGCGTCGCAAGGTGCACCGGCTGGCGTGGATCACCCCGGAACCCGAGCGGTACTGGAACCAGGCGTCCTGCGCGATGCCGGAGTACGCGGACATCTGCGACCGTGTCGTCGTCGCGCGGGACGCCGCGCAGCTGATGTCCCGCGCCGCCGAACTGGGGCACGCGTTGCGGTGAGATCCCTGCTACCTACCCGATCGGGTAGGTACCGCACCTGTCCTTCGGCGGGTGTGGGGGCTCGTCCCGGACCGTAGGGTCTAGATCAGAGTCTTGTAATCTGGATCACATGCACGCAGGTGTCGGGAGGAGTGTCGACTTGTCCGTGTCCTATCCGCCCACCCGCACCACCGCCCCGGGCAGGCTGGTGAAATTCCATGCACCCGAGATCGTGTTCGGTATCGGGTCCATGGTCGAGGCCGCGCACGCGGTACTCCGCCTCGGCGGATCGAGGCCGATGCTCGTCACCGATCCGGGTCTGATCGACGCCGGCTGGGCGGCCGAACTTCAGGAACAGCTGCGCGAGCAGGGCCTCACCCCCGTCGTGTGGAGCGCGTTGACGCCCAACCCCAAGGACCACGAGATCGCGGCCGGGCACGACGCGTACCGCGAGGGCGAGTGCGATGTCCTCGTCGCCCTGGGCGGAGGCTCCGTCATCGACGCGACGAAGGGCATCGCGGTGCTCGCCGCGAACGGGGGCAACATCCTCGACTACGAGGGAGTCGACCAGGCGACCAGTCCGATCCCGCCACTGGTGATGGTGCCGTCCACGTCGGGGACGGGCGCCGACGTGTCGCAGTTCTGCATCGTCACGGACACGCGGCGGGGCACCAAGATCACCATCATCGGCCGCGCGCTCGTGCCGGACGTGACCGTGATCGATCCCCGGCTGCTGACCACCATGCCGGACTGGCTCAATGCCGCCACCGGCCTGGACGCCCTCACTCACGGCATCGAGGCGTTCGTGTCGCTGGCGCACAACCCGCTCACCGACCACCATGCGCTCCGCGCGGTCGGGCTGGTCACCGACACCCTGGTCCGCACCATCGAGGAGCCGATGGAGATGGAGTCGCGCGCCGTCATGGCGCAGGCGAGTCTCGAAGCCGGCCTCGCGTTCACCAACGCGATCCTCGGTGCCGCGCATGCGATGAGCCATCAGGTCGGGGGACTGCTCGACCTGCCGCACGGTGTCATCAACGGCATCCTTCTCCCGCACGTCATCCGATTCAACGCCACCGACGACGCCACCCCGTTCGTCGCCATCGCCGCGGCGCTCGGTCTCGAGGAGCGTCGCGGAACACCCGAGGAGGCCGCTCTCGCGGTCGCGGACCGGGTGGAACGCCTCGCCCGCGAGGTCGGAGTGCCGAAAGGTCTGGGGCAGCTGGGAGTTCGCGAAGTCGACCTGACACGCCTGGCCGAGTTCGCGCTCCGCGACGCCTGCATGTCCACCAACCCGCGCACGGCCACCCAGGAGCAGATGGTGGCGCTGTTCCGGACTGCGCTGTGAGCGCATGAACGCCCCGGACCTGTCGACGCTCACCGGACTGCGGTCCGGCAAGCCGACGTTCTACCCCCAATATCGCGGCGCCGCAGAACGTCTCGAACGTGTCGTCCACGCGTTGGAACTCATTTCGCGGGCCCTCGTCCGCACCGTGGAGGGCCCCGAAACCCTCATCTGCGCGGTCGCCGAGGCGGCCCGGGCGCATCTGGACGCGCGATGGATCGCGTTCGCCCTCGCCGACGGCATGCTGCCCGACGCCGGCCCGCGCCGCCTGGTCCTGGGGCCGGACGCGACGCCGTTCCTCGTCGACAACGTCGAGGGCCCGCCGCTGCCGGACGAGGTCGTGACGTGTCTGGCCGACATTCGGTCCGCGCGCACCGGAGGCGCCCCCGTCATCGACGCGCACCACGCTTTCGTGCCGATCGTCCTCGAGGGTGGCGTCGTTGGAGCGTTCGCGGCCTGGACGGCCGAGCACCGCACACTCGACACCACCGACGGCGCGGTCCTCAGCATCCTCGCGAGTCAGACCGCCGTGGCCCTGCAGAATTCGGCGCTCTACCAGCGAGGCCAGCTGCTGCTCGAGCGGGCCGAGCACGCGTACTCGGAGGCGCGTCGTAACGCCTCCGATCTCGCGGTGCGCAACGCCGAACTCGAATCCACCCAGCGTCAACTCGGGGCGGCGCACCGGCACCAGGTGCTCGACGAGGAACGGCACCGGATTGCCCGCGAACTCCACGACAGTGTCACGCAGGCGGTGCTGTCGGCGGGCATGCAGATCGAGGTGTGCCGGAGCGGCGTCCCGGATGACGAGCGCAGCGAGAGGCTCGACCTTGCCAAGGAGTTGACGCGCCGCGCCGTGGAGCAGTTGCGCTCGGCCATCTACGCGCTCAACCACTCCGGGGGTTCCGACCGGACGTCCCTGCCCGAGATGCTCGAGCAACTCGGGGTCGTGCACATGCCCGACGAGCTCGCGGTCACCGTCCGCGTCGGCGGCACCCCCGCCGAGCTGTCCAGCGACCGGGAACACGCGCTGCTGAGGATCGCCGGCGAGGCGCTGTTCAACGCGGCCGTCCACGCCCACGCGACGCGCGCCGTCCTCCGACTCACGTATTCGGCCGATTCGGTGCTGCTCTCCGTCGCCGACGACGGAGACGGAGACCCCAAGCGGATGCGGCTGATGCTGCGGATGGCGGCGAACAACGACCTCGACGGGCACCACCGCGGGTTGGCGAACATGCAAGCCCGGGCAGCCGAATTGGGCGGCACCCTCGAAGTGGCGCGGGCCAGGATCGGCGGAGTCCGGGTTGCTGCCCGGATCCCGTTACATTCCGACAGTGAGGTGGACCGATGACCATACGAACCGCGGTGCGTGACCAGACCGGGTCCGCTCGCCCCACCTCGGTGGTGAAGCTCGTGCTCGTCGACGACCACGCGATTCTCCGTCAGGGACTGCGATCGGTCCTCGAACGTGAGCCGGATCTCGAGGTCGTCGGGGAGGCGTCCTCCATGCAGGAGGCGCTGGCCGTCGTCGGAGACGTCGCGCCGGACGTCGTGCTGATGGACCTGAAGCTGTCGGCGGCCTCCGATTACGAGGGTCTGGCACTGTGCGCCCAGCTGTCCGCCGCGGACGGCACGATGGGGCTGCTCGTGCTCACGACGTTCCTCGACGAGCAACTCGTCGTCCGCGCCATCCACGCCGGCGCCCGCGGATACGTGGTCAAGGACGTCGACACCACCGAACTGGTACGCGCCATCCGCGCGGTGTCCCGCGGTGAGAGCGCATTCGATTCACGCAGCGCGTCGGCGGTGATCCGCTCGCTCAACGGGCAGACGACGCCGCGGGACGGGCTCACCGAGCGTGAACTCGAGGTCCTGCAGCTCCTCGCCAAGGGTCTGTCGAATGCGAAAATCGGCGAGCGGCTGTTCATCTCGGCTACGACGGTGAAATTTCACGTCAGCAACATCATGCGCAAACTGGACGTCGGCCGCCGTGCGGAGGCCGTGTACGAGGCGGGCAAACTCGGTCTGATCTGATCCGGCCCCGTCGCGGCGGTGGCAGCGGAACCCGTCGTGACCACCCGCGAACCGGCGTAGCGTCCCCATCATGGCCGCGATCTCGGTGGAGAATCTCGTCAAGACGTTCGGGCCGACCCGCGCACTGGACGGCCTCGACCTCGAGGTGGGGACGGGGGAGGTGCACGGATTCCTCGGCCCCAACGGGTCCGGCAAGTCGACAACCATCCGGGTGCTGCTCGGCCTGCTGCGCGCGGACTCGGGCAATGCCACTCTCCTGGGCGGCGACCCGTGGCGCGACTCCGTGTCGTTGCACCGGCGGCTCGCCTACGTTCCCGGTGACGTGAACCTGTGGCCCAACCTCACCGGCGGAGAGGCGATCGACCTCCTCGCGGGGTTGCGCGGCGGGCTGGACGAGCCGCGGCGCGCGGAACTCCTCGAGCGATTCGAACTCGATCCGACGAAGAAGGCGCGCACGTACTCGAAGGGCAACCGGCAGAAGGTCGCGCTGGTGGCCGCGTTCGCATCGGACGTCGAACTGTACGTGCTCGACGAACCCACGTCGGGGCTGGATCCGTTGATGGAGTCGGTGTTCCAGGACTGCGTCGAGGAAATGTCCGACGCGGGGAAGACGGTCCTGCTGTCGAGTCACATCCTCGCGGAGGTCGAGGCGCTGTGCGATCGGGTGAGCATCATCCGCGAGGGCCGAACCGTGGAGACCGGCACCCTCGCGGAACTGCGTCACCTCACGCGCACGTCGATCACCGCCGACACGCAGCGGCCGGTGACCGGGCTCGAGGCCGTCGACGGGGTGTACGACGTGCGAGTCGACGGCCTGCACACCCGGTGCGAGGTGGACACCAGCGCGATCGACGGGGTGCTGCGCCACCTGCTGACGTTCGGGATCACGTCGCTGACGTCGACACCACCGACGCTGGAAGAGTTGTTCCTCCGGCACTACGGGGACGAACTGGCCAGAGAGGGCGAGAACCATCGGCGGGCCGAGTCGGGGACGCGGACGCCGTGAGCACGGTGACGGCGCCGGCGCCGGCGGGCCGCGGCCAGTTTGCAGGAACCGCCCGGCTCGTGCGGCTCGCCCTGCGCCGCGACCGCATCCAGTTGCCGGTGTGGCTGCTCGCTCTCGCAGCGCTGCAGGCGTTCTCGGCGTCGAGCGTGCTCGGCCTGTATCCCACGGAGCCCGACCTGCGCAGTTTCGCGATGGCCACTGCGGCGTCGCCGGTCGCGCTGGCCACCAACGGTCTCGTGTCGGGGTACAGCGCCGGCGCCGTGCTCGCCTGTCAGATCGTCATGCCTCTGTCGCTGGCCGCCGGCCTGATGACCACCCTGCTGGTCGTGCGGCACACCCGCCAGAACGAGGAGACCGGCCGCGCCGAACTCGTCGAGGCCGCCGTGGTGGGCCGGAAGGCACTGCTCACCGCTGCCCTGGCGGTGGCGGTCGGTGCGAACCTCGCTCTCGGACTGCTCAACGTCGTCGTGCTGGTGGCGGCGGGTCTGCCACTGGACGGGTCGGTGGCGCTCGGCGCGGCCGTCGCCGGTGCCGGTATCGCGTTCGCGGCGATCGCCGCGGTGACGGCGCAGGTGACGGACAGTGCCCGCACCGCCAACGGACTGGCCGGGGCCGCCCTGGGCGTGGCATTCCTGTTGCGTGCGGTGGGAGACATGACGGGCACGGTGACGAACAACGGCACGCGGGTGGTGAGCGGCTGGCCGACGTGGGTGTCGCCGATCGGCTGGGCCGAGCAGGTCCGTCCGTACGACGACAACGCCTGGTGGGTTCTGGCTCTGCCCGCCGTGTTCGCACTCGCGGTCGGCTCGGTCGCCTTCGCCCTCACCGAGCACCGCGATATCGGCTCGGGGCTCGTGCCGACCCGACCGGGCCCCGCCCGCGCCTCCCGGTCGCTGCCGACGGCGGTCGGATCCGCGTGGCGGATACAACGGACGATCCTGTTCTGGTGGGCATTCGGAATCGCCGTCCTCGCCGTGGTGTACGGCGCGATCGCAGACCAGATCGACGACTTCCTCGGCGAGGGCGAGCAGGTGGCCGACATGATGGAACAGCTCGGCGGCGGCACGACGAACATGGTCGACGCCTACTTCGCCGCCATCTTCGGCATGATGGCGATCGCGGTCGCAGGCTACGCCGTCCAGGCATTGCTGCGGATGCGCGGTGAGGAGTCGGCCGGGCGACTCGAACCCGTTCTCGCGACAGCGGTCTCGCGTCCGCGGTGGATGCTGGCGCACGTCGGCCTGGTCACCGTCGGCATCGTGGTCCTGCAGACGCTGACCGGGGCGGCGACCGGGCTCGCGTACGGTCTGGTGACCGAGGACGCGCCGGGGAAGGTCGTGCACCTCACGGGGGCCGCCCTCGTCTTCGTACCCGCGATCGGGGTGGTCGCGGCATTGGCGGTGTTGGCGTTCGGCGGCATCCCCGCCTGGTCGGCCGGGCTCTCCTGGGGTGCGCTCGCGGTCTGCCTGATCTTCGGTTTCCTCGGATCACTGCTCGGGCTGCCTCAGGCGGTCCGCGATCTGTCGCCGTTCACACACGTCCCGCCTGTTCCCGCCGTGGACGTGACGGCCACTCCGCTGGCCTGGCTCGCGGTGATCGCCGTCGTCGTCGGTGCCATCGGAGTGGTGCTGTTCCGTCGGCGCGACCTCACGAATTCGTAGCGGCAGAGGGCGGCTGGGTCGGCGGTCGGCGCCGCAGGTCGGTGTCCAGCATGCGGATCAACTCACCGACCCGTCCACCGCCTCCCGGTGCCGCGGGGAAGCGCTCGAGCACATCGACGACGACCGGTGTCGCGCGAAGCACCGCTTGCTCGACGTGCCCGGCACCGACGGTCCGATCGTCACCGGCGACGAGTTCGGTGGCTCTGGCCGCGTGGGCGCCTGCTCCGAGAATATGTTTGACCTGGGTGGCCTTGGCCAACGGATGCAGATAGGCGGCGCCTGCCGCAGACATCGCTGCCCACGCTGCCTCGCGCGCAGCCGCAGTGTTCGTTCCCTTGGCTGCCGCGAGCGCGGCCCACGCTGTGTCGCGCAGAGACTTCCCGCGTTCTCCACCCCGCGCGAATTCCCACGCAGCTGTGATCGCGTCTCGGGGCCGCGAGTCGTGCGGCTGATCGTCCTCGAATATCTCGAGGACCACCTCCGCACACCGCGCAGCAAACGCGGAGACCTCACGAAGTTCCTGCTTGCTCAGAACGATCTCGTTCGCTTCCCCCGCCATGGCTACATTTTCGACCATCGGGGCCGGGGCCGGGGCCGGGGCCGTGCCGCGCGTTCACGCTGTGTCTTCCCCGAACAGGGCCCGCACGCCGGCGACGTCGTACTCGGCTACCGACGCCGACAGCATGTCCGCGCCTTGCTCGTCGCTCGGGCCGCTGCCGCGGAAAGTGTCGACCGCCGCTTGCGACTCCCAGCGCTCGAAGACGTTGATGCGACCGGGGTCGACCAGGTCGGCGGAGATGGCGAAGTCGAGGCAGCCTGCTGCGCCGCGTGCCTGTTCGACGACCCTCACGCAGCCTGCGAGATAGGACTCGCGCTGCTGCGGTGCGACGGTGATGTGTCCTGCGACGATGACCATGGGTTCGCTCCTCTTCCAGGCATCTTCCTGTCGAGCCGGGCGGGTGAAATTCGAGCCGGGGCGTGTCTTCGCCACAGCACCTCTCCTCCAGTACAGACAGCATGCGCGCGCGAAACTCATCGCGGTCGTCGTCTCCCCACCACAGCAGATGTGACATGTCGGCCGCGTGGGGGCGATTACCATGCCGGGCATGGGGTGGACTGACGATCTCCGTGGCCGGTTGGACGAACTACCCGACGAGTACCGGGCCGCTCTGCGCGGCAGTCTGGACGACGTGCAGGCGCGCCTGCGTCTGGTGCGCTCGAAGACGACGCTGCTCGGATTGGTCAAAGACCGAACGCTGTGACGCATCCCGGCGGACAATGGCCGGTCTGGCGCTCGACGACACAGTCGACGGCCGGGGCGAGCGCACCGTATGGGCCCTGTACCTGCAGGTACTGCGTGAACTCGCTCAGCACGCCGGTCACGCCGACATACTGCGCGAGCAGATCCTCGCCGACCGCATTCCGTGATCGCTGGCGGTCCGTGTGCCCTACTGGGGGCGGATCGGATTGCAGCCGACGCTGACGTAGGTGACGATCCCCTCCTGCAGGCCGCACGTAGTGAAGGCGCCCGTCGAGACGCCGACCTCCCACCACGGGGCGCCGATTCCGCCGACGCACGATCCGGTCGACGGTGTCCCCGTCGGCACCCACAGGCCATCGCGGCGATAGCCCTGAATCCACGGAATGTGCGAGACACCCCCGGGTCCCGGAATCGCTCGCGGCGTCAGGCCGAAGCACTCGACGGTCCCGATGTGGACCGCAGTCATACCATCGGGCACGCCCTGCGCCGTGCAGTGCGAGGTGCCCGATGTAGGCGTGGTGCCGGTGTGACAGTCGGCCGAAGGTTCGGCCTGCGCGGGAGCGGCGGCAACCGCGACCACCGCGGCGGCAAGAGCGGACGACGCGGCCGCTCCGGCGAGGAACCTGCGGATCCTGTGGGTCATCGGATACTCCTTCGGGTGCGGCGGCCCCGCCTGACGATCGGGTCCGCATGGTGCTTCTGTCGCTGCATCGTCGGATTTCGTTAGCTGAACCGTCGTGGCGCCGACCGTGAGCGCCGGACCGAGGCGAGAGGGACCGAGGTTTTGGAGGACCCACCGGAGGACGCGTATGGGCGGGTGACGAATCCGGAGCGGTTCGCCTCGCTGATCCCGGCCGCCGAGGCCCTGATCGTTCGATGTCGTTGTTGACGTCCTTCCCGGGCCCGGCGCTGCCGCGTGACCCGCGCGCGGTTTCGGTACCGGGAGGTGGTCGAACGCCCATTTGTTCGACGGCCCTGTCGGAAACCTTCTATTGCTGTGGTCGCGTTCGGTTGATAGAATCGAACAAAGTTTCGAACGACCTTGGGGGAGGTTGGTTGTGGGGGCTCCGATTGCAGCGGATCTGGATGAGTTGCGTGCGTTCACGGCGCGGCTGCGGTGTGTCGAGGCGGGTGGGGACGCGGGGTTGGGGATCGAGTGGCTCGATGCGATCGAGACGTTGAAGTCGGTCGGATGTGCGGTGCAGGCGGTGATCGCCGACGGCGTCGCCACGAGTATTCGTGCGGACCGCAGGGCTCGGGGGTTGCCGCGGGCGGAGTGGGACCGCGGCATCGCCTCGCAGATTGCGTTGGCGCGCAGGGAATCCCCGAACCGTGGCGGTCGGCATCTCGGGTTCGCTCAGGCGTTGGTGCACGAGATGCCGCACACCCTGGCGATGTTGCGGTGGGGCCGGTTGAACGAATGGCGCGCCACGTTGTTGGTGCGGGAAACAGCGTGCCTGTCAGCCAAGGATCGGGCGATCGCGGACCGCCGGTTGTGTTCGGACCCGGCCACTCTCGACGGCGTCGGCGACCGCGGGCTGATCGCACGGGCGAAGGTGTTGGCGGTGGAACTCGACGCCGCGGCGGTTGTGGCCCGGCATCGCAAGGCGGTGTCCGAGCGTCGGGTCACGACACGGCCTGCGCCGGACTCGATGGCCTATTTGAGCGTGTTGATGCCCGTCGAGCAGGCGGTGTGTGTGCAGACCACACTGGGTCGGGATGCGGACAGTCTGATCGCCACCGGCAACAGCGGCGGCCGGACTCGCAATCAGCTGATGGTGGACCTGTTGTTCGACCGCGGCACCGGGGCATCGGTGGCGGCGGGTGTGCCGGTGGCGGTGAATCTGGTGCTCTCGGACGAGACCTTGCTGGCCGGTGGGCAGGAGGCCGCGCACTTGCAGGGGTTCGGGCCGGTGCCGTCGGGGATTGCCCGGCAGTTGGTGGCCGACGCCGTCGACGGTGGCACCGAGACGTCGTTGCGGCGGGTGTATTCGTGCCCGCAGTCGGGGTCGTTGACCGCGATGGAGTCGCAGTCCCGCACGTTCCCGAAGGGTCTGCGACAGCTGATCGACCTGCGGGATCGGACGTGCCGCACGCCGTGGTGCGATGCGCCGATCCGGCACCGCGACCACATCCGCTCACACCGAGAATCCGGTGCCACGACGGCGGACAACGGGTCCGGCCTCTGCGAGGCCTGCAACTATGTGAAGGAAGGCGACGGATGGTCCGCCCGCCCCGTACACAACCCCGGCGGCACCCACCTCATCGACCTGGGCACTCCGACAGGCCACCACTACCGATCAACCGCGCCGCCGCTCCCGACCCCGGCACACCTGTGGGCGTCATGAGGTGGTCAGCCGTCGATCACGAGCCAGCCGCCGTGGTGTTCGAACACCTCGAACGGGCGTCCCGTCGATTCACCGAGCTTCGTGAGCGACGGGGTGTCGAAGGTGCGGATGTGTCCATGGCAGGCCGTTGCCTCGTCCTCGTAGGGGACGGCGACGACAACCCTGTCGCGGGCAACGCGGAGGGCCTCGGATATCACTGCGGCCCCGATGCTTTCGTCCACGTGTTCGAGGAGGTGGATGGCGGTGACGGTGTCGGCGCTGTTGTCGGGAACCGGTACGTGCGCGGCGTCGCACACGAGGGTGCGCAGATCGAGTCCGAGTTCCGGTGCCACGGCGTCGAGGAGGGTCATGGTGCCGGGCAGGATGTCGGTTGCCGTGACGGACCGACCGGCGCGGGCGAGTCGGAGCGGAAGGAATCCGAAGCACGACCCGAGGTCGAGAACCGAACCGCGGACCAGTTGTTCCGCCTTCTCGTGGATCGGTGCGAAGTCGGCGGTGCCGTCCAGCAGTTCGTTCAGGGAGTTGCGGTAGTAGACGGTCCACGCTTCGAGCGCACCGTCGACGGTGGAGCGGACCAGTCCGACCATGGTCGATTCGAATTCGTCCTGACCGAAGTCGGCGTCCTCGATGGACGCGGTGACGGAGGCGACGAGTCGTTCGCTCAGATCTTCGGGTGTCAGGGCGTGCGTCACCCGTAACTGGTCGCCGTCACGGGTGAGTGTGAGTGGCCCGGCCGCGACCCGCTCGACCGTGACGTGACCATGTGACCACAGCCCGGATTCGCACGGTGCGAGGGAGTCGAAAGGGGGCGTGTCGAGAGTGGAAGTCATTCGAGGCAACCTTGCCGAGAGGTGATGGCGGGAGTGGGTCAGGTTCGGGTGTCGGGCTCGCCGAGGGAACTGAGCCCATCGTAGAGCGATTGCATTCCGCTGGCGAGTAGTTCGTTCAGTTCGAGCGAATCGTCGTCGAGCCACTGCTCGTACGCCGACATCGCAACGCCGAGTAGGAGATAGCCGACGGTCCGGGGTACGTGGTCGGTCGGTGAGGTTCCGAGCCGGCTCGCGACGTACTCGGCTATGACGTTGCGCCACCCTTCGTACATCACCACCGAGTACGCCTGCAGGGCGGGGACTCGCAGGATCAGCCCCATGCGTTTGCGGTGGTTGATTTCCTCGCTCGCGGGAAACGCGTTGAATTGCAGGAGTGCTGCGGTGAGCCCGTCGACGATCGGGATGTCGTCGGGTTGCGCTGCGAGTTGGGCGCGCATTTCGGCGAGGTGTGCGTCGAAGTCTCCCCACGGGATCGCGTTCTTGGACGGGAAGTAGCGGAAGAGGGTGCGCCGGGCGATTCCGGATGCTTCGGCGACTTCGTCGACGCTGGTGGCGTCGAACCCCTGTTCCGTGAACAGTTCGATCCCGACGGTGCTGATCCGATCCTGCGTTGTGGACGGGCGTCGCCCTATCCGACTGGATGGTTTTCGACGACTTCTCAATTTTCGTCCCCTCCCGATCTGTCATTCTGCACTCGATGCCATTACAGTGGTGAGGCGAGTCACAGGGACGGTCTCCTATGACGGGGAACATCCCTCCGGCTCGCGCCGTATCACCGAACAGTAGGAGGAAATCATGTCGGATCGCGACAACAACGTGCTGGAAAACGACTTGGTCGAGGAATCCCTGGTGGAAGAGGTCTCGATCGACGGCATGTGCGGCGTGTACTGATCATGTCCGCTCCAGCTTCTGCTTCAGTGGCCGGCAACGCCGGTATCGATCTCGATGTGGGCTGGAAGCTTCATCCGCAGGTGGCGCTGCGTCCCGAACCTTTCGGGGCGCTGCTCTACCACTTCGGGACGCGCAAGCTGTCGTTCCTGAAGAACCGCACGATCGTCGCGGTGGTCGAAGCCCTTCCCTCACACGCCGACGCCCGGTCCGCACTGCGGGCGCAGGGTATCGGGGACGACACTGCCGCGCAGTATGCGCGAGCGCTCGGCACGTTGGCCGAGTCGCACATGATCGTCCCCGCCTGACCAGCTCTCTCCACCCGTACCAGAGGACACAGCCCATGACCTCCATGCTCGAAAGGCCTTCCGCTCCGGTCGGCCGCCTCGTCGACCAGTTCGAACTCGGTCTCGACGCCCCGATCTGCCTCACCTGGGAGTTGACCTACGCGTGCAACCTGTCGTGTGTGCACTGTCTGTCCTCCTCCGGCCGGCGTGACCCGCGGGAGTTGAGCACCGAGCAGTGCAAGTCGATCATCGACGAACTGCAGCGTATGCAGGTCTTCTACGTGAACATCGGCGGCGGTGAGCCGACGGTTCGCTCGGACTTCTGGGAGCTGGTCGACTATGCGACGGCCCACCAGGTGGGGGTGAAGTTCTCCACGAACGGGGTGAAGATCGACAAGAAGGTCGCCGCCCGGCTCGCGGCCAGCGACTACGTCGACGTGCAGATCTCCCTCGACGGTGCGACGGCCGAGGTCAACGACGCCGTTCGTGGTCCGGGTTCGTTCGCGATGGCGGTGCGGGCACTCGAGAATCTGTCCGAGGCGGGTTTCACGGACGCCAAGATCTCCGTGGTGGTCACCCGGCACAACGTGTCCCAGCTCGACGACTTCAAGGCCCTCGCCGACAAGTACGGCGCCACCCTGCGCATCACCCGGCTGCGACCGTCGGGGCGCGGCGCGGACGTGTGGGACGAACTGCATCCCACGCAGGCGCAGCAGCGCGAGCTGTACAACTGGCTGGTCGCCAACGGTGAGGGCGTGCTCACCGGCGACTCCTTCTTCCACCTGTCCGCGTACGGCGATGCGTTGCCCGGTCTGAACCTGTGCGGCGCCGGACGGGTGGTGTGCCTGATCGACCCGATCGGCGACGTCTACGCCTGCCCGTTCGCGATCCACGAGCAGTTCCTCGCGGGAAACATCGTGGCGGACGGCGGTTTCCAGCAGGTGTGGCAGACGTCGGAGCTGTTTAAGGAGCTGCGGTCCCCGCAGACCGGCGGCGCGTGCAGCAAGTGCAACCACTACGACTCCTGCCGCGGCGGATGCATGGCCGCGAAGTTCTTCACCGGGCTGCCGATGGACGGCCCGGACCCCGAATGTGTGATCGGCAACGGCGAATTGGCGTTGGCTGCCGCGGGGGAGATCCCGAAATCCAGTGTCGACCATTCCCGCACCGGCCAGCGCCGGACTCCGCGGGCGCCGGTTCCGTTGACGCTGATGGTGCGTCCGCCGGCCAAGATTTGTGACGAGAACCCGCTTGCGGGCATGGACCAGACGTAAGTCGTCTGCCAGGTACGAGAGGTATTGCCATGGGTAAGAATCCGTTCTTCGAGACGGTGGCCGAGGCTCAGCGTCGCGCGAAGAAGCGCCTGCCGAAGTCGGTGTATGCAGCGTTGATCGCCGGTTCCGAGCGGGGCGTGACGGTCGACGACAACATCGCGGCCTTCGCCGAGTTGGGGTTCGCCCCCCACGTCGTCGGTTTGTCCGACAAGCGTGAGCTGTCGACGACCGTGATGGGTCAGCCGATTTCGCTGCCCGTCGTGATCTCCCCGACCGGTGTGCAGGCGGTGCACCCCGACGGCGAGGTCGCGGTCGCGCGTGCGGCGGCGGCACGGGGAACGGCGATCGGTCTGAGTTCGTTCGCGAGCAAGTCGATCGAGGAGGTCACGGCGGCCAATCCTCAGACGTTCTTCCAGATGTACTGGGTCGGCACCCGGGACGTGTTGATCCAGCGGATGGAACGCGCCCGCGCCGCGGGGGCGACCGGCCTGATCATCACCACCGACTGGTCGTTCTCGTACGGACGCGACTGGGGTAGCCCGGCCATCCCCGAGAAGATGGACCTCAAGGCGATGCTCCAGTTCGCCCCCGAGGGCATTACTCGTCCGAAGTGGTTGTACGAGTTCGCGAAGACTCGCAAGATCCCGGATCTGACCACCCCGAACCTGGCGCAGCCCGGTCAGGAACCGCCCACGTTCTTCGGCGCCTACGGCGAGTGGATGCAGACGCCGTTGCCGACGTGGGACGACATCGCGTGGCTGCGCGAGCAGTGGGGCGGGCCGTTCATGCTCAAGGGCGTCATGCGGGTCGACGACGCGAAGCGCGCCGTCGACGCCGGCGTCACCGCGATCTCCGTGTCGAATCACGGCGGCAACAACCTCGACGGCACCCCGGCGCCGATCCGCGCGCTGCCCGCCATCGCGGAGGCCGTCGGCGACCAGGTCGAGGTGCTTCTCGACGGTGGTATCCGCCGCGGTAGCGACGTCGTGAAGGCCGTCGCGCTCGGTGCGAGGGCGGTCATGATCGGCCGCGCGTACCTGTGGGGCCTCTCGGCGAACGGTCAGGCCGGCGTCGAGAACGTTCTCGACGTCCTCCGCGGAGGTATCGACTCGGCGTTGCTCGGGCTGGGTCATTCGTCCATCCACGACCTGACGCCGTCCGACGTCGTGATCCCGCCCGGATTCGCCCGTGTGCTCGGCGCCGAATCCTGACCGACGAACGGCGTAGATGTCTGCGCAACTGACGGACCCGATCACCCTGGCCGGACGCCACGCCCCGGCCAGGGTGCTTCTGGGTCCGCACCCCACCAATCTCGGTGCGGGAAGAACGCTTTCCCCGCGGCACGTCGCGTACTACGAACGTCGGGCGCGTGGTGGCGCCGGGATCGTCGTCACCGAGGTTGCGTCGGTTCATGCCTCCGACTGGCCGTACGAGCGGGCTCCGCTGGCGTCCGACTGCGTCGGCGGCTGGCGGGACGTCGTCGCGGCGTGCCGTCCGCACGGCACGCTGGTGCTGGCCGGGCTGGGGCACACCGGACTGCAGGGGTCGAGTGCGTACTCGCAGGCGGTGCTGTGGGGACCGTCGGGCATTGCCGACGTGATCTCCCGTGAGATGCCGATGCAGATGGAGCAGGCGGAGATCGACGGCCTCGTCGAGGGTTTCCGTGCCGCGGCCGCCGCGGCCGTGTCCGCGGACGTGGACGGTGTCGAGCTCGACGCCGGACCGAGAGGGCTACTGCGGCAGTTCCATTCGAACCTCACCAATGTTCGCGCAGACGAGTACGGCGCCGACCCGCTGCGCCTCACCCGGGAGGTCCTCGCCGCCGTCCGCGACGAGCTGGGCCCCGACCGGGTCCTGTCCCTGCGCCTGAGCTGCGACGAGGCGACGTCCTGGGCGGGGATCACGCCGTCGATCGCCGCCGGACACGCACGGGAACTTGCCGAGGCACTCGACCTGCTCGTGGTGGTCCGGGGCGGGCCGATGACACCGAACGCGTACCGCCCCGACTTCCACCAGTTACCCGCGTTCAACACCGAACTCTGCCGGAACATCCGCTCGGCCGTCGCAGGCATGGTCCCGGTCGTTCTCCAGGGCAGCGTCGTCGATCCGGCCGATGCCCGGCGGGCGCTCGACGAGGGTGTCGCCGACGTCGTCGAGATGACGCGCGCCCAGATCGCCGACCCCGACCTCGTCGTCAAGATCCGGCGCCGTGCGGCGCCGCGGCCCTGCGTCCTGTGCAATCAGACGTGCCAGGTGCTCGACCCCCGTAATCCGGTCGTGACCTGCGTCGGTAATCCGACGGCGGGACACGAGACCGTCGATCCCGTCGAGGGCATCGCCGAGGTGGCCACCGGCGCGGTGCTGGTGGTCGGGGGCGGCCCGGCCGGTCTCGAGGCGGCGCGAGTGCTGGCCCTGCGCGGTCACCGCGTCACCGTGGCGGACGCGTCGGCCCGGGTCGGCGGGATGGTGCGGGCAGCCGTAGGTGCGCCGCACCTCAGAGCGCTCACCGACTGGCTCGAGAACGAATGCCGCAGCCTCGGGGTCGAATTCCGTCTCGGCGCCACTGTCTCGGACGCCGACATCGACGCCGCGGAACGGGAGGGCGCGACGGTGGTCCTCGCAACCGGCAGCAGGCCCCGCCCGCTGCCGTTCGCCGTCGAGGGGAGCGTCCGGTGCGTCGGCGCCGCGGATCTGCTCGACGGCGGCGCGCCGGCGGAAGGGCCCCACGTCGTCTTCGACCCGGTCGGCGGACCGGTCGGCGTGGCGGTCGCCGAATGGCTCGCGGCGCAGGGACGCGACGTGAGCATGGTGACCCAGGATTCCGTGGCCGGTTCGCGACTGGGCATGACCGGGGATCTCGCCGATGCCAACTCCCGGTTGCAACGAGCCGGGGTGACGCGCCACCTCGACAGTCGCATCGTGTCGATCGGCGACGACGGCATGCGGATCCGCAACCGGTACACCGCCGAAGAGCCGGTGGTGCCGTGCACCGTGCTGATCGACTGCTCGCATCGCCTCCCCGAGGACACCCTCGGCTCGTCGCGTCCGGATGCGGTGCGGGTCGGCGACTGCGTGGCTCCCCGGACACTGCTCGAGGCGTTCCGTGAGGGTCGCACCGCGGCGCTGACCGTGTCCGCACACAGGCAGAACGAGTTCGACCACCATCCGTTCACCCTCGTCAACGAGAGATAGGACATTTCATGGGACAGTTCGACGACAAGGTCGCGTTCATCACCGGGGCTGCCCGTGGGCAGGGGCGGACGCACGCGGTGCGATTGGCGCGCGAAGGTGCGGCGATCATCGCCTTGGACATCTGCGGGCCGGTGTCGGAGTACAACAGCTACGAGCCGGCGACGCCGGACGACCTGGCCGAGACGGTGCGGCTCGTGGAATCCGAGGGCGGAAAGATTCTCGCCGAGCAGGCGGACGTGCGTGACAGTGCGCAACTGAAGTCTGTGGTGGACCGGGGAGTCGAACAGTTCGGCCGGCTCGACATCGTGATCGCGAACGCCGGGATCTGCAATTGGAATCGCTTCTGGGAGATGCCCGACGAGCAGTGGGAGACGCTGATCGACGTGAACCTCACCGGGGCGTGGAAGACGCTGAAGGCTGCGGTGCCTGCGCTGATCGAGGGAGGTCGCGGGGGTTCGATCATCGTGATCAGCTCCGTTGCGGGCATCAAGCCGTTGCCGGGGCAGGCGAATTACGCCGCCTCCAAGTTCGGGCTCGTCGGACTGACCCAGACCGCGGCAAAGGAACTGGGTGAATACGGGATTCGGGTCAACTCCGTTCACCCGTACGGGGTGAAGACTCCGATGGGCACCGATCCGGGCAGCCTCGTGATACTCGAGAAGCACCCGCACTACCTGTCGAGCTTCGGCACCATCCTCACCGAGCATCCGCTGGCCGACACCGACGACATCACCGATGCGGTGCTGTGGCTGGCCGGTGACGGTTCGCGGAGGGTCACGGGCAGTCAGGTCGCCGTCGACATGGGCAACACCAAGGTGTGAGCACCTCCGCGTACCGCCACCTGTTCACCCGATTGCGCGTGGGGCCGCTGACTCTGCGCAATCGGGTGGTCTTCTCCGCGCACCTCACGGGGTACGCCGTCGACGGCCTGCCCACCGCGCAGCACGCCGCCTACTATGCGGCGCGCGCGAAGGGCGGTGCGGGCCTGATCATCTCCGAGGAGCACGCGACCCATCCGGGGGACTGGCCGTACGAGAAGGTGATCGCCGGCTACCGGCCGGAGGTCGTCCCTGGGTACCGGCGGATCACCGACGCGGTCCACCAGCACGGTGTCCCGATCCTGGCTCAGGTCAACCACAACGGCGGCCAGGGGTCGAGCATGTACTCGCGGCGGCCGCTGTGGGCGCCGAGCGCCGTCCCCGATCCACTGTTCCGCGAAGTTCCCAAGGAGGTCGATCAGCGGGAGATCCGGACCCTCGTCGACGGGTACGCGCGCGTGGCCGAGCACTGTGTCCGAGGCGGATTCGACGGGATCGAACTGCAGTGTTCCCATTCGTCGCTGGTGCGGAGCTTCCTCGCCCCTGCTACGAATCAGCGCACGGACCGTTACGGGGGATCGTTGGAGAATCGGGCCCGGTTCCTCCTCGAGGTCGTCGAGGCCGTGCGTGCCGCGATCGGTCCGGATCGCGCACTCGGGGTGAGACTCGCGGGGGAGGATCTGTTCGATGGTGGAGTCCGCCTCGACGAGGCGGTGGCGGTGGCCGCTCTGGTGGAGGCGGACGGCCGTGTCGACTACATCAACACGTCCATCGGGATGGCCACCGAGACGCTCCACATGATCGAGGCCTCCATGGCCGTCCCTCGCGGGTACGCGCTGTTCGTCCCGAACGCCATCCGGCAACGGGTCGGTCTTCCCGTGGTCGGCGTCGGCCGATTCTCCGATCCGCACCAGGCCGACCAGGCTTTGGACGAGGGGCACTGCGACCTGATCGGGGTGGTGCGCGGCCAGATCGCGGACCCGGACTTCGCGGCGAAGGCCCTGGCAGGCGAAGAAGAAAACATCCGAACGTGCCTGGCGTGCAATCAGGAATGCATCGGACGTATGGGGCTGGGCCGGTGGCTCGGGTGCGTCGTCAACCCGCGCGCGGGCAGGGAATCGGTCCTGCTGCCCGCACCGACCGTTCCCGGCAGACGGGTCTTCGTGGTCGGCGGTGGCCCGGCCGGGCTCAAGGCCGCGGCGACCGCGGCGCAGCGGGGGCACGACGTGACGCTGTTCGAACGCGCGACGGTTCTCGGCGGCCAGGTCCGGACGGCTGCCGTCGTCCCGGGCCGCCGCGAGTTCCTCGACCTCGTCGTCGATCTGGAATCGGAATGCGTTCGGCGCGGTGTGGACGTGCGGAGCGGCACCGACGCGACCGCCGGGGCACTGGTGCAGGGACGTCCCGACGTGGTGGTGCTCGCGACCGGGGCGCGTCCGCGCCGACCGCGCTGGGCGGGCGCGTCGGACCGGGTGGTGGACGTGCGGGACGTGCTGGAGGACCGCGCGCGTCCGGCCGGGACGGTGCTGGTGGTCGACGAATTGGGATTCCATCAGGGCACGTCCGTCGCGGAGTTCGTCGCCGACGCCGGGTGTGCCGTCACGATCTGCACACCGGGGATGATCGTCGGCCAGGATCTCGGCATCACGCTGGACCTCGAGGGATGGAACCGGCGGGCGCACGGCAAGGGCATCACGCAGGTGACGGACGTGGTGCCGACCGGGTGCGAAGCCGCAGACGGTGGGCGGCTCGCGGTCACGCTCCTGCACCACCCGACCGGTGAGTTGCGACAGCTCACCGTCGACTGGGTGGTGTCCTCGGCGCATCAGCAGCCGGACGACGATCTGTGGAAAGAGCTGGCCGACAGCGGTATCGAGGTTCATCGCGTCGGCGACGCCCTGGCTCCGCGGCGCGCGCATTCCGCCGTCATCGAGGGGGAGCGGGTCGCGCTCGCGCTCTAGCGCGCGCAGCGGCCGGTTCCGCATCGCCTAGCATCGGTGGATGCCCCATTCCGGACACCTCGACGACGCGGTGTGGCCCGAACTCGTGTCCCGCGTGTCGACGGTCGTGGTCCCGGTCGGCTCTCTCGAGCAGCACGGACCGCATCTGCCGCTCGACACCGACACCGCCATCGCCGACGCCGTGTCCCGCGCGCTGCCGCACGTGCTGGTGGCGCCCCCGATCGCCTACGGTGCCAGTGGCGAGCACGAGGGGTTTCCCGGGACGGTCTCGCTCGGGGCGGAGGCGCTGGAGACCGTGTTGGTCGAGTACGGCAGGTCCGCGTGCCGGTGGGCGGACCGTGTGCTGTTCGTCAATGGGCACGGCGGAAACGGGCCCGCGCTGGTCAAGGCTGTCGCCTTGCTTCGGTACGAGGCCCGCGATGTGGCGTGGGTGCCGTGTGCGGTACCCGGGGCGGACGCCCATGCCGGGCGTACGGAAACGTCCTTGTTGCTACACCTTTCACCCGGTCGGGTGAGGTTGTCCAGGGCTGAAGCCGGTAATGCGGAACCTATTGCGAGGTTGATGCCAAGACTGCGCGAAGGCGGTATGGTCGCCGTGTCGGCCAACGGCGTGCTCGGTGACCCGACGGGCGCTACGGCCGCGGAGGGGGCGCAGATCTTCGGCGTACTCGTCCACGCAGTCACCAAGGCACTGGCCCGGTGGGAACCGGGCCCCGATGGAAGGCTCCGGTCGGAACCGGGCGCCGATGGGAGGCTCCAATGACCCGCACGGGCGTCCTCGAGTTGCCGAGGGCGGATTTCCGGCATGCCGACGCGACTAATTTCCGGCATGCCCTGCCAGCGCTCTCCGATCCGCCTACGATCGACTGATGCGCCAAGCTCGACTTCCCGACGGATTCGGGATCCGAATCGACCCCAAGGTACGCGCATATTCCGGAGGTCGAGTGCTCATCGGCGGTTCGCCGACTCGGATGTTGAAGCTGGCACCCACCGCGGCGGCCATGATCGGAGACGGCTACCTCGAGGTCGTCGATCCGCAGTCCGCGGTCGTTGCACGCCGCCTCCTCGATTCGGGGGTCGCCAACCCGCGCCCCATGAGTACTCCGTCGCCCCGGGATGTCACCGTTGTCATTCCGGTGAAGAACAACGCGTCGGGGCTGCACCGGGTGCTGGCCTCGCTCCGCGGACTCGAGGTGGTCGTCGTCGACGACGGATCCGACGTCCCGATCGTCGCCCCCGTGCTGCAGAACGGGTGCGGTGGCCGCGTCACCGTTCTGCGCCACGAGACGGCCAAGGGACCGGCCGCGGCACGGAACACCGGTCTGCGTTACGCCGCAACTCCGTTCGTGGCGTTCCTCGACTCCGACGTCCTGCCGCGCACCGGCTGGATCGAGGTCATGCTCGGCCACTTCAGCGATCCCGCGGTCGCACTCGTCGCCCCGAGAATCGTGGCGCTCGAACCCGAGGCGAGCACACTCGCGCGGTACGAGCACGCCCGCTCCTCCCTCGACCTCGGACGTAAGGAGTCCGCGGTCCAGTCCGGCGGCCCGGTGTCGTACGTCCCGAGCGCCGCGATGATCGCCCGCCGCGAGGTGCTCGACGAATTCGGCGGCTTCGACGAGTCCATGCACGTGGCGGAGGACGTCGACCTGTGCTGGCGACTCCAGGAGTCCGGCTGGCGACTGCGGTACGAGCCGGTGGCTCACGTTGCGCACGATCACCGCGTGACGTTCGGAAAGTGGTTCGACCGCAAGCTGTTCTACGGAACCGGTGCGGCGCCGCTGGCGGCAAGGCATTCGGGGATGGTTCCCCCGCTGTCGATGTCGCCGTGGACGTTCTTCGCGTGCCTCGCCGCCGCCACCTGCACCCGGCTCGGCCTGCTCGGCGCCGTCGCCACACTCGCGATGATGCTGCTGCGCCTGCGCCGCATGTTCACCGGCCTCGACCAGCCGACCCGCATCGCCGCGATACTCGCGGCCCAGGGCTTCGCCGGCGGTGCCTGGCAACTGGCGTCCGCGATGTGTCGCCACTATTGGCCGATCACTCTGCTGGCGGTGCTGCTGTCGAAACGGATTCGCCGTATCGCGCTCGCGATCGCCGTCGCCGAGGGCGTCGCCGACTGGGTGACCCACCGGGAGCCCGGAGGGCTGGGACCGGTGCGGCACACGGTGTTCAAGCGGATCGACGACGTCGCGTACGGCGCTGGGCTCTGGAAGGGCGCCATCACGGCCCGCGACCTCGACGCATTGAAGCCCCGGTTGAAGTCGTAGTGGCCGATCCGATTCGCGCCGCCGACGTCGTGGTCGTCGGCGGCGGTTCGAGTGGATGTGTGGTGGCCGCCAGGCTCAGCGAGAATCCCGGACGATCGGTCCTCCTCCTCGAGTCCGGACCCGGCTACCGAACGGTCTCCGACTGTCCCGTGCTCGACTACCGGACGCTGCCGGTCGGTCCGGGCAGCGCGTTCGCCGAGACGTACGGCGTGGAGTTGGCACGAAGCGTTCCCTCGGCCATGGTGCGGGGGCACGTCCTCGGCGGTTCCGGCGCCGTCAACGGCGCCTACTTCGTCCGTGGGACGGAAGCGGATTTCCGGCACTGGCCCGCGTCGTGGTCGTACGAGAACGTGCTGCCGGCCTTCCGGGCACTCGAGCGTGACGCCGACTTCGACGACTCCCGGCACGGCACGACCGGACCGATGCCCGTTCGCAGGCAGCCCGCGGAGCGGCTGAGCGAGATCAGCGCGGCGTTCCGAGCCGCGGCGCTCGGTGCAGGACATCCCGAGGAACCCGACAAGAACGGCGCGGGCGCAGGCGGGATCGGTCCGGTGCCCCTGAACGTCGACGGCGGCCACCGTGTCAGTACGGCAGTGGCGTACCTGCTGCCGGCATGGGAGCGGCCCAATCTGGCGGTCGAAGCGAATTCCGATGTCGTCCGAATTCTGTTCTCCGGTAACGAGACCATCGGGGTGGAGGTGGAGTCGGACGGTGTGCGGCGCACGGTCCGCACCGGTCGGGTCGTGCTGGCGGCAGGTCCGGTCGAAACCCCTGTGCTGCTGATGCTTTCGGGAATCGGACCGGCAGAACACCTGACGGACAACGACATTCCCGTCGTACTCGACGCGCCCGGTGTCGGCAGCGATTTCAGTGATCACCCCGAAGTGGCTCTGCCGTACCGTATCCGGGACACGCTCCGCCGCAGCGACACCAGTCCGGTGGTCGAAACGGTGCTGAATGTCGGCGACCTCGAGATCCGTCCGTACACGGCGCCGTTCGACGTGCTCGTCCCCGGATCCGGGCAGCCCGACCCGGTCCTCGGGATCGGGCTCATGGTGACGGACAGCCGGGGCGACATCCGGCTCACGTCGCGACACCGCCGGGACCGTCCCCGAATCGAATACCGCTACGCGCAATCGGCCGCCGACCGCCGGGCGCTGCGCGAGGGGCAGGCCATCGGACTGGAACTGCTCCGTTCGCGGGAGCTCGGTCCGTTGGTCGTGCCGCTGTCCCGGGAGGTGTCCGACCGCGCGGTGCTCGCGCATCTGGGGACGTCGCTGCACCTGTGCGGCAGTTGCCGGATGGGCGGACGCGACGACGCGGGCGCGGTGGTGGACGAGTGGTGCAACGTCCGCGGAATGGAAGGGCTGACCATCGCCGACACCTCGGTGTTCCCGGTGGTCCCGAGCCGTGGGCCGCACGCCACGGCGGTGATGGTCGCCGAGCGCGTCAGTACCTTCCTGGGGGAGTGACCGAGGGGGCGACACGGGCCCGTGTGATGCGGGTTACAGTAGGCAGAGACGCCGTGGAGGAGTTCGATGCAAAGTCAACCGCCCACAGGGGGCAATCCGTGGGTCGCTGTGCGCCCGGGAGACGACGTCGCGATGCTGGCGCGCAGGGTGTCGTCGGCGCATCAGTTGTTCGTCGAGCGTCACGCACCCGCCGGTCGTGCCCCGGACGGTGACGGGAATTCCGTCCGTTCCGTCATCCTCGACTCGTGGATGCGCAGCACCAGCAAGGGAGTGAACCCGGACGGGTCGGCCCGCGCGGTCGATCTGGCGTCCGCGGATCTCGCCACGTACCGGGCGTCGCACCCGATGTCGATCATCCGCCCGGTGGTCCGCAAGCTTCTCGTCGAGGATGCCGCCGACACCGGGCTGCTCGTGGCCATCACGGACGAGAAGGGTCAGCTGCTGTGGGTGGAGGGCGATTCGTCCGCCAAGGACCGCGCACTGGAGATGAACTTCGTCGAGGGCGCCGACTGGAGTGAGGACACCGTCGGCACCAATGCCCCGGGTACCGCGCTGGCCCTCGACCATTGCGTGCAGATCTTCGGTGCCGAGCATTTCAGCCGCTCGGTGCACGACTGGAGTTGTTCGGCGGCGCCCGTCCACGACCCCGCGACCGGACTGATCGTCGGGGCCATCGACATCACCGGTGGTCCGCGGGTGGCGGTGCCCGAGGTGCTCTCGCTGATCAGGGCGACCGTCGCGGCCGCCGAGGCGGAGCTGCGACTGCACCAGCTGCGTTCACCGCACCCGCTCGTCGAGACGGTACTGCGGTTGGAGGTGCTGGGATCGGGTCGGCCGACACTGGTCCGTGGGCCCGAACGCATCCCGCTGTCGCAGCGGCACGCGGAGATCCTCCTGCTCCTGGCGGAGCACCCCGAAGGCCTGAGTTCCGACCGCCTCGCGGTCCTGCTCGACGAGAACGAACTCGACGCCGTCACCATTCGTGCCGAGATGTCGCGCCTGCGTAAGGTTTTCGGTCCGGCAAACCTCGGTTCGCGGCCCTATCGGCTGCTCGCCGAATTGACCTCGGACGTCCGGCAGGTCCGCGGAGCCCTGGACCGTGGCGAGCTCACCGCCGCCCTCGACGTCTACTCAGGCCCGGTCCTTCCCGGGTCGGAGGCGCCCGGGGTCGAGGATCTTCGCGACGAGTTGCGGGCACGCGTCCAGGCGGCGCTGCTGCGGGAAGGTGATCAACGGTTGCTCGCCAAATGGACCACGTCCGTCCACGGCCGTGAGGACGTCGCCGCATGGGAGGCGTATCTGGCGGGCCTCGACCCGCGTTCACCCCTGTATTCCCAGGTCAAGTCCAGGATCGATCTGTTCGATCAGCAGTACGCAACGTAGTTGCAACGGTACGGTCCCTAGTGTTGTGAGTCACACCCAGTTCCACCCGAGTTTCACGACACCAGGGAGTTATCGATGACCGTGTATGCCCGCCCGGGTTCGCCGGACGCCGTCATGTCCTTCCAATCGCGTTACGACAACTGGATCGGCGGCCAGTGGGTTGCGCCCGTCAAGGGCCAGTACTTCGAGAATCCGACACCCGTCACCGGACAGCCGTTCTGCGAGGTCGCGCGTTCGACGTCCGAGGACATCGAACTTGCGCTCGACGCCGCACACGCTGCGGCTCCGGCCTGGGGCAAGACGTCGGTGGCGGAGCGCGCCATCATCCTGAACAAGATCGCGGACCGCATCGAGGAGAACCTCGAGTCCATCGCGCTCGCCGAGTCCTGGGACAACGGCAAGCCGATCCGCGAGACCCTGAACGCCGACATTCCGCTGGCCGTCGACCACTTCCGCTACTTCGCCGGTGCGATCCGGGCGCAGGAAGGCGCACTGTCGGAGATCGACTCCGACACCGTCGCCTACCACTTCCACGAGCCGCTCGGCGTCGTCGGCCAGATCATCCCCTGGAACTTCCCGATCCTCATGGCCGTGTGGAAGCTCGCTCCCGCACTCGCCGCGGGTAATGCAGTCGTTCTCAAGCCGGCCGAGCAGACCCCGGCGTCGATCCTGCACCTGATCTCCGTCATCGGCGACCTGCTGCCCGCCGGTGTGGTGAACATCGTCAACGGCTTCGGTGTGGAGGCGGGCAAGCCGCTCGCCTCGAGCCCGCGGATCCGGAAGATCGCGTTCACCGGTGAGACCACCACGGGTCGGCTCATCATGCAGTACGCGTCGCAGAACCTGATCCCGGTCACCCTCGAACTCGGTGGCAAGAGCCCCAACATCTTCTTCTCCGACGTTCTGTCCTCCAACGACGACTACCAGGACAAGGCGCTCGAGGGCTTCACGATGTTCGCCCTCAACCAGGGCGAGGTGTGCACCTGCCCGTCGCGTTCGCTGATCCAGGAGGACATCTTCGACGAGTTCCTCGCGATGGCGGCCATCCGCACCAAGGCCGTCCGCCAGGGCGACCCGCTCGACACCGACACGATGATCGGCGCGCAGGCCTCGAACGATCAGCTCGAGAAGATCCTGTCGTACATCGAGATCGGCAAGGGCGAAGGCGCCAAGGTCGTCACCGGCGGTGAGCGCGCCGAACTCGGCGGCGACCTGTCCGGCGGCTACTACGTGCAGCCGACGATCTTCACCGGTCAGAACAAGATGCGGATCTTCCAGGAGGAGATCTTCGGTCCCGTCGTCTCCGTCACGTCGTTCAAGGACTACGACCAGGCCATCGAGATCGCCAACGACACGCTGTACGGCCTCGGCGCCGGCGTGTGGTCGCGGGACGGTGGCGTCGCCTACCGGGCCGGACGCGACATCCAGGCCGGGCGCGTGTGGACCAACACGTACCACCAGTATCCCGCGCATGCCGCGTTCGGTGGCTACAAGCAGTCCGGTATCGGCCGCGAGAACCACCTGATGATGCTCGAGCACTACCAGCAGACGAAGAACCTGCTGGTCAGCTACGCCCAGAAGGCTCAGGGCTTCTTCTGATGGACGCAGCCCGGGCGCCTGCGCGCCTGAAGGCAACCGCCGGGGCGGTGGAGCTTCTCCGCCGCCTCGGCGGTACCCACGGGGCGCTGATGATGCATCAGTCCGGCGGGTGCTGCGACGGCTCCGCGCCGATGTGTTACCCCGACGGTGAATTCATCGTCGGCGACCGCGACGTGCTGCTCGGCGTCCTCGACCTGCGTCTCGGTGTCGGGGAGATCCCGTCCACCCGGGCCGAGGGTGCCGATGCCGTGCCCGTGTGGATCTCCGGTTCGCAGTTCGAGGCGTGGAAGCACACTCAGCTGGTGCTCGACGTGGTGCCCGGCCGCGGATCGGGATTCAGCCTGGAAAGTCCCGAAGGCATGCGCTTTCTCAGTCGTGCACGGGCCTTCACCCCGGAGGAGAACACCAGCCTCGCCGCGGAGGAGGTCATCGTGGGCCAGCGGTGGGAGCAGGGCTGGAGGCCCGCCCCGTCCCTCGAACCGCAAGTGGTCGCCGAAGCCGTCGACGCATGTCCCGTGCCCGCCCGCCGCCCGGTCCCATAGCACCCGAAGCGCGCTACGACCCAGGTTTTTACGTCGCGGTCACGTTCTGCTGACACGACGTGTACACAACTCGTTCACCATTGGCCTCGGCCGTTCGATTCCGCTCCCCGAGCGGGGCGGGCGAGGCACCATTCGGATCGACGTAGGGGACGGAATGTCACTCGTAGAACCATCCAAGAATTCCGGAACCGGTCAACATCACGATGCTGCCGATTTCCACTCGGAAGACAGCAGCTACCTGGAAAAACGCACGCTCCGTAAGGGTTCGGCGGGCTGGGTGCTGCTCGCCGGCCTCGGTGTCAGCTACGTGATCTCCGGCGACTACGCCGGATGGAACAACGGACTGGCCGAGGGTGGATTCGGCGGCCTGCTGATCGCCGGTGTCGTCATCGCGGGCATGTACCTGGCCATGGTGCTGGGCATGGCCGAGATGTCGTCCGCCCTGCCCGCCGCCGGCGGCGGTTACACGTTCGCGCGGCGCGCACTCGGGCCGTGGGGTGGATTCGCCACCGGCACGGCCATTCTCATCGAATACGCGATCGCGCCCGCCGCCATCGCCACCTTCATCGGCAGCTACGTCGAGTCGCTGAACCTGTTCGGTATCACCGACGGGTGGTGGGTGTACCTGGCGGTCTACGCCATCTTCATCGGAATCCATCTGACCGGCGCCGGCGAGGCGCTCAAAGCCATGTTCGTCATCACGGCGATCGCACTGGTCGGTCTCGTGATCTTCGCGGTCTCCGCGATCGGCCTGTTCGACGCGGGCAACCTCACCGACATCGCCGCGACCGATGCGGTGGGAGCGTCGAGTTTCCTGCCCTTCGGCGCATTCGGAATCTGGGCCGCCGTCCCATTCGCCATCTGGTTCTTCCTCGCCGTCGAAGGCGTGCCACTGGCCGCGGAGGAAGCCCGCGAGCCGGAGAAGAACGTGCCGCGCGGAATCATCATCAGCATGCTCATCCTCATCGTCACGGGGGCAACTGTCCTGTTCCTCGCCACCGGAGCGCTGGGTGCCGAGAGCCTGTCCACGTCCGGCAATCCGCTGGTCGAGGCGCTCGGTGACGGAACCGCGGCCAAGGTCGTCAACTACATCGGACTGGCCGGCCTCGTCGCCAGCTTCTTCTCGATCATGTACGCCTACTCGCGGCAGACGTTCGCGCTGTCCCGCGCCGGCTACCTGCCGACGAGTCTGTCGATCACCAACTCACGGAAGGCGCCCACGCTCGCCCTCATCGTGCCGGGTGTCATCGGGTTCGTGCTGTCGCTCACCGGTGAAGGCGCGATGCTGCTGAACATGGCGGTGTTCGGCGCGGCCGTCAGCTACGTGCTGATGATGGTCAGCCACATCGTCCTCCGCAGGCGTGAGCCGGAGATGAAGCGGCCGTACCGCACCCCGGGCGGCATCGTCACCACGTCGTTCGCGCTCGTCATCGCCGCCGCCGCGGTGATCGCCACCTTCCTCGTCGATCCGGTCGCCGCACTCTGGACGCTGATCGCATTCGCGGCCTTCATGGCGTACTTCGGCCTGTACAGCCGCCATCACCTCGTTGCCAATTCGCCCGACGAGGAGTTTGCTGTTCTTGCGAAGGCAGAGGAAGAATTGGAATGACCACCTACAGTCACGGAGTCGCGGGAACCGGGTACACGTTCGACGGTCTCGTCGACCTCATGGCCAAGGCGACTCCGCTCCGCAGCGGAGACGAACTGGCCGGGTGCGCGGCGTCCTCCGACGCCGAACGCGCCGCCGCGCAGTGGGCGCTGGCCGACGTCCCGCTCGGCACGTTCCTGAACGAACTCGTCGTTCCCTACGAGGACGACGAGGTCACGAGGCTCATCATCGACTCGCACGACCGGGTCGCGTTCGGCGAGATCTCCCATCTCACCGTCGGCGGCCTGCGCGACTGGCTGCTGGACGTCGCGGCGCGAGACGGTGCGGCCGAGACGTTCCGTCGCGTCGCCCCGGGGCTGACACCGGAGATGGTCGCGGCGGTCAGCAAGATCATGCGCAACCAGGACCTCATCGCGGTCGCGCGGGCCGTCACCGTCACCGCGGGGTTCCGGACGACGCTCGGCGTACCGGGACGCCTGGCAACCCGGCTGCAGCCCAACCATCCCACCGACGACCCGCGCGGAATCGCGGCCGCCACGCTCGACGGCCTGCTGCTCGGCTGCGGTGACGCCGTGATCGGAATCAACCCGGCCACCGATTCGCCGCACGCCACCGCGGAACTGCTCCACCTGCTCGACGACATCCGTCAGCGCTTCGACATTCCGGCGCAGTCGTGCGTGCTGTCGCACGTGACCACCACGATGGGCCTGATCGAGGAAGGCGTTCCCGTCGACCTCGTGTTCCAGTCCATCGCCGGAACACAGGGCGCCAATTCCAGTTTCGGTGTGGACATTTCGCTGCTCCGTGAGGCCAACGCGGCCGGCCGGTCCCTGAAACGCGGCACCGTCGGCGACAACGTCATGTATCTCGAAACCGGTCAGGGCTCGGCGCTCAGTGCGGGCGCCCACCTCGGCACGGGTGGCAGGCCCGTCGACCAGCAGACCCTCGAGACCAGGGCGTACGCGGTGGCCCGTGATCTCGAACCACTGCTGATCAACACGGTGGTCGGGTTCATCGGTCCGGAGTACCTGTACGACGGCAAGCAGATCATCAGGGCCGGGCTCGAGGATCACTTCTGCGGAAAGCTCCTGGGCCTGCCGATGGGTGTCGACGTCTGCTACACCAATCACGCCGAGGCCGACCAGGACGACATGGACACGCTGCTCACCCTGCTCGGGGTGGCAGGCGCGGCCTTCGTCATCGCGGTACCCGGCGCGGACGACGTCATGCTCGGGTACCAGAGTCTGTCGTTCCACGACGCGTTATACGCACGTCAGGTGCTCGGACTCAGACCGGCACCGGAATTCGAGGATTGGATGCGCCGTCTCGGCATGGTCGACGACGCGGGACGGGTCCTGCCGGTCGACGCTGCGGCGTCGCCGCTGCGGGCGCTGACGGTGGCACGATGAGCGATCCTGTGGTGCAAGACTTCTGGGCGGAACTGCGGGCCACGACGCAGGCGCGTATCGGTCTCGGCCGCACCGGTGACGCCCTGCCCACGCAGCGCGTCCTCGAGTTCCGGTCGGCGCACGCCGCCGCACGTGACGCCGTCCACCAGCCGCTCGACGCGGAGGCGCTGGCCGAGCAGGTCGAGGCCGTGGGCCTGGGCAGGCCGGTGGTCGTCACGAGTCAGGCGTCGGACCGCAGCGAGTACCTGCGGCGGCCCGACCTGGGCCGCACGCCGGCCGACCTGTCCGCGGTTCCCGTGGGAACGGCCGAGGTGGGATTCGTCCTCGCCGACGGGTTGTCGCCCCGGGCGCTCACCGATCACGGGGTGTCCCTGCTGTCCGCTCTGGTCGACGAGTTCGGCGGGACGTACTCGCTGGCGCCGCCGGTGATCGCGACCCAGGCCCGGGTGGCGCTCGGAGACCACATCGCGCAGGCGCTGGGCGTGCAGACGCTCGTCCTGCTGATCGGGGAGCGGCCCGGATTGTCGGTGGCCGACAGTGTCGGTGTCTACCTCACGCACCTCGCGCGTCCCGGACGCACCGACGCGGACCGGAACTGCGTGTCCAACATCCACCCACCCGAAGGGCTCGGCTACGAACTCGCGGCCCGCGTCGTGGCGGGTCTCGTGTCCGGCGCCAGGAAACTGGGCCGGTCCGGAGTGGAGTTGAAGGACACGTCCCGCGCGGATGCGCTCGCAGCCCCCTCGGAGATCCTCGAACTGTAGTCGTGTTATCTAAAGGGCGGCAGGTCCGGCCGGGCCTGCGGAGAACCGCCCTGGACGGGGTGTGACGAGGAGAGATCTATGGCCTTCGCTGGCAATGTGGACGAGTTGGCCCTGCTGCAGGCGGTCCGGTTGAAAGAGCAGGTCAGCGCGGCTGTTCTGGCCGAGCATCTCGGCGTGAGCGCCGCGTCCGCGCAGGCCGCCTACGACGCGCTGCTGACCCAGGGCAAGGCGCAGGAAGTGTCGGACGGCCGGATCGGGCTCACCGAGGCCGGGCTGTCGGAGCTCGAGGATCAGCTCGACGCCGAGCGGGTGTCCATCGACGAGGACTCCATCGCGGAGGTGTACGAGAGCTTCGTGCCGTTCCATGAGGAGTTCGTCGGACTGATCGATTCGGCCGACGCCGATCAGCTGGCCGACCTGGACCGCCGGGCGTCGGTCGTGTTCGACGACCTGTCGGCGTTCGTGCCCCGGTTGTCCCGCTACCAGGACCTGTTCGCCGACGCCCTCGCGAAAGTCGCTGCGGGGGAGACGAAGTGGATCTCGGAACCCGTGATCGACTCGTACGCCACCGTGTGGACCGAACTCCGCAAGGAGCTGCTCGGCGCGTCCGGCACCGCCGAGTGACGTGACACGCGTCACCACCCCCCCTATTCGGGGGTGGTGACGCAGTGAGCCGGATCACTACTTTTCCTCTCATCCGGGATACGCCCACCAGGGTGTTCCCCACGGACCACGGAGGAATCGAGTGACCACAGTCTCCAACTCGGGTGCGGGCGCCCCCCACGCCCCCACACCGGTGCGCCAGGGCGGTACCAGCGTCCGCAAGGTGGCCATCGCCAGCGGCATCGGCACGACCATCGAGTTCTACGACTTCTTCATCTACGGCACCGCCGCAGCCCTGGTGTTCCCCACGGTGTTCTTTCCCGCCCTCGGCTCCACCGCCGGCACCGTCGCCTCCTTCGCGACCTTCGCCGTCGCGTTCGTCGCCAGGCCCGTGGGTGCGATGCTGTTCGGCCACTACGGTGACCGGATCGGACGTAAGAAGACGCTGATCTCCACGCTCATCCTGATGGGTGTCTCGACGTTCCTGATCGGCCTGCTGCCCGGTGCCGCGACGATCGGGGTCGCGGCACCGATCCTGCTGGTGCTGCTGCGTTTCGGTCAGGGATTCGCCGTCGGCGGCGAGTGGGCGGGCGCCACACTGCTGACGGCGGAGTACGCACCCCCGGGCAAGCGCGGCCTCTACGCGATGTTCCCGCAACTCGGCCCCGCGGTGGCCTTCATCCTCTCCAGCGCCACGTTCCTCGTCACCGGCACCCTGCTCGGCGACACCAACGAGGTCTTCCTCGAGTACGGGTGGCGGATTCCCTTCCTGTTCAGCGCCGTCCTGGTCGGCATCGGCCTCTACATGCGGCTGGCGATCGAGGAGACACCGGTGTTCCGCGCGGCCCAGCTGGCCGACCGTGCCGACGCGACCCCGCGGAGCCTCCCGCTGATGGACGCCTGGCGGTACCAGACCAAGGAGATCCTCCTCTCGGCCGGCGCGCTCGCCACACTGTTCGCGTTCTTCTACATGGGCACAGCGTTTCTCACCAGCTACGGCACCAAGACCCTCGGGTTCAGCCGCCCGTTCGTACTGACGGTCGGGATCGCCTCGGCCGTGGTCTTCGGATTCACGATCGTCGTCTCCGCTCTGTACTCGGACCGGATCGGGCGTCGACGGGTCATCATGATCTCCTGCGGACTGGCCGTCGTGTGGGCGCTCGCACTGTTCCCGCTGCTCGACACCGGTTCACCCCTCGCGTTCACGATCGGCGTGATGGTCACGCTCGCCATCTTCGGAATCGCGTACGGCCCCTGCGGCGCCCTGCTTCCGGAAATGTTCCAGACGCGCTACCGCTACACCGGCGCCGGACTCGGCTACAACCTCGCCGGCGTGCTCGGCGGCGCCGTGCCGCCGCTGATCGCCGCACCGCTGGCGTCCGCGTACGGCAGCGCCGCGATCGGCGTGATGCTCGCCGTCCTCGGCGTGGTGAGCCTGCTGTGCACGAAGGCCCTGGTGGAAACGAAAGACGACGCGCTCTGACAGGGCCGGCGAGGGGTGTCCGGACTTCGCACAGATACCGTCGCCCCTCGCCGTGCAGTATGCCCTGGATCACATCAACCAAGAGTAAGTTCGACCGCGGAAGGGCCTTCGGGTCTGCCCGTCCCGTAGGCGCCCGAACGGGCTCCTGGAGAGGAAGAGTGATGACAACCCCGCTTCCCAGCTACACCAACGGCGTGTGGGACGCCCCGATGCTCGGCGACACCATCGGAGACAACTTCGACCGGACCGTGGCGGCCCACGGTGATCGTGACGCCCTGGTCGACCGGCCCTCGGGGCGGCGGTGGACGTACGCGGAGCTGAGGCGGGACGTCGACGCCGTGGCGGCGGGGTTGCTGAAGCGGGGTATCGGGAAGGGCGACCGGGTGGGGATCTGGGCGCCGAACTGCCCGGAGTGGACGCTGATCCAGTTCGCGACGGCCAAGATCGGTGCCGTGCTCGTCAACATCAACCCCGCCTACCGGGCGCACGAGTTGAAGTATGTGCTCGATCAGGCCGGTATCCGTCTGCTGGTGTCGGCGCCCGAGTTCAAGTCCTCCGACTACGCGGCCATGATCGAGGAGGTCCGGCCCCAGTGCCCCGACCTCGAGATGGTGGTGCTCCTCGGCAGTGCCGAGTGGAGCCGGCTGGCGTCGGACGGCATGGCTGCGCACGCCGCCGACCCGTCCCTGCTGCCTGCCGCGCAGGCGGCCCTATCCTCGGACGACCCGATCAATATCCAATACACCTCGGGGACAACCGGATTCCCCAAGGGCGCGACGCTCAGCCACCACAACATCCTGAACAACGGGTACTTCGTCGGCGAGCTGTGCCACTACACGGAGAACGACCGCGTCTGCATCCCGGTGCCGTTCTACCACTGCTTCGGCATGGTGATGGGCAACCTGGCCTGCACGAGTCACGGCGCGACCATGGTCATCCCCGGGCCGTCCTTCGACCCGAAAGCCACGCTGCAGGCCGTCGAAGCGGAGAAGTGCACGTCGCTGTACGGGGTGCCGACGATGTTCATCGCCGAACTCGCCGAACCGGACTTCGCATCGTTCGACCTGTCGAGCCTGCGGACCGGAATCATGGCCGGATCACCCTGCCCGGTGGAGGTGATGAAGCAGGTCATCGAACAGATGGGGATGGCCGAGGTCTCCATCTGTTACGGCATGACCGAGACGTCGCCGGTGTCGTTGCAGACCCGGTCGGACGACACGATCGATCAGCGCGTGTCGACGGTCGGCCGGGTCGGCCCGCATCTCGAGGTCAAGATCGTTGATCCGGCAACGGGGTTGACCGTTCCGCGGGGCACGCCGGGCGAGCTCTGCACCCGGGGTTACTCGGTCATGCTCGGGTACTGGAACAACCCGGAGAAGACCGCCGAAGCGATCGACGCCGGACGATGGATGCACACCGGCGACATCGGTGTGATGGATTCCGACGGCTACGTCGCGATCACCGGGCGGATCAAGGACATGGTCATCCGCGGCGGCGAGAACGTCTATCCCCGCGAGATCGAGGAGTTCCTGTACACGCATCCGGACATCCTCGACGCCCAGGTCATCGGGGTGCCGGACGCGAAGTACGGCGAGGAACTGATGGTGTGGGTGCGGATGAAGGACGGTACCGAACCCCTGGACGCGGCGAAGGTGCGCGAATTCTGCACCGGCAAGCTCGCCCACTACAAGATCCCGAAATACGTGCACGTCGTCGACGAGTTCCCGATGACGGTGACGGGCAAGGTGCGCAAGGTCGAGATGCGCGAGCAGTCCCTCGACCTGATCGGGCGCACCTGACCCGCCTCGTCACCTGGTCCGCAGCAACGTCGCGACGGCGTCGAACAGCGTGTTCCAGTTCGGGCGTCGACACGGGGGCAGCTCTTCACCCCAGCGTCCCGGCGATCGCGTCGAGCCCGGCGGCCGCACACGCCTGATCCCGCATTCCGTCGGGAGCGCCGCCGACGCCGATTCCCGCGATCGACCCGCCGGCCGACTTCACGCTCACCCCGCCGGCGAGGAACAACGTGCCGGGAAGGTCGGCGACCGTCGCGCCGTCGCCCTTGGCCCGTTCGCTCAGATCACTGGTGTTCGCGCCGAACGCGGCAGCGGTGTACGCCTTCTGACGCGCCGCCTCCACGGTGTGCTGAGCGGCATTGTCCCCGCGCAACATCGCCTGCACGTTGCCGGCGCGATCGACCACCGAGACGGTGACGAACCCGAGCCCGTCGGCCTGGCACTTCGCGAGCGCCGCCTGCGCTGCGGCCTGCGCAGTGCCGATACCGAGACGGTTCTGGCTCACCACGCCGTCCGCACCGTCGATCGGGGCCGGCGCGGCGGCGGTCGCGACCGGAGTGGACGTCGGACTGGTCTCGTCGGACGCGGACGTGCCGCACGCCGAGGTGGCGACGATCGCGGCGAGCGGGACGGTGATCGCCAGAATGCGGGGCAGGCGGTGGACGGTGCGCATCGGAGGGCCTTTCGGGAAGTGACGAGCTGACGTGACCAGCCTGGCCCGGCGGTGCCGGTGACCGCATCGGGCCGACGGCGCTCCCGAACTCATCCGTCCGGCCCCGGCAGATCATCCGAACGGTGGATCCGCGACCCACGGCACATCCGTAGGATCAGTCGACGTGACGACACCGGTGGACGGAGTGGACAGGCCGGACGGCGCGGGTCTGCGCGGCCCGCTCGCTACCGCCATCCATGTGTCGTTCTACGTCCTACTCGCGACGTCGACGGCGCGGTACCTTACGTACCACGGCGTGAGCGGACGGTTCGTCGTGGTGGTCGCGTTGATCGCCGTGCTTGCCGCGTTGTACACGGTCACCGCCGTGGTCGCGCGGCGGGGAGGCGTGTGGGAACCGTGGGTATGGCCGGTCCTGACGACGTGGGCGGTGCTCGTCTGGCTCGCGCCGAGTTTCGCCTGGTGTGCATTTCCCATGTTCTTCCTGTGCACGCGGGCGTACCCGAGCCGGATCGCGTACCCGGTCGTCGGGGTTCTCGCCGTCCTCACCTCGGTGGCGTTCTTCACCTTCTCCGGCCGCACCGAGTGGGCCGTGCTGGTGGGACCGCTGTGCACCGGGGCGCTGATCGTCATGGCGTACAGCCAGATCGAGCGGGACGGCCGGGAACGGGTGCGACTGCTCCGCCAGGTGGCGGAGACCCGGTCCCGGCTCGCGGAGACCGAGCGGGAGGCGGGGGTGCTCGCCGAACGTGAACGACTGGCCCGCGAGATCCACGACACCGTGACGCAGGGGCTGACCAGCAGCCTGCTCCGCCTCGAGGCGGCCGAGCAGATCTGGGCGCAGGCAGATCCGCGGACGGAGGAACGGGCACGTGAGGACGTCCGCGTGGCGACCGGAACGTTGCGCGAGAACCTGGCGGAAACCCGCAGTCTCGTGCACCATCTCGCGGCGCCCAAACTGGAATCCCAGCCACTCGACGCGGCACTGCTCGCCGCCGCGCGCACGCACCACCCGCGGGCGGAGCTCCGGATCGTGGGCACTCCGATCGCGATTCCGGCGGAGGTGACGCACGCGCTGCTGCGGATCACCCAGAGCGCGGTGTCCAACATCGCCCGGCACGCCCACGCCGAGACCGTGGGCGTCACGTTGACATACCTTCCGGAGGCCGTCGCCCTGGACATCTTCGACGACGGCACCGGTTTCGACCCCGCGCCCACCGGATCTCCCTCGGCGCGCGGCGGATACGGTTTGCGCGCGATGCGCAGCCGCGTCGAGCAACTGGGCGGCACGTTCACCGTCGAGAGCGCGCCGGGCGAGGGCACCGTGGTGGCCGCCCAGATACCGTGTGCGAGAGGAACCGCGGCATGACGCCAGTGACCGTGCTGTTGGTCGACGATCACGTGGTCGTTCGTGCCGGGCTGCGAGCGCTTCTCGACTCGCAGCCGGACATCGAGGTGATCGCCGAGGCGGGCACGGGGGAGGAGGCGGTCGACGCCGTGAGCACCTGCCGGCCGCAACTCGTGACGATGGACCTCGCCCTGGGCGCCGGTATCGACGGGGTCGAGGCCATTCGCCGCATCCGGCAGGTCGATCGGGCCCTGCCGGTGCTGGTGTTCACGACCTACGACACGGATGCCGACGTGGTGCGCGCCATCGACGCCGGTGCCATCGGATACCTCCTGAAGGATTCGACACCCCAGGAGATCTTCGCCGCCGTGCGCGGCGCGGCCGCAGGTCAGAGTGTGCTGTCGCCGCCCGTCGCATCGCGACTCCTGCAGCAGATACAGCGCCCCGAGGAAGCTCTCACGCCGCGGGAGGCCGAACTGCTGACCCTGCTGGCCAAGGGCATGACCAACAAGGAACTCGGAAAAGCCCTCTTCATCAGCGAGGCGACGGTCAAGACCCATCTCGCCCACATCTACGCGAAACTCGGTGTCGACACCCGCGCCGCGGCGGTGTCCGTTGCCCTGCGACGGCAGGGCATTCGCTGAACCGAGGGGGTTCACAGCGGTACGCCGCGTGAACCTTTTGGCAACGATTTGCCGAAGCCCTGTCGAACGGGTGTCCAGGTGGCTATGTTCGAAATGAGCGGTGACCTTCCGCTCGCACCATGAATTGCGTGTTGAGAGGACAAGGGCCATGGTCATGGACATCATCGGCACCATCATCTTCGGTGCGGTCATCGGCGTTCTGGCGCGTCTCGTGATTCCGGGGAAGCAGGCGATGGGGTGGGTCATCACCGTCGTGCTCGGCATCATCGGTGCGCTGATCGGGTACTGGGTGTGGGAGGGGCTCCTCGACAAGGGGGACACCGGCGGAATCGACTGGATCCGGTGGATCATCAGCATCGCCGTAGCGGCCGTGCTGACCCTCGGATACACCTCGATGACGAGCAAGAACAGGGTGTAGGCGCGCCACATCGCACCGTCACGAGAAGGGCCCCGTCCGGTCAGGGCGGGGCCTTTCTGCGGCTTCGCCGCCCGTGCGTACTTGTCAACCGCCGGACGTTAACGAGTACTCACGGGCGCAGGCAGAGAAGCGTCATGTCGCGCAGTACTTTCCGGGTGCGCGAGGGGGTCGTGGGATCGGCGCTGTGCGGGGTCGAGTTGATGAGCCCGAACGTGGCGTGTGCCTTGGTGCGGGCATCCGTCTCGTCCAGTGACGTGTCCACCTGCAGCAGCACCTTCACCCAGATCTCCACGTAGCGCCGCTGCGTCTGCCGGACCTCCCGGCGGGCCTCGGCGGGCAGGCTCTCCAGGTCCCGGTCCTGGATGCGAATGAGGTCGGGTTCGCCGAGCGCGAAGTCCAGATGGAAGTCGATCAGACCCTCCAGGGCCGCTTCCGGGGAGGCGGCCTCCGCCACGACGAGCGACCCGCCCTCGAGCAGGCGCGTGCTGATCCCGACGAGCAGTTCGACGAGGACGGCGTCCTTGTTGGGGAAGTGCCGGTACACGGCGGGGCCGCTGATTCCCGCCGCGGAACCGAGGTCCTCGAGGCGGACACCGAGGAAGCCCCGTTCGGCGATGAGGCGGGCGGCGGCGTCGAGCAGTTGGCGGCGACGATCCGCCTTCATCTGTTCCCGGCGCGTGATCGGCGCTTCGGTGCCGTCGACGTCTGTGGTCATCGCCTTAGCTCTTTCTCGGATGTGGTCTGGACAACTCAGTTAATCACAGTTATCTTAGATTCAGTTATCGAGTATTAACTCACTCGGCACGGGCGTCAAGACGAGAAGGCGGCAGGATGGCACTGAGCGGAACCACTGCACGGGAGGGCTACCGGGCAGGGCACACGAAATTGGTGGACGAGCTGAAGTCGAGGCTGGCCGTGGCCGCGCTCGGCGGCAGCGAGAAGTCGCGCGAGCGGCACGTCAGCCGAGGCAAGCTCCTGCCCCGCGAGCGAGTGGACACCCTGCTCGACCCCGGAAGCCCGTTCCTCGAGATCTCCCCGCTCGCCGCGAACGGCCTGTACGACGACGAATGCCCCGGAGCGGGCGTCATCGCCGGCATCGGCCGGGTGTCCGGGCGGGAATGCGTGATCGTCGCCAACGACGCGACCGTCAAGGGCGGCACCTACTACCCGATGACGGTGAAGAAGCACCTGCGGGCGCAGGAGATCGCGCTGCAGAACCAGCTGCCGTGCATCTACCTCGTCGACTCCGGCGGCGCGTTCCTGCCCAGGCAGGACGAGGTGTTTCCGGACCGCGAGCATTTCGGCCGCATCTTCTACAACCAGGCCACGATGAGCGCGCAGGGCATCCCGCAGATCGCGGCGGTCCTCGGCTCGTGCACCGCGGGCGGCGCCTACGTGCCCGCGATGAGCGACGAGGCCGTCATCGTCCGCAACCAGGGCACCATCTTCCTCGGCGGTCCGCCGCTGGTGAAGGCCGCCACCGGTGAGGTCGTGACAGCGGAGGAGCTCGGCGGCGGCGACCTGCACTCGAAGGTCTCCGGCGTCACCGACCACCTCGCGGAAGACGACCAGGACGCGCTGCGGATCGTGCGGAACATCGTCGCGACCCTCGGCCCGCGCGCCGAGCGGCCGTGGGACGTGATCAGCGCCGTCCCCGCGTCGGCATCGCAGACCGACCTCTACGACGTGGTCCCCACCGACCCGCGCACCCCGTACGACGTCCACGAGGTCATCGACCGCATCGTGGACGGCAGCGAATTCCAGGAGTTCAAGGCGGAGTACGGCAAGACCCTGGTCACCGGTTTCGCGCACATCGAGGGCCACCCGGTCGGCATCGTCGCCAACAACGGCGTGCTGTTCGCCGAGTCCGCGATGAAGGGCGCTCATTTCATCGAGCTGTGCGACAAGCGCAAGATTCCACTTCTGTTCCTGCAGAACATCGCGGGCTTCATGGTCGGTCGCGACTACGAAGCGGGCGGCATCGCCAAGCACGGCGCCAAGATGGTGACCGCGGTGGCGTGCGCCCGGGTTCCCAAGCTGACCGTCGTGATCGGCGGCTCCTACGGGGCGGGCAACTACTCGATGTGCGGGCGGGCCTACTCGCCGCGGTTCCTGTGGATGTGGCCGAACGCCCGGATCTCCGTGATGGGCGGCGAGCAGGCGGCGTCGGTGCTCTCGACGGTGCGCAGCGAGCAACTCGACAGCGCGGGCAACCCGTGGTCGGCCGAGGACGAAGAGGCGTTCAAGGCGCCGATCCGTGATCAGTACGAGGCGCAGGGCAATCCGTACTACTCGACGGCCAGGCTGTGGGACGACGGCATCATCGACCCCGCCGACACCAGAACTGTTCTCGGACTGGCGCTCTCGGTGTGTGCGAACGCACCGATCGAACCGGTCTCCTACGGCGTTTTCCGGATGTGAGTGGAATGACTGAAATGACTCGGATAGATACCGTCCTGGTAGCCAACCGCGGCGAGATCGCGGTGCGCGTGATCCGCACGTTGCGGGCCATGGGAATCCGTTCCGTCGCCGTGTTCAGCGAGGCGGACCGGGACGCGCGGCACGTCCGTGAGGCCGACACGGCGGTGCTGCTCGGTCCGGCCGCGGCCCGGGAGAGTTACCTCGTCATCGAGAAGGTGATCGCGGCGGCCCGCGCCACCGGCGCGCAGGCCATCCATCCCGGTTACGGGTTCCTGTCGGAGAACTCCAAGTTCGCCGGGGCCTGCGCGGACGCGGGAATCGCGTTCCTCGGCCCGTCCGCGCACGCCATCGAGGTGATGGGCGACAAGATCACCGCCAAGAACGCGGTGGCGAAGTTCGACGTGCCCGTCGTCCCCGGCATCGCCCGTCCCGGCCTGTCCGACGACGAACTGATCGCGGCCGCAGGCGACATCGGATACCCCGTCCTCGTCAAGCCGTCGGCAGGCGGCGGCGGCAAGGGCATGCGACTGGTGGAGGAGCCGGGCGCACTCGCCGAGGCACTACGCAGCGCGCGGCGGGAGGCGGCGTCGGCGTTCGGCGACGACACCCTCTTCCTCGAACGATTCGTGCTGCGGCCCCGGCACATCGAGGTGCAGATCCTCGCGGACGGGCACGGGAACGTCGTCCATCTCGGTGAGCGCGAATGCAGTCTGCAGCGTCGCCACCAGAAGGTCATCGAGGAGGCGCCGTCGCCGCTGCTGGACGAGGCGACGCGCGCCCGGATCGGCGAGGCCGCCTGCAATACGGCGCGCAGCGTCGACTACTCCGGAGCGGGAACGGTCGAGTTCATCGTCTCCGCCGACAAGCCCGACGAGTTCTTCTTCATGGAGATGAACACCCGGCTGCAGGTCGAGCACCCGGTCACCGAACTCGTCACGGGCCTGGACCTCGTCGAGTGGCAGGTGCGAGTGGCCGCCGGTGAGCCGCTCGGCTTCACCCAGGACGACATCACCCTCACCGGTCATGCCATCGAAGCCCGCGTCTACGCCGAGGATCCGAGTCGCGGATTCCTCCCCACCGGCGGACTCGTGGCCGACGTCGTCGAACCCGCCGGTCCCGGTGTCCGGGTCGACTCCGGGCTGCAGCCCGGCACGGTGGTCGGCAGCGATTACGACCCGATGCTGGCGAAGGTCATCGCCCACGCCGACGACCGCGCCGGTGCGCTGCGCAAGCTGGACCGGGCGCTGGCCGGCACCGGTGTGCTGGGAGTGGTCACCAACATCGAGTTCGCGCGCTTCCTGCTCGCCGATCCCGACGTGGTGGCCGGCAACCTCGACACCGGTCTGCTCGACCGACGGCTCGAGGACTTCGTCGCCGCGGAGGCCACCGACGCCGCCCTGATCGCCGCCGCGGCTTTCCGCTGGTTGCAGCGCTGGCCCGAGCGGGCACAGGCCGATCCGTGGGACGTTCCCAGCGGCTGGCGGGTCGGCGTTCCCGCGCCCACCAGCATCCGGTTGTCGTCTGCCACCCGCACCGACCACGTGCGCATCAAGGGCAGTCCGTCCGAGGCCACCGCGCAGGTCGAGGACGGCGACACCCTCTCCCTGACGGCGGCGCTCGACGGGGCCACGCTCTCCGTGGTGATCGACGGCAGGCGCGAAACCTACCGGGTCGCCCAGACCGACGGGCACATCTGGCTCGCCGGTTCCGACGGCACGACGATGCTGCGTGAGGTTCGCGAACTCAGTGTCCGCACCGGCGACGTCCACGCCGGCGAGGCCGAGATCACCAGCCCCATGCCCGGATCCGTCATCGCCGTCGGTGCCGAAGCGGGCGCCCACGTCACCGCAGGCCAGACACTCGTCGTGGTCGAGGCGATGAAGATGGAGCACTCGCTCACCGCCCCCGTCGACGGCGTCGTCGACATCCTCGTCGCACCCGGTGACCAGGTGATGGTCGACCAGCTGCTCGCGCGAGTCATCCCGCACACCGACACCACCGACACGAAAGAAGACGCGTCATGACCGAATTCCTTGCCACCGGCCAGCTTCCCGACGAGTACCAGCAGTTGGCGAAGACCGTCGCCGATTTCGCCAAGAACGTGGTGGCACCGGTCGCGGCGGAACACGACGCCAACCACACGTTCCCCTACGAGGTGGTGGCGGGAATGGCCGACATGGGCCTGTTCGGCCTGCCGTTCCCCGAGGAGTACGGCGGAATGGGCGGCGACTACTTCGCACTCTGCCTGGCACTCGAAGAACTGGGCAAGGTCGACCAGAGTGTCGCGATCACCCTGGAAGCCGGCGTGTCGCTGGGCGCGATGCCGATCTACCGGTTCGGCAACGAGGAGCAGAAGCAGGAGTGGCTGCCGCAGCTGACGAGCGGCAAGAGCCTGGCCGCGTTCGGGCTCACCGAGCCGGGTGCCGGAAGCGACGCCGGCGGGACGAAGACCACCGCGAAGTTCGACAGCGGTGAGTGGATCATCAACGGCAACAAGCAGTTCATCACCAACTCCGGCACCGACATCACCAAGCTCGTCACCGTCACCGCGGTGACCGGAACGAAGGAAGGCAAGAAGGAGATCTCCACCATCCTCGTGCCGACGTCGACGCCGGGCTTCACCGCCGAGCCGGCGTACAACAAGGTCGGCTGGAACGCCTCCGACACCCACCCGCTCACGTTCTCGGACGTGCGCGTTCCCGAGGAGAATCTGCTCGGCGAGCGTGGCCGCGGGTACGCGAACTTCCTGCGGATCCTCGACGAGGGCCGCATCGCCATCGCCGCGCTGAGCGTCGGCGCCGCCCAGGGATGCGTCGACGAGTCGGTCAAGTACGCCAAGGAACGCGAGGCGTTCGGACGGCCCATCGGCCACAACCAGGCCATCGCCTTCAAGATCGCCCGCATGGAGGCGCGCGCCCACACCGCGCGCACCGCGTACTACGACGCCGCTGCCCGGATGTTGTCCGGCAAGCCGTTCAAGAAGCAGGCCGCCATCGCCAAGCTCGTCGCCTCCGAGGCCGCGATGGACAACGCCCGGGACGCCACCCAGATCCACGGCGGCTACGGATTCATGAACGAGTACACCGTGGCCCGGCACTACCGTGACAGCAAGATCCTGGAGATCGGCGAGGGCACCACCGAGGTGCAGCTGATGCTGATCGCGCGGGAGGCCGGCCTGTGACCGCGACGACCGAACCGAAGCGAATCGTTCAGCGGGGCCTGTGGTTCGAGGAGTTCGAGCTGGGAGCGGTGTACGAGCACCGTCCCGGCCGGACCGTCACGGAGGCCGACAACGTCCTCTTCACGACGCAGACGATGAACACCCAGGCACTGCACCTGGACGCCGCGTACAGCGAGAACACCCAGTTCGGTGAGCGCCTCGTCAACTCGATGTTCACCCTCTCGACCGTGGTCGGATTGTCGGTGGCACAACTGACGCAGGGGACGATCGTCGCGAATCTGGGGTTCTCGGAGATCAGTTTCCCGAAACCGCTGTTCCACGGCGACACGCTCTACGCGGAGACGAAGATCGTGGACAAGCGCGAGTCGAAGAGCAGGCCCGGCGAGGGCATCGTCACGCTCGAGCACACCGGCCGCAACCAGAACGGCGACGTGGTGGCGATCGCGGTCCGCAAGACCCTCGTCCAGAAGAAGCCGTCATGAGCTGGGAACTGCCCGGGCCCGCCTGGTTGTTCTGCCCGGCCGACCGGCCCGAACGGTATGCGAAAGCGGCTGCGGCAGCCGACGTCGTGATCCTCGACCTCGAGGACGGGGTGGCGCCCGCGGACAAGGAAGCGGCGCGGGTCGCCCTGATCGACACCCCGTTGGATCCGGATCGCACGGTGGTGCGAGTCAATCCGGTCGGAACCGAGGATCACGAGCGAGACCTTCTGGCACTCGACGGCACCCGCTACACGAGGCTGATGCTGGCGAAGTGCGAGTCCGCCGACCAGGTGCTGTCGTTGGCGCCGCGTGAGGTGATCGCCCTCGTCGAGTCGCCTCTCGGTGCGCTCGCGGTGAGCGAGATCGCGCTGGCGGCGAGCACGATCGGCGTGATGTGGGGCGCCGAAGATCTCGTGGCGGCGATGGGCGGCAACTCCAGTCGCCGCGAGGGCGGCAGCTATCGTGACGTCGCCAATCACGTGCGGTCGTCGACACTGCTGGCGGCCAAGGCGTATCACCGGCTCGCCCTGGATTCCGTATATCTCGACATCAAAGACCTCGACGGGTTGCGCGCGGAGGCGGTCGACGCCGTCGCCGTCGGATTCGACATCAAGGTCGGCATCCATCCCAGCCAGATCGCGGTGATCCGGGAGGCGTACGCGCCGTCCGACAAGGACGTCGACTGGGCGACGCGGGTTCTCGCCGCCGTCGCCGACGAACGGGGAGTCTTCGCGTTCGAGGGAAAGATGGTGGACGCGCCGGTCCTGCGTCACGCCGAGGCGATCCTGCGCCGCTCCCAGGTCGGTTCGAAGGGGAAGAGCACGTCCGAGTCCCCGCAGTAGGCGGCGAAAGAGCGCGGAACGGTCGCGCTCTCGGGGAAGATGGTGCCCATGACTGCCGATCCGCAATGGGTGCCCACCGAATCCGACGTGTGCGACGCGGTCGTCACCGATTTCGCCCGTTTCGTCGCACGGCGTCACAGCGTCCGAGTCGACGACTACCGGGCGCTGTGGCGCTGGTCGGTCGCCGACCCGGCGGCGTTCTGGCAGGACGTGTGGGACTACTTCGATATCCGGTCCGCCACCGACCCCGGACCGGCCCTCGCGGACGACGCGATGCCGGGGGCCGTCTGGTTCCCCGGGGCGACCCTCAACTACGTCGACCACGTCTTCCGGAACGCCCGCCCCGGCACACCGGCGATCCTGTACGCGGGTGAGGGCGCCACCGACATCTCCGTCGGGTGGGACGAGTTGCGGTCCGCGGTGGCGGGCCTCGCCGCGACTCTCCGCGAGCACGGAGTCGGGGTCGGTGACCGGGTCGTCGGTTACCTCCCGAACATTCCCGAGGCCGTCGTCGCGTTCCTCGCCACGGCGTCGCTCGGTGCCGTGTGGGCCGCGTGCGGACAGGACTACTCCGCGCCGGCCGCGCTCGATCGACTGGGTCAACTGGAACCGAAAGCGCTGATCACCGCGGACGGCTACCGGTTCGGGGGCAAGGAACACGATCGACTCGCCGCGTCGGCCGACCTGCGCGGCGGATTGCCGTCGCTGGCCCTCACAGTGGTCGTGCCGCGTCTCGATCCGGACGCCGCCGTCGACGGCACCCTCACCTGGGCGGAGGCCACCGGCCGGGACGCCGCACTCGAGTCCGTCGCCGTCCCGTTCGACCACCCGCTGTGGGTGGTGTTCTCCTCGGGGACCACGGGCCTGCCGAAGGGCATCGTGCACGGTCACGGCGGCGTTCTCCTCGAGCACGTGAAGTCGCTCGCGCTCCAACTCGACATCGGCCGCGACGACACCCTCTTCTGGTACACCAGTCCCAGTTGGATGATGTGGAACTTCCAGACGGCGGGCCTGCTGGTGGGGGCCACCATCGTCTGCTACGACGGAAGTCCGTCCTATCCGACGCCGGATGCGTTGTGGTCCTTGGTGTCACGGCTGGGTGTGACCGTGGTCGGCACCAGTCCCGGCTATGTTCTCGCGTGCGACAAGGCGGGTGTGGTCCCCGTGCGCGAGCACGATCTGAGCGCACTCCGGGCGGTGGGGGTGACCGGGTCCACGCTGCCGGCGGCGTCGTCACTGTGGTTGTCCGAGAACGTCGGTCGCCGCGTTCCCGTCGTGTCGATCACCGGTGGGACCGACGTGGTGTCGGCGTTCGTCGGGGGAGCGCGGAACGTCCCGGTCTGGCCGGGGGAGCTGTCCGCCCCGTGCCTGGGTGTCGCCGTCGACGCGTTCGACGAGTCTGGGCAACCGGTGCGAGGTGAGGTCGGTGAACTGGTCGTGACGGCGCCGATGCCGTCCATGCCGGTGTCGTTCTGGAACGATCCGGACGGAAAGCGGTACCGCGAAGCATATTTCGATGTGTTTCCGGGAGTGTGGCGGCACGGCGACTGGATCACGATCACCGATCGCGGGACCGTCTTGATGCACGGAAGGTCCGATTCCACCTTGAATCGCAACGGGATTCGGATGGGTAGCGCCGACATCTACCAGGTGGTGGAGAAGCTCCCCGAGGTCGCCGAGGCGCTTGTCGTCGGTGTCGATCTGGCGGACGGCGGATACTGGATGCCGCTGTTCGTGGTCCTGTCGGAGGGGGCGGAACTCGACGACGCGCTGAGGCAGCGTATCCGCGCAGCGATTCGTGAGCAGGCCTCTCCGCGGCATGTGCCCGACGACATCATCGAGGCGCCCGGCATCCCGCACACCCGGACCGGCAAGAAACTCGAGGTGCCCCTCAAGCGCATTTTTCAGGGTGCGGATGCTGGGCGCACGGTGGACCGCAGCGCCGTGGACGACCCCGATCTGCTCGACTGGTTCGCGAGCCACGGACGGTGAGCGGCGAGTCGGTCGATGTCAGATCGTTGGGCGACAACGGTTAGGTTAGACTTACTTTAGTTACTCGTTGGTAGAAGCGTTCTTCCTGATGTCGGCGCGTCCCTGAATGTGAGAAATCTCCCGTCTGCCCGCGATCGGTCGCGCGGCGGCGATCGCGACTAATCGGACATCGACAGTGCCGAGCGTCGGGAGGGTGTTCCAGATGCTGGGATACAACCGGGGTGTCGCCGGTTCACATCCCTTCGCCGGGGACGCGTGTCTGCGTCCTCGTGGCAGGTCAGCGGGCGATCTGCCGGCACCCGAGCGCTCACGTGAACGTCCAAGTTTTCGTTCGATGCGACTACGCGACGAACCTGCTCGGTTATTCCCGGTATGCAACTTCGGGTGCTCTGCGTTTTGAGACCTGCGCGGGGCTTTGGTAGACACGGTGGTTGGCAAAACTGCGGTCACGGGGGGCAGTGAGTGTTCAACGCCGCGGCCGGTCATCAGATCGGCTGCACCGTGCACGGATAACAGTCGGGAGGCGGAACATGAAACTGGATACGACAGTTGTACACCTAGTGAAATTCCGACTCTCGGTACGGTATCCGTGTTCTGGTTGTACACAGTGCCCGGAATGCGGTCCGGCCTGTTGAATATGTGCGCGTCGAAGATCGAATCTAGGCCTGGTTCTGGAAGTATCGAGGGTTGGGTACGTCACACCGGCGCCGGTAACGGCAGTGGATCCGACACCGATGTAATTCCCGGCGCTACCGCAGAACCGTACGAACCGAGATTGTCACCACCGAGCGAGAGGAGGCCGAAGCAATGATCGCGACGATGTTTCGCTCCTCCACCAGCGCCGTAGACTCGGCTCTCGACTCGGAGGATGACGAGCACCGATTGGGTGGCCGCTTGTTGGATCGATGAGAGAACGGAGCCACGTATGAACCCGCTCACCGCAAGTAGTTCGGGATGTAAGGGCCTTGGAGTGTTCAGCGTCGCAGGCAATCGGGTTTCGGACGATCGTCTGACATCGACTCCGAGTGTGGTGGAACTCTTCGATCAGCGCAGGGCGTCCCATGCCCGGCCCGTCCCCGCTCCGCGAGATGCTTCGAACCGGCAGGGCCTGTTCGTGTGATGGCGTTCATCGGAAGACCGGCTCACGACGCAGTCCGTGGGACCGAGAGCTACGAATCACCAAAGACACAGGCGGCAGTCGCCACGCGTTCGAGAACGGAGTAACCCTTGGGGTCGGGACAAGCAGCGGGTAGTAGCGGTGCTCCGGAAGGGGCGTTTCCGCTGTCGGCTGCGCAGCGAGGCATCTGGTTCGCGCAACACGCGATGGGCGAGGTTCCTCTCACCATCGCCCAGTACATCGAGCTTCGCGGTGACATCGACCTCGACCTGCTGACCGAGGCCACGGTCCGTACCGGCCGGGAGTTCGGCTCCGGTTTCCTCCGCCTCGTCGAGATCGAGGGGATGCCCTACCAGTACGTCGACAAGTCCCTCGACGACGCCATCACCTACGTCGACCTCCGCGGCGAGGGCGATTCCGTCGACGCCGCCGAGAAGTGGATGCGGGCCAACTACAGCGCCCCCGTCGACCTCCTCGAAGACCGCCTCGTCGTGGTCTACCTGCTCCACGTCGGGGAGAATCACTACTTCTGGTTCTGCCGCATCCATCACATCGCGCTCGACGGATTCGGCGCGATGGCGCTGATCGCACGCATCGCCGAGATCTACACGGCGCTGGTCGAGGGCACCGAGCCGCCGGCCTGCCGCGCCGAGGACCTGGTCCGGATCGTCGAGGACGAGCAGCGGTACCGCAACTCCGAGCGGTTCGCGAAGGATCGCGAATACTGGGCCGAACGCACCGCGCACCTGCCCGAGGCCCCGAGCCTCGCCGGTCGTGCGGCCATGGTGGGCAAGTTCGCGCGGCTCTCCTCCGAGGCACTGCCCGAGTCCACCGCCACCCTGCTCGACGAGGCCCTCGGCGGCAGCAACGCCAGCTCCGCGCCCATCGTGGTGGCCGCATTCGCCGCGTACCTGGCCCACATGACCGACCGGACGGACGTCGTCCTCAGCCTCCCGGTCTCGGCGCGCACCACCGCCACGCTGCGCCGTTCCGGCGGAATGGTGTCGAACATCGTTCCGCTCCGGCTCCAGATCACCCCGGAGATGACCGTCCCCGAGCTGGTCAAGAGCGTTCAGATCGAGCTGACCGGCGCCCTGCGCCGCCAGCGGTACCGCCACGAGGACATCCGCCGGGACGCGGGAGCGCCCCAGGGGCAGCGTGGCTTCTTCGGTCCCTCGATCAACATCATGATGTTCCACAGCGAGATCAAGCTGGGGACGGTCACCGGACACCAGAACGTCCTCACCACCGGACCGGTCGAAGATCTCTCCCTGAACATCTACCAGGGTGTGGCAGGCAGCAAGATCCACATCGACTTCGAGGCCAACCCCAACCTGTACTCCGCGGACGAGCTGGACCGTCACCACAGCCGCTTCTTCGACTTCTTCGAGCGCTTCCTCGGCGCCGGCGACGACGCCTCGGTGTCGGACCTGGCCGCGATGAGCGACGAGGAACGCGCACAGGTCGTGACCGGGTGGAACGGCGACGTCGTGTCGCCGCCGGCGGGGACCGTCGTCGACCTGTTCGACGCCCAGGTCGGGCGCACCCCCGACGCGACGGCACTCGTCTTCGACGGCGAGGAGCTCACGTACGCCGAGTTCGACGCGCGGGTGAACCGTCTCGCCCGGACGCTGATCGGCAGGGGAGTGGGTCCGGAGACGAAGGTCGCCCTCGCGATCCGCCGCTCGCTCGACTCCATGGTCGCGATGTACGCCGTCGTCAAGGCGGGCGGCGCGTACGTGCCACTCGACCCCGACCACCCCGCCGAGCGCACGGCGTACGTACTCGAGAGTGCCCGCCCGCTGTGCATCCTCACGGTCGCGCGCGACGGCCTCGTCTTTCCCGCCGATCAGGACGTCCTGGAGATCGACGCCCTGGATCTGAGCGGCGTCCCGGCCGGCCCGATCCGCGACGACGAACGGGCAGCCGATCTGCGGCCGGCGAACCCGGCCTACGTCATCTACACGTCCGGGTCCACCGGACGTCCGAAGGGCGTGGCGGTGAGCCACGCTTCGGTCCTGAACCAGGTCACGTGGATCGCGTCGCGCTACGAGCTCGATGCGAACGATGTCGTGCTGCAGAAGACCCCGACGACGTTCGACGTGTCGGTGTGGGAACTGTTCGCCGCACTCGCCTCCGGGTCGCGCCTGGTGATCGCCGCACCCGAGGGGCATCGCGATCCCGCCTACCTCGCCGACGTGATCGCGCGCGAGAAGGTCACGGCGACATCGTTCGTCCCGTCGATGCTGTCGGTGTTCGTCGCCGAAGCGGACCGCGAACAACTCGTCAGCCTGCGCGTCGTTCTCGTTGCGGGAGAGGCGTTTCCGCCTGCCGTCGCCGCGGCGTTCCGCGCGAAGTCCGACGCCGGGTTGCACAACCTGTACGGCCCCACCGAGTTCACCGTGCACGCCACCGCAGGCGAGGTGGATCGGGAGACCCTCCACACGATTCCCATCGGCACCCCGGTGTGGAACACCGAGGCGTACGTGCTCGACGGCCACCTCCGGCCCGCTCCCATCGGATCCGCGGGAGAGCTCTATCTCGCGGGCGCCCAGGTCGCGCGCGGCTACGAGGGCAGGCCGGAGCTCACGGCAGAACGCTTCGTGGCCAATCCTTTCGGCGCCGCGGGAACCCGTCTGTACCGCACCGGCGACCTCGTCAAGTGGCGTGTCGACGGCAGCATCGAGTACCTCGGCCGCACCGACTTCCAGGTGAAGGTGCGCGGCCTGCGCATCGAACTGGGCGAGATCGAGGCCGCGATGTCCTCGTATCCGCATGTGGCGCAATCGGTTGCGGTCGTGCACGACAGCTCCCTGGGACAGCGGCTCGTCGGGTACGTCGTCCCCGAACCCGGTTCGGCGGTGGACGTCGAGGATTTGACGGTCCACGTCGGCCGCGCGGTGCCCTCGTACATGGTTCCCGACGCCGTCGTGGTGATCGCCGAGATGCCGGTCGGCGCGAGCGGCAAACTCGACCGGAAGGCCTTGCCCGAACCCACGTTCGCGGCGGAGTCCAGTGAGTACGTGGCCCCTCGCAGCACCATGGAGGAGTCGATCGCCGGACTGTTCGCCGAAGTTCTCGGTCTGCCGCGGGTCAGTGTCGGCGACTCGTTCTTCGCGCTCGGTGGCGACAGCATCGTCTCGATCCAGCTGGTGTCCCGCGCGAAGGAAGCCGGTGTCCTGTTCACGGCCCGCGACGTCTTCGAGCGCAAGACCGTGGCCTCGCTCGCCGAGGTCGCGAAGTCGGCATCCGAGTCGGCGACGGTGCACGTCCTCGAGGAACTTCCCGGCGCCGGTATCGGCACGATGCCGCTGACACCGGTCGTGCACTGGATGACGGAGCTGGGCGGCGACTTCCACCGCTTCTCCCAGTCCATTCTCCTGGCCCTGCCGCCGAAGGTGGAGCGGGACCGCCTGGTGCGCACGCTGGCGGCCGTCGTCGATCGCCACGACGCTCTGCGTTCGTCGTTGCGCCGCACCGACTCTCCGGCCGGATGGTCGCTGGAGGTCGCACCGATCGGCTCCGTCGACGTCGACCGGCTCGTCGATCGCGTCGAGTTCAGCGAGGGACCCGGCACCGACTCGTTCGAGGCGCTCGCCGCGCACGCCCTCGACCGCACGGTGGACAAGCTGGACCCGGCGACCGGCAGCGTGGTGCGTTTCGTCTGGTTCGCGCCCGCAGAGGACTCCGGCGATCTTGCACCGCGGGACGGCGAGGACGGCGTCAGCGGGGAGGACGAGAGCACCCCGCAGACGGGACGACTGCTCGTCGTGATCCATCACCTCGCCGTGGACGGGGTGTCCTGGCGAGTGCTGGTGCCCGACTTCGCATCCGCGTGGGCGCAGATTGCCGCCGGTGCCGACCCGCTGCTCCCGGCGGTCGGCACGTCGGTGCGCCGCTGGGCGCACGGCCTCGCCGACAACGCCCGGAGCGCCCGCCGCGTGGCCGAACTCGACCACTGGCGCACCACTCTCGACGGTGCGGACCCGCTGATCGGTTCGCGCGCCCTCGACGGCCGCGACACGGTCTCGACCACCGGCCGGGTCCGCCTGGAGGTCCCGGCCGACGTCACCGACGGTCTGCTGACCGACGTGCCGCGCGCGTTCCACGGCGGCGTCAACGACGGCCTCCTCACCGCCCTCGCCCTCGCCGTCGCGGCGTGGCGCGCGGAACGCGGCGTCACCGAGTCCTCGACCCTCGTGCACCTCGAAGGCCACGGCCGCGAGGAGACGGTGCTGCCCGGCGCCGATCTCTCCCGCACGGTCGGCTGGTTCACCAGCATGTTCCCGGTCCGGTTGTCGGCGCCCGGCGTCGACGTGCGCGACGCCCTCGCCGGCGGCGCGGCCGCAGGTCGGGCCGTCAAGTCGGTGAAGGAACAACTCGCCCGGGTACCCGAGCACGGCATCGGCTACGGAATGCTGCGATTCCTCAACGCCGAGACCCGCGCGGTTCTCGCGGCGTTGCCGAGCCCGCAGATCAGTTTCAACTACCTCGGCCGCGTATCGGTGGGCGAGATCCCCGACGCGTTCCGGGCGGCGGGCTGGGTGCCCGACACCGACACGATGGAGCTGACCGGTACCCGCAACAGCGAGATGCCGGTGCACTTCGCCCTCGACATCAACGCGATGATCGTGGATGTCGAAGGAGAACAGCGACTTTCGGCCACCGTCGACTTCCCCCAGGGCGTCCTCACCGACGCCGAGGTGGGCGAGCTCACCGGCCTGTGGACGCGCGCGCTCGAAGGGCTCGTCGAACACACGAAGCGGCCCGGAGCCGGTGGCCGGACGCCGTCGGACCTCGACCTCGTCTCCCTGAGTCAGAGCCGGATCGACACCCTCGAGAGCGACTACCCCGCACTCGCCGACGTCTGGTCGCTGGCCCCGCTGCAGGTGGGCTTGCTGTTCCACGCGTCGCTGGCAGGTACCGCCACCGACGTGTACACCACCCAGCTGGTGATGGACCTGGGCGGGTCCGTCGACACCGACCGCCTCCGCCGCGCCGCGGAATCACTCGTCGCGAGGCACCCCAACCTGCGCACCGCGTTCGTCGCGGGCGACGACGGCACCGGTATGCAGGTGGTCGTCGACCGGGTGGACGTGCCGTGGACGCACGTCGACCTCTCGGCCGCGTCCGAGTCCGACCGTGCTGCGGAACTCGAGGCGCTGATGCTCGCGAACCGGACCGACCGGTTCGACATGACCGCGCCGCCTCTCGTGCGATTCCTGCTGGTCGAGACGGGCGAGGACCGCTACCGGTTCGCCGTCACCAACCACCACATCCTCCTCGACGGCTGGTCGCTGCCGATCCTCATCCAGGATCTGCTGACCCTGTACGCGGTGGACGGCGACGCGCTGGCACTGCCGCAGCCGCGTCCGTACCGCAGCTACCTCGAGTGGCTGTCCGCGCAGGACCCGCAGGTGCCCGTGGCCGCGTGGACGAAGGCCCTGAGCGGCATCGAGGAGCCCACCCTCCTCGCACCCGCGCACGCGGAGACCGCCCCGACGCTCACCCCCGGTGAGCTGGTGATCGACCTGCCGGACGACCTGCTCGCCGACATGACCGCGCGCTCGCGCGAACTCGGCGTCACCATGAACACCCTCGTTCAGGCCGCGTGGGGAATCGTGCTGGGCAGGCTGACCGGACGGGACGACGTGGTGTTCGGCACCACCGTCTCGGGTCGTCCGCCCCAGGTGCCCGGCATCGAGTCCATGCTCGGGCTCTTCATCAACACCCTGCCGGTGCGGGTGCGCGTCCGGGCCGGCGACGCCGTCCGCACCCTGCTCGACCGCATCCAGCACGAGCAGACCGAGTTGCTCGATCACCATCACGTCGGGCTCACCGACATCCAGCAGGGACTCGGCCTCGGCGCGCTGTTCGACACGCTGATGGTCTACGAGTCCTACCCGCTCGACCGCGAGGCGCTCACGAAGAGCAGCGACATCGAGGGTCTCCGCGTTCTCGACGTGACGTCCAACGACGCCACCCACTACCCGCTGGCGATCGTCGCGATGACCGACCCGCGGCTGCACTTGACGGCCAAGTTCCTTCCCGAGATCTTCGAGGCCGCCGAGGTCGAGGAGATCATGGAGCGGGTCGTCCGTGTGCTCGGTGCGCTGTCCGGGGACGTCGACACGCTCGTCGCGGACATCGACATCCTCGCTCCCGGCGAGCGTGCGTCCCTGCTGGCGGCGCACGGCACCGACGCCGCCGCACCGCTGTCGCTGCCGCAGATCCTCGCCGTGACCGCAGCCGAGAACGGTGAGCGCATCGCGCTGGTCGCGGATGGCGAATCGCTGACCTACGCGGAACTCGACGCGCGCTCGAACCGGCTCGCCCGGGTTCTCGTCGATCGCGGTGTGGGACCGGAAACGTCTGTGGCGCTCGGGATGACGCGCTCGCTGCACTCGGTGATCGGAACGTGGGCCGTCGCCAAGGCCGGCGGCACCTTCGTGCCCGTCGACCCCCGCTACCCGTCCGAGCGCATCGCACACATGGTCGTCGACTCCGGTGCGATTCTCGGCCTGACCGTGGCCGCTCAGCGCGACACCCTTCCCTCGGACGTCGAATGGCTCGCCCTCGACTCGTCCGAGTGCGACGCGCTGTGCGCCGCGAAGTCGGCGGAGCCGGTCACGGATTCCGAGCGGACCGCGTCGGTTCAGCTCGAGCATCCGGCGTACATGATCTACACGTCCGGTACCACCGGTCTGCCCAAGGGCGTCGTCGTCACCCACACCGGTCTGGCCAACTTCTCCGCCGAGCAGCGCACCCACTACGGGGTGAGCCCGTCGGCGCGGACTCTGCACTTCGCGTCCCCGAGCTTCGACGCGTCCGTCCTCGAACTGCTGCTCGCCTTCGGCTGCGGCGCGACGATGATCGTCGCGCCCGCCGACCTGTACGGCGGTGAGGAACTGCGAAACTTCCTCGCGGACAACGAAGTCACCCACGCCTTCGTCACGCCGGCCGCGCTCGCGTCGGTGGAGCCGGCCGGACTCGACCGGCTCGAGGTCGTCGTGGTCGGCGGCGAGGCGTGTCCGCCGGAACTGGTGGAACGCTGGGCGACGGGTCGTCGGATGTACAACGGCTACGGACCCACCGAGGCCACCATCATGAGCAACGTCAGCAACCTGCTGGTGCCCGGGAGCCGGATCGAGATCGGCGGTCCCGTCTGCGGTGTCACCGTCTACGTTCTCGACGAATTGCTACGCCCGGTACCTGTCGGCGTGGCGGGGGAGTTGTACATCGCAGGCCCAGGCCTCGCCCGCGGCTACCACGACCGTCTCGGCCTCACCGCCGAACGATTCGTCGCGAACCCGTTCGGCGACAGCGGGAGCCGGATGTACCGCACGGGCGACATCGTCCGGTTCGTCGTCGACCACGGGCACCGCGCCGGCTACGGCGTGGAGTACGTCGGCCGCAGTGACTTCCAGGTGAAGGTCCGTGGTTTCCGGATCGAGCTCGGCGAGATCGACGCCGCTCTGGTCAAGCACCCGGACCTCGAATTCGCGGCCACCCTCGGCACGTCGATGCCGTCGGGTTCGACCGCCCTCGTGTCGTACGTGCTGCCCACCGCGGGCGCCGCGGTGGACGTGGCCGAGGTGACGCATTTCGTCGGCGACATGCTTCCGGCGCACATGGTGCCGAGCGCCGTCCTCGTCATCGACGAGATCCCGCTCACCACCGCAGGCAAACTCGACCGGAGGGCTCTGCCCGAGCCCGACTTCGACGCCCTGCAGGGCGAGATGATCGAGCCGCGCACGCCCACCGAGGAACTGGTCGCCGGTGTGCTCGCCGACGTGCTCGGCCTCGCGAAGATCAGTGTCGCCGAGTCGTTCTTCGACCTCGGCGGCAACTCGCTCGTGGCGACGAAGGCTGTCGCCCGGCTCAACGCTGCCGCGGGTACCCGTCTGGGTGTGCGCGAGTTGTTCGAGGCGCCGACCGTGGAACGGCTCGCCGTGAAGGTAGCCGAGCAGGCCGGCACCGGCTCCGACCGGCCGGTTCTCGTCGCGCGGCCGCGCCCCGAGCGGGTTCCGCTGTCGATGGCGCAGCAGAGCATGTGGCTGATGAACCGGTTCGACACGGCGTCCTCGGCGTACAACATTCCGCTCGCCGTGCGTCTGTCCGGTTCGCTCGACATCGACGCGATGTCGTCGGCCGTGTCGGATGTACTCGCGCGGCACGAGTCGCTGCGGACCGTGTTCCCCGACTCCGGTGACGGCCCGTACCAGCAGGTCGTCGACACCGCGCAGGTTCCGTTCGACCTGACGCCCGTCCCGGTGACCGAGGCCGAACTCCACACGGCGCTCACCGAATTCGCCACCGAAGGATTCGACGTCACGGTCGCGCCCCCGCTGCGTATCCGGCTGTTCGCCACCAGTGAGAGCGAGTTCCTGCTCGTCCTCGTCGTACACCACATCTGCGCCGACGGCGCGTCGATGTCGCCGCTCGCGCGCGACGTCATGGTCGCGTACAGCGCGCGCACCGCCGGTGCGGCTCCGCTGTGGCAGCCGCTGCCGGTGCAGTACCCCGACTTCGCGCTGTGGCAGCGCGAGGTCCTCGGCGACCCCGCCGACACCCGGTCGCTCGCGGGCAAGCAGATCGCGCACTGGGCCGACACCCTCTCCGGGGCACCCGAGCTGATCGACCTCCCGCTGGACCACGCACGCCCGGCCAGGCAGTCGATGCGAGGCGATTCGATCGACTTCGCGATCACCCCCGAACTGCGGCGCGGCCTCGAAGCGGTCGGCAGGGAACGCGGCGCCTCGCTCTTCATGGTGACGCACGCGGCGTTGACGACGCTGCTGTCGCGGCTGAGCACGAGCGACGACATCACCGTCGGCACCCCGCTCGCCGCACGCAGCGATCAGGCGCTCGACGACCTGGTGGGCATGTTCGTCAACACCCTCGTCCTGCGCACCCGCGTGCGGCCGGGGGATTCGTTCGCCGATCTCGTCGAACGGGTCCGCGAAGGCGACCTGGGTGCGTTCGGCAATTCCGACGTGCCGTTCGAGAAGATCGTGGAGGCACTGCGGATCCGGCGCTCGGCGGCGTACTCGCCGCTGTTCCAGGTGATGTTGTCGTTCCAGAACAACCGGATGGACGCGCTCGAACTGCCCGGGCTGACCGTGCGCGTGATCGAGGACATGGCGCAGGGCGCCAAGTACGACCTCACGTTGACGATCACCGAGAAGGCCGACGAGTCGGGTGAACCGGCAGGCCTCGGCGGCAGGTTCACGTTCGCCACCGACCTGTTCGAGCGGAGCACCGCGGAACGGATCTCCGAGCGGTTCGTCCGGATCCTCGAGGCCGTCGTCACCGATCCCGGTGTCGCTGTAGGCGACATCGACATTCTCACCGAACACGAGAGAGCAAAGTTGAGCCCTGTCAGGCCCGCACGCACGATGACCGTTCGCGAGCTGCCGCAGCTTCTGGCCGCTGCGGTCGAGGTCGCTCCCGACGCCGTCGCCGTCGCTCACGACGGCATGCAGGTGACGTACCGCGAGTTCGACGAGCGGCTCCGCTTGATGTCCGCGCCGCTGTCGGAGCGGGGGATGGGTCCGGACGCGATCGTCTCCGTGGTGCTGTCCGGTCTGGTTCCCACGATCATGATGGCTCCGCCGTCCGAGGACGGGAAGGACGGCTTCGGCACGATCCTCGACCAGGTCATCGCGGACGCGCACGCCCTCGTCGGTGACATCGAGATCGCCGCGCCCGCACCGGAGATCGTTGCGACGCCGGAGGCGGAGGTCACCGAAACGTCGGGATGGCCCCTCGAACTCTTCGTCACGCGCTGGCAGGAGTGGGTCGAGCGCGACCCGGAGGCTCGCGCCGTCGTGGCGGGCGGCGTCGAGACCAGCCGCGGCGAATTGAACCGCCGGGCCAACCAGCTCGCACGCGAACTGCTGTCCCGTGGTGTCCGCCCCGACGACGTCGTCGCACTGCTCACCCCCCGTTCGGTCGAATGGGTGATCGGGATGCTCGCCACCTGGAAGGTCGGCGCGGCGTACTCCCCGTTCGACCAGAAGTGGGGAATGGAGCGGATCACGGGCCTCGTCGAGGACAGCGGCACGCGGACCGTGGTGGCCACCCGGTCCTGGAGCGGGCTCACCGAGGCACCCACGGGGAACGCGGCGCTCGACGACCCGATCGTGCTCGACGACCCCGAGACGGCGCGCCACCTCGAATCGCTCGACGACACCGACTTCCCGCACGACCCGTGGTCGGACGAGCACGCAGGCACGCGCCTCGGGCACGTCATCTCGACGTCGGGCTCGACCGGGCGGCCCAAGCCCACGATGGTGCCGATGCTGGGCCTGTCCAACAACTATCAGTCGTACCAGTGCGACCTCCGGGTGAAGGACGGCACCGGACTGCTGATCGCGAACTCCCCGCTGTTCGACCAGACCCAGAAGAACATCTGGGTGGGTCTCGCGTACGGCGGTGTGCTCCACCTCGCCGACGACGGCTTCGATCCGGGACCGATTCTCCGCATGATCGGCACGGGCGAGGTCCAGATCACGAACCTCGCACCCAGTGCGTTCGAAGTCCTCACCGAACTGGACACCGAGGGCGTCCTGCCCAATCTGAAGGTCGTCCTCCTCGGCGGTGAGATGCTGCGGCCTGCAGCCTGCACGGCGTTGATCGGCACGGACTCGCGCCTGCTCAACAACTACGGCCCGACCGAGGCATCGGTCACCTGCTCCTCGTACGAACTGGACCTGTCCACCGGGGATGCCGAGTCGTGGCCGGTCCCGTTCGGCGCCGCGTTCCGCGGTGTCCGGTACCACGTGCTCGACGGCCGGATGCGCCCCGTGCCGCCGGGAGTGACCGGTGACCTCTACATCGGCGGCCAGGTCCTGGCCCGCGGGTACGGCAACATGTTCGGCACCACCGCGTCACGATTCGTGGCGAATCCGTTCGAGGGGCCCGGCGCCCGCATGTACCGGACCGGTGACCTCGTCCGCGAGCGTGCCGACGGCGGGCTCGTGTTCGTGGGCCGCAGCGACTTCCAGGTGAAGATCCGCGGTCTCCGAATCGAACTCGGCGAAATCGAATCCGCACTCAACGCGACCGACGCGGTGCAGAAGTCGGTGGTGGTCGTCCACGACAGCGAGCAGGGTCCCCGGCTCGTCGCATACGTCACCGCGACCGCAGGCGCCGAACTCGACGTCGATGCGACGCTCGACGCACTGCGGCACGTGCTGCCGTCGCACATGATCCCGGACACGGTGATGGTGCTCGACGAGATGCCGCTCAACGCGAATCTCAAAGTCGACCGCAAGGCCCTCCCGGAGCCGGTCTTCGCCACGAGCACGGTCGAATTCGTCGCGCCGCGCACCCCGCTCGAGGAGGTCGTCGCCGGCATCTTCGGTGACATCCTCTCCGCGACGCGAGTGAGTGTCGACGAGTCGTTCTTCGACCTGGGCGGCAACTCGCTCAGCGCCACCCGCGTCGCTGCCCGCGTCACGTCCGCGACCGGCACCGAGGTCGGGATCCGTGATCTGTTCGAGGCCCCCACGATCGCGACCCTCGCGAAGCTCGTCGAGGACCGGGCTCACCACGGCTCCACCCGGCCGGCACTCGTCGCGGGCGAGCGCCCCCGGGAGTTGCCGCTGTCGCTCGCGCAGCAGCGGATGTGGTTCCTCAACCGTTTCGACCCGTCGTCGCCGGCGTACAACGTTCCGCTCACCGTGCGACTGCGCGGCGAGCTGGACGTCGCCGCGCTGGCCGCGGCGCTGTCCGACGTCGTCGCGCGGCACGAGGTGCTGCGGACCGTGTTCCCGGACTCCGATTCCGGCGCGCACCAGGTGATCCTGCCCGCCGCCGGCATCGACCTCGCTCTCGAGCCGGTCGACGTCCGCGAGGAGGACCTGCGGGACCGGATGTTCGAGTTCGGTTCCACCGGCTTCGACGTCACCGACACGATCCCGGTCCGGGCCCGCCTGTTCCGGCTCGGCGCGACCGACCACGTCCTGGTGCTGGTCATGCACCACATCGCGTCCGACGGCGCGTCCACGTTGCCGCTGGCCCGCGACGTCATGACGGCCTACGCGGCCCGTCAGGACGGGACGCAGCCCGCCTGGCCGGCGCTGCCCGTCCAGTACGCCGACTACGCGCTGTGGCAGCGGGACGTGCTCGGTTCCGAGGACGACCCCGACTCCCTGGCCGCGGCGCAGATCGACTTCTGGTCGAAGACCCTCGCGGGTGTGCCCGACGTCCTGGCACTCCCCACCGACCGGCCCCGCCCGACGGTGCGGTCGATGGCAGGCGCCTCCGTGGGCTTCTCCGTCGACGAGGACATCCACCGTCGTCTCGGTGAGGTCGCGCGCGCACACAACGTGTCGCTGTTCATGGTGCTGCACGCGTCGCTGTCCGTTCTGCTGGCACGGCTCAGTTCGAGCACCGACATCGCCATCGGCACCGCCGTGGCCGGTCGCGGTGACGAGGCGCTCGAGAACCTCGTCGGCATGTTCGTCAACACACTGGTGCTGCGGACCGAGGTCGAGCCCGGAACGTCCTTCGCCGAACTGCTCGAGCAGGTCCGCACCCAGGACCTCGCCGCGTTCAGCCATCAGGATGTCCCGTTCGAGCAGTTGGTGGACGCCCTGAAGCCGACCCGGTCCACGGCGTACTCGCCGCTGTTCCAGGTCGTGCTGACTCATCAGGTGAACGGCATTCCGTCGCTCGAATTCGCCGGACTGGAGGCGACACCCGGCGCCGTGGACGTCGAGTTCAGCAAGTTCGACCTCACCGTCGACCTGCGCGAACTGTGGTCGGACGAGGGTGCGCCCACCGGGATCACCGGCGTTCTCGGGTTCGCCACCGAGATCTTCGACGCGGAGACCGTGCAGGGCTTCGCGGACCGTTTCGTGCGGATCCTCGCCGCCGTCGCAGACGGCGGAACCGACATCGCGGTAGGGGACATCCCCATCCTCGACGCCGAGGAGACAGCGGAACTGACACCGGTCCGCGGTATCGAGGGCACCCCGCCCACGACTCTCGTCGAACTGCTGTCCGCGGCGGTCGCCGCGAACCCCGACGGGGTCGCGATCGTCTCGGGCGGCGACAGCATCACCTACCGCGAGCTGGACGAGCGCTCGAACCGTGTGGCGCGCATCCTGATCGAGCGCGGAGTCGGCGCGGAGACGTTCGTCGGACTCGGCATCACCCGCTCGATCGCGTCGATCGCCGGCATCTGGGCGGTCGCCAAGAGCGGCGGCGCGTACGTGCCGATCGACCCCGGGTACCCGGACGAGCGCATCGCGCACATGGTCACCGATTCCGGTGTGGCGCTCGGGCTTTCCGTGAGCTCCGAGGTCGGCCGGCTTCCGGCGGGCGTGGACTGGCTGGTCCTCGACAGCGAAGACTTCGAGAATGCCGCCGCGCGGTACTCCACCGCTCCCGTCGCGGAGGCGGAGCGTCGCACGGCGGTGACACCGGCCAACAGCGCCTACGTGATCTACACGTCCGGCACCACCGGGCAACCCAAGGGCGTCGTCGTGACGCACCGGGGTCTCGCCAACTTCGCGGCCGAACAGCGTGCGCGTTACCAGGTGACGACGGACTCGCGGACGCTGCACTTCGCGTCGCCGAGCTTCGACGCGTCCGTTCTCGAACTGCTGCTCGCGGTCGGCGCCGGTGCCACCATGGTGATCGCTCCCACCGATGTGTACGGCGGACCCGAGTTCGCGAAGTTCCTGCGCGAGCACCGCGTCACGCACGGCTTCGTCACGCCTTCGGCGCTGGCGTCCGTGGATCCGTCCGGGCTCGACGACTTCCAGTTCGTCGTCGCCGGCGGCGAGGCCGTCCCGGCGGAACTCGCGGCGCGCTGGGCACCCGGACGTTCGCTGTTCAACGGATACGGTCCCACCGAGACCACGATCATGACCAACATCAGCGACCCGATGGCCGCCGACGGCCCGGTCACGATCGGTGGTCCGATCCGCGGCACCAGCGCGCTGGTCCTCGACGATCGGCTCCGCCCCGTTCCGGTCGGTGTCGCAGGTGACCTCTATCTGTCGGGTCTCGGACTCGCCCGTGGCTACCACCGGCGCACGCCGCTGACCGCGGGACGCTTCGTCGCGAACCCGTTCGGTGAGCCGGGCGACCGGATGTACCGCACCGGCGACGTCGTGCGCTGGACGAAGGACGCGGACGGTGCGCTGACCGTCGACTACGTCGGCCGCTCGGACCAGCAGGTGAAGGTCCGCGGGTTCCGCATCGAACTCGGCGAGATCGACGCGGTGCTCGCCAAGCACCCCGCCGTCGACTTCGCCACGACGTCCGTGCTGCCGGGACCGTCCGGGGATTCGGTCCTCGTGTCGTACGTGCTTCCGGTGCCGGGCGCCGAGGTGGACGTCACCCGGATGCTGGACTTCGTGGGCGAGTTCGTGCCCACGTACATGGTGCCGTCGACGATCGTGACCCTCGACGCCATCCCGCTCACCCCGGTGGGCAAGCTCGACCGCCGCGCCCTGCCCGAGCCCGAGTTCCTGGCGGAGGACCGTGAGTTCCGTGCCGCGGGAACCGCTCTCGAGCAGCGGGTGGCCGCAGTGTTCGCGGAGGTGCTCGGTGTCGACGTGGTCGGTGCCGACGACTCCTTCTTCACGCTCGGCGGAAACTCGCTCGCCGCTACCCGCGTGATGGCGCGGATCAACGAGGCCGTCGGCATCGACGCTCCGGTGCGCGAGATCTTCGAGGCTCCCACGGTGGCGCAGCTGGCGCGCAGGCTGGAAGAGCTCGGTGTGGACGGCGGCGCCCGACCGCCCGTCACCGCCGGACCGCGTCCGGACCGGCTGCCGCTGTCGCTGGCCCAGCAGCGGATGTGGTACGCCAACCGGTTCGATCCCGAATCGGCCGAGTACAACATCCCGTTGGCGTTGCGGCTCACCGGCGCACTGGACGCCGACGCGCTGCGTTCGGCGATCGCCGACGTCGTCGCCCGGCACGAATCGCTGCGCACGGTGTACCCGGATTCCGTCGACGGCCCCTACCAGGTCGTCCTGTCCGCATCCGACACGAAGTCCGGGCTCGACGTCGTCCGCGTGGCCGACGAGCAGGAACTGCGGGAGCGGGTCGTCGCGCTGGCATCGGCCGGCTTCGACGTCACCGCCGACGTCCCGGTGCGCGCCGCCCTGTTCGAACTCGGGGAACGCGACCACGTCCTCGTCGTCGTCGTCCACCACATCTCGGCGGACGGCTCGTCGATGGCCCCGCTCGCACGGGACCTGTTCGGCGCCTACGGCGCTCGCGTGCAGGGGGAGGAGCCCAGCTTCTCGCCGCTGCCCGTGCAGTACCCGGACTTCGCCCTGTGGCAGCGGAATCTCCTCGGCTCCGAGGACGACCCGGAGTCGCTCGCGGGCAAGCAGATCGCGTACTGGACGCACGCGCTTGGCGATGCACCGGAGGTTCTCGACCTCCCCGCCGACCGGCCGCGCCCGGCCGTCCGCAACCCGCAGGGCGGTCTGATCGAGTTCGAGATCGGGCAGGACGTGCACCGGTCGCTGAACGAACTCGCACAGACCCACCAGGCGTCGCTGTTCATGGTGGTGCACACCGCACTCGCCGTGCTGTTGGGGCGACTGAGCAACACCAGCGACATCTCCGTCAGCACCCCTGTCGCGGGCCGCGGTGACCGCGCGCTCGACGATCTCGTCGGTATGTTCGTCAACACGCTCGTGCTGCGCACCGATGTGGACCAGAACGCCCGTTTCAGCACGCTGCTCACGCAGGCACGCGAGGTCGATCTGAATGCATTCGGCAACGCCGACGTGCCGTTCGAGCAGATCGTCGAGGTGCTCCGTCCGTCGCGCACCGCCGCGTACGCGCCTCTCGCGCAGGTGATGCTGAGCTTCCAGAACCTGGAACGGCCGAAGCTCGAGCTCGCCGGGCTGACCGTCGAGGTCCTCGAGAGCGGACTCACCACGAGCAAGACCGATCTCGGCGTCGCCGTCGAGGAGCGGTTCGACGCGGGATCCGTCGCGAACGGCATGCGAGGCTGGTTCTCCTATGCCACCGATCTGTTCGACGAGTCGACGGTCCGCGGTTTCGCCGATCGCTTCGTTCGCGTGCTCGAGGCCGTCACGGCCGACGCGGACGCCGTCGTCGGTGACATCGACATCCTAACCGAGGACGAGAAGGCCGGTCTGGCCGTGCCGGACGAGGGGGCGCAGTCCCTGATGTCGCACTCGATCTCGGAGGAGTTGACGGCCACCAAGTCGCTGCCCGAACTCCTCGACGGCGCGGCGTCGATCAACCCGGACGGAATCGCGCTGTCGCACAACGGCACCGATGTCACGTACGCGCAGTTGCGGGACAAGTCCGCGGAACTCGCGCGCACGCTCGCCGGTGTGGGCGTGGGCCCGGAGGCCGCGGTGACGGTGGCCCTGTCCACCCTGCTGCCCGGACTGCTCGACGGCTCGTCGGGCGAAGGATTCGCGGACACGTTCGCCGGTGTCCTCGCCGGCGTGATCGCGGACGCCACCGCAGCCGGTACCGCGGCAGGCACGGACGAAAGCCGCACCCTCGTCGACCTGTTCGACGAGCAGGTGGCGCGGACGCCGGACGCGGTGGCCCTGGTGTCCGGCGACGAGACGCTGACCTATGCCGAGTTCGACGATCGCGTCAATCGACTCGCGCGAAGCCTGATCGAGATGGGTGTCGTGCCGGAGGTGAGGGTCGCTCTCGCGATTCGGCGATCGATCGACTCGATGGTCGCGATGTACGCCATCGTGAAGGCGGGTGGCGCCTATGTTCCGCTCGACCCCGACCATCCGGCCGACCGCACGTCCTACGTTCTGGACAGCGCCTCGCCGCTCTGTGTCCTGACGGTTGCGCGAGATGCTCTCACCCTGCCCGACGGATACCGCGTGGTGGAGATCGACCAGCTTCCTGTCGACGCTTCGGCCGCGCCGGTGCGCGACGAGGAGCGCCGGGGGGCCCTTCGGCCGTCGAACCCTGCCTACGTCATCTACACGTCCGGTTCGACGGGACGGCCGAAGGGCGTCGCGGTCAGCCACGCGGCGGTCCTGAACCAGATCTCGTGGATCGTCGACGAGTACGGGCTCGGCGCACACGATGTCGTGCTGCAGAAGACTCCGGCGACATTCGATGTGTCGATCTGGGAGTTGTTCGCGACGCTCGTCTCGGGTGCTCGTCTGGTGATTGCGTCACCCGACGGTCACGGTGATCCCGAGTATCTCGCGGCGTTGATTGCGCGTGAGGGCGTCACCGCAACGTCGTTCGTGCCGTCGATGCTGTCGGTGTTCGTCGGCGAAGCCGATCGACACGACCTGCTCAGCCTTCGAGTGGTGCTCGTCGCGGGCGAGGCATTTCCGCCGGCGACCGCCGAGGCGTTCCGCGGATTGTCGGATGCCGAATTGCACAACCTCTACGGTCCGACGGAATTCACCGTGCACGCGACCGCCGGGCACGTCGACCCGGACGTTCGCGGCACCGTGCCCATCGGAAGTGCGGTGTGGAACACCGATCTCCACGTCTTGGATTCGCGTCTTCGTCCGGTGCCGGTCGGGGTCCCCGGCGAGCTGTATCTCGCGGGCACCCAGTTGGCGCGCGGCTACGTCGGACGTAGCGATCTGACCTCCGACCGGTTCGTCGCCAACCCGTTCGGCGGCGCCGGGCAGAGAATGTACCGAACGGGCGACGTCGTTCGACGTCGCGCCGACGGGAACCTCGAGTACCTCGGACGCAGCGACTTCCAGGTCAAGTTGCGTGGCCTGCGGATCGAGCTCGGCGAGGTCGAGGCTGCGTTGTTGTCGCATCCGTCGTTGGCGCAGGCCGCGGTCACGATCCATCGAAGCGACGCGACCGGCGAAAATCTCGTGGGTTACGTGGTTCCGCGGTCCGGCGCCCAGATCGACACGAAGTCGGTGCAGGACGCAGCGGCGCAGCTCCTGCCCGCGTACATGGTGCCCGCCCGCATCGTCGTCCTGGACAGCTTCCCTCTCGGTGCCAGCGGGAAGCTGGATCGAAAGGCATTGCCCGAGCCCGAGTTCACCACCGTCGCGGTGGAGTACGTACCCCCTCGTACGCCGGTCGAGACGATCGTGGCGAGGGTCTTCGAAGAGGTGCTCGGCGCCGATCGAGTCGGGTCCACCGACTCGTTCTTCGACCTCGGTGGCAACTCCATCAGCGCGACGAGGCTCACGGCCCGGCTCAGGGTCGCGCTCGGTGCGCACCTGTCGGTACGGGAGTGTTTCGAAAATCCGACGGTCGCGGAACTCGCGGAGCTGCTCGAGGCGACCGCGAGTACCGGCGAACAGCGTCCCGCGCTCGTCGCCCGTCCGCGGCCCGACCGCATCCCGCTGTCGCTGGCTCAGCAGCGGATGTGGTTCGTCAACCAGTTCGATCCGTCCTCCCCGGCGTACAACCTGCCGCTGGCGGTGCGGTTGACCGGCTCGATCGACCCGGCGGCGCTGAATGCGGCGTGGGCGGACGTCGTCGAGCGGCACGAGTCGCTGCGGACGGTCTTCCCGGTCGGCGACGAGGACGCGCACCAGCTCGTGCTGCCCGCAGCCGACGTGGTGTCCGATCTGACCCCGACCCCGGTCGCCGACGAGCAGGACCTGTACGCGCGGTTGCGTGAACTCGGCGCCACCGGATTCGACGTCACCGAGACGGTGCCGGTGCGGGTCGCCTGCTTCGAGGTGAACCCCACCGACCACATCCTGATGATGGTCGTGCACCACATCTCGGCCGACGGTGCGTCGCTGGCGCCCCTCTTCACCGACATCATGACCGCCTATGCGGCGCGTTCCGCCGGCAGCGCTCCCGGGTGGGAACCGCTGCCCGTCCAGTACGCCGATTACGCGTTGTGGCAGCGTGAGTCGCTCGGTGACGAGTCCGACCCCGAATCGCTGGTCTCCCGCCAGCTCGGCTACTGGCAGCAGGCGCTCGGCGGGCTCCCCGAGGTGCTCGAGTTGCCGACCGACCGGCCCCGGCCGCCGGTGCAGTCGCTGCGCGGCGCGTCGGCACGGTTCACGATCGACGCGCAGACCCACCGTGGGCTGCTCGCGATCGCCCAGGAAACGAACTCGACCCTCTTCATGGTCGTGCACGCCGCGCTCGCGGTCCTGCTCGAGCGGCTGTCTTCGCAGACGGACGTCGCGATCGGCACGCCGGTCGCCGGCCGCGGCGAGCAGGAACTGGACAGGCTCGTGGGCATGTTCGTCAACACCCTCGTGCTCCGCGCGTCGGTGCGTCCCGACGACACCTTCGCCGACCTGCTGGCACAGGTGCGCGCCACCGATCTGAATGCGTTCAGCCACAGCGACGTTCCGTTCGAGCGTCTCGTCGAGGTACTCGACGTCCCACGGTCGACGGCGCACCAGCCGCTGTTCCAGGTGGCGTTGTCGTTCGACAACAACGAATCGGTTCGGATGGAGTTCCCGGGTCTCGAGATCTCGGCGCTCGACGCCCCGCTCGAGGTCGCCAAATTCGACCTCCAGCTCAGCGTCGGCGAGCGCTACGTCGACGGGGCCGCCGCGGGTATCGCCGCGACGTTCAACTACTCGACCGACATCTTCGACGAGCAGACCGTTCTGAGCTTCGCGGACCGGTTCGGCCGGATTCTCCATGCCGTGTCGGCCGACCGTGACGTGGTCCTCGGCGACATCGAGATCCTCGACGCCGCGGAGAAGGCCGCGATCGCCCCGGTCCGCGGACCGCAGTCGATCGAGCCGCGCACACTGCCCGAACTGCTGCGTTCGGGTGTCGAGATCGGCCCGGAGTCGGTCGCGGTGACCTTCGAGGGACGCGAGGTCACGTACCGGGAACTCGACGAGCGGTCGAATCAGCTGGCGCGCGTCCTGATCGATCGGGGCGTGGGGCCGGAGACCTATGTCGCACTGGCGATCACGCGTTCCGTCGAATCCATCCTCGGGATCTGGTCGATCGCCAAGGCCGGCGGCGCATACCTGCCCGTCGACCCGAAGCTGCCGTTCGAGCGGATCGGCGAGATGCTGTCCGATTCGGAGGCGGTCCTCGGACTGACGGTCGCCCGCCATCACGACGACCTTCCCGGCACGGTGCCGTGGATCGTCCTCGACGAGACCGCGGCTGCCGAGGAGATCGGTGCCCGCAGTGCGGACGCGGTGGAGGACGCGGATCTGCGCTGCGCGCTGACGGTCGACCACCCGGCGTATCTCATCTACACCTCGGGTTCGACGGGTAAGCCGAAGGGCGTCGTGGTCACCCACCGCGGTCTGGCGAACCTCACCCGCGAGGTGCGCGAGCACTACGTCGTGTCACCGGACTCCCGTTTCCTGCACGTGGCGTCACCGAGCTTCGACACGTCGGTCGGGGAGATGCTCGCCGCGTTCAGCGCGGGCGCCACCCTGGTGATCTCGCCCGCGGACGTCTACGGCGGCGACGAACTCGCCGACCTGATCCGCCGCGAACGGGTCAACAACGTAGTCATGACACCGACGGCGCTGATGACCGTCGACCCCGACGGCCTCGACTCCGTCACGTCCGTCGTGGTCGGCGGCGACACCTGCACACCGGAACTCGTGGCGCGGTGGGCTCCCGGCCGCGAGATGCGCAACGCGTACGGACCCACCGAGACCACGGTCATCGTCACCATCACCGAACCGATGGTGGCGGGCGAGCGCGTGACGATCGGTTCGCCGCTGCGTGGCGTCGAATCCCTCATCCTCGACTCGCGGTTGCGTCCGGTGCCGGAGGGCGTTCCCGGCGAGCTCTACATCTGCGGTCCGTCGGTGACCCGCGGCTACCACAATCGTCCGTCGGTCACGGCGGAGCGGTTCGTGGCCAACCCGTTCGGTGAACCCGGCGCGCGCATGTACCGCACCGGCGATGTCGTGCGCTGGGCGGACGGACACCGGGTGGAGTACGTCGGCCGGTCCGACTTCCAGGTGAAGGTCCGCGGATTCCGCGTCGAACTCGGTGAGATCGACGCCGCACTGGCCGCGCAGCCGAACGTCGAGTTCGCGGTGACCGTGGGTCGCGAGAACCCGGCCGGGCTGACGACCCTCGTGTCGTACGTCCTGCCCGTCGACGGTGCGACGGTCGATCCGGAATTGCTGAAGTCGGTTGTCGGCGAGACGCTTCCGCCGTACATGGTGCCGTCCGTCGTGATCCTCCTCGACGAGATCCCGCTGACCGGCATCGGCAAGCTGGATCGCGCGCGGCTGCCCGAGCCGGAGTTCGTCACCGCGGGCGCGGAGTTCCGTGCCCCGACGACGCCGGCGGAAGAGACGATCGCAGGCATCTTCGCCGATGTGCTCGGACTCGCGCAGGTCAGCGTCGACGACAGCTTCTTCGACCTCGGCGGAAACTCGCTGAGCGCCACCCGTGTCGTGTCCCGGGCCGGGCAGGTCTTCGGTCGTCGCATCGGAGTGCGGGAACTGTTCGAGGCGCCGACGGTCGCGGGCCTCGCCGCCCGCATCGGCACCCCCGACGAGAACGTCCGACCGCGGCCCGTCCTCGCGCCGCGGGAGAGGTCTGCCTTCGTCCCGTTGTCGCTGGCGCAGTCCCGGATGTGGTTCATCAACCGCTTCGACCCGGACTCGCCCGCCTACAACATTCCGCTCGCGGTCCGATTGACCGGTGCGCTGGACGTGGACGCGCTGCAGTCCGCGGTGCTCGACGTGCTCGACCGGCACGAGTCGCTGCGCACGATCTACCCGGACTCGCCGGAGGGCCCGCGTCAGGTGATCCTCCCCGCCGACCAGGTCCGGCTGGACCTGACGCCCGCTGCGGTGTCGGACGACGAACTGCGCGAGCAGTTGGTGGAGATGGTCACCGCCGGATTCGACGTCACCGCCGACGTTCCGCCGATCCGGACGCGACTGTTCGAGGTCGGCCCGCAGGACTACGTGCTGGCACTCGTCGTGCACCACGTGTCCACCGACGGCGAATCCACTGCGCCGTTCGTGCGCGACGTCATGGTGGCGTACGCGTCGCGGGCGGCAGGCCGGGAACCCGGCTTCGCGCCGCTCCCGGTGCAGTACGCGGATTACGCGATCTGGCAGCGTGAACTCCTCGGCAGTGAGGACGACCCCGACAGCCTGATCGCCGCCCAGCTGGCCTTCTGGAAGAAGACGCTGGCCGGCGTGCCCGACCTCCTCGAGCTGCCGGTGGACCGGCCGCGACCGCCCGTGCAGTCCCTGCGCGGGTCGCGGATCGACTTCACCATCGACGCCGAGGTGCACCGCGGTCTGGCAGCGCTGGCCCGCAGGCACAACGCCAGCGTGTTCATGGCCGTGCACGCCGCGTTCGCGGTGCTGCTCAGCCGGTTGTCCGGCGCCGAGGACATCTCGGTGGGCACCCCGATCGCAGGCCGCGGCGAGCGCGAACTCGACGACGTCGTCGGCATGTTCGTCAACACCCTCGCACTGCGGGTGCAGGTCGACGGGCAGCAGACGTTCGACGAGATCCTCGATCGTGCCCGGGAGGCCGACCTCGAGGCGTTCTCGCACGCCGACGTCCCGTTCGAGCGCCTGGTCGAGGTCCTGAACCCGGCACGCTCGATGGCCCACCATCCGATCTTCCAGGTGGGCTACTCGTTCCAGAACACGACGAAGGCCGAGCTGGAACTGCCCGACCTCACCGTCACACCGCTCGAGGTCGAGGGCGACACCGCCCAGTTCGACCTCCATCTGATCCTGGGCGACAGCCCCGAGGGTGAGCAGATGTCGGGCGTGTTCACGTTCGCCACCGACCTGTTCGACGCCGCCACCGTCAAGCGTTTCGCGGACATGTTCCGCCGCGTCCTGGCCGCCGCGGTGGATTCGCCGCGGACCGCGGTCGGCGACCTGGCGCTCGCGAGCAGCGACGAGCGCGCGCTCGTGGTGTCCGGATGGAACGACACCGAGCGGGCCCTGCCGGAGACGACGCTCGCGGACATGTTCGCGAGCGTCGCCGCGGAGAACCCGGACGTCACTGCTCTCGTGTTCGAGGGCGAGTCGCTGACGTACGCCGACTTCTCGGCGAGGGTCAACCGGTTGGCCCGGCATCTCGTCGGCCGCGGGGTCGGCCCGGAAACCGTGGTCGGCCTGGCGATTCCGCGTTCGGTGGAACTGCTGGTCGGCATGTACGCGATCGCCGCGGCCGGCGGTGCGTACCTGCCGATCGACCCGGACCATCCGGCCGAGCGCACCGCGTACGTGCTCGAGAGTGCGCAACCCGTCTGCGTCCTGGCGACCCGCGCCGTCGTCGGGGGACTGCCGGGCGAGGTCGACTACCTCCTTCTCGACGAACTGGATCTGGGCGGAATCGACCCGTCCCCGCTCACCGACTCGGAGCGGATCGCGCCGCTGCGGCCGGAGAACGCCGCGTACGTGATCTACACGTCCGGCTCGACCGGCCGCCCGAAGGGTGTGGCGATCGCGCACCGAGCGATCGCCAACCAGTTGCGGTGGAAGCAGTCGGAATACCCGCTCACCGCCGAGGATTCGGTGCTGCTCAAGACGGCGGCGACGTTCGACCTGTCGGTGTGGGAGTTCTGGTGGGCGCTGACCGCGGGCGCACGTCTGGTCGTCGCCACACCGGACGGCCACCGCGACCCGTCGTACCTGGCCGCACTCGTTGCGGAGCAGCAGGTCTCGACCGTCCACTTCGTGCCTTCGCTGCTGTCGGCGTTCGTCGCGGTGGCAGAACCGGCCCAGCTGGTGTCGTTGACACGTGTGCTCTGCATCGGTGAGGCACTGCCTGCCGACACGATGCTCCGCTTCCGCGACGTCTCCGACGCGGAGATCTTCAACCTGTACGGCCCCACCGAGGCCGCCGTCAGCGTCACCCACTACCGGTGCGGCGACGAGCGCGACGGTTCGGTGCCGATCGGCAGGCCTGAATGGAACACGCAGACGTACGTTCTCGATTCGCGTCTGCACCCCGTTCCCGCCGGCGTCACGGGTGAGCTCTATCTCGCGGGCGAGCAGTTGGCGCGCGGCTACTTCGGCCGCCACGACCTCACTGCGGAACGGTTCGTCGCCAATCCGTTCGGCGACGCCGGACAGCGCATGTACCGCACCGGTGACCTGGTGCGGTGGAACCGCGACGGTAATCTCGACTACGTCGGCCGGAGCGACTTCCAGGTCAAGGTCCGCGGTTTCCGGATCGAACTCGGCGAGATCGAGCGGGCGCTCGTGGCGCACCCGTCGGTGGCGCAGGCCGTCGTCGTGGTCCACCACGACCGTCACACCGGGGACCGGCTCGTCGGCTACGTGGTGCCGGAGCAGGGCGTCTCCGTCGACGACGCGGACGTTCTCACGTTCGCCGGCCGGTCGGTGCCGGGATACATGGTGCCGTCCGCGCTGATCGCCCTCGACGCGCTGCCGCTGAACATCAACGGCAAGCTCGATCGCAAGGCGCTCCCCGAACCCGAGTTCGGTGGCGCCGTGGACCACTACAAGGCTCCGCGTACGCCCGTCGAGGAGATCGTCGCGGGAGTCTTCGCGGACGTGCTCGGTCACGAGCGGGTCAGCGTGGACACGAGCTTCTTCGACCTCGGCGGCAACTCGCTGGTCGCGACACGCGTGGTCGCCCGCGTCAACGCCGCGCTCGACACGTCGATCGGTGTGCGCGAACTGTTCGAGGCTCCGACGGTGATCGCGCTGTCGGCTCGCGCCGAGCAGTCCGATTCGGCGGGCGCGAGCCGCCCGGCCCTGGTGCCGCAACCGCGTCCGGCCCGGATTCCGCTGTCCCCGGCGCAGTCCCGCATGTGGTTCATCAACCAGTTCGACACGGCGTCGGCGGCTTACAACATTCCGCTGGCGATCAGGCTGACCGGCCACCTCGACGTCTCGGCGCTCGAGCAGGCACTCGGCGACGTCGTCGAACGGCACGAGACGCTGCGCACGACGTATCCCGACACCGGAGACGGTCCGGGCCAGGTCGTGTTGTCGCGGACCCGGAGCTTCACCTCGCTGGACGTGGAGAATGTCGCCGACGAGAACACCCTGCGTGAGCGCGTGATCTCCCTCGTCACCGCTGGTTTCGACGTCGCGAAGGCCGTCCCGGTCCGCGCGCGTCTCCTGCGGATCGACGCCGAGCAGCATGTGCTGGTCATCGTGGTCCACCACATCTCCTCCGACGGTGCCTCGACGGCACCGCTGGCGCGCGACGTGGTGATCGCCTACAGCGCGCGCGCCGCCGGGTCCGAACCTGCCTGGGCTCCTCTCGACGTCCAGTACGCGGACTTCTCGCTCTGGCAGCACGAGTTGCTCGGCGACGAGAACGCGTCGGATTCACTGGCCACCAAGCAGATCGACTACTGGCGGACCACGCTCAGCGGTCTGCCGGACGTGCTGCCGTTGCCGACGGACCGGCCGCGGCCGCCCGCGCAGTCGATGCGCGGCGCGAACTTCGACTTCGAGATCGACGCGGAACTACGCGACCGGCTCGGGGCGCTGGCGCGTGAGCACAACGCGTCGCTGTTCATGGTCGCGCACGCGGCACTGTCGGTGCTGCTCGCTCGGTTGAGCGCCACGGACGACATCGCGGTGGGTACGGCGATCGAGGGTCGTGGCGAGGCCGCGCTCGACGACCTCGTGGGCATGTTCGTCAACACGCTGGTGTTGCGGGCCCAGGTCGACGTCGACGCGACGTTCGCCGACCTCCTCGCGCAGGTGCGTCAGCACGACCTCGGTGCGTTCACGCACACCGATGTGCCGTTCGAGCGGCTGGTCGAGATCCTCCAGCCGGAACGCTCCACGGCGTTCTCGCCGCTCTTCCAGGTAGCACTCGCTTTCCAGAACATCGAGCAGGCGCACCTGGAGCTGCCCGGTCTGACGGTCGAGGGACTCGACGGTGGGATCAGCGCCGCGAAGTTCGATCTGCAGCTCACGCTCGCGGACGCAGCCGGCGCGGACGGGGCCGCGCCGATGCGGGGCGTCTTCACCTACGCGACGGATCTGTTCGACGAACGCACGATCGCGTCGTTCGCGTTCCGTTTCCAGCGCATCCTCGAGGCGATTACTGCCGACGCCTCCGTGCTGATCGGGGACATCGACGTCCTGAGCGAGAACGAGCACGCGGTGCTGGCACCCGTGCGCGGCGCCGACAGCGCCGCACCCGAGCTCCTGTCGAGCATCCTGGCCACCGCCGCAGCGGTCGACCCCGATGCCGTCGCCGTCGTGTGCGGCGACGAACAGGTCACCTACCGTGATCTGGACCAGCGCTCGAACCGTCTCGCCCGCGTCCTGATCGGCAGGGGCATCGGGGCCGACGACTTCGTCGCACTGGCGCTGACGCGTTCCGTCGAATCGATCCTCTCCATCTGGGCGGTCGCGAAGACCGGCGCCGCATTCGTGCCCGTCGATCCGAGCTACCCGTTCGACCGGATCCTGCACATGGTCACGGACTCCCGCGTGGAGGTCGGTCTCACCACCGGCGCCCACGTCGGCGAGCTGCCCGACACCGTGCGCTGGCTGGTGCTCGGTGAGGACGAGATGGACGGCGACTGTGCGTCCGTGTCGTCCGAGGCCGTCACCGACGCCGACCGCATCCGTCCGACCCGGGTCGACGACGCGGCGTACGTCATCTACACGTCGGGGTCGACGGGTCTGCCCAAGGGCGTCGTCGTCACCCACACCGGGCTGGCGAACGTCACGACCGAGCAGGTCGAGCGACTCCGCCTCACTCCGCAGTCGCGGGTGCTGCACTTCGCCTCGCCGAGCTTCGACGCGTCCGTGTTCGAACTGCTGCACGCCGTGGCCGCCGCGTCGACGATGGTCATCGCGTCCGGCGTCGTCTACGGCGGCGACGAACTCGCCCGGTTGCTGAAGAAGCAGAAGGTCACGCACGCATTCATCACGCCCGCGGCTCTGACCACGGTCGACCCGGCCGGGTTGGACGGCATCGAGGTGCTGTCGGTTGCCGGCGAGGCCTGCCCGCCGGAACTCATGCAGAAGTGGGCGCCGGGCCGGCGCATGTTCAACCTGTACGGGCCGTCCGAGGCGACGATCTGGAGCACGTCGAGCAACCCGATGAAGGCGGATCTGCCCGTCACCATCGGTGGTCCCACCCGGGGCGTCGACGTGGTCGTGCTCGACTCCCGGCTCACGCCCGTCCCGGTGGGGGTCGCGGGTGAGCTGTACGTGGCGGGTCCGAGCGTGGCACGCGGCTATCACAACCGGTTCGCCCTGACGGCGGAGCGTTTCGTCGCGAACCCGTTCGGCGGTCCCGGTGAGCGGCTCTACCGCACCGGCGACGTCGTCCGCTGGGTGCACGACGGGGAGACCGGCGACCTCGTCCTCGACTACGTCGGCAGGTCCGACTTCCAGGTGAAGGTCCGTGGGTTCCGCATCGAACTCGGTGAGATCGACGCCGAACTCGGCAGCCACCCGAGCGTGGACTTCGCGGTCACGCTGGGCCATCACCGCGAGCAGACCGGTCAGACCGTGCTGGTGTCGTACGTGATGCCCGCTGCCGGCGCGTCGATCGACGTCGCGGAACTGTCGGCGTTCGTGTCCGAGACCCTGCCCGGGTACATGGTGCCGTCGTCGATCATGGCGATCGACTCGGTGCCGCTGACGCCCGCCGGAAAGCTCGACCGCAAGGCGCTTCCCGAGCCGCAGTTCGTGTCGGCTGCCAGTGAGTACTGCGCGCCGTCGACGGCGATGGAGAAGGCCATCGCCGACGTCTTCGCGCAGGTGCTCGGTGTGGACCGCGTCAGCGTCGACGACTCGTTCTTCGCCCTCGGCGGCGACAGCATCGTGTCCATTCAGCTGACGACCCGCGCGAAGAACGCGGGGGTGCTGTTCACGGCTCGGGACGTCTTCGAGCGCAAGACCGTCTCGGCGCTGGCCGACGTGGCCGCGTGGGCCACCGACGTCGAGTCGGTGAAGCTCGAGGAGCTGCCGGGCGGCGGCGTCGGATCGATTCCGCTCACGCCCATCGCGCACTGGTTGGTGGAGACGGCAGGGACCTTCGAGAAGTTCTCGCAGGCGGTTCTGCTGACCACCCCGCCTGCGGTCACGCGGGATCAGCTGGTGGCCACGGTGGATGCTGTCCTGGAACGCCACGACATTCTCCGATCCCGGCTCACCCGGACCGGGGACGACTGGGCGTTCGAGGCTCTCCCCACCGAAGAGGCGTTCGGTGCGGACGACCTGATCGAGCAGATCGAGTTCACCGACAAGCCGGGAACGGACGGATTCGAGAGACTGGCACGCGCGGCTCTCGACCGTGCGGCGGAGCGGCTGGATCCGGCGTCGGGCCGGATGACGCAGTTCGTGTGGTTCGCTCCCGCGGCGTCGTTGCCGGGGCAGAGCGGCCGCCTGCTGGTGCTCGCGCATCACCTCGTCGTCGACGGTGTGTCCTGGCGAGTGCTGTTGCCGGACTTCGCGACCGCGGGTTCGCAGATCACGGCGGGACAGCCGGCGCAGCTCGAACCGGTCGGCTCCTCGGTCCGTGCGTGGGCGCACGGTCTGGTCGAGGAGGCGAAGTCGCCGCACCGCGTGGCGGAACTCGACTTCTGGCGCGGGATGCTCGCGGGCACGGATCCGCTGATCGGAAAGCGTGCATTCGATCCCGCACGCGACGTGATCGCCCGGACCGACCGCCTGAGCATGACGTTCTCGACGCAGGTGACGCAGGCGCTGCTCACCACGATCCCGCAGTCCGTGAACGGCGGTGTCAACGACGGCCTCCTCGCGGCTCTCGCTCTCGCGGTCGCGCGCTGGCGTGGACTCCGCAACGGGACCGAGGATCGCTCGGTGCTGATCAACCTCGAGGGACACGGCCGGGAAGAGGCGACCGTGCCCGGTTCCGACCTCTCCCGCACGGTGGGCTGGTTCACGAGCCTGTACCCGGTGCGGCTGGACGTCTCCCGGGCCGATCTCGACGACGCATTCGACGGCGGGACGTCGACAGGCGCGGCACTGAAGGCGGTCAAGGAACAGTTGCTTGCCGTGCCCGACAAGGGCATCGGCTACGGCCTGCTTCGCTACCTGAACGAGGAGACCGCTGCGGCGCTGGCATCGTTGCCGACTCCGCAGATCGGGTTCAACTACCTCGGTCGCGCGGGCTCGGTGGATCTGCCCGCCGAGATCCGGGATCTCGGCTGGATCCCCGACAGCGATTCGGGTGAGTTCGGCGGTGCCATGGACGACGACATGGTGGCGCCCGCGGTGCTCAGCATCAACGCGGTGACGTCGGAGACGGCGTCCGGTCCCCAGATCGAAGCCAAGATCTCGTTCGCCACCGAGATTCTCGACGAGGCGGACGTGTGGGAGCTCGCCGAACTGTGGCACGCCGCGGCGACCGCGCTGGCCGAGCACGCCTCCGGGCCGAACGGCGGCGGTCTGACACCGTCCGACGTTCCGCTGGTGTCCGTGACGCAGGACGACCTCGAGGCGCTCGAGCGGCGCTACCCCGACGCCACCGACGTGTGGCCGCTCGCCCCGCTGCAGTCCGGAATGTTCTTCCATTCCGTTCTCGCCGAGGACGCGGTCGACGTCTACACCGCTCAGGTGGTGCTGGACTTCCAGGGCATCGTCGACACCGGCCGGCTCCGCGGCGCGGCGGAGGCGTTGATCGCACGTCACGCGAACCTGCGCACGGCGTTCGTCCCCGACGATTCGGGGACCGCGGTCCAGGTGGTCGTCGACCGCGTCGCACTGCCCTGGGAAGAGCTCGACCTCTCCGGTCTGTCCGGGACCGAACGCGAGGAGCAGATGAGTTCCGTTCTGAGCGAACATCGTTCGGCACGGTTCGACATGAGTCGTCCGCCCCTGATGCGGTTCCTGCTGATCCGCACGGGTGAGAACAGCTACCGGTTCTCCATCAGCAACCACCACATCCTGCTCGACGGATGGTCGATGCCGTTGCTGATGAAGGACCTGCTGGTGCTGTACGCGACCCGCGGAGACGGTTCGGTGCTGCCGCGTGTGCGCAGCTACCGCGACTTCCTCGGCTGGCTGTCCGAACGCGACACCGACGCATCGCGCAGCGCGTGGGCGCACGCACTGGCGGGACTGGACGGTCCGACCGTGCTGGCCCCGGCGCCGAGCAGCGAGGACCGACCCGAGCCGGCCGAGTTCGCGCTGCACCTCGGTGAGGTGGTCAGCGAGAACCTGGCGCGCATCGCCCGGGACCGCGGCCTGACGATGAACACGATCGTCCAGGCGGCATGGGGTCTGCTGCTGGCCCGCATGACGGCCTCGGACGACGTCGTCTTCGGCGCCACCGTCTCGGGTCGCCCGCCGGAGGTCGCCGGCATCGAGTCGATGGTGGGCCTGTTCATCAACACCATCCCGATTCGCGTGCGCATCGATCCCCGTGAGTCGCTCCTCGGACTGCTCGAGCGACTGCAGGCGGAACAGTCGACGCTGTTCGACCACCATCACATCGGTCTTCCCGAGATCCAGCAGATCGCCGGAATCGGTGGGCTGTTCGACACGTTGACGGTGTTCGAGTCGTACCCGGTGGACCGCGCAGGTCTCACCGAGGACAGCGACATCGACGGGCTCCGGGTCGCCGGAGTGCAGATCAGCGACGCCTCGCACTACCCGCTGAGCCTGCTGGCCCAGTCGGACAGCGAGGTGCAACTGGTCCTGAAGTACCTCCCGGACGTGTTCGGCGCCGACACCGTCGAGCGGCTCGGGTCCCGGCTGAACCGGATCCTGCAGACCATCGCGGCAGGCAGTTCCACGCTGGTGGGCGATCTCGATCTGCTGACCGGCGACGAACGCGAACTCGTCCTGTCCGGGTGGAACGACTCGGGGCACGACGTCACCGACGAATCCGTGGTGTCGATGTTCGGCGCCCAGGTCGCCCGCACACCGAATCGAACGGCGGTGGTGGCGGACCATGTGCGCCTCACCTACGCGGAGTTCGACGCGCGGGTGAATCGTCTGGCGCGGCACCTGATGTCGATCGGGGTGGGGCCGGACTCGGTGGTGGGCATCGCGATGCGACGCTCGCTCGACATGGTGATCAGCCTCTACGCCGTCCACGCGGCGGGCGGCGCGTACGTGCCGATCGACCCGGAGCACCCGGCGGACCGCACCTCGTACGTGGTGGACAGTGCCATGCCGACGTGTGTGCTGAGCCTGGCCGACGACATCGCGAATCTCGACGTGGACGTGCCGGTGTACCTGGTCGAGGACTTCGACCTGTCCGAGTACGCGGACGGCCCGGTCGACGATTCCGAGCGGCTCGCCGAGTTGCGCCCGGACAACCTGGCCTACGCGCTGTACACGTCGGGTTCGACGGGACGTCCGAAGGGCGTGGCGATTCCGCATTCGGCGCTCGCCAACCAGCTGGCGTGGATGCGGGACGTCTACGGCATCGGCGCGCAGGACGTGGTGCTGCAGAAGACACCGTTCACGTTCGATGCCTCGGTGTGGGAGCTGTTCCTGCCGTTGGTGGTCGGTGGCACTCTCGTGATCGCGTCGCCGGACGGTCACCGCGACCCCGACTACATGGCAGCGACCGTGGGCACGGAAGCGGTGACGGTGATCCAGTTCGTCCCGTCGGTGCTGACCATGTTCCTGGATGCCGCGACGGCCGACCGGTGCGGTTCGCTGCGCCTGGTCTTCGCGGGCGGTGAGCCGCTGCCGCAGTCGGCGGCCGAGCGGGTCGCCGGTCTCGGTTCCGCGGAATTGGTGAACCTGTACGGCCCGACCGAGGTGACCATCAACTCGACGGCCCACGTGGTGGAGCCGTCGGGAACGACGACGATCGCACCGATCGGTTCGCCGGCTTGGAACACGCGGGCCTACGTGCTCGACGCTCATCTGAACCCGGCGCCGGTCGGTGTTCCCGGTGAGCTGTACCTCGACGGCGCGCAACTCGCTCGCGGCTACGTCAACAGTTCCGCGATGAGCGCGGAACGGTTCGTCGCGAACCCGTTCGGCGATTCGGGTGCGCGAATGTACCGCACCGGCGACCTCGTCCGGTGGAACGAGAACGGCGTCCTCGAGTTCGTGGGCCGCACCGACTTCCAGGTGAAGGTGCGCGGGTTGCGTATCGAGCTCGGCGAGGTCGAGGAGGCGTTCGTCCGGTATCGCGACGTGGCGCAGGCCGCCGTGATCGTCCACAACAGCGAGGTGGGTGCGCGGCTCGTCGCCTACGTCGTGCCGAAGCCGGACGCGGTTCTCGACCCGGCGGCACTGAACGGGTTCGTCGCGGAATCGCTGCCCGAGTACATGATTCCGGATTCCGTGATGATTCTCGCCGAACTTCCGCTGGGAACCAGCGGCAAGCTCGACCGGCGCGCGCTGCCGGTGCCGGACTTCGCGTCGGCGGCCGACTTCCGGGCGCCGCGCACCGACACCGAGCGTGCACTCGCGACCGTGTTCGGCGAACTGCTCGGCCGGGAGGGCGTCGGAATCGACGATTCCTTCTTCGAGCTCGGCGGCGACAGCATCGTGTCCATCCAGCTGGTGGCGCGGGCACGTTCGGCCGGTATCCACTTCACCGCGCGAGATGTGTTCGAGCGGCGCACCGTTGCCGAGCTGGCCGCGGTGGCCGATTCGGGCGAGTCCGCGGCGGCCGCACTGCAGGAGTACGAGGGTGGTGGCGTCGGAACTGTGCCGCTCACCCCGGTCGCCCGCAAGATGGTCGAGCGCGGCGGCGACTTCGACCGGTTCGTCATGCCGTTGATGCTGACGTTGCCCGCCGGGATCGAACGCGAGCAGGTGACCGCGACGATCGCCGCCGTGGTCGACAAGCACGACGTGCTGCGGTCGACTCTGGTCACGTCCGGTGTAGAGGACGCGCTCGAGATCGCACCCGCGGGCAGCGTCGACATCGACGCCACCGTGCAGCGGGTGGAAATCGCGGCCGGCGACGAGCCCGGTTCGCCGGAGTTCGATGCGGTGGCGAGTGCGGCCTTCGACGCGGCGCTCGATCGCCTCGATCCGCGCACCGGGTCGATGCTCCAGTTCGTCTGGCTCGACCCCGCCGAGTCGGATCGGCGCGGACGGCTCCTCGTGGTGCCGCACCACCTCGTCATCGACTCCGTGTCGTGGCGGATCCTGGTACCGGACTTCGCGACCGCGGGCGCGCAGATCGCCGCCGGCACGTCGCCGTCACTCGAGCCGGTCGGAACGTCGCTGCGGCGCTGGACCGACGGTCTGCTCGAGGCGGCGGTCAAGCCGGAGCGGGTGGCCGAACTCGAGGTGTGGGAACACATGCTGACCGGCCCGGATCCGCTGCTCGGATCGCGTGAGCTGGACCTGGGAACCGATCTGGTCAGCACGCTGGAACGAACCCGGGTGGATGTTCCGGCACCGGTCACCGAGGCATTGCTGGGTGGCACGCCGGGTGCGCTCGACGGTGAGATCGGCGACGTCCTCGCGGCAGCCCTCGCGTTGGCGGTGGCCGCATGGCGGCGCGACCGCGGAGTCGAGGCTTCGTCGACGGTCGTCACCCTCGAGGGCCACGGACGTGAAGAGTCCACGGTGCCGGGTGCGGATCTGTCGCGGACGGTCGGCTGGTTCACCACGATGTACCCGGCACGTCTCGACCTCGCCGGGGTCGACATCGCCGATGCCCTTCAGGGTGGCGCGAGCGCGGCGGACGCCGTACACGCGGTGCGGGATCAGCTGAGCGCGATCCCGGACCGGGGAATCGGGTACGGGCTGCTCCGGTACCTGAACCCCGACACGTCGGCGGTCATGAGGAACTGGTCGGAACCGCAGATCGTGTTCAACTACATCGGACGCGTCAGCGCGGCCGAGGTTCCCGAGGCGGTACGCGGACTCGACTGGCTGCCCGATTTCGAATCGCCCGTCACGGGTGGATTCGAGAAGAGCGCGATGCCCGCCCAGGCCGTTCTCGACATCCAGTCGGTGATCTCGGAAACCGCGGAGGGCCTGCAGTTGTCGGCGTTCATGTCCTTCCCGCCCGGCGTCCTCTCGACGCCGGAGGTGGACCGTTTCGGGGAGTTCTGGGTGGCCGCGCTCGCCGCGCTCGTGGCTCAGGCCGAGGAGCGATCCGGGCGCTGATCTCCGCGACCCGTGGTGGGAAGGCTCCGAGCCTTCCCACCACGTGGCCCCGTCGGTTCCCGTCGCCGCGGAGTCAGGCCCACTCGAAGGACATCTCGCCCGCGACGCCGAGGTGCTTGCACAGCTTGTGGATGCCACCGAAATCCTGGACCAGTGCGGATCGGCGGGTGTCGTGTTCGGCGTCGTCGATCATCGCCTGTCCGCCGCCCAGCTCCAGGATGTCGACGATGGTGTGCCACGTCGAGTAGTCGTTGCTGCTGAATGCCGTCATCGCGTCGACGAGCCCGTCCAGGAAGTGGTGGCGGTCGTCGGGGCTCAGCGTGTCGTAGACGACGACCGCGATGTCGTCGGCGATCGAGGCGTGACAGTACTCGTCGCGGTTGTGGAGGCGGACCGTCGCCCGGTTGACCGGCTGGATGACGTCGTTCTCGGAGATCAGGTCGAGGTAGGAGCTGATCGAGATCTCCGCCACCGTCATGAAGGCGAACGTGGTGATCGCCCGCTTCCTCGGGTCGGCGGCATCGGCAGTCGCCGCGCGTTGACGGCGCAACGTCAGGACGTCGGGAAGGGCGTTGTTCGGCATCGCCCAACCGCGTTGCCTGCGCGTGACCGCGCTCGCGTTCAGGTGCATGAGGGTGTGGTACTGCTCGTCGACCATCGCCTGGTGGACGGCCACGGCGAACGTGTCCCCGAGCCCGGTGTCCAGGGCATCGTGCGCGACGAGGTCGAACCCAGGATTGACCACGTACTGCTCGATGTCCATGACGTTCTTGTTGAAAGCGATCCAGGCCCAGGCCCGAAGCTGGTTCCGTTGCTCCTCGCGCATGCCGAGGAACCGATCGTGATCGGCGAAGGGCAGCAACTCGTTCGGGTAGTCCTGCTTGTCGAGATCGAACAGCGCGTCGAGGTCCGGTTCCGGCTTCTTCACGGTCGCCCGCTGTCCCCAGTTCCGGGCGAGCCGGGACACGACGGCGCTCTCCACCGGATCCGCCGGGTCGTACTCCGGGAGCGAGGGAGTCTTCTGGGGCGTCATGGCGAATCTCCGTTCCTGTCCCACGACTGCGGCTGCCTGCGAACGAGATCGGTGAAGAGGTCGGCGCACAGCCGGGCGAGGGGTTCGCTCCGGTCGCCGAGCGCCGACGTCGAGCGGGACATGAGTGAAGCGAAATCGTCCTCCGAGCCCCGCTCGACGGTTTCCGTGAGAGTGGTCAGCGCCGCGGCGAGCGCGCGGCGGGCCTCGCCCGCAAACGGATTGCCCGCCTGGATGTCCCGGTAGACCTCCGGGACACCTCCGCCGACCCGCGCGAGGAGTGCGAGCGACACGAGATGGGGAGGGGTCCCCACCGCGGTGAGTTCGGCGCCGTCGACACCGAGGTCCGCGAGCGCGAGGCCGAACGCGAGGACGCCGGCGTGGGTCAGTGCCTGGGTCGCTGCCGTGAGCCGGTCGTGGTGTTCGGCGTCCAGGCGGACCACCGACGACCCCCAGCCGGACAGCACCGACAGGAACCATTCGACCTCATCGCTGTCCCGGTAGGTCACCGCCGCGACGGGGCGGCCCTCCGGTCCGAGGGAAGGCGCGAACATCGGGTTGATGCCCACCGCGCCGTTGCGCAACGCGCTGTCACGCAGGGCGGCGTCGAATCGGGACTTCACGGACAGTGTGTCGACCAGCAGGGCGTGTTCGGGTAGCTCCGCGACGACGAACGGAATCGCCTCCATCGCGACGCTTTCGGGGATCGCGAGGATCACCGCATCGGCGGCGTGCACCACCGCCCGCAGCTCCGGCGACGGGTCGGTGACGTCCCCCTTCACCTGATCCGGGTCGGACCGGTCGGTGAAGCGGATGTCGATGGTGCGCACCGTGTTTCCGTCGGCACGCAGCCGAGCCGCCATCATCCGGCCGACATCGCCGGAGCCGCCGATCAGCGCGACGGTCCGGGTGGATGCGGCCGGGACGTTCACGGCCCGATCTCGTTCGGCCGGTCTGCCGTCACGGTCAGTGCTCGCAACATGGTGGCGGCCTTGACCATCGCCTCGTCGAATTCCTCCTCCGGGTCGGAGAGGGCGGTGATCGCGCCGCCGATGCCGAACGTCACCTCGGTGTCCGTGGCGACGATCGTGCGGATGACGATCGACAGGTCGGCCGTCCCCGTCAGTGAGAAGTAGCCGATCGACCCGGAATACACACCGCGCGGCCCGGACTCGAGCCGGTCGATGATCTCCATGGTCCGGATCTTCGGGGCGCCCGTCATCGATCCGCCCGGGAAGGCGGCGCGAACGCACTCGACGACGGAGGCATCCGCGCTGAGGGTCCCGCGCACGGTCGACACGAGTTGATGCACGGCCGCGTACGTCTCGACGTCGAAGAGCTTGGGAACGTGCACCGATCCGGGAACGCACACCCGGGCCAGATCGTTGCGGGTCAGATCGACGATCATCAGGTTCTCGGCGCGGTCCTTCTCGCTGTCGAGCAGGTCCTGCCGCAGCGCCGCGTCCTTGGCGGGGGTCGCGCCGCGCGGCCGCGTCCCCTTGATGGGTTTGGACTCCACCACCCGGTCCGCGCCGATCCTGAGGAACCGTTCGGGGGAGGCGCTGAGAACGGACAGTCCGGCGAACTGGAGGTACGCGCTGTACGGGGTGGGGCTGATGGAGCGCAGCAACTCGAACGTGTGCAGGGGATCGATCGACTGGTCCACCGTCGCCATGTTGGTCAGGCACACCTCGTAGGACTCGCCGGTCCGGATCTCGCCGAGCGAGGTCGCGATGTGTTCGAGGTACTTGTCGTGCTCGTGGCGCAGGGCGAGCTCGGCGGACTCCGGCTTCCGGATCGGCGACACTGCGGTCGGCGGGTTGTCCGGCTCGGCCAGCCGATGCAGCGCCACCTCCATCTCGTCGAGCCAGCGGCGCAACTCCGGATCGTCCTGGTGATCGCTCAGGCACAGCGCGTAGGTGCGCTCGCCGGAATGGTCGATGACGACGGCGCGGTCCGCGAACACCAGCGCGGCGTCCGGGGTGGGCGACTTGTGGGCCGCCGTGCCGCCGGTCTCGGCCTTCAGTTCGTAGCCGAGGTACCCCACGTAGCCGAGGCCGAACGGCACACCCGGGAGGCCGGGCACCGACCGGGCCTGCAGTTGCCGCTCGAGGTAGTCGAAGAACGGTGCATGTACCTGTTCGACCGGCAACCCCTCGCGAGTGATCCGGACGATCGCTTCGCTGACGTCGTACGTGATGTATTCGGCGCGTGGGCCGGAGCAATTGCCCATGATGGTGAACCGCGAATTCGGTTCCGATGCCGACGTCCCGTCCAGCCAGAACGCGTTGGGCCCGGACGCGAAGAGATCCTCGAATGTGGTGCGGGGATCGACTTCGTGGTCGACGCGCACCTGCTGGACCACGTACGGCGCGTGGGGAATCGGGATTCTGAGCATGGAACCGTGCGTGGGTGTCCCGGAATGCGTCTGCGTGAGATCGCGGAAGTTCGCGAGCAGTTCGTGACCGAAGGCGGTGCTGATCGACTCGGGGTGGAACTGGACGCCCCACAGCGGACGAGTGCGGTGACGGACACCCATCAGCAGGCCGTCGGCGGTCCAGGCGGTGACCTCGAGGTCGTCGGGGAGATCCTCGACGATCAGCGAGTGGTAGCGGACCGTCGGAAACGGTGACGGAATGCCCGCGAAGAGTTCGGAACCGTTGTGTTCGACGAGGGACACCCGGCCGTGCATCGGTTCGGGTGCGAGAACCACACTGCCCCCGAACAGCTGGCACAGCCCCTGATGGCCGAGGCACACGCCGAGGACGGGGAGTGCGGTCTCCGTGATGACGCGCGCACTGATGCCGAAGTCCCGTTGCCGCTCCGGGCGTCCGGGGCCGGGGGAGATGACGATGTTGTCGAAGTCGGACCAGGGGATCGAATCCCACTCCACATCGTTGTGCACGACCGTGGGGGGTTCACCGTTCACCTCGGCCAGGAGGGTGAATAGGTTGTAGGTGAAGGAATCGTAGTTGTCGACCAGGAGCGTCCGGGTACTCATCACGACTCGACATTCGCAGAGGGCACGGAACTGTGACGAACGTGGTGGTTGTCACGGTGGTCGTGGTGTCCGTTGTGGTAGAGCCCCTCGTCGGCGGGCTCCGCGTTGATCACGAGGTCCTCGAGCCTGCAGGTCTCGGCGATGAGAAGGTCGTAGAGCGAGTCGAAGAACTCCGGGGACAGTGAGTGGCTGTCCGCGTACTGTCGCGCCCGTTCGTGGACGATGTGGATCCGGCCGGGCTGCATCATGGCGATGTGCTCGCGTCGCTTCAGTTCGCCGATGCGCAGGCACACCTCCAAGCGCTGCCGGACCGCGTCGAGAAGGGTCGCGTCGACTGCGTCGAGTTCCGCGCGCAGACCGTCGAGTGCCTGCTGCGCCGAGGCGTCAGAATGCTCTCCGGAATCGTCGCCGTTCCGCTGTCCTACGGAGAAGTACATAATCGCCCCACTCACTCGATCGGCAGTAGCTTTCTCTTCCCGACTATCGTGTGTCGTTGGTGGTTCGTTTCCATGAGCCTCCCGGATGGCCGGGAGGACCGTGTTCGATCGGCCGAATACGAACCAGGTGGGTTATCACCCCCAGAGTCTCGATCTCGAGTTGAGACTTTGATGGACGGTTGGCTAACGTAACCTGAAGTCTATTTCCGCTCACTCAGGATACGAGGAATATGCGTATATCGTCGGCCAGTAGGGCTCTGATGTTCGTGCTGGCAGGCATTGTGATGCTGGGCGGCGCGGCACCAGCGGCAGCGGATCCCGTGGAAGCGGAACCCGCGCCCGTGGTCGATCCGTCCGTGCTTCCAGGGGCGAACGACTGGAGCTGTAAGCCATCCGCGGCACATCCGCGTCCCGTCGTGCTGGTGCACGGCACCTGGACGGGCATGGTGGGAACGTGGAAGGACCTCGCTCCGGCGCTCCACGCGGAGGGCTACTGCGTCTTCGCCCTCAACTACGGACAGGCCGCCGGTCTGACCGAGGGCAACATGATGCGCATGTTCGGCGGCGCCGACATCGCGGAGTCCGCTCAGCAGCTCGCCGGCTTCGTCGATCAGGTCCGCACCACCACCGGCGCTTCGCAGGTCGACATGATCGGGCATTCGCTCGGTGGCACGGTGTCCCGCCAGTACCTGCGGTTCGACGGCGGCGCGGACCGCACGAACCCGGCGCTGAACAAGGTGCACTCGCTCGTCACGCTCGGCGCCACCAACCACGGCACCAGCTTCGGGGACGTCCAATCGCTCGGCGCGATCGCGCAGGCACTGGGTGTGCCGGTCACGACGCTCGCCGGTGTCGCGGTCGGACCGTCCTACATCCAGCAGATGGTGGGCTCGCCCTTCCTTCAGCTCCTCAACGCGGGCGGCGACACCGACCCGGGCATCGAGTACACGGTGGTCGCCAGTCGCAGCGATACCGTGTCGACCCCGCCGGAGAACACGTTCCTGACGGCCGGTCCGGGGGCCGTCGTGCACAACATCTGGCTCCAGGACGGCTGCGACGCGAACACGGCCGAACACAATCAGCTGACCACCGATCCGCGGGCCGTGTACATCATCCAACGGGCGCTGGACCCCACGTACGGAGATCGCAACCCCGCACCGTGCTGACCCGGCGCCGGGGACCGGTGGTGCCGGTCAATCCCAGATGCCGACCTCGTCGAGATGCGCGACCAGCCGCTGGGCGCCGTCGATGAAGTGGGCCTTGTTCTCGGCACCCACCACGCCGGCCTTCCCGTCGGCGAGGGCGGCGATGAGACGGCGATGGCTGTCGACCGCCGACTCGCCCCAGGCCGGATCGGACGAATAGAACTGCACCGGGGTGTATCGGGTGGCGCTGAGCAGGAACCACGACAGCTTGCTCGCGTCGGCAAGCCGGTTGATGACCCGGTGGAACGAGAACTCGAGGTCCTCGATGCGGTCGGCGTCGCCGTCCTCGACGGCGCGTCGCAGCTTCTCGTTGATCGCGGTCAGCTCCTCCACGGCCTCCGGAGTGGCCGACCGCGTCGCGCGGACCGCGAGTTCCTCGGCGATCTGCCCCTGCAGCCAGAAGAGGTCGTGGATGTCGTCCCGGCTGAGCGGGGCGACGACGTACCCGCGGTGAGGAACCAGTTCGACGAGTCCCTCGCCCCGCAGGGTCAGGAGCGCCTCACGGACAGGTGTGACGCTGACCCCCAGGTCCGCCGCGGTCTCGTCGAGCCGGATGAAGTCACCCGGGCGAACGCCCCCGGACATGATCAGGTTACGGACGTGCACGGCGACGTCGTCCGACAGCTGGGGTCGACGGCGCAGGGTGCGGCCCGCTGGGGATCGTGACACGGAGGGCGATGCCATGGAGAACTCCTTCGATGCGGCAAACCAGCATAAACCGCAGGGGATGATTACAAGCCGTAGGTCTTGCCGATGATGTCGCGCTGAATCTCGTTGGTACCGCCGTAGATGGTCGACACGATGGTGGAGCGGACGTGCTTCTCCATGTCGAACTCGGTGGCGTAGCCGTACCCGCCCATCATCTGCATGCCCTCGAGCGCGACCTTCTTCGCCGTCTCCGTGACCTTCAGTTTGGCCATCGACGCCTCGCGGGCCAGCATCTTGTCCGGGTTCGCGTCGACGTCCTCGGCGACGCTGTAGACGAGCAGCTTGCAGCACTCGATCTCGGTCGCGAGATCGGCGATGCGGTGGCGCAGCGCCTGGAACGATCCGACGGGCCGCCCGAACTGCTTGCGCTGGGTGACGAAGTCGAGGGTGTCGGCGAACGCGCGCTGCGCGGTGCCGAGCATCATGGCGGCGAGGATCAGGCGTTCGAAGTTCAGGCCGGTCATCAGCTGGCGCCAGCCGTTGCCGACCTCGCCCACCACCGCGTCCTCGGGCAGGACGCAATCGGTGAAGTAGAGATCGTTGACCTCCTTGCCGCCCATCGTGTCGATGCCGCTGATCTTCAGCCCGGCGGTATCCGCGGGGACGTGGAACATCGTGAGGCCTTCGTGCTTGCCGTCGCCGCGCCCGGTGCGGGCCACGAGCAGGATGTTGTCGGCGAAGTGTGCGTTGGAGCACCACGTCTTCTGACCGTTGATCACCCAGCCGTCGGCGGTCTTCTCCGCGCGGGTGCTGAGGTTGCCGACGTCGGAACCGGCTTCCGGCTCGGACATCGAGATGGACTGTGATCGGCCGGCCACGATGCCGCGCAGCACGATGTCCTTCTGTGCGTCGGTCCCGAACTTCGCGTAGGCGCCGCCCGTGATCAGGGTGGGACCGATGCCGCCGATGGGGGCCATGCCCTTGGCGGCCTCCTCGAGCAGGATGCACATGTCGACGTGGCTGGCGGCCGATCCGTCGTACTCCTCGGGAATGGTGATGCCCAGCCAGCCCAGCTTGGCCATCTTCTCGTAGACGTCCTGATTGTGGTTGTGCTCGCCGTGATTCGTCAGCCTGTCGCGCTGCTCGCGGGTGCCGCTCTCGCGCTTGCAGAAATCGGCGATTGCCGACGCGAAGTCCTTTTGTTCACTGGTGAATTCGACGCTCATGTCCGGGGGACTCCTCGAGGTTGATTCGGCCGGCGAATCGGTCGGCCGGAGGTGACTGTGTGGGGCTTGCCGCGATGGGGTCTGCCGCATACTGTGATGTCCACTACATTACATCACATCACATATATTTGATGTGATCTCGAGGGAGGACAGACCATGCCACAGCAGGCGGAGACGACCGAGACGACGGCCGGCGCGCAGCCCGCGGCCTCGACGGAGCAGGCGCCGAAGACGTTCGCGTCCCTGGACCCGCGCAACGGCAACGTCCTGGCCGAGTACCCGATCCAGGGGGAGCAGGAGGTGCGCGAGGCCGTCGACGCGGCCCGAGCGGCCGCTCAGTGGTGGAACGCTCTCGGATTCGACGGCCGCAAGCAATGGCTCCTCGACTGGAAGAAGTCCGTCGCGCGAGACGGTGAGCAGCTCGCCGCACTCGTCGCCGCCGAAACCGGTAAGCCGTACGACGACGCGCTCCTCGAAGTGATGCTCGCCGTCGAACACCTCGACTGGGCCGCGAAGAACGCGGGCAAGGTCCTGAAGCGGCGCAAGGTGCCGTCGGGCCTGGTCAGCGCGAACCAGGCCAGCAGTGTCGGATACGAGCCGATGGGTGTGGTCGGTGTCATCGGGCCGTGGAACTACCCCGTGTACACGCCGATGGGGTCGATCTCCTATGCGCTGGCGGCGGGCAACACTGTCGTCTTCAAACCCAGCGAGCTGACCCCCGGGGTCGCGGTGTGGCTCGCCGACAAGTGGAAGACGCTCGTTCCCAACCAACCCGTGCTGCAGGTGGTCACCGGAGACGGGTCGACCGGCGCGGCTCTCGTCTCGGCCGGGGTCGACAAGATCGCCTTCACCGGATCTGCCGCCACCGGCAAGCGCGTCATGGCCGCGTGCGCCGAAACGCTCACCCCCCTCGTCGTCGAGGCGGGCGGCAAGGACGCCATGCTCGTCGACGCCGACGCGAATCTCGACGAGGCGGCCGGCTTCGCGGTGTTCGGCGCGATGGGCAACGCCGGACAGACGTGCGCCGGCGTCGAGCGCATCTACGTCGTCGACTCGGTGTACGACGAGTTCGTCCGACTGGTCGCCGAGAAGTCGAAGGTCCTGCACCCCGGCCCCCGGGACGCCGCCTACGGTCCGATGACGATGGCCGGCCAGTCCGACGTCGTCCGCGGCCACGTCCAGGACGCACTCGACAAGGGCGGATCCGCGGTGGTCGGCGGACTGGACTCCATCAAGGACGGCTACGTCGGGCCGATCGTGCTGACCGGCGTTCCCGAGGACAGCACCGCGATCCGCGAGGAGACGTTCGGACCCACGGTCGTCATCAACAAGGTCGCCAGCCTCGACGAAGCGGTCACGAAGGCCAACGGCACCACGTTCGGGCTCGGCGCATCCATCTTCACCAAGGATGCGACGAAGGCGATGCAGGCTGCCGAGAAGCTCAGGACCGGAGTCGTGACGATCGGTTCGGTGCTCGGGTTCGCCGGTGTGGCGGCGCTGCCGTTCGGGGGTGTCGGAGATTCGGGCTTCGGCCGCATCCACGGCGCCGACGGTCTGCGTGAATTCAGCCGGGTCAAATCCATCGCCAGGCAGAAGTTCGCGGCTCCGCTGAACCTGCTCACCATGCAGCGCAAGTCGCGGGACATGAAGATCTCGGCCTGGATGTTGAAGAACCGGCACGGACGCTGATCACACGGCAGGAGGGTATTCACATGCTGATGAAGACCAAGCGTGCCGACACCGGCGCGCCGGGCGAGGTTCCGCGGGGCAGGCACGGCTGGCGGCGCCGCATCGAGGAACTCGACCCGATTCGGGATCACCAGGAAATCCATCGCATCACGGCCGGCTACGAATTTCCGTGGGACTACCAGCGATCCCTCGAGTTCGCGCTGTTCCGGACGTACTGCGTCCCCACCATTTCGGAACTGCTGCAACGCACCGGTGAGTTCGAGAAACGGCCACAGAAGCGGTACGACGACACCGCGCTGCTGATGGCCGAACTCGTCGAACACGGCTACGACTCCGAGCGCGGCGTCGAATCGCTGCGCGTCGTGAACCGCATGCACGGCAAGTACGACATCGACAACGACGACATGCTGTACGTGCTGACCACCTTCATCTACGAGCCGATCGACTGGATCGACCGCTTCGGGTGGCGGCGGCTGACCCCGAACGAGCGTCTCGCGTGTTTCCATTTCTACCGCCAGGTGGGAATCCGAATGGGAATCAAGAACATTCCCGAGCATTTCGAGGACTTCTACCGGTTCAAGGTGGACTACGAGCGGAAGCATTTCCGGTACACCGACGACAACCATCGCGTCGGCACCTACACGCTGAAGCTGTTCTGTTCCTGGTTTCCGGCGCCTCTCCGGCCGCTCGTCGCTCAGGGGGTCTACGCCCTCCTCGACCCGATGATGCTGTCGGCGTTCGGGTTTCCCGCCGCCCCGATCTGGCTGCAGAACGCGTCCCGCCGTGCGCTGCGGATCCGTGCGAGGTTCGTGCGCTTCCTGCCGCCGCGGCGGGAGTCCAAGGCCGCCCGGGATCGGCACAACCGGAGCTATCCCGGATACCCGGTCGGCTACCGTCCCCGGGATCTGGGCGCGGACAGCGACAATCACCGTGGAGCCCGTCGACAGGTCGCATGACGGCTGTGCCCCTGGGCGACTCGTCCAGGGACACGGCCTCAGTGGCCCAGTAGTACCGCCGTCATCAGGGTGTGGAGACGCGCACGCGACTCCTCGCGGGTGTCGAAGTGGACCAGTCGGCCGATATCGAGAACCAAACCCAGCGCCGCGTGAACCAGGAACCGTGCCTCCGGAGCCGAGAGTTCGGAGCGCACGGTGGTCACCAGGTGGACCCACTCCTCGACGTGCAGGCGCTGCACGTTGCGGAGATTGGTCCGCTCGTTCTTCGGGAGATTCCCGATCTCCGCGAAGTACACCGACAGCACTTCCGGGTTCCGGAAGGCGAGTTCCAGATAGGACTCCGCGAGTGTGCGGAGTGCATCCTCGGGGCCGGTGGCGGTGGACAGCGCTGCCGAGGTAGCCACAGCCAGCCGGTCGGACGCGCGGTAGAACACCGCCGCGAGAAGGTCGGCCTTGCTGGGGAAGTGGCGGTACACGCTCGACGCGTTGATGCCGGCCGCGGCGCCGATTTCTTCGATGCTCGAGTCGTGATAGCCGTGCCGGTCGAATATCTTCACGGCCTCGTTGATCAGCAACTCGCGCTTGGACGTCACCGCCAGGCCGCGTACCGCACCTGTGCCCGCGTTCCTGCCGTCGGCCGGGACGGCGGGAGGCAGTGTCGCGTGCAGGATCGATTCGCACGCCGACTCGAGTAGCGCGCCGAGCCGGCGCGTCGCGAGGGTGGTGCGGTGTGCGCTGATGCTTCCCATCACGCTCAGTGTCGACGCCCCCAGTGTCGTGGCGTCGACGGACGTGAGTTCGGGGCGCAGTTCCCGCAGGGGGCCCGCCACGCACTGGGTGACGTGAACGAAGACGTCGCGGATTCGCGTGCGATCCTCGGCCTCGAGGTACCGGCCCTCCCAGCGGTAGAGCCCGGCGACCTTGCGGTTCTCGATGGTATTCGCGACGAGCGCGGAGATCAGATGGTCGAGGCGGTCTCCGGGCTCGCGTTCGGCCATCCCCTCGAGCGCGCCGTCCGCGGCTGCCTGCAGAGCGTCGGCCGTCGTGGTGGCGGCGTGTACGAGCAGGGCGTACTTGTTGGGGTAGTGCCGGTAGAGGGCGGGGCCGGAGATCCCGATGGTGGCCGCGATCTCGTCGACGCCGACCGCGTGGTAGCCGCGCTCGCTGAAGGCCTCGGCAGCGACGTTCGCGATCTGGGCCTTGCGGTTCTTCGGGCGACGGCGGATCGGCCGCTCGGTGGCGGCACCGGCCGTCGTGCTGGTCCGAGCCACGGTCACCTCCAGTAATTGGCAGTCATCTGCCAGTTTAACTGTCGATCATCTTAACCGAGACTTTCGCATCGTCTGGTCGGCTGAGGGTTGCGTTCGGAGAAATTCTCACGCCGCATTCTCGGAAAATGCCGGTGAATCCGGCCGACAAGGTGTCGTGGGGGTATTGACACGTGAGGAACAGGCGGAATAAGTTAACCGAAATTCGCATGTGCCCGCGGTCTCTCCTGACGGTCGTGCGCTCCTGGTTGTCACATTTCGAACTATCGGAGGTAGCTGGAACATGAGTGCAACCCGGCAGAGCGGGCAGGCATTGATCTTCGACGCGATCAGAACCCCTCGTGGGCGGGGCAAGAGCAACGGTGCCCTGCACGGCACCAAGCCCATCGACCTGGCGGTCGGGTTGATCGAGGAGATCCAGGTCTGGAATCCGAATCTGGACCCGGCGCTGATCGACGAGTTCGGCCGCAAGGGTCGCTCCACAGGCGCCGGCTTCTACGAGTACGCGGACGGTAAGCGCGTCGGATTGTGGTCCGGGCTCGAGATGTTCCGGCGCGATGGTGCGCACACCGAGATCCCGTTCGAGGACATCAAGGAGCGGATGCTCTTCATCGAGGCCGTCGAGACGGTCCGATGCCTGGAAGAGGGGGTGCTCGAGTCGACCACCGACGCCAATGTCGGTTCCATTCTCGGCATCGGGTACCCCGGCTGGACCGGTGGCGTGGCCCGCTACATCGACCAATACGCGGGCGGGATCCAGGGGTTCGTCTCCCGGGCGCAGCTGCTGGCCGCGCGGTACGGCGACCGATTCCTTCCACCCCAACTACTGCTGGACAAGGCTGCCGCAGGCGGCACGTTCGAAGAGGTGAACTGAGATGAGGACGAAATTCACCGAGGCCTTCGGTGTCGAGCATCCGATCGTCCAGGGCGGCATGATGTGGGTCGGCCGTGCCGAACTCGTAGCGGCCGTGGCCGATTCGGGGGCGCTCGGATTTCTCACCGCGCTCACCCAGCCGACTCCCGAAGATCTCGTTGCGGAGATCGCCCGCACACGGGAGCTCACCGACAAGCCCTTCGGTGTGAATCTGACGATCCTCCCGTCGATCAACCCGCCGCCGTACGCCGAGTACCGCCAGGCGATCATCGATTCCGGAATCGGGATCGTCGAGACCGCCGGCTCCAATCCGGTGGACCACCTCCCGCACCTCAAGGACGCGGGGATCAAGGTGATCCACAAGTGCACGAGCGTGCGGCACGCGGTGAAGGCGGAACAGGTGGGTGTCGACGCGGTCAGCATCGACGGCTTCGAATGCGCAGGGCACCCGGGTGAGGACGACGTCGCGGGCCTGATCCTGATCCCGGCGGCCGCCCGAAAGCTCACGATCCCCCTGATCGCGTCCGGAGGTATCGCGGACGCGCGTGGTCTCGTCTCAGCACTCGCACTCGGCGCCGACGGCGTGAACATGGGCACCCGATTCATGTGCACGGTCGAATCCCCGGTGGCACACGCCGTCAAGGAACAGATCGTCGCCAACACCGAACGCGACACCGAACTCATCTTCCGCTCCCTTCGCAACACCGCCCGCGTCGCGACCAACGCGGTCAGCACCGAGGTGGTCGACATCGAATCCCGTGGCTGCGAATTCGCCGACATCCAGCATCTCGTCGCCGGAGCCCGGGGACGCACGGTGTTCGAAAGGGGCGATCTCGACGCCGGAATCTGGACCGCTGGACAGAGCCAGGGCCTGATCGACGACATCCCGACCGTGTGCGAACTCGTGACCCGGATGGTCACGGAGGCGGAATCGATCATTACCGGACGGCTCGCGAGCACGGTCGACTCGCGCATCGGAGCGGTGTCGTGACCGCCCCGGCGGTCGACGGGCTGCGCGTCGTCAACGAGGCCGGGATCCTCCGGATCACGATCGACCGCCCCGACCGGATGAATGCCCTCGACCTGGCACACATGACGGCACTGGGCGACGTGCTCACCGCAGCCGCCACGGACTCCTCGGTTCGCGTCGTGATCATCGCGGGGGCGGGCAAGGCCTTCAGCACGGGCGCGGACCTCGCGGCGGCCGCCGCGGCCGGGGGCCGGGAAGCGCCCGCGGAGGTGGTGATGGACTCCGCCAACCGGGTGGTTCGTGCCATCGTCGAGTTGCCGGTCCCGGTCATCGCGCAGGTGAACGGGGCGGCCGCGGGTGTCGGGGCGTCCATCGCGCTGACGGCCGACCTGACGTATGCCTCCGAGAACGCCTATCTACTTCTTGCGTTCGTCAACATCGGGTTGATGCCAGACGGCGGTTCCAGCGCGCTGATCGCGGCGTCCGTCGGCCGGGCACGGGCTACCCGGATGGCACTCCTCGGAGAGCGCCTGCCCGCCGCGCAGGCGGAGCGGGACGGCCTGATCGCGGGCGTCCTCCCTCCGGACGAACTCGCCGCGCACGTCGATGCCGTGGCGGCCCGGCTCGCTCGTGGTCCGAGGCGGGCCATCGAACTCACCAAGCGGGCACTCACCGCAGCGACGCTCACAGCTCTGGACGCATCACTCGACCGCGAGAAGGCGGGCCAGGCGGAACTGCTGCAGGCCCCCGACTTCGTCGAAGGCGTCACCGCGATGCTCGCGAAACGCGCTCCGAACTTCCGGAGCTGATGCGAATTGCGGTTAACAAGACTGTTCCGATAGACGTCGAGATCTGTAATACTCGTCACAGCTCGGTGCGGGTCCGAACAGGCAGACGGGCGCCGGACACGAGTACAGCGAAGGGACCACCACCACATGTCGTCACGTAGCGAGCTGCTGGAGCAGCCACTGCAATCCCGCCGCAACCACTGGAACAACTGGGTTGCGTCGCACGCGGAGATGAAGCCCGATCAGGCCGCGTTCCGCTTTCTCGGCCATAGTACGACCTGGCGCGAATTGCACGACCGATCGGAGGCGCTCGCCGGCGCACTGTCCCGGCGAGGCGTGAAGTTCGGCGACCGTGTTCTGCTGATCACCCTCAACCGCACCGAATTCTTCGAAGCGGTTCTCGCGATCAATGCCCTCGGCGCCATCGCGGTCCCCGTCAACTTCCGGCTCACCCCGCCCGAGGTCGCGTTCATCGCCCGTGACTCCGGGGCTTGTGCGGTGTTCACCGAGCCCGCGCTCGCACCGCTGGTCGCGGCGGTGCGGCAGGACGTTCCCGAACTGAGCCTGGTCGTGAACATCGGCGCCGACACGGAAGCCGACATGCTCGGCTACGAAGAACTCGTGTCGGAGTCCGGCCCGGCCCATGCCCCCGTCGATCTGCCGGAGGACACACCGTCGCTGATTCTCTACACGTCCGGAACGACGGGTACGCCCAAGGGGGCGGTGCTGTCGCACTCGAACATGGTCGGACAGTCCATCACCTGTATCCGCGCGATGCGTTACGACCGCGGCGACGACATCGGGTTCCTCGCGTCCCCCGTGTTCCACGTGGCCGCGCTCGGTTCCGTCGCCCCGATGCTGATGCTCGGCGGTACCACGGTGATTCACCCGCTCAAGGCGTTCAACCCCACCGAGATGCTCGACGTGTGGGAGCAGGAGCGGATCACGACGGTGTTCCTCGTGCCGGTGCAGTGGCAGGCCGTCTGCGCCGACCCGACCGTCCGGGGTCGCGATCTCGCCCTCCGCGTCATCAGCTGGGGGGCGGCGCCCGCATCGGATACTGTGCTGCGCGCCATGGCGGACACGTTCCCGCGGGCGCTCATCGTCGCCGTGTTCGGGCAGACCGAGATGTCGCCCATCACCTGTGTCCTCGACGGGGACGACGCGATCCGCAAACTGGGTTCGGTGGGCAAACCGATCCCGACGATCCAGACACGCGTCGTCGACGACGACATGAACGTCGTCGCACCCGGGACCGTCGGCGAAATCGTCTACCGCGGACCGACGATGATGCTCGAGTACTGGCAGAACCCGGCCGCCACGGCGGACGCGTTCGCCGGCGGGTGGTTCCACTCCGGAGATCTGGTGCGGCAGGACGACGAAGGATTCGTCTACGTCGTCGACAGGAAGAAGGACATGATCATCTCCGGCGGAGAGAACATCTACTGCGCCGAGATGGAGAACGTCCTGTTCGGACATCCGCGGATCCGGGAGGCCGCCGTCGTCGGCCGGCCCGATCCCAAGTGGACCGAGGTGCCCGTCGCCGTCGTCGCACTCGACGACGAGGGATCCGACCTCACTGTGGACGAACTCGCGGCATGGCTCGACGACAAGCTCGCCCGGTACAAACACCCGAAAGACGTCGTGATCGTCGACGCGCTGCCCCGCAACGCCAGCGGCAAGGTCGTCAAAGGCGAGCTCCGAAAGGCCCACGGCGCATCCGGCGTCGCGGTCGTCTGACCCCGTATCGAACATCTCGAGGCCGGTCCCCGCTCTGCGGTGACCGGCAACGGGGGAGGACCGCGTGACATTCGAGTTGCCACCCGCCAAAGGGCCCGTGAGTCACTTCGCCAACGAAGTCGGCGCACTCATCGGATTCTCTATCGCGACCACGGTGGCCGCGGTGCGAGTTCTGGTGCGGCGCAAGTTGGCCTGGCGGGAACTGCTGGATCAGGCCTGGCGGATCGCGTCGGTCACATCGGCACCCGCCCTGCTGTTGATGATCCCCATCGGAGTCCTCATCGCTGTCACGATCGGTAGCCTCGCCGGTCAGCTCGGCGCCGAGGGGTACACCGGGGCGGTCGTGGGGTTCGTGATCGTCGGGCAGGCGTCCGCCCTGGTGTGCGCGCTGATGCTGGCCGGGGTCGGAGGGTCCGCGATCTGCGCCGACCTCGGCTCGCGGACGATCCGCGAAGAGGTCGAGGCCATGGAGGTGCTCGGGCTCAATGTGATCGAGCGGCTCGTGGTCCCGCGCGTGCTCGCAGCGGTGATCGTCGGCATCGCACTCTGCGCGATGGTCACCGCCGTCGGAGTGTCGGCCTGCTTCCTCTTCCAGGTGATCGTCCAGAACAGTTCGGCGGGAAGCTTTCTCACCGCACTGTCGCAGTACACGCGGCTGTCGGATTTTGTGGTCGCCCTCGTCAAATCGACGGCGTTCGCGGTGACGTCGGCGCTCGTCGCCAGTTTCAAGGGGCTGCACGCCAAGGGCGGGCCCAGCGGTGTCGCCGACGCCGTCAACGAGGCCGTCGTTCTGGCCTTCATCCTGGTCTTCATCGTCAACACCGTGCTCAGTCAGCTCTATTCCGTTCTCGTCGTCCCGGTAGGTGGTTACTGATGGTCGTGAGCACCAGATGGCCCGCAGTGCACTGGGTGCGGGCCCGGGCTCGTCAGCCCCTCGACCTGATGACGGGGCTGGGGCGGGAATTCACGTTCTACGGCAGCGTGATCGCCGGAGTTCCCCTCGCCATCGTGAAGTACTGGCGGCACATCATGCGTCAGATCGGCGACATCAGCTTCGGCGGTGCCACGCTGCTCGCCGGCGGCGGCGCGATCGGTGTCGTCTTTGCGATGTCCGCCGTCGCTGCGACGCAGGTGGGCATCGAGGGGCTGCGCGGACTGGACCTGCTCGGCATGGGATCGCTGTCCGGACTCCTGTCGGCGATCCTCAACACCCGCGAACTGGCGCCCGTGATCGCCAGCATCGCGCTCGCGGCGAAGGTCGGAACCGGGTTCACCGCGCAGCTCGGCGCCATGCGCATCTCGGAGGAGATCAGTGCGCTGGACGCGATGGCGATCCGGTCGCTGCCGTTCCTCGCGAGCACACGACTCGTCTCGTGCCTGATCTGTGTGGTGCCGTTGTACGTCGTCGGCCTGCTGTCGTCGTACCTGGCATCGCGGCTCGTGATCGTCACGTTCGGCGGGCAGTCGGCCGGAACCTACGACTACTACTTCCATCTCATGCTCACCCCCACCGACGTCGTGTACTCGTTCGTCAAGGCCGTCGTGTTCGCGACGATCATCGCGCTCGTCCACTGCTCGTACGGATACCACGCGCACGGCGGCCCCGAGGGCGTCGGCCGTGCGGCCGGACGTGCGTTGCGGACCAGCATCCTCGCCATCGGTATCGTCGATCTGCTGCTGACGCTCTCGCTGTGGGGTCTCGTCCCGTCCGCCCCCGCCCTGGGGTTGCCGTGATGCGCGGCCGCCCGGGTGGTCCGGGCACCGGCGCACTCGCCGTGCGGGGGGTGATCGGAGTGGCGGTCCTGATTCTGGGATCGGCATTGCTGGTCGGTTTCGGCACCGGAACGATCGTCACCGATCCCGTGGTGACAGCGACACTTCCGGCCGACGCCGGTGCCGTGAAGTCGCACACCACGGTGTCCTACAAGGGGGCGACCGTCGGAACCGTGTCGAGTGTCGACGCCGGAATGAACGAGACGGGCATGGACATCAGTCTCCGCCCCGAGCAGATGCGTCACATCCCGGCTTCCGTCGAGGTGCGGGTCGTTCCCCGCACGCTGTTCGGCGACCAGACCGTCGAGCTGGTGTCGACCGCCGGAAGCGGCGGCGCCCGACTCGAGGCCGGGGCGCGGCTGCAACCCGACACCTCGGCGGAGACCGTCCAGATGTACGACCTGTACTCGAAGGTCTACGACATGCTGTCGCGGGTGAAACCCGAACAGATGCAGGCCGCACTCAGCGCCGTCGCCGACGCGTTGCGGGGTCGCGGCGAGCAGTTGGGGCACACCATCGACAGCCTCCACGCTGTGGCGACATCCACCGCGCCACTCGTCGAGTCGGTCGCGGAGCGGACGCCACAGATCGCCCGGATCAGTGAGCAACTGGCCGCGGCCGCGCCGGACGTCCTCGCCGCCATGGACGCCGCGGTGTCGCTGTCGAACACACTCGTCGAGAACACCGACAGCTTCACCGGTTTCCTCGCCGCTTCGCTCGTCGTCTCGAGGAATTCCGGCGACGTCCTGGAACAGAACGCGGACAACATGATCGCGGTGGCCCTGAACGTCTCGCCGACCCTGGGCACCATGGCCAGCAAGTCCGATCTGCTGCGGGCCACCCTCGACGAGGCAGGCCCGTTCGGCGAGGCCGGCGCCGCCGTCTTCGCCACCGGCAAGTTCGCGGTCCGGGTCGCCGCGGACCTGTCCAACCCGCGGCCCTACACGTCGGCCGACTGCCCGCAGTATCCCGGCATGGACGGACCGAACTGCGGGGGAGGTGGCGGAGGATGAGCGTCCGGAACTCGGCAATCAAACTGGCGATCTTCGGCGTCCTCGGCATCCTCTCGGCAGTGCTCGTCGTGAACACGCTGCGGGTCCCGGTCGAGGGGCAGACCGTCACGTACAAGGCGTTGTTCACCGACGCCCAGGGTGTCACTCCCGGCAGCGACGTCACCATCGCCGGTGTGCGGGTGGGACGTGTCGATTCGATCGACATCGTCGACGGCGACGCCGGAAGTGCCACCGCCCTGGTGGACTTCGAGGTGCAGCGCGATCAGAAGCTTCCCGCCGACACCACCGTCGCCATCCGGTACGGCGACCTCCTGGGGGTCCGGTATCTCGATCTCGCGGCCGGGCCGTCGGGCGAGGGCACCCTCGAGGAGGGCGACACGATTCCGCTCGACCGAACGTCGCCCGCACTCGACCTCACCAGTCTCTTCAACGGATTCAAGCCACTGTTCGACGCCATCGACCCGAAACAGGTCAACGCACTCGCCACCGAAGTCGTCGCGGTGTTCGACGGCAGGAAGGCGAGCATGGAAACTCTGCTGCGCAGGGTGGCGGACGTCACCGGCAACCTGGCGAATCACGATCAGTTGATCGGTGATCTCATCCGGAACCTCGAGGTGGTGGTGGGAACGGCGGCGGCACGGGGTCCCGAGCTGTCCCACCTCGTCGACAGCCTCACCCAGTTCACCGGGATGCTGGCCGAGAACAACGAGGTTCTCATGGACACCCTCGATCAGAGTGCGGCGGTGAGTCGCTCGGCGCTGCAGATCGTGGACGGGCGCGTCCCGGAGCTCGGCCGCACCGTGGAACAACTTCACTCGCTGACGGGGGCGATGCTGGGCGCCAACCCGGAATTCGATCACCTCATGGTGGCCATGCCGGAGTTCTTCTCCTCCGTCGACCGCTCGGGCTCGTACGGCTCGTGGCTCAACATCTACCTGTGCACCTTCATCGTCAACGTCGACGGTCGCGAAGGCGCCCTCGGTCCCGACCTGCATTCGAGGTACTGCCAATGAGTGTCACCGAGAACGTGCGCGACGTCTGGGACTCGCTGGCCGGAAATCAGCGAGTGCGGCCCGTCAACCCGCTGATCGTCGGAATCGTGGGAATTCTCGCGGCAACGCTGGCGCTGGCGCTGGTTCTGGTGATCCCGCGGGTGAGCTTCGCCGTGCGGACCGACGGGTACACGGCCGAACTCGCGAACGCTGCGGGCCTGACCGATTCGGACTACGTGTACGTGGCGGGGGTCCCCGCCGGCCGGGTCACCGGAGTGGACCTGGCGGGCGATCACGTGGTCGTGCACTTCCGGCTCGACGGTGAACGTCACCTCGGATCGACGACGTCCGCGGGGGTGAAGCTGTCGACCATCCTCGGCAAGCGCTATCTGGACGTCGCGCCGTCGGGGCCGGGAGACCTGGGGGACGACGGGGTGATTCCACTCCGCCGCACCAGCGTTCCGTATTCGCTCGACGACATCGGATCGTCCGCGATCGAGACGGCGGACGAACTCGACCTCGGGGGACTGCAGAAGATGCTTGCGGTGGTGACGGAGACGTTGCCGCAGGACGCGAACCTCAACCGGGAGGCACTGGCGGGTGTGAGCGCGGCGTCCACGATCCTGGCGAAGAACGCCGATCAGGTCACGCAATTGCTCGACAGCTCGCGGACCCTCACGGACGTGCTGGTCGGTCAGCAGGGTCAGCTCACCACCTTGCTCGGTAACGCGGACGTCGTGATGAACACACTCGCCACCCGGCGTGCAGCCATCCGCCAGATGGTCGACGATCTCCAGGCGCTCGTCGCACAGGCATCCCAGTTCCTCGGCGAGAACACCGCCGAGCTGGATTCACTGCTCGCCAACGCGAGGCAGGTGACGGACCGGTTGCAGGCGAACCTCGCCAACCTCGACGCGCTCCTGACCACGGGTGCACCGGCCGCGAGGGCCCTCGTGAACGCGACCGGAACCGGCGACTGGGCCGACGTCTCCGCGCCGTCGGCCGTCATCGCCGACAACCTGCTGTGCGTCGTCGGACTGATCACGGGGTGCTCGTGAACGCGGGTATCGCGCGCCGGGTCGCCGGGATCGGCGGCGTGCTCGCGCTCGTGGTGGCGATCGTCGTGGCCGGCTGGCTGCTGATCTTCCGCACGTCGTCCACCGTCGTGCATTCCGAATTCGCCTACGTCAACGGCGTGTTCCCCGGCACCAAGGTCTCGGTGCTCGGGGTTCCGGTCGGCACGGTCGAGGCGGTCGAGCCGAGAGGCGCGACCGTAATGGTCACGATGTCCGTCGCGTCGGACATCGTGCTGCCCGCGGACGCGAACGCGTACGTGCTGGTGACGTCCGCGATCGGTGAGCGATTCGTCGAACTCGGCCCCGCGTACACCGGCGGCCCGGTGTTCGAGAGCGGGCAGACCATTGCACCCGAGCGCAGTCATTCGCCGATCACCTGGGACCAGTTGATGGACAGCGTCGACACCGTCGTCAAGGCGCTCGGTCCGGACGGAGGCGATGCCGGCGCAGCGATCTCCGCTGCCGCCGCGTCCTCGGACGGCCTCGGTCCCGCGATGAACGACGCCATCCGCACACTGTCGCAGGCGAGTTCGGTGATCGCAGGCAACAGCGCGGATGTCGGCGCGCTCGTCGACAACCTCGAGGTGCTCGTGAACGCGATCTCGTCGCGTCAGGCGCAGGTCGATTCACTCGCCGGTTCGCTCACTGCGATCGGCGACGAGTTCGCCGGCCAGCAGTTCGCGATCGGCGACACGGTGAACCAGTTGTCCGCGCTCCTGAACCAGTTCGACCAACTCGTGTCCGCCCGGGGCGGCGACGTCGCCGCCGGCATCGACAACCTCGCGGGAGTGAGCGAGGTGCTGCAGAGGCACGACACCGACCTCGCCGAGATCATGGACCTGGTGCCCTTGCTGATCGACAACATCCAGCGTGCGGTCACTCCTGACCAGCGTGCCCGCATCCGGCTGAACATCTCCACCAACCTGGCGCAGGCCGAGCCGACGTCCCCGCTCTGCGCGGTGGTCGATCCGATCCTCTGCCGCGGAGCGGGAATCACCAACCCGATTCAGTTTCCGCCCAGCATGTCCGACCCGTTCGGGCTGCGCGAACTCATGGTCGGAGGACGATGACGATCCGGACGAGAACGAAATCGCTGACGGCGGCGCTGGTCGTCGGTATGGCGCTGCCGGTCGCGGGGTGTTCGCTGAGCCTGCAGGATCTGTCGGTGGGCCGTTCGCCGGACGGTCCGTCGTATCAGATCTCCGCGCAGTTCGACGGTGTCGATCGTGTCGTCCCGGGCGCCGAGGTCCGGGTGGGTCAAGAGGTGGTGGGCCGAGTCTCGGACGTGTCGACCCGGGACTTCACCGCTCGGATCGAGATGCGGATCCGCGACGACGTCCCGATACCGCAGGATGCGACGGCCCGGATCGAATTGCCCACGGCCCTCGGCAATCCCTTCGTCCGACTCGACGTCGGGGACGCGGCGGGCGCGCCGATGAGCGAGGGTGACACCATCCCACTGGACCGGACGTCGCGCGGTCCCGACATCGAGAGTGGCCTGGCCGCGCTGGCCACCGTGCTGAACGGCAGCGGCATAGACCAGATGCACGCCATCATGAACGAATTGACCGTCGCCTTCGCGGGCCGCTCGGACAAGGTCCGGGAACTGGTGGACATGTTGAACGACACACTGGGCGTCGTCGACGACCATCGGGACGAACTCGACCGGGCGATGGTGGCGTCCAATGCCTTCGCGGCGGAACTCGCCGCCGGGCAACCGACCCTCGATCGGGCGATGACCGGCCTGGCGCCTGCGTTGGATCTCCTGGTGTCGCAACGAGATCAGATCGTCGCGTTGATGGGGGAGGCGTCGCGTCTCAGCCGCGAGGCGCAACATGTCCTCGGCAGCGCCGGATCCGAACTGTCGGCCGAGATCAGCGACGCGGGGGCCGTGCTCACGGCACTCGACGGGTTCGAGTCACAACTCGTGCCGACGTTGAATTCGGTGGCGACGTTCCTCGGTGGATTCGCCGCGGCCACACCCGGCGATTACACGACGTTCGACGGAACGTTCGACGTCACCGCCGTCATCGCCAAGTTGCTCACCGGATCGGCTCCGCTCGAGGTGCCGGAAGCCCGCACGCTGCCCGAGGTACTCGCCGGAGGCGTCCGATGACGACACGTCACGTGGTCGCGCAGTTGGTCCTGTTCCTCGTGATCTCGATCGCCGCGATGCTGTTCGGTCTGCGGTACGTCGCAGGCCCGGACACGTTCGGAAGTCCCATTCACCTGAGTGCGCGGCTCGACCACGCCGCGGGCCTCGCCCAGGGAGCGTCCGTCAATTATCGCGGCGTCGGAGTGGGCACTATCAGCTCCGTCGACGTGAACCCCGAAGGGACGGGCGTCGTCCTCGGCATCGAACTGCATCCCGGTACCCAGGTGCCGGCCGGATCGACGGCGAAGATCACCACCGAGAACGCGATCGGCATCCAGGCGCTCGACATCATGCCCGACAGTGCGGACCCGCCGTACCTCGCGGACGGAGACGTCGTCGAGGTTCCGGAGGAGGGAATCCCGCGCTCGCTCGACGCGACCCTCGTCGAGACCACGGACCTCGTGAACTCGATGGACGTCACCGCTCTGTCGTCGCTGGCCGACACGTTCGGCACCGCCTTCGGGGGCACGGGGCCCGACCTGCAGAACCTGCTCGACGGTTCCGCCGAGATCGCCCGGACACTCGAAACCCGCACCGACGCATTGTCGACCATCGTGAACAAGGGCATGCCGCTCCTGGACACCGCGGACGGCGTCACCGCCGCTCTGCCGGAATCGGCGAGCACCGCCCGGAGCGTCCTCGAGCAGTTGCGGGCCAACGATTCCGCGCTCGTCGACCTGCTCGGGCGCTCGCCGCAGACGATGGCGAGTCTGGACTCGTTGCTGTCGGGAAATCGGGACTCACTGGGCGCCCTGATGACGAATCTGGTCCTCCCCACCCGGATCGTCGGTGACCGCACACCCTCCCTCGACTACGGCCTGACGATCATGCCCGGCGCGCTGCCGAAGATCGCGTCGATCGAGAAGGGCGGACTCGCGGACCTTTTCCTGGTCGGAACGCAGGGGCCGATGTGCGTGTACGACGCCCCTCGCCGTCTGGTGACCGACGCGGAACCGAGTGCGCCCGCCCTGGACTGGACGTGCCAGTCGCAGCAGTACCTGGAGCAGCGGGGTGCCGTGAACGTTCCACGACCGGACGACCTGGGTCAGGAGAACGCGACGAGGAACGGCGGCGTCTACGGACCACCGGCCGCGGACGATCCGTTGGTGATCGAGCCGCCACTCACGGGGCACACCCCGCGCTAGGTCCGTGCACGAGCCGAGGAGAGAACATCGATGAGCAAACCGACGGGTGCGGCGGACGGTGTCGATACGGCCGGCCGTATCAGGAGACTCACCCAGGCCGCACTCAATGCCGACGTCACGATCGGCCGCGTCGACGGGGTGGCCCACGAGATCGGGACGTCCCTCGACGAATTCGCCCGCGTGCTGGGCAGGTTCGACGCGTTGCTGGACAAGTTCGCCGACGGGCTCGACACCTTCGCAGGCACGGTCCGGTCGGTGGACGGAGTCGTCGGGTCGCTGACGGCCCCCGAACAGGACCTCGACGAGCTGCTGCTGCGCGTCGGCCGGATCGTCGAGACGGTCGACTGGCTCCTGACCCCCGCGACGGCGGTGCGTCACCGGTTGGCCGGGATCAGATTCTTCTGAGCTCCGGTATGCGAGGGGCTATGCCGGGTTGCCCGCGGCCCGGCGATAGCCGCGCACCGCGGGGTAGGTGAAGATCAGCAGCCCGGCGAGCGACCACGCGATGGTCTTGAGCAGAGGCTCCGCGACGGGACCGCCCATCGACAGTCCCTTCATCGCGTCGATCGCGCACGACATCGGCTGGTTCTCCACGAACGGCTGGAGCCACGTGGGGTAGGCGCCGGTGGGTACGAATCCCGAGTTGAAGAACAGCAGGAGAGTGCACAGCAGGGAGAGGAGTTCGACGAGCGGTGCCTTCGCCGCGTTGACGGCGAGGGCGGTCACCATCGTCGCGAAACTCACCCCGAACAGCAGCGGCAGGAGCATCAGCGCGACACCGGCGAGGATGCCCTGATCGAACCGGAACCCGATGGCGAAACCGACGGCGATGATCAGCACCGTCGTGAGCATGATCCGCACCGATTCGGCCATCAGGCGACTGAGCAGGCCCGACGCGCGGTGCACGGGCAGCACCCAGAACCGGCTCAGGAGCCCGTCCGCCCATTCCTTCTTCAGCGACAGGCCGCCCGCGATGGATCCGAACATCGCGCCGACGAGCGTGATCATCGGAACGGTCCCGAAGACGCTGTTGACCCCGGTGGCCTTGGTGATCGAGATCCCGAGCACCGCCCAGAACATCAGCAACATCAACGACGGGTACACGATCGCCTGCAGCATGGTGTACGGGTCGCGCGCCCAGCGGAGTAGAAGTCGTCTGGTCTGCAGCAGGCTGTGCGAGAAGAGTGCGGCGAAGGAATTCTCCGGGTGGGGTTCGAGCACCTCGGGGAAGGTCACCGTCGCCGGTGTGTCGGATCGGTATTCGGTGGTCATCCGCGCCTCACATTCGACCAGATCGACAACGGAATGAAGACCAGTGCCAGCCCTCCGCACCACAACAGGGTGGGTGTCAGCTGGTGGAACGTGATCGTGCCTTCCGTCATGGCACGCATGGACGAGGAGAACTGCGAGATGGGCTGATTTCGCACGAAACCCTGCGCCCACTCCGGGAACTGCGTCACCGGAACGAAACCGGACGAGAACATGCCGAGGATCAGCTGGGGGAGCGTCAGCGCCTGACTGGTGACCTCGGGGCTCCGGGTCAGGGTGCCGAGGGCGTCGGCACCCGTCGTGAGCGTGAAGCCGATCAGCATCGCCAGCCCGCAGAACGCCGCGGTCAGCCCGAATCCGCCGTCGAACCGGAAGCCGATCGCGTATCCGTAGCCGATCGCGGCGACGAGTGAGATCGTCGAGTGCACGAGGGAGGCTGTCATTCGCGCGGCAAGCGGGACCGCCGCCCCGACCGGCATCGTCTGGAATCGCGAATTCATGCCGTTCGACGCCTCGGTGGCCGCGCGGTGCGCCGCCGAGATCGCGGTGAACGCCATGGCCTGCAGGACGATGATCGGCATGACGAACTGCGCGTAGTCGATGCCCTGGAACTTCATCACCAGACGCAGCGGCAGATAGAAACCGACTGTGAAGATCAGCGGGGCGAACACCGCGATGAAGAACTGACCGAACACCCACATCGTGTGCAGATTCCGCTGGGACAGCGCAATCCACTGCTGGATGATCGACGGTTGCGGCCGCCGGTGCCTGCCTTCGAGGGCACTGTCGAATCCGAGCTGGGCGGGCGCCGTCACGACGGCAGGCTCTCGTCGACGCGGACGTGACCGGTGAGGGAGAGGAAGACGTCGTCGAGGGACGGGCGCCGCAGGGCGATGTCGGCGAGCGTGACCCCGGCGAGGTCGAGGCGGCGCAGAACCTCGGCGAGGGTCTGGGCGCCGTGTTCGGCGGGAATCGACAGCCGGTCGGTGCCTTCCTCGATGGCCCGGCCGGGTGGGCAGAGGCTCGAGAGGATTTCGCGGACGCGCGGCAGGTCGTCGAGACTCACCGGGACGACCTCGCAGTAGCTTCCGCCGGTCCGGGCCTTCAGTTCGTCGGCCGTGCCCTCGGCGATCACGGTGCCCTTGTCGATGACGACGATGTTGTCGCTCAGCAGGTCGGCTTCTTCGAGGTACTGCGTCGTCAGCAGGATCGTGATGCCCTGCTCCTTCAGTGCGGACACGAGGGACCACACGCCCTGGCGGCTGCGGGGGTCGAGGCCGGTGGTGGGCTCGTCGAGGAACACCACCTCGGGACGGATCACGAGGCCACAGGCGATGTCGACGCGCCGGCGCATACCGCCGGAGTACCCGGACACCTTCCGGTCACCCGCTTCGAGCAGATCGAACTGTGTCAGGAGGTCCTGTGCGCGCGATTTCGCGGACGCCTTGGGCAGGCCCATCAGGCGGCCGAACAGCACCAGATTCTCGCGGCCGGTCAGCGACTCGTCGAGGGCGGCGTACTGGCCCGTCATCATGATGCTGCGCCGGACGTTCGCCGACTCCTCGACGACGTCGTGTCCGGCGACGAACGCGCGGCCCGCATCGGGGCGCAGCAGAGTGGACAGCACGTTGACGGTGGTGGTCTTCCCTGCGCCGTTGGGGCCCAGGATGCCCAGGACCGTGCCGCGGGGCACCTCGAAGCTCACACCCCGCAACGCTGCTACGTCACCGAAGGATTTCTCGATTCCCTCGACAAGAACGGCGGAGTCAGGTGCTGGCATGTCCCGAGTATGTCACGCGAAGAGGGTGATCAAGGCAGACCGGGGAACACCTTCGCGCCCGACGAAGGGGTGGGAAAAACTTCTGTAACGCGTAAAGACAGGTACACGATAAATGCCGGACGTCTGTACCACTTCGGCCTCGGCGACCACGGCGGAAACCGATCCCGTCCGGCCGGAAGGTCGTGCTGTACCGCGACGTTCCGGCTCCGGGGAAGTGCCACACGGCAATTCGGGTCACTCCCGCGAACTTCGAGACGAATGTGAGCTTCGACATGCGCCTTTCGCGCTCTACCGCGGCGTGACCCACGTCGTGATGTCGGCGTGAACCACCTCTACTCCCTGTCGGTCGAAGATGCGCACGGGCACCACCACGTCGGTGCCCTCGGTGATCGCGGCAAAATCCGGCAGCTCCGGCAGTTCCGCGACGGCGCGCAGCGTTCCGTTCGCCTTGGCGAGGTAGTCGACCGTCATCGACTTCGGGATCCACCGGTGGGTCGACGGCACGGTCGCCTCGGACAGCATGCCCATGGCGGCCTCGGCGAGGTTGCATGCCGCGATCGCGTGGAACGTACCCAGGTGGTTGCGCACGCCCCACCATTTCGGTGCGCGGACTTCGCAGCGGCCCGGGCGCATCTCGACGACGCGGGGGAGTACCGAGCCGAAGTAGGGGACGCGCAGACACATGCCGATAGAGAAGAGGACGTGTCCGAGCGTGTTGTCGGGGAGCTTCTGCCACGCGGCGAACGTGGGACTCGAGGTAGTCACTCCCGTATCTTACTTCAGAGTAAGTTCGGTCGAGTACGAGAGGAATCGAGCCCGGTTTGAAGTCTCCCGCCCGGTACGGCATACTGGTCGGGTTGCCTTGTCTGGGACGCGATCGTTTGCGGCCCGAAACAGGTGGGGTGAAACGTCGCGGTGTAGATCACATGACCTGCTCGCGGCCACATGCAAGACGGAAGCAGTACCTACTGGCACTCGAATTCGAGTGCATCCGGTGCGCGTTCCCGGCCCGAAAAGCTGAAAAGTTCCGGGTCGGAGAATGAGTGGGAGGGCGACACGCCCGACCGCGTGTACCGGAGAACCATGACAGATGAACAGCGGCAGCGGATCGGGTGTGTCCCGGTCGCCTAGCGTTCGGACAGTTGCGGCCCAGGTAAGGGACTGTGCAGACGAGGTAGTTCGGCCCGACTCGGGTGGGACTACGAAACGCGGCAAGAAAAGGACACTAAGCGTGGCGGGACAGAAGATCCGCATCAGGCTCAAGGCCTACGACCATGAGGCGATCGACGCGTCAGCGCGCAAGATCGTCGAGACGGTGACCCGTACCGGGGCCCGCGTCGTTGGACCCGTGCCGTTGCCGACCGAAAAGAACGTGTACTGCGTCATCCGCTCGCCGCACAAGTACAAGGACTCGCGCGAGCACTTCGAGATGCGTACTCACAAGCGGCTTATCGACATCCTCGACCCGACGCCCAAGACGGTTGACGCGCTCATGCGAATCGACCTTCCGGCCAGCGTCGACGTCAACATTCAGTGAGCGCGGCGGAGACAAAAACAATGACTGATACCAAGATCAAGGGAATCCTGGGCACCAAGCTCGGCATGACCCAGGTCTTCGACGAGAACAACCGGGTCGTTCCGGTCACCGTCGTGAAGGCCGGACCGAACGTCGTGACCCAGATTCGTACCGAAGAGCGTGACGGCTACAGCGCCGTGCAGCTCGCGTTCGGCGCCATCGACCCGCGCAAGGTGAACAAGCCGACTTCCGGCCAGTTCGCCAAGGCCGGCGTCACCCCGCGCCGCCACGTTGTGGAGCTCCGCGTTGCCGACACCTCGGAGTACGAGGTCGGCCAGGAACTTACCGCCGAGGTCTTCGAGGACGGCGCCTACGTCGACGTCACCGGAACCAGCAAGGGTAAGGGCTTCGCCGGAACCATGAAGCGCCACGGCTTCGCCGGTCAGGGTGCATCGCACGGTGCGCAGGCCGTTCACCGTCGCCCCGGTTCCATCGGTGGTTGCGCCACTCCGGGCCGCGTGTTCAAGGGCATGCGCATGTCCGGCCGCATGGGTAGCGACCGCATCACGACGCAGAACCTCTCCGTCCACAAGGTGGATGCCGAGAACGGCCTGCTGCTGATCAAGGGTGCGATCCCCGGCCGCAAGGGTGGCCTCGTGATCGTCAAGAGTGCAGTGAAGGGTGGTGCACGAGCATGACCAGCACCGAGACATCGACGACCAAGCTGACGCTGGACGTCAAGGTCGCCGGCGGCAAGACCAACGGCACCGTCGAGCTCCCCGCGGAGATCTTCGACGCGCCTGCCAACATCGCGCTTCTCCACCAGGTTGTCGTCGCGCAGCTCGCTGCTGCACGTCAGGGCACCCACGCCACCAAGACCCGCGGCGAGGTTCGCGGCGGTGGCAAGAAGCCGTACCGCCAGAAGGGGACCGGCCGCGCACGTCAGGGCTCGACCCGTGCACCGCAGTTCGCCGGCGGTGGCACCGTCCACGGCCCGCAGCCGCGCGACTACAGCCAGCGGACCCCCAAGAAGATGAAGGCCGCCGCCCTGCGCGGAGCCCTCTCCGACCGGGCCCGCAACGAGCGCATCCACGTGATCACCGAACTGGTTGCCGGTCAGACTCCGTCCACGAAGTCCGCCCGCACCTTCCTCGGCGAGATCTCGGACCGCAAGAAGGTCCTGCTCGTCGTCGGACGCGAGGACATCGCGGCCTGGAAGAGCGTGCAGAACCTGGACGGCGTGCACCCCATTGCACCCGACCAGCTCAACACCTACGACGTGCTCAACAGCGATGACGTCGTGTTCAGCGTCGAGGCGCTGAACTCGTTCATCCACGGGCCCGCCGAGACCGCCCAGGAAGAGAACAAGGAGGAGGGCAAGTGAGCACCATCGCCGATCCCCGCGACATCCTGCTCGCCCCGGTCATCTCCGAGAAGTCCTACGGACTGATCGAGGAAGGCACCTACACCTTCCTGGTGCACCCGGACTCGAACAAGACGCAGATCAAGATTGCCGTCGAGAAGATCTTCGGCGTCACCGTGACCAGCGTCAACACCGCCAACCGTCAGGGCAAGCGCAAGCGGACCCGGTTCGGTTACGGCAAGCGCAAGGACACCAAGCGCGCGCTCGTGACCCTCTCGGCCGACAGCAAGCCCATCGAGATCTTCGGAGGACCGGTCGCGTAAGCGCCCGGGACTTGACGAGACATAGAGGACGAGAAGACTCATGGCAATCCGTAAGTACAAGCCGACTACCCCGGGCCGTCGTGGCTCGAGCGTCTCGGACTTCGCCGAGATCACTCGGTCGACCCCCGAGAAGTCGCTGGTTCGCCCGCTCCACGGACGCGGTGGACGTAACGCACACGGTCGTATCACCACCCGGCACAAGGGTGGCGGACACAAGCGCGCCTACCGGCTGATCGATTTCCGTCGCAACGACAAGGACGGCGTGCCGGCCAAGGTCGCTCACATCGAGTACGACCCCAACCGCACCGCGCGTATCGCCCTGCTGCACTACGCGGACGGCGAGAAGCGCTACATCATCGCCCCCAAGGGCCTGATCCAGGGTGCTCCGGTCGAGTCCGGCGCAGGCGCCGACATCAAGCCCGGCAACAACCTGCCCCTGCGCAACATCCCGACGGGTACCACCATCCACGCGGTGGAACTCCGCCCGGGTGGCGGCGCCAAGATGGCCCGCTCGGCCGGATCCAGCATCCAGCTGCTCGGTAAGGAAGGCACCTACGCCACGCTGCGTATGCCGTCCGGCGAAATCCGTCGTGTCGACGTTCGCTGCCGCGCCTCGATCGGTGAGGTCGGCAACGCCGAACAGTCGAACATCAACTGGGGCAAGGCCGGCCGTATGCGCTGGAAGGGCAAGCGCCCGACCGTCCGTGGTGTCGTGATGAACCCGGTCGACCACCCGCACGGTGGTGGTGAGGGTAAGACCTCCGGTGGTCGCCACCCGGTCAGCCCGTGGGGCAAGCCCGAGGGCCGCACCCGCAAGAACAAGGCGAGCGACAAGCTCATTGTCCGTCGTCGCCGTACCGGCAAGAACAAGCGCTAGGAGGGAGTGAAGGATGCCACGCAGCCTCAAGAAGGGCCCGTTCGTCGATGACCACCTCCTCGCGAAGGTGGACGTGCAGAACGAAAAGGGAACCAAGCAGGTCATCAAGACCTGGTCCCGTCGTTCCACGATCATCCCGGACTTCATCGGCCACACGTTTGCGGTTCACGACGGCCGCAAGCACGTCCCCGTGTTCGTTTCCGACTCGATGGTCGGACACAAGCTCGGAGAGTTTGCACCGACCCGCACGTTCAAGGGTCACATCAAGGATGATCGGAAGGCGAAGAGGCGATGAGCAACACCGAAACCGCCAACCCGACCGCCAAGGCAGTTGCGCGCCACGTGCGCGTCACGCCGATGAAGGCGCGTCGTGTTGTGGACCTGGTCCGCGGGCGTTCGGTTGAAGACGCCCTGAACATCCTGAAGTTCGCGCCGCAGGCAGCGAGCGAGCCGGTCGCCAAGGTGATCGCCTCTGCAGCAGCCAACGCCGAGAACAACCTCGACCTCGACCCGAGCACGCTTGTCGTCGCCACGGCGTTTGTGGACGAGGGCGCGACCCTCAAGCGGTTCCAGCCGCGTGCACAGGGACGTGCGTTCCGTATCCGCAAGCGCACCAGTCACATCACCGTGATCGTGGAGAGCCTGCCGAAGACCGGAACATCGACCCGTAATCGCCGGAAGGGAAGTGCTCAGTAGTGGGCCAGAAAATCAACCCGCACGGCTTCCGCCTCGGCATCACCACCGACTGGAAGTCTCGCTGGTACGCAGACAAGCAGTACGCGGAGTACGTCAAGGAAGACGTCGCGATCCGTAAGCTCCTCGCCACCGGCATGGAGCGCGCGGGCATCGCGAAGGTCGAGATCGAGCGCACCCGTGACCGTGTGCGTGTGGATATCCACACCGCTCGCCCGGGCATCGTCATCGGCCGCCGCGGCGCCGAAGCCGATCGCATCCGTTCCGAGCTCGAGAAGCTGACCGGCAAGCAGGTCCAGCTGAACATCCTCGAGGTCAAGAACGCCGAGGCCGAGGCTCAGCTCGTCGCACAGGGTGTGGCCGAGCAGCTCTCGAACCGTGTCGCCTTCCGTCGCGCCATGCGCAAGGCCATCCAGTCGGCCATGCGTCAGCCCAACGTCAAGGGCATCCGCGTTCAGTGCTCCGGTCGTCTCGGCGGCGCCGAGATGTCCCGGTCGGAGTTCTACCGCGAAGGCCGTGTGCCGCTGCACACGCTTCGTGCGGACATCGACTACGGCCTCTACGAGGCCAAGACCACCTTCGGCCGCATCGGCGTGAAGGTCTGGATCTACAAGGGCGACATCGTCGGTGGCAAGCGTGAGCTGGCCGCCAACGTGGCTGCTCCCGCAGGCGACCGCCCGCGCCGTGAGCGTCCGAGCCGTCCCCGTCGTTCCGGTGCCACCGGCACCACCGCGACCAGCACCGAGGCCGGCCGCGCAGCGACCGCCACTGCCGATGCACCCGCTACGACTGAACAGAAGGAGGGCTGACGCATGTTGATCCCACGGCGGGTCAAGCACCGCAAGCAGCACCATCCGAGCCGTTCGGGTGCCGCCAAGGGTGGAACCCAGGTGACCTTCGGTGACTACGGCATCCAGGCTCTCGAGCCGGCCTACATCACCAACCGGCAGATCGAGTCCGCTCGTATCGCCATGACCCGGCACATCAAGCGTGGCGGCAAGATCTGGATCAACATCTTCCCGGATCGCCCCCTCACCAAGAAGCCGGCCGAAACCCGAATGGGTTCCGGTAAGGGTTCGCCCGAGTGGTGGATCGCGAACGTCAAGCCCGGTCGCGTGATGTTCGAGATGAGCTACCCCAATGAGGAGATCGCTCGTGAGGCCCTGCGCCGCGCGATGCACAAGCTCCCGTGCAAGTGCCGGATCGTGACAAGGGAGGAGCAGTTCTGATGGCTACTGGAACCCCAGCCGCAGAGCTCCGCGAGCTCACCGAAGAAGAGCTGGTCACCCGGCTTCGTGAGTCGAAGGAAGAGCTGTTCAACCTTCGTTTCCAGATGGCCACGGGTCAGATGGACAACAACCGTCGACTTCGTACCGTTCGTCACGAGATCGCGCGTATCTACACCGTTCTGCGTGAGCGTGAGCTCGGGCTGGCCGTTGGTCCGGACGCAGGTGACGCGGCATGAGTGAGGAAAAAGCAGTGAGCACTGAAGAGCGCGGCAGCCGCAAGGTCCGCACCGGATACGTCGTCTCCGACAAGATGGAGAAGACGATCGTGGTCGAGCTCGAAGACCGGGTCAAGCACCCGCTCTACGGCAAGATCATCCGGCGCACCAGCAAGGTGAAGGCGCACGACGAGAACGGCGTCGCAGGCATCGGTGACCGCGTGCAGCTGATGGAGACCCGTCCGCTGTCCGCGACCAAGCACTGGCGCCTCGTCGAGGTCCTCGAGAAGGCCAAGTAAGAAACCGAATAATGTATCCAGTACGATGGTGGGGTTGCCTTGCGGCAGACGCACGGCAACCCCACCGTTGTGCCGCCCACCCGGGCGGCCCCTCTCGCAGGGCACGGGTACAGACCGCGCACGTCGGGTCGGAAATCTGCCGTGCAACAGTCCAGGTCAAGGAGAAGTAAGTGATTCAGCAGGAGTCGCGGCTGCGCGTCGCCGACAACACGGGTGCCAAGGAGATTCTCTGCATCCGCGTTCTCGGTGGTTCGTCTCGCCGCTACGCCGGGATCGGTGACATCATCGTCGCCACCGTCAAGGACGCCATCCCGGGTGGAAACATCAAGAAGGGCGAGGTCGTCAAGGCCGTCATCGTCCGTACCACCAAGGAACGTCGCCGTCCGGACGGGTCGTACATCAAGTTCGACGAGAACGCCGCCGTCCTCATCAAGCCGGACAACGATCCCCGTGGCACCCGCATCTTCGGCCCCGTCGGCCGTGAACTGCGTGAGAAGAAGTTCATGAAGATCGTCTCGCTCGCCCCGGAGGTGCTGTGATGAAGGTGCACAAGGGTGACACCGTGCTGGTCATCGCCGGCAAGGACAAGGGCGCGAAGGGCAAGGTCATCCAGGCCTACCCCGCGACCAACAAGGTCCTCGTCGAAGGCGTGAACCGCATCAAGAAGCACACCGCGGTTTCCGCGAACGAGCGCGGAGCCTCCTCCGGCGGCATCGTCACGCAGGAAGCCCCGATCCACGTTTCCAACGTCGCGGTCGTCGACTCGGACGGCAACCCCACTCGCGTGGGCTACCGGACCGACGAAGAGTCCGGCAAGCGCGTTCGGATTTCCCGGAAGAACGGGAAGGACATCTGACATGACCTCCACTGAGAACAAGATCCAGCCGCGCCTGAAGACTCGCTACCGCGAGGAGATCAAGGCTGCGCTGAACACCGAGTTCGACTACGCCAACGTGATGCAGATCCCCGGCGTCGTCAAGGTCGTCGTCAACATGGGTGTCGGTGACGCCGCGCGCGACGCCAAGCTGATCAACGGTGCCGTCAACGATCTCGCTCTGATCACCGGTCAGAAGCCCGAGATCCGCAAGGCACGCAAGTCCATCGCGCAGTTCAAGCTCCGCGAGGGAATGCCGATCGGTGCCCGCGTCACGCTGCGTGGCGACCGCATGTGGGAGTTCCTGGACCGTCTCGTGTCCGTCGCGCTTCCCCGCATCAGGGACTTCCGCGGCCTGTCGGGCAACCAGTTCGACGGCAACGGCAACTACACCTTCGGCCTGAACGAGCAGTCGATGTTCCACGAGATCGACGTGGACAAGATCGACCGCCCGCGCGGCATGGACATCACCGTGGTGACCACCGCGACCAACAACGAAGAAGGCCGTGCCCTGCTGAAGCACCTCGGCTTCCCGTTCAAGGAGAACTGAGCTAATGGCTAAGAAGGCATTGGTCAACAAGGCCAACAAGAAGCCCAAGTTCGCGGTGCGCGCCTACACCCGCTGCCAGCGCTGCGGCCGTCCGCACTCGGTGTTCCGCAAGTTCGGCCTGTGCCGAATCTGCGTCCGTGAGATGGCGCACGCCGGCGAGCTGCCCGGCGTCCACAAGAGCTCCTGGTGAGCCGGTGACGCCGTCGCCTCGGCGGCGGCGTCACCCCACAGACTTCCGGTTCGTAACCTCGGACCGGGAAACGTAAGACCTACTTCGCGATAGGCCTGCGCCGGAAACGGCAGAGGGAACCGTTGTGAGAAAGGTAGAGGTCAACCTCATGACCATGACCGACCCCATCGCAGACTTCTTGACGCGTCTGCGCAACGCCAACACGGCGTACCACGATGAGGTGAAGTTGCCTCACTCGAAGATCAAGGCGAACATCGCCGAGATCCTCAAGCGCGAGGGTTACATCGCCGACTACCGCACCGAAGACGCCGAGGTGGGCAAGACCCTCATCGTCGACCTGAAGTACGGCCCGAGCCGTGAGCGCAGCCTCGCCGGCGTGCGCCGCGTCTCCAAGCCCGGTCTGCGTGTGTACGCGAAGTCCACCAACCTGCCCAAGGTTCTGGGCGGCCTCGGCGTGGCGATCATTTCCACGTCCACCGGCCTGCTCACCGATCGCCAGGCGGCCAATCAAGGAGTGGGCGGGGAAGTCCTCGCCTACGTCTGGTAAGGGAGGCCACCACAATGTCGCGTATTGGAAAGATTCCCGTCACCGTCCCCGGCGGCGTCGACGTCTCGATCGACGGCCAGGACGTCACGGTCAAGGGTCCCAAGGGCTCACTCGCCCTGACGATCTCCGAGCCCATTGCCATTGCGAAGAACGACGACGGCACGCTCAGCGTGACCCGTCCGGACGACGAGCGTCGCAGCCGCGCGCTGCACGGTCTGTCTCGTACCCTGGTACAGAACCTCATCACCGGTGTCACCGACGGTTACACCACCAAGATGGAGATTCACGGCGTCGGTTACCGCGTCGCTCTCAAGGGCAAGGACCTCGAGTTCGCACTCGGCTACAGCCACCCGGTCCCGATCGAGGCTCCGGAAGGCATCACCTTCGCGGTCGAGTCGCCCACCAAGTTCTCGGTGTCGGGCATCGACAAGCAGAAGGTCGGGCAGATCTCGGCCAACATCCGTCGTCTCCGTCGTCCGGACCCGTACAAGGGCAAGGGCGTGCGTTACGAGGGTGAGCAGATCCGCCGCAAGGTCGGAAAGACGGGTAAGTGATATGAGCCAGACTGCAAACCAGAAAGCCAAGCGGGTTCCGCTCGGCAAGGATGCGTCCACGAAGCGTCGCCTGTCGAAGGTGCGTCGTCACTTCCGTCTCCGCAAGAAGGTCTCCGGCACGCCCGAGCGTCCCCGCCTGGTCGTCAACCGGTCCTCGCGCCACATCCACGTCCAGCTCGTGGACGACCTCGCAGGCCACACCCTGGCCGCGGCGTCGACCACCGAGGCCGACGTGCGGGCCGCGGACGGCGACAAGAAGGCCCTCAGCGCAAAGGTCGGTCAGCTGATCGCCGAGCGCGCGAAGGCTGCCGGCGTCGAGACCGTGGTCTTCGACCACGGCGGACACGGCTACCACGGTCGCATCGCGGCCCTGGCGGACGCAGCTCGCGAAGGCGGGTTGAAGTTCTGATGACCATCATTTCGAACGGAAGGACAGCCTGATGCCGGGACGTCAGAGGCGTGACGGCGGAAGCGGACCCGCCGGACAGAATGGCCCCAACACGGGGGACAACCGCGGCGGCGGCGACCGTCGTGGTGGCGGTCGCGACGATCGTCGCGGCGGACAGTCGGCCGAGAAGTCGAACCACATCGAGCGCGTCGTCACGATCAACCGCGTGTCGAAGGTCGTCAAGGGTGGTCGTCGCTTCAGCTTCACCGCTCTGGTGATCGTCGGCGACGGTAATGGACTGGTCGGCGTCGGCTACGGCAAAGCCAAGGAAGTTCCTGCGGCCATTCAGAAGGGTGTCGAGGAGGCTCGCAAGAGCTTCTTCCGCGTTCCGATGATCGGTGGCACCATCACGCACCCGATTCAGGGTGAGGCCGCAGCGGGCGTCGTCATGCTGCGTCCGGCCAGCGCGGGTACCGGTGTCATTGCCGGCGGCGCGGTGCGTGCCGTGCTGGAGTGCGCCGGTATCCACGACATCCTGTCGAAGTCGCTCGGTAGCGACAACGCCATCAATGTCGTGCATGCGACCGTTGCTGCGCTCAAGGGCCTGCAGCGTCCCGAGGAAGTTGCGGCTCGCCGCGGTCTCCCCCTCGAAGACGTGGCTCCCGCCGGCATGCTGCGTGCACGCGCACAGGCTGGGAGCGTGAAGTAATGGCCGAACTCAAGGTCACTCAGATCAAGAGCACCATCGGTACCAAGCAGAACCAGAAGAACTCTCTGCGCACGCTGGGCCTGAAGGGCATCCGTCAGACCGTTGTTCGTGAGGACAACGCGCAGAACCGCGGTCTGATCAACGTGGTGCGCCACCTCGTCACAGTTGAGGAGGTCTAACCATGACCATCAAACTGCATCACCTGCGCCCCGCACCCGGAGCCAAGTCCAACAAGATTCGTGTTGGTCGTGGTGAAGGCGGCAAGCGCGGCAAGACCGCCGGTCGCGGCACGAAGGGCACCAAGGCCCGCAAGAACGTGCCCGCAGCCTTCGAGGGTGGACAGATGCCGCTGCACATGCGTCTGCCCAAGCTCAAGGGCTTCACCAACCCGTTCCGCACCGAGTACCAGGTCGTCAACGTCGGCGACATCGCCCGTCTGTTCCCCGAAGGTGGACAGGTCACGGTCGAGGACCTCGTTGCCAAGGGTGCCGTTCGCAAGAACCAGCTCGTCAAGGTTCTCGGCGACGGCGACCTGACTGTCGCCGTCCAGGTGACGGTCGACAAGTTCACCGGCTCCGCCAAGGAGAAGATCGCTGCTGCCGGTGGTACCGCCACCGAGCTGTGAGCTATCACCGCTAGCCAGTAGATGGCCGCAGTACAGCCTCGCGCTGTACTGCGGCCATTTGCGGCTGTACGGGCAGCACTGCCGCAGGTCTCCCAACTGTGCGTTCAGTTGCCACTGTTAGAGTTCTAGAGTTCATTCACGGACAAGTCTGCTTTCGACTCGTCTCCCCACCGTCGTGCCAGGAGGATCTTTGCTTTCCGCCTTCGTCTCGGCCCTCAGGACCCCAGACCTGAGGCGGAAGATCCTCATCGCGCTCGGTCTCGTTGCGCTCTATCGCATCGGTGCCGTGATTCCGTCGCCGGGCGTCGACTACGGGAACGTCCGAGCCTGTGTCGATCAGCTGTCGGGCGGTGACTCCGCGGGTATCTACTCGCTGATCAACCTGTTCTCCGGCGGCGCGCTACTCCAGCTGTCCATTTTCGCGATCGGCATCATGCCGTACATCACGGCCAGCATCATCGTCCAGCTGTTGACGGTCGTCATCCCGAAGTTCGAGGAACTCCGGAAGGAAGGCCAGTCCGGCCAGGCGAAGATGACGCAGTACACGCGTTATCTGTCGATCGCCCTGGCGATCCTGCAGGCCACCGGCATCGTGGCGCTCGCGTCGCGCGGCCAGCTGCTGCAGGGATGCCAGGAAGAGATCATCGCCGACAAGAGCATCTTCGGCCTCGTGATCATCGTGCTGGTCATGACCGCGGGCGCTGCTCTCGTCATGTGGTTCGGTGAGGTCATCACCGAGCGCGGTGTCGGTAACGGCATGTCCCTGCTGATCTTCTCGGGTATCGCGTCCCGCCTGCCGTCCGAGGGCAAGGCCATCCTGGACAGCCGTGGGGGACTGATCTTCGCGATCATCTGCGTCGCGGCCCTCGCCATCATCGCCGGCGTCGTGTTCGTCGAGCAGGGCCAGCGGCGGATCCCGGTCCAGTACGCCAAGCGCATGGTCGGCCGCAAGATGTACGGCGGCTCGTCCACGTACCTGCCGCTCAAGGTCAACCAGGCCGGCATCATCCCGGTCATCTTCGCGTCGTCGCTGCTGTATCTGCCGAACCTCATCGCGCAGCTCACCGGCGCCACGTCGTCCGCCGATCCCAGCTGGTGGCAGCGGATCATCAACGAGTACCTGGTGAATCCGAACAACCCGGTGTACATCGTCATCTATTTCGCGCTGATCGTGTTCTTCGTGTTCTTCTACGTCGCGATCACGTTCAATCCGGAAGAGCGCGCGGACGAGATGAAGAAGTTCGGCGGTTTCATTCCCGGTATCCGCCCCGGTCGCCCCACCGCGGACTACCTGAATTACGTGCTCAACCGCATCACCGTTCCCGGCTCGATCTACCTCGGCCTGATCGCGGTGCTGCCCCACTTCTTCCTGTCCGGAAGCCAGACCTCCAGCAGCATCTTCGGTGGTGCGGCCGTGCTGATTCTCGTCAGCGTCGCCCTGGACACGGTCAAGCAGATCGAAAGTCAATTGATGCAACGTAACTACGAAGGGTTCCTCAAGTGAGACTTGTCCTCCTTGGTCCTCCCGGTGCAGGCAAGGGCACCCAGGCCGCGATTCTGTCCGAGAAGCTCGGCGTCCCGCACATCTCCACGGGCGACCTGTTCCGCGCGAACATCGGCCAGGCCACCCCCCTCGGCCTCGAGGCGAAGAAGTACCTGGACGCCGGGGACCTGGTTCCCAGCGAGATCACCAACAACATGGTGAAGGCCCGTGTCGGCGAGCCGGACGCGGCCAACGGATTCCTCCTGGACGGCTTCCCCCGGACCGTCGACCAGGCTCAGGCACTCGAGGCGATCCTCGCCGAGCTGAACACCAAGCTCGACGCAGTGCTGTCCTTCATCGTCGACGAGGACGTCGTGGTCGAGCGGATGCTCGCCCGTGGCCGCGCCGACGACAAGGAAGACGTCATCCGCAACCGGCTCCGGGTGTACCGCGAGGAGACCGCGCCGCTGCTGGACTACTACAAGGACCAGCTGGTGACCGTCGACGCCCTGGGCGAGGTCGACGAGGTCAACGCGCGCGCACTGGCAGCGTTGGGTAAGTAATGGGCTTCGGGCGTAAGCGCAAGGTCGTTCCGTTCCGGACCGCAGGCGAGCTCGACGCAATGGCGGCCGCCGGTGCCATCGTCGGTGCGGCTCTGGTGGCGGTCCGCGAAGCGGCGAAGCCGGGTGTGAGCACGCTCGAACTCGACGAGGTGGCCGAATCGGTCATCCGCGGCGCAGGCGCCGTGCCCTCGTTCAAGGGCTACCACGGGTTCAGCGGATCGATCTGTTCGTCCGTCAACGATCGTGTGGTGCACGGGATTCCCTCGGCGGAAGACATTCTCGCCGAGGGAGACCTCGTCTCCATCGACTGCGGCGCCATTCTCGACGGCTGGCACGGCGACTCTGCGTGGACCTTCGGTGTCGGAGACATCATCGAAGCGGACCAGCAGCTCAGCGACGCCACTCGGCTGTCCATGGAGGCGGGGATCGCGGCGATGCTTCCCGGCAACCGCCTCACCGATATCTCCCACGCCATCGAACTCGGCACCCGCGCCGCCGAGGTGGCGCACGACCGTAAGTACGGCATCGTCGACGGCTACGGCGGTCACGGCATCGGCCGGGAAATGCACATGGAGCCGTTCCTCGCCAACGAGGGCGCTCCGGGCAAGGGGCCGCAACTGGTGGTCGGTTCCGTTCTGGCGATCGAACCGATGTTGACCCTCGGCACCACCGATACCGTTGTCCTCGAGGATGATTGGACCGTCGTGACCTCCGACGGCACCCGTGCCGCACACTGGGAGCACACGGTCGCGGTCACCGAGGACGGGCCGCGCATCCTGACCCTGCGTCCGGAGTAGCGGCCGCCCGCGGGTGCGGGCCTACACGTCGATGAGCAGCGTCACCGGACCGTCGTTGACGAGGCTGATCTCCATGTGTTCGCCGAATACGCCGGTCTCGACGGTCGCGCCCAGCGCGCGCAGGGCGCCGGTGAACTCGTCAACCAGTGGTTCCGCCACCGGCCTCGGCGCCGCGGCGGACCAGGACGGGCGCCGGCCCCGGCGGGTGTCCGCCATGAGCGTGAACTGACTGGCGACGAGCACCGGGGCGTCGAGGTCGGACGCGGACCGTTCGTCCTCCAGGATGCGCATGGTCCACACCTTCTTCGCGAGCAGGGCCGCCTTCGCCTCGTCGTCGGTATGGGTGACGCCGACCAGGACGAGCAGCCCGTGGCCGCCGGCCGGGGGAGTGATTCGGCCGACCTCCTCGCCGTCGACGCGGACCGACGCGGACGTCACTCGCTGTACCAGGGCGCGCACGCACACCATCCTTCGCATCGTGGCCGTGGGTATCGGAAGTCGAATTCTCGCCGGGCTTGCGGGTCCGTCAGGGACCGCATTTGGCCTGGTGAGCAATTTCCCGTAACATGGATCAACGGTGCGCTATGCGTGCCGGTTGTCTGCGTGCCCAGTGCCGGATTCGATCCGGATTGTTCATGTTTCGGCCGGTGAAGATCCCATTGGGCGCCACGGTAACGGAAACAGATGCAATAAGCACGCCAAACCACATGGATCGCGGAGGATATGGCTAAGAAAGACGGGGCCATCGAGGTCGAGGGACGAGTAGTCGAGCCGCTGCCCAATGCGATGTTCCGCATTGAGCTCGAGAACGGCCACAAGGTTCTCGCCCACATCAGCGGAAAGATGCGTCAGCACTACATTCGCATCCTCCCGGAAGATCGCGTTGTCGTAGAGCTCTCGCCCTACGACTTGTCGCGCGGACGCATCGTTTACCGGTACAAGTAAGGCTTCCCCGCCCGACCAGGTCGGGGAGAAGTACGTCCGCTGCGGCTCTGCGTAGTGGGCTGCCACAAAACAGGAGATCAGAAGACGTGAAGGTTCAGCCGAGCGTCAAGAAGATCTGCGAAAAGTGCAAGGTGATCCGTCGTAACGGCCGGGTCATGGTGATCTGCGAGAACCTGCGCCACAAGCAGCGTCAGGGCTAGATCTCCGCTTTTCGAGGATCTGCTTGGCAACAAGCAAAGATGACCTCCCAGCACCAGCCAGTACTCACGGCTTTCGAGCAGGTACTGGTTCACCCCCGGCACGGAGGCCGGGGCCCCACTGAGTTAGTTGAAGCATTGTCGGTCGCGAGACCGCCGACGTTTGAAGAGGCACAGGGGATGGACTGGGAGCAGACCTCCGCACACCGATAGGAAATGCCGACATGGCACGTCTCGCAGGTGTCGATCTTCCCCGTGAAAAGCGGATGGAGATCGCACTTACTTACATCTACGGCATCGGCCGTACCCGCTCCAAGGAGATCCTGGACGCCACCGGCGTCAGCCCGGATCTTCGGAGCAAGGATCTCTCGGACGAGGATCTGGCCAAGCTCCGCGAGTACATCGAGGAGTCGCTGAAGGTCGAGGGTGACCTTCGCCGCGAGGTCCAGGCCGACATCCGACGCAAGATCGAGATCGGCTGCTACCAGGGCCTGCGCCACCGTCGTGGTCTGCCCGTGCGTGGTCAGCGCACCAAGACCAACGCCCGCACCCGTAAGGGTCCGAAGCGCACCATTGCAGGCAAGAAGAAGGCGAAGTAATGCCCCCCAAGTCACGTAGCACCGGTCCGAAGAAGACCCAGAAGGCGCGTCGCAGGGACAAGAAGAACGTCCCGCACGGCGCCGCTCACATCAAGAGCACGTTCAACAACACCATCGTGTCCATCACGGACCCCGCCGGAAACGTGATTTCCTGGGCGTCCTCGGGACACGTCGGCTTCAAGGGTTCGCGTAAGTCGACCCCGTTCGCCGCTCAGCTGGCCGCCGAGAACGCAGCCCGCAAGGCGCAGGAGCACGGTGTCAAGAAGGTCGACGTCTTCGTCAAGGGCCCCGGCTCCGGCCGTGAGACCGCGATCCGCTCGCTTCAGGCCGCTGGCCTCGAGGTCGGCACCATCTCCGATGTCACCCCCCAGCCGCACAACGGCTGCCGTCCGCCCAAGCGGCGTCGGGTCTAGCGGGAAGGATAGGTAGAAGAAAATGGCACGTTATACCGGACCCATCACCCGCAAGTCGCGTCGTCTGCGCGTCGACCTCGTTGGAGGCGACCAGGCGTTCGAGCGTCGTCCCTACCCGCCGGGCCAGCACGGCCGCGCGCGGATCAAGGAGAGCGAGTACCTGCTCCAGCTGCAGGAGAAGCAGAAGGCTCGCTTCACCTACGGCGTCATGGAGAAGCAGTTCCGCCTGTACTACAAGGAGGCGAACAACCGCCCCGGTAAGACCGGTGAGAACCTGCTCCGCATCCTGGAGTCGCGTCTCGACAACGTCGTGTACCGCGCCGGACTGGCTCGCACCCGCCGCCAGGCCCGTCAGCTGGTCACCCACGGCCACCTCCTTGTGAACAACAAGAAGGTCGACATCCCCAGCTACCGCGTCTCCCAGTACGACATCATCGATGTCAAGGACAAGTCGCTGTCCACGCTTCCCTTCCAGGTTGCGCGCGAGACCCAGGGCGATCGCCCGATCCCGGGTTGGCTGCAGGTTGTCGGTGGACGTCTCCGGGTTCTGGTTCACCAGCTTCCCGAGCGTGCGCAGATCGACGTTCCTCTGCAGGAACAGCTCATCGTCGAGTACTACTCGAAGTAGGCCTGACGGCTCGTGCGCCTTTCCGGTAGTTCCGACTACCGGAAAGGCGCACGGGCACGAAGTGCCTTTCCCATCGTGGGCGTCAAATAGCGGACGCCCGTACAGGAGGAAATCCAATGCTCATTTCTCAGCGACCCACGCTGACCGAAGAGGTCATCGCTGACAACCGCTCGAAGTTCGTCATCGAGCCCCTCGAGCCAGGCTTCGGGTACACCCTCGGCAACTCGCTCCGCCGCACGCTGCTCTCGTCGATTCCCGGCGCTGCTGTCACCAGCATCCGCATCGACGGCGTTCTGCACGAGTTCACCACAGTTCCCGGTGTGAAGGAAGATGTCACCGACATCATCCTGAACCTCAAGGGCCTCGTCGTGAGCTCCGAAGAGGACGAGCCGGTCACCATGTACGTCCGCAAGCAGGGCCCCGGCGCTGTGACCGCAGGCGACATCGTGCCCCCGGCCGGCGTCACCGTGAACAACCCGGATCTGCACATCGCCACCCTGAACGACAAGGGAAAGCTGGAGATCGAGCTCGTCGTCGAGCGCGGTCGCGGCTACGTCCCCGCCGTCCAGAACAAGGCGTCCGGCGCCGAGATCGGCCGTATCCCGGTCGACTCGATCTACTCGCCGGTGCTCAAGGTCACCTACAAGGTGGAGGCCACCCGCGTCGAGCAGCGCACCGACTTCGATCGGCTCGTGCTCGATGTGGAAACCAAGAACTCCATCACCGCTCGGGACGCGCTCGCTTCGGCGGGCAAGACCCTGGTTGAGCTCTTCGGCCTGGCCCGTGAGCTGAACGTCGAAGCAGAAGGCATCGAGATCGGCCCCTCGCCCGCCGAGGCCGATCACATTGCTTCGTTCGGACTGCCCATCGAGGACCTGGACCTGACGGTCCGTTCCTACAACTGCCTCAAGCGCGAAGGTGTTCACACCGTCGGTGAGCTTGTCGGCCGTACCGAGTCCGATCTGCTCGACATCCGCAACTTCGGACAGAAGTCCATCGACGAGGTGAAGGTCAAGCTGCATTCGCTCGGCCTGGCCCTCAAGGACAGCCCCGCGTCCTTCGATCCCACCACCGTTGCCGGCTACGACGCCGCCACCGGGACGTGGAGCGACACGGACGCCGGTTCCTTCGGTGATGCCGAGGGCACCGAGGACTACGCCGAGACCGAACAGCTGTAGCTCACGGTCCTTTACTAGGAGATCATCATGCCCAAGCCCAAGAAGGGTGCCCGCTTCGGCGGGTCGGCTTCGCACCAGAAGGCGATCTTCGCCAATCTGGCTACCGCGCTCTTCGAGCACGGCCGCATCACCACCACGGAGTCCAAGGCCAAGGCCCTGCGCCCGTACGCCGAGAAGCTCGTCACGCACGCCAAGGCCGGAACCCTGGCTCACCGTCGCGAGGTTCTGAAGGTCATCCGCAACAAGGATGTCGTGCACACCCTGTTCGCGGAGATCGGCCCGTTCTACGCCGATCGTGACGGCGGCTACACCCGCATCATCAAGACGGTCCCCCGCAAGGGCGACAACGCGCCGATGGCGATCATCGAGCTCGTCAAGGAGAAGACCGTCACCTCCGAGGCCGACCGCGCTCGTCGCGTGAAGGCATCGAAGGATGCGCCGGCTGCTGCTCCCGCCGAGGAGAACGTCGTCGAGGCCGTCGAGGCCGAGGCAACCGACGCCGAGGTCGAGAACGCTGACGCCGTTGTCGAGGCCATCGAGGACGAGACCGCCACCGCGGCCGACGCCCCCGAGGCCGAAGAGGCCAAGAAGGACTAGTCCACTTGGTTTCGGCACACGCTGAATCGAACGGGCCCGTCGTCCCCCCGAGGGACGGCGGGCCCGTTTCGTATGGGACCCGTCGCTTGCGCCTGGACATCGCGTACGACGGAACCGATTTCTCCGGGTGGGCCCGCCAGAACGGGCTGCGCACGGTGTGCGGGGAGATCGAGGAGAAGCTCGGCGCCGTCCTGCGTACACCGTTGCAACTCACGGTGGCGGGGCGCACCGACGCCGGGGTCCACGCCACCGGACAGGTGGCGCACGTCGATGTTCCGGTCGACGCCCTCCCTGACGACCCATCCCGGCTGGTCCGCAGGCTCGCGCGGTTCCTGCCGAAGGACGTGCGGATCAAGCGGATCGCCTTCGCGCCCGAACACTTCGATGCGCGGTTCTCCGCGATGCGCAGGCACTACGAATACCGGCTGACGTCGGCGGCCTACGGCGCCGATCCGCTCCGAGCCCGGGACACCGTGTCGTATCCGAAGGTTCTCGACCTCGAACTCATGCGCTCGGCGTCCGCGACACTGCTGGGTCTGCACGACTTCGCGGCGTTCTGCAAACGCCGGGAAGGCGCCACGACCGTCCGCGATCTCCAACGTTTCGACTGGGAGCGCGACGGCGACGTGTTCACGGCCTTCGTCAGCGCCGACGCCTTCTGCTGGTCGATGGTGCGCAGTCTTGTCGGTGCGGTTCTCGCCGTGGGGGAGGGGCGCCGCGACCTCGGCTGGATCGAAGGACTCCTCCAGGAGAAGTCGCGGTCGAGTTCGATCCTGGTGGCCCCGGCGCACGGACTGACCCTGGTGCGCGTCGACTACCCGGACGACGCGGATCTGGCGGCACGCAACAAGATCACCCGGGACGTCAGGACCGTGCCGGGCGGCTGCTGCGGCGACTGACCGGAACCTGCGGAGTCGATCACCACCGCGGTAGCCGAGGCGCCAGCACCTACGATGGCTCCGGAAGAGAAGGAGCCTGTTCATGACCGCAGTCGCACCCGTCCGGATCGAGATCATCATCGGATCCGTCAGAGTGGGCCGGATCGCTCCCGTCGTCGCCGGCTGGTTCGCCGAACGTGCTCGCGCCTACCCGGGGCTGGACGTGGGCATCATCGATCTCGCCGACACGCCGTTGCCGCAGGATCTCGGCGCATCCCCCGCGACGGACGAATTCCGGGAGCGAGTGGGCAGAGCCGACGGGTTCGTGGCCGTCACCTCCGAGTACAACCATGGTTACCCTGCAGCGCTGAAGACCGCGTTCGACAGCGTCAAACACGAATGGCGCTCGAAGCCCATCGGTTTCGTGTCGTACGGCGGGTTGGCCGGCGGGCTCCGGGCAACCGAACAGCTGCGCCAGGTGGTTGCCGAATTGCACATGGTGTCGGTGCGGCAGAGCGTGAGTTTCCACCAGGTGCGCAAGCGATTCGACGACCAGGGGCAGACGACCGACGGCGCCGCCATCGACTCGGCGGACCGCATGCTGGCGCAGCTGGCATGGTGGGCCGCCGCGGTCCGCGTACAGCGCGGAACCACCCCGTACCCCGGCTAGTAGGCCCAGGAAGAGTCGTTGCCCGGCAAACGAATTCCGCGCGGACAGCGGTCACATTCACAGGTGAATGCGATCAACCCGGGCACACAACGATTGGGAAGAAACCCAGGAACGCTACCGCAAAGGTCTTCAACCGAGACTCCTCGCCGCGCAGAGCATTCGGCGCGTAGCTCAGATCCCCGGACCAATTCCGAGTTCCGGCACCCAGCGCCGCGTTCACCGATGAGCGGCCAGCACTGCCGCCAGGCCTTCTTGCAGGTCCTTGACGAAATACTCGGGAACCTCCAGCGACGGGAAATGTCCCCCGATTTCGGGCGACCTCCATCGGACGATTTGTCGGTACCGCTCCTGTGCCCAGGGACGCGGACACTTCTCGATGTCGCGGGGATACATACTGATTGCTGACGGGACGTCGACCCGAAGTTCGGGGTCCAGCGAGTTGTGGCTTTCGTAATAGATGCGGGCCGACGATGCGCCGGTCCGCGTCAGCCAATACAGGGTGACGTTGTCGAGAACGCGGTCTCTGGAAATCGTCTCGAACGGGCTGTCTTCGGTATCTGTCCACTCGGCGAACTTGTCCAGGATCCAGGCAAGAAGCCCGACCGGTGAGTCGACGAGCGAGTAGCCGATGGTCTGCGGTCGGGTCGCCTGCTGCTTCGCGTACGCCGCGTGGTGGCGCCAGAAATCGCGGGTTTCCTCGGTCCATTTGCGCTCGGCCGCCGTCAGCCCGTCCGTTGTCAACCCGGGCGGTGCCTCCGCGAACGTTGTGTGGATGCCGAGAACGTGCGCCGGGAACCTGCCGCCGAGAACCGTGGTGATATTGCCTCCCCAGTCGCCGCCGTGGGCTGCGAACTTGCTGTAGCCGAGCCTTCCCATCAGTTCCACCCATGCGGCTGCGATCTTTTCGGTTCCCCACCCGGTGGTGGCCGGCTTGTCGCTGTATCCAAAGCCCGGCAGCGATGGAACCACGACGTGGAACGCCGGCGCGTCTGCATCTTGCGGATCTGCCAGCTCGTCTACGACATCGACGAACTCGGCAATGCTGCCTGGCCAGCCGTGCGTCACGATCAGAGGAGTGGCATCTGCGCGCGCGGATCGGCGGTGCAGGAAGTGGATTCCCAGATCATCAATGGTCGTGCGGAACTGGCCGATACGGTTGAGGCGCTCTTCGAACGACCGCCAGTTGTACCCGGTGCGCCAGTAGTTCACGACATCGACGAGGTCGGCGAGCGGAACGCCCTGTTCCCATCGGCGAGGGTCGGGCGCGGCGTGATGGACCGTCTCGGCCTCCGGTAGCCGCGCCGCGGCTAATCGCGTGCGCAGATCGTCGAGTTCAGCGTCTGTTGCGTGGGCTTCAAATGCTTGCACGTCGCTGGTTGGACGGGGCATGAGACCTCCTGGCAATCGTGGAACCGGATACAACCTTTCGCGAACCGTCTAAGACGGTTCTAGCATGTCCGATCACAGGGTGCAACCTGCTAAGGTGGTTCCATGCGAGCCGAGTTTCCTGACTTTCGCCTCGGAAACGTGCTAGCGACCAGCTTTACGGCGACTCTGACGGAGCGGCGCGGCAACGCTCTAGAGCGCATTCCCACGCCGCAGCGACTCGTCGACTGGCTGGCAGTGAACGGCCTCGCCGTGGAGTCCTGCACCACCGCCCAGCTCGAACTCGCTCGGGAACTGAGGGAGTCAATTCACGCCGCCGCGACAGCGGCCGCGATCCAGGACTCTCTCCCTGCGTCTGCTGTCCAAGTCATCAATGACTGCAGCGCTCAGGGTCGGGCCGCGGCTATCCTGACGCCGGAGGGTAAGCGGCGATGGCGACTCAGCTCGGCTTCCTGCGTGGAAGATGCCCTCAGCGTGATCGCCGCCGACGCGATCAGCATCATCGCAGGCGAACGAGACGGAAAATTGGCCCTGTGCGCATCGCCAACGTGCCAAGCCGCCTTCTTCGATACCAGTCAAAGTCGCACCCGCAAATGGTGTGACATGAACACGTGCGGGAATCGTCAGAAGAAGGCGCGCTTCCACGCCAACCAGCGCAAGGACGGGACTGCCGCACGGACGGGTGGCATCTGATCTGGATTGCCCGGGAGGGCGGGCCTGGAGGGAGGGAATCGGATTCCGGGGCCTAGTGCTGGTGGACCGGCACGTACTCGTCCACCGCGCGAGGCCGGCCGATGAACGCCGTCTCGGACGAGATCGTGACCAGCATCAGTTCGATGCTCGTCCCTCCGGTCGACAGAAGAATGCGATCGCCCAGAGCATTCGGCTGGACTATCGACAAGTCCGGTTCGGCACCGGGCCACTGGCTCGGTTCTCCGTAGAGATAGATCGCGGTGACCCCGGCGCGGGGCGGCAGCGCGTTGACGCCGTCGAACACGACCGTGTTGAACCTGTTGTCGGACTGCGGATTGTGGCCGGCGATCCGCAACCGGTCGGGTGTGGCGATGGAGTCGATCAACGACGACCACGCGTCGGGCCGATCGGTGTGGATGAGCACCCGGGCGCCGGTCGCGACGGCGCGGAACACCAGTTGCTGGGCGAGATACAACTCGCCCGCCACGTAGACCATGCCGACGCCGGGACCTGCGATGCGGGCGGTGATTCCGTGCCCGTGGTCGTCGGAGCCGATGAGCTGGCCGCACCCCGCAGGCGGCAACTGCAGCGCACGCAGGTCCTCGACGGACATGTCGGTCAACGGCATCACGTCGTCGAGATCCGGCATCGCGACGGGGAGATTGGACAGCAGTCCGTCCCGGTGCCTGCCCCGCATCGAGACGAGCCCGGGAATCGTGAGCGACTCGGGCATCGTCCGGGTGGTGACCCGGCAGGCCGCGCCGACCTTCACCTGACCGTCGTGTCCGCTGGGGCGCAGCCGGATCGTCACGGTCGTGCCGAGGCTCGACGGAACCCAGAGCTTCGCGAGCAGGTCTCGTGTCAGGTAGCGCGGATCGACACCGTAGCCGGTGTTGCACACTCCGGGCAGCGGTGCATGCTGCCACGTCTCCGTGAAGGTCTTCGGATCGACGCCCCGACTGATCTGCAGCGCTGCGGATTCGATTTCCGGTGCGGTGAGAATGCGCGCGCGGCAGCCGGAATCGGCCAGTGCACGCACGACGCGGCTTGCCGCGATCGTGATCGCGCGCGACGCGCCTTCTTCGCCGCCGCCGCGCCGCGCCGCTGCGACAACACTCTGGGTGGCGTCGAATCGCAGGGCGACCCAGACCATCCGGGTCGCGGTCGCCGGGAGCGGACCGACCAGCCTGTCGTACACATCGGTGGCGGGGGAGCCGGCCGCGGCACGATAACCGTGGCTGACGATGTCGATCCCGCTCAGCGAGATGTCGTGCTGCACGAGACACGCGGCGAGCGCGTCGGTGGGAAGTTCGTGCGTCGTCTGGAATCCGTCCCGGGTGATCTGCGTGAGGCTCCCCGCAGGAGGAAGGACCTCGACGACGGCGACCACGCCGCCGCCGTCCCAGCGGAGCCCGACGGATTGGCCTGTCGGTGCCTGGAAGCTGACGGTGCGAGACTGCGTCCGACCGGGTTTGGTGCAATATCGCCAGCACGTCCGGGCCCAATCCACGCTCGACCAGCCGCCCACGCGGACGAGCGCAGCAAGAACGAGGACGACCGCGACGACGACGGCGCCCCACCACACCAGCCCGCACAGCGAGGCCGCGACCCCGCCGGCCACTCCCAGAAGTTGCGCCACGATCATCTCGGTCGCCGAGAACCGAAGAGACGACGGCCGGCGTGTGACGTGCGAACGGTCCATGGTTCCTCCCCCGAATACCTGAACCCAGCAGACCCGTACCCGTCCGCCGTGAAGATTGTCGATGGAACTGTACTGTGTCACCCCGAGCGCTGTGCAGCACGGGGGAGGAACAATGGCTGTAACACCCACCACGCGGTGGCAGGTCAACGGGTATCGCTTTCTGGTCAGACGGATGGAGCACGCCCTGGTGCGTCGCGACGTCCGAATGTTGCACGACCCCATGCGGTCGCAGTCGCGCGCACTCGCGGTGGGGGTCGTGATTGCGTCGCTCGGACTCGCCGGCTGCGCCGCGCTGGCACTGTTCCGTCCGCAGGACAAGATCGGCGACGCGTCGATCGTCGTCGGTAAGGATTCGGGCGCGATGTTCGTCGTCATGGGCGACACCCTCCGTCCCGTGCTGAATCTCGCGTCTGCCCGGCTCATCGTCGGAAAGCCCGAGAATCCCGTGATCGTCAAGGAATCCGAACTCGACACCCGCCCCCGCGGTGCCCTCGTCGGGATCCCCGGCGCGCCCTCTGCGCTGCCGGCGGGAGACCCCGCCGCGATGACGCCGTGGACGGTGTGCGACTCGATCGGGGCCGACGGAAATCGCTCCGTCACAACATCGGTCATCGTCGGCGAGACGGAGAGCTCCGAGGGTGGCGGGACCCTCACTGGAGATCAGGCGCTGCTCGCGTCGACCCCTGATGCGTCGTACCTGATCTATGACGGCAAGCGGGCCAGGATCGACCTCGACGATCCGGCGGTCACCCGCGCGCTGGGCCTCGAAGGCGCCCGGCCACGCCCGGTGAGCAAGGGTTTCGTCAACGCCGTCCCCGAAGTGCCGCCGCTCGCCGCGCCCGTCGTCCCGGGGGCCGGGAGCAGCCCACGGTATCCGTTGCAGGACAAGGTCGTGGGATCCGTCTTCCAGGTGCTGATCGGCTCCGAGACCACGCATTACGTCGTCCTCCGCGACGGAATCCAGAAGATCAGCTCGGCTGTCGCGAACCTGATCTTCCTGTCGGACTCGCACGGCGACACCGAGATGTCCAGCATCACGCCCGACGCGATGAATCGGATCCCCTCCGTGGAGCGGATTGCGGTGGACAGCTTCCCGGAGTCGGCGCCGAAAATCGTCGATGCGTCGGAAAGCCCCGTGAGCTGCCTGTCGTGGCAGCCACTCCGTGCACCGGACGAGTCGAGCGCGAGCGGTCCGGCGGCCGAGCTGTCCTTGGTAGCGGGTCGCACCCTTCCGATTCCCGGCGACGCTCGCGCGGTCGAGTTGGCCCAGGCGGACGACGCGGGCGACAACGCGGATTCGGTGTACGCGCAGCCGGGTACGAGCGGTTTCGTGCAGTCGACCGGCATCGAGCCTACGAGCACGCGACGCGACAGCAGCTTCTTCGTCGCGGACACGGGAGTCCGGTTCGGTATCCCGGATGGCGACTCCGCCAAGGCGTTGGGTGTCGACGGCGCTCGCCCTCTCGCACCGTGGCAGATTCTCGGCCTCCTGGCGCAGGGCCCGGCGCTCGGGAAGTCGTCGGCGCTCGTCGCGCATGACGGAATCGCCCCGGACGCAGCCCCGGCCGCTGTCGCGTCGGGGTCCAACTGAGCAGGTTCGGTCAGCGCCGACCGGTCGCCGACTGGAACCGGCGGCGGAGGGGGAACGACGCCAGGACGCCGAGCACGAGCAGCGCGCCCAGCGTCGCTGTTGCCGCGACAGCGACGTTGCGCGGTCGATGATCCGGGGGAGCAGCCGCCGGGAGCGCCTCGACCGCGACGGAAGTCGACTGATCGACGGTGGCACCGTCGAGGGGAACGTCAGCGGTGACTGCGGCCAGCGGATCGATGATCCCGTGCCCGACAGACGTATTCCACCCCTCCGCCGGCGCATGCGCTGTGGCCTCGATCCGGGCCATGACCTGTTGTGCGGACAGTTGCGGGAACCGTGAGCGGACCAGCGCGACGGTCGCCGAGACGTACGGCGCTGCGAAACTCGTGCCCTTTACCGGCTCCGCGTTGCCTTGCACGCCGTACGTCGTATTCGTCAGGTCGCTGTTAGTCGGATGCAGCGAGGTCAGACCGGATCCCGGAGCTGCCACGTCGACCCACGGGCCGGCCAGGCTGAACTCGCTCGGTGATCCGTTCGCCTCGACGGAGCCGACGGTCAGCACGTAGTCGTCGTACCAGGCAGGACTGGCGATGGTGCTGACGGAGTCCCACAGATCGGCGCCGGGACGGAGGGGATCGTGTGCCGGATTCTGAAGCGTGCATTCTCCCGAACCGAAGTTCCCTGCCGCCGCGACCACCACGGCGTTGTGCACCGTGACGGCGTATTTCACGGCCGACCCCAGATACCGGTCGCCATCGCCGATTCCCTCGGCGGCGGTCTTGCACGCGACCTCGGAGATGTTGATGACCGTGGCGCCCGAGTCGGCTGCACGCCGGATCGCCGTCGCCATCGTGGCAACGTTCCCGTATCCGCCGACCGAGTTGCCCGCGTTGTCGACCTGATCGGCCTGGCCTGCGGCGTTGTACGCGCTACTCGTCTGCCGGACGGACAGGATCCGGGAATCCGGTGCACCACCGGCGAAACCGGAACCGGGAACCTGCGCGGCGCCGATCAGCCCGGCGACGAGCGTGCCGTGCGCGTCGCAGTCGACCGTGCCGGTCTCCGTCCCCACGAGGTCACCGCCGTCCATGAGGCCGGGAAGTCGCGGATGCGGGGAGACGCCGGTGTCGATCACCGCGACGATCTGACCGGCACCCCGGGTGATCGGCCAGACCGATTGAAAGTCGAGATCGCGCTGGGCAACCGGAATGTCGGGGCCGTCCGGCACGCGCACAGCGTCTTTGCACGGCCGGCGTTTCTCGACCTTCGTGCTGTCCTTCGGTGGAATGAGCCCGGCGTCCACGGGAGCGGGCACGACAGCAGAGGCGCCGCCCTGACCCACGGCGGCGATGACCGCCACGACCGCGGTGGCCAGGACGACGCGGATGAGCCGGCGCCTCACAGTCCACGCATCAGCGAGTAGAGACCGGTCACCCAGCACACCAGCGGAACGATCGACGCGATCACCGCCAGATCGATGAGCTCGGCCACCCGTCGCATCACGGGGGAGAACGTCTGGCGAGGGGCGAGGATTCCCAGTACCAGCCCACCGACGGCGAACAGGATCGCGACGGCGAACGACGCGATCGCGAAGTCGGGCACGGCAACGGCTGCGGCGATGAGCAGCAGAACCAGTATCGTCACCCCGCCCGCGATCAGCGGTACCGCCTGCTCGGCGCTGCTGTACGTGCGTCCCCGGAACATCAGCACGGCGGCGGTGGCGACGGCGAGAGAGAGCCCGGGCCAGAAGATTCCATCGGACACACCGGGTTGCGCCGCGATGAGGGCGCCGATCACGGCGAGTGCTGTCATCGCGCCGACCAGACCGGTGAGGTACTTGCGGGCGCGTGCCGCGCGCTGTGCCAGCGAGTCGAACGACGGCATCGTCACCTCGTCGTCCGGGTCGTCCTCGGACGGATCGACCGAGGTGCCCGGCGCCGGGACGGGAGGCAGTGGAAGTTTCGCCAGGAGTATCGCCACCCGGGCCGAGAAGGCGAGTCCGATCAGCGCCGCCGCCACGACACCCGCGCCGACAGCGGAAACCGGATTGCCGAACAGAGTCGCCACGAGGGCGGCGAGCGAACCGAACAGGGACGACACCGACAGGGCCGTGAACAGTCGTAATCCGACACCGCCCAGTCGCAGCGCAAGAACGGCGGTGGTGCCCGCCAGCACGAGTCCGAGGAGCAGGTGCGGAGCGCCGAGATCGCCGGGCACGAACAGCATCCCCGCCGCGAACGAGAGGGGAACGGCGCATCCGCTGAGGACGACAGAGCTTGCCGCGTCGCCGTAGAGGCGACCGGTGACCGCGCCGGCGATCAGGAAGAGTAAGGCCGTCGCGAGTGCACACCCCGCCCCCAGGAATCCTCCGGACCCCGCCCCGGACCACAGCAGCGCGAACGATCCGACGACGGTGCCGAGCACCGCGGCGACGGAGCCCACGACCCGTGCGGAACCCCGGGTCCACTCACGGTCGCCTTCCGCGTCGGCGACCGCCACGTTGTACATGATGTCGTCGAACAGCGGCGGCGGCGCACTGGCGTGCACGCTCTGCAGTACGAGGAGATCGCCGTCGCGGATTCCGTGCTCGTGCAACGTCAACGTGGTCGAGAGCGGCGAGTGCCCGATCTTCGCGAGCACCCACTCGCTGGGTTCGTACTGTTCGAGCGAGTCGTCGAAGTCGTTGGCACTGCGATGGGTGCGGATGGTGTCGACGATGCCCGGAACGAGGATGGCCAGCGGCACACCGAACGGCACGGCCATGTCGACCTGCGAATGCGTCGACAGGACGGTGATCCGGCAGAGATCTGCTGCGGCACCGGGACGGGTGGACGAGGCGGATCCCCGCGATTCGTCATGCGTGATGGACACTGCGATTTCCCCCAACTCTGCGACGCACAACCCCATCTGCGCCGTTACGACACCGATCGACGACCGGTCACAGATCGTCATCCGATTTGATCACCGGTGACCTTACGACACGGCGGACGCCGCCTCCAGTGTCCGGCAGGGCGCGGACCTTCCCTATGCCCGCTCGCCCCTCATGGGTTAGTGTCTGACTTCGCGGATCGAGCCCAGGGGGGCGACCCGGAGTTCCGGGATCGGATCGGCTGCACGGTTTTTTCGGGGCGGTTGTAGTCATGGGGGGCGAGTAGTGAGCACTATTCGGTTCGTGCGCAAGGCGCGACGGGAAGTCCCGCGCATTCCGGGCGGCGAAGTGAGCCTGCAGGCTCCGCCCGAGATTCCACGCCTGGTACCGGGAAACCTTCTGACCAAGCTCCTTCCCGTGGTCATGGTCGTCGCCATGGTCGGGATGATGGCCCTGATGTTCTCGTCGGGCATGGCTCGCAATCCGATGTCGATGCTCTTTCCCGTCATGATGATGGTGTCGATGCTCGGCATGCTGGCCGGTGGCGGCCGCGGCGGCCCGAAAGCGGCGGAGGCAAACGAAGACCGCAAGGACTACCTGCGCTACCTCGATCAGTTGCGCCGCGACGTCGACGAGACCGCCGAGCAGCAGCGAAAGGCGCTCGACTGGAGCCACCCCGAGCCCGGCCTGCTGTGGACCATCGCAGGCACGGCGCGTATGTGGGAGCGCCGCGTCACCGACCCCGATTACTGCCACGTGCGCGTCGGTCGGGGCAGCCAGCGCCTCGCAACCCGCCTGATCGCGCCGGAGACCGGACCGGTGGAGGATCTGGAACCGGTTGCCGCGGTGTCACTTCGTCGCTTCGTCCGCGCGCACTCCGTCGTTCAGGATCTGCCGACCGCGGTGTCGCTACGCGGCTTCGCGGCCATCTCCGTGGAAGGGGAACGCGGTACGGCACGGTCCCTGGTGCGGTCGATGCTCATGCAGTTGTGCGCATTCCACGGCCCGGACAATCTTCTGGTCGCCGTCGTGTGTGGCCCCGACACCGAGCACGAGTGGGACTGGGCCAAGTGGCTGCCGCACGCGCAGCATCCCGATTCGTCGGACGGTGTCGGTTCTTCCCGCATGATCTATGGCTCGATCCTCGAACTCGAATCTTCGCTCGGCCCGCAGCTGTCGATGCGTAACCGATTCTCGCGCAACGCTCCCGCCGCCCCCGGTGTCCCACAGTTCGTCATCGTCGTCGACGGGGGAATTCTCGAGGGCGAATCGGGGATGATCACCGACGGCGGGGTCGACTCGGTCTCCGTTCTCGACATCAGCGGCTTCTGCCCGCGACTGACGGCCACGCGAGGACTCCAGTTGGTGGCGCAGGACGGATCCCTCGGCGCCCGCAGCGGAGCCGGCGTGGAGATATTCGCGACAGCCGACCTCGTCAGCGCTCATCAGGCCGAGACGCTGGCCCGGCGACTCGCGCCGTACCGGACGGCGTCGCAGACTGCGGTGGACGGGGGCGACGACGATCAGCCGGTGCAGACGTGGAGCCAGATGCTGGGAATCGGCGACGTCGGCCGTCTCAACCCGGATCACGCATGGCTGCCCCGCCAGGGCCGCGACCGGCTGCGGGTCCCGATCGGTGTCGGAGTGGACGGTCACCCGGTCGAGATCGACCTCAAGGAGTCGGCCGAGAACGGCATGGGGCCACACGGTCTGTGCATCGGAGCCACCGGTTCGGGGAAGTCGGAGTTCCTGCGGACACTGGTGCTCGGCCTGATCGCGACGCATTCGCCCGACGTGCTCAACCTCGTCCTCGTCGATTTCAAGGGCGGCGCCACGTTCCTCGGCCTCGAGGACGCGCCGCACGTCGCCGCGGTGATCACCAACCTGGCCGAGGAACTCGCAATGGTCGACCGGATGCGGGACGCACTCGCCGGTGAGATGAACCGACGTCAGGAACTTCTGCGTTCCTCCGGGAACTTCGCGAACGTCACCGAATACGAGAAGGCTCGCCAGGCGGGCGCCGACCTCGACCCGCTGCCCGCACTGTTCATCGTCGTCGACGAATTCTCCGAACTACTCAGTCAGCAGCCCGAGTTCGCGGACCTGTTCGTCGCCATCGGCAGGCTCGGCCGATCGCTGCACATTCACCTGCTGTTGGCGAGTCAGAGGCTCGAGGAGGGCAAACTGCGGGGGCTCGACAGTCACCTGTCGTACCGCATCGGTCTCAAGACGTTCTCGGCCAACGAATCGCGCACTGTGCTCGGCGTCCCGGACGCCTACCACCTGCCCGCGACCCCGGGCGCCGGATACCTCAAATGCGATTCTGCGGAGATCGTCCGCTTCCAGGCCTCGTACGTGTCCGGTACCTACGAGGGTGGACGGGAAGACAGTGTCCGACGGCCGGGTGAGGCGGCTGTCGAGCTGCGGCCCAAGATCTTCACGGCCGCACCGGTCGCGCTCGATGTCGTCGAGATCCTCGACGAACCACAGTCGCTCCACCTGGCCGAGGAGCCGACGGAGATCCGCACCACCATGGAGGTGGTGGTCGAACGGATCACGGGTCGCGGACCGCGAGCTCACGAGGTGTGGATCCGGCCGCTCGACGCCGCGCCTAGCCTCGACCAGATGCTGCCGAAGTCTGTTCTCACCGAACCGGTTCCCGCGCTGAGCTCGCTGCGTACACCGATCGGAATCATCGACAGGCCCTACGACCAGAGGCGCGACCCCCTGATCGTGGATCTGTCCGGATCTACCGGCAACATGGCGGTGGTGGGTGGGCCGCAGTCGGGCAAGTCGACTGCGATTCGCACGCTCATCACGTCGTTGGCTGCCACCCACTCCGCGGAGCAGGTGCAGTTCTACTGCCTCGACTTCGGTGGCGGCACGCTCGCCGGACTGTCGGGGCTGCCGCACGTCGGTTCGGTCGCCAACCGCCTCGACGTCGATCGGGTGCGTCGCACCGTCGCTGAGATGAACACCATCGTCCGTCAGCGCGAGGAGCGTTTCCGCGAACTCGGGGTCGAGTCGATGGCCGAGTTCCGGCGACTGCGCGCCACCGATCCCGGCAGCCGCGGCGCGGCGGCCGGGGTCGCGCAGGATCCGTTCGGAGACGTCTTCCTGGTGATCGACGGTTTCGGCAGCATTCGTCAGGACTTCGAGGCTCTCGAACAGCAGATCACCAACCTTGCATCCCAGGGGTTGTCGTACGGGGTGCACGTCGTGCTCACCGCCTCACGGTGGGGCGAGGTCCGGCCGGCGCTCAAGGATCAGCTCGGCACGCGGATCGAGCTGCGCCTCGGTGATCCCTCGGATTCCGACCTCGGTCGCAAGACCGCGGCACTCGTTCCCGAAGGCCGACCGGGACGCGGCATGACCCGCGACAGCCTGCATCTGCTCGTCGGGTTGCCGAGGATCGACGGGAGCTCGGATACGACCGACCTGGCATCCGGTGTGGCGCAAGCGGTGTCGTCCATCGCCGCCGCGACACACGGCCGGCCCGCCCCGGCGGTGCGAATGCTGCCCGCACAGATCGCCCGCGACGACGTGCTCCATGCGGCCGGGGGGTGGCCGTCCTACCTCGATCCGGCGCAGGCATGTCTGCAGATTCCGATCGGTCTCGACGAGGCCGAGTTGGCTCCCACGTTCCTGAACTTCGCCGAGCAGCCCCACTTCCTGGTGTTCGGTGACACCGAATGCGGCAAGACGACGCTCCTGCGCAACATCTGCGAGGGCATCATGGCGTCGAACACGAGCAAACAGGCGAAGATCATTGTCGGCGACTACCGGCGCACGATGCTCGGCGTCGTCGAGACGGAGCACCTGGCGTCGTATGCGCCGTCCGAGGACGTGCTGACGACGAACATGAGGGACCTCGCGATCCTGCTGAAGGGGCGCATGCCGGGCCCCGGGTTCAATCGCCAGCAGCAGCGCGACCGATCCTGGTGGTCGGGACCCGAAGTCTTCGTCGTCATCGACGACTACGACCTCGTCGTGACCTCGAGCGGTAACCCGGTCGCCGCGATCGTCGAATTCCTGCCGCACGCCCGTGACATCGGTTTCCACCTGATCATCGCGCGCCGCTCCGGCGGTGCGGCACGCGCAATGTACGAGCCGGTCATCGCGCGTTTGCGTGATCTGCAGTCGACTGGCCTCGTGATGAGTGGCAACCGGGAGGAGGGCAATCTCATCGGCACCGTTCGTCCGAGTGCGATGCCTCCCGGGCGCGGAACGCTGGTCAACCGTGCGGGTACCGGCCTGATCCAGCTCGCGTGGATGCCCCCGCTGTGATGTCGGCGGTCGCGATTCATCTCACTGAATCCGGCATGTGGTCCTGCGCTCGAGGCGTGACGACGGCAGCTCACGAGATGACGCCGCTCTGGTTCGTCGACGACGAGTACGTCGACGTCGACGGCGGAGTTCTCGCGGTATCCGACGCCCTGGCAGGGGTGTTCCGGTCTGCGATCGATAGTGCGGGGGAAGTTGTGCCGATCGCGACGGCCGTACTTTCACACCCGACGGAGTGGGGTTCCGCGAGGCGGAACGTGCTGTCCGCCGCGGGGTCGCGCGTTGCCGCCGACACGGTGCTGGTTCCCGTTGCCGTGGCGGCGGCCGAGGGTGCTGCGGTGTCAGGTGGCCGATGGATGGTGCTCGAAGGCCGGACCGTGGGGGCAACGGCCAGTTACGTGGTCGGCGAGGTCGGCGGATACCGGGTCGTCGAATGCGAGCACGACCCGGCGCTCTGCGCCGACGAGGGGATCGACGAGTGGGCGACAGCGATCGTGGAACTCGGTGCGCGAGCCCGCGGTGATCGGCCGGTCGACGGAATACTCCTGACGGGCGTCGGAGAGTCGCAGGAGCGCACATCGATGCGTGACGCCGTGGTCGCCCACGCGTCCCCGAATGCCGACGTCCGGATCGTCACCGGTGAAGAGATCGCGCGCGCACTCGCGTCCAGCGTGGTCGAGGCTGCAGACGAGCCGGCGGCGATGACTGTGCCGCAGGCGAACTGGCTCGAACCGGCGCTGCAGGGATCGGAGCGCGGTGACCGACGGAGCACGCGGCCGACGTTCTTCGCAGTGGCCGCGGTGCTGGCCGTCGTCGTCGGAGCTGTTCTCGTCTTCACTCTTCGCGAGCCCGACACCGGCACCGAATCCGTCCGCGCGCTCGACGCGAGTGCGACACCGGCGGCTCAGACCACGACGCGCAGTCGCGCGTCCGCCCCGACCACCACCACTACCGCCACTGCGGCAGTACTGGAGGTGGGCGGGTTTCGCGTGACACTGCCGAGCGGATGGAAGGAGCGCACTCCCACCGCGTCGTCGTCTTCCGGCGCCCGGGTGGAGCTGATGCCTGCAGGCGGCGCCGACCGGCGAATCATCATCACGCAGAACGCGGTTCGAGAGGGAGCCGGATACGACGAGGTTGCGGCGACGCTCGCGGCGAAGATTGCGCAGCGCGGCCGTCCCGAGCTGTTCGGAGAACTCGAGCGCGACGTCGTGTTCGGCGGTCGACCCGGCATCGCGTACAGCGAGTTTCCCGACGAGAGTTCCGTGGTGCGTTGGCACGTTCTCGTCGAGCGTGACCTCCAGGTGAGCGTCGGCTGTCAGTTCCTGGCGGAGGAGTGGGAGTCGATCGAGAGCGTGTGCGAAGAGGTCGTGCGGTCGCTGGTGATCGTTCGGTGACCCCGTCTCTTTCGCCGAAGAATCTTCCACCGCGGTGGAACCGATTGGGCGGCTGATGCGTCCAATCTTGTGTAGGGGTGAATGCGGGCAGTCCAGAGGGGGCCGCCGCACCGAGAACAGAAGGAGTCACAATGGCGGGAGTTGTTACCGATGTCGGCCAGATGGAGGTCGCGGCCAATCACGTGCAGACGGTGAACAGCCAGCTGCAGGGCACGATCAACAGTCTCAAGGGCCGCTGCGAGGAGTCGTCTTCGGCCTGGCAGGGTGGGGCTCAGGCGGCGTTCATGGAGCTGATGGCTCGGTACGGAGATGCTGCGCGCCGTATGCAGGACTCGCTGGACGAGATTGCGGTGAAGATCCGCGAGAACGGCAAGGGATACGACGCCGCCGAGCAGGCCAACCAGGATGCGATCCATGCGGCCGGAGCTTCGGGATCGCTCGACATCTGACGCCGGCGCCGAGAACAATTACCACGCTCGAGGGGAGCACCGAATGTCTTCATTGAAGTACGGATTTGCCGAGTTGCAGGCGCTGGCGAGCGACATCAAGTCGAACGAAGCGAAGCTGCGCGAGACGCACGACGAGCTCCGGGGCTACGTCAACGGGCTCGTGGCGCAGTGGGAGAGCGGTGCGCGGGAGAACTACCAAGCTGTGCAGGCGAAGTGGGACAACGCCCACGAGGATCTGCTCCAGGTTCTGCAGACGATCTCGAAGGTCGTCCAGGACGGCGCCGTCGACATGCAGACTGCAGAAGACCGGAACGCCACGGCGTGGCTCTGATCTTCGCGTGACACGTCGCGTGCCCCAGCAATCCACGATTGCTGGGGCACTGTGGTCTCCGGCAGTCGGTCAGTCGGCAGGTGGTATCAGCCGGCTGAGGACGACGCTGCTCTTGGTCTGAAGGACGGCCGGCTCCGACCGCAGATTCTCCAACGTGCGTTCGAGGTGTGCCGTGTCGGTGGTGCGGACGCGGAGGAGGGCGTTGGCATCGCCGGTGACGGTGTAGGCCTCCTGAACCTCGGTGTGACGGGACACGATCCGTGCGATCTCGACAGCCGAGGTGCGACCGCTGCAATACAACTCGACGAAGACCTCGACGCCGTGGCCGAGAGCACGCGGATCGAGCGCCGCATGGAAGCCGGTGATCACTCCGGACTCGACCAGTCGATCGACCCGACGCTTCACGGCGGGTGCGGAGAGCCCGACCTCGGCGCCGATGGTGGCGAAGCTGGACCGTGCGTTGCGTTCGAGCCGCGCAACGATCCGCCGATCGAGCCCGTCCAGACGCAACGAATCATCCATACGATGGAACGCTAGCGCATTGATCAGCCCTTTTGGTGGGTGGATACTGATTTCACCGACACCGATCGAGGGGGAGTGGAGATGGCGCCCACTGCTGGTATCGAGTCCGAGAACCCCTACGAGGAGACGGCGGAGGTGCCGGGCGCCGCCGCCCGCGTCCCGCGGCATGCTCACTCGCGGAGCTACCTGATGTGCCCGCCCACGTATTTCGACGTCGTCTATGCCATCAACGACTGGATGCGTCCCGAGGAACCCGTGGACCGGGATCGTGCGATGTCGCAGTGGTCGGCGCTCGCGGACACCTACCGGCGACTCGGGCACGAGGTCCTCACGATCGACCCTGTCGAGGGACTTCCGGACATGGTGTTCGTCACCGACAGCGGACTCGTCGTCGACGGGGTGGCGCTCGGCGCCCGCTACCGGTCCGCCGAGCGGCGGGCCGAGGCTGAGCACGTGTTTCGGTGGTTCTCGGACAACGGGCTGATCAGGCCCACTCTGCCGCGGTACGTCAACGAGGGGGAGGGCGACTTCCTCGTCGTCGGCGACGTGATCCTCGCCGGAACCGGGTTCCGCTCCGACCCGCGGTCGCACGCCGAGGCCGCGGCGCACCTCGGCCGCACGGTGATCACGTTGAACCTGGTGAATCCCCGCTACTACCACCTCAACACCGCGCTGGGTGTGCTCGACGACTCGACCATCGCCTACCTGCCCGCGGCGTTCTCGCCGGACAGTCGCGCTCTGCTCGAGCAGATGTATCCCGACGCGGTGATCGCGGCCGAGACGGACACCGACTGGCTCGGACTGAACCTGGTCAGCGACGGTGCCAATGTGGTGCTACCCGTCCAGGCTTCGCACCTTGCCGGCCAGTTGTCCGCCCGCGGGTACGAGCCCGTGCCGGTCGACTATTCGGAGTTCCTCAAATCCGGTGGCGGAATCAAGTGCAGCACTTTGGAGCTCCGCGGCTTCCGTGGGCTCCGGGTCGTGGAAGATCAGGGGTGACCAGCAATGTCGGACGGTGTCGTTTCCGTGTCGGATGCCACGCGTGAGCAGCTGAGCAGGGCCGACGAGCACAGCGCACACAACTACTCGCCGCTGCCGGTCGTGATCGAGTCGGGCGCGGGCTCGTGGGTGAAGGGAATCGACGGCGTCGACTACCTGGACGTCCTCGCCGGATACTCGGCGCTCAATTTCGGCCACGCACACCCCACTCTCGTCCGGGTGGCACGCGAACAACTCGGCCGGCTCACCCTGACCAGCCGCGCCTTCCAGCACGATCGGTTCGCGTCCTTCTGCGAGGACCTGAGCCGGCTGTGCCGGAAGGACGCCGTACTGCCGATGAACACGGGCGCCGAAGCCGTGGAGACCGCGCTGAAACTGGCCCGCAAATGGGGCTACGACGTCAAGGGAGTGCCACCGGGGCGTGCCGAGGTGATCACGTGCGCCGGGAACTTCCACGGTCGCACCATCTCGATCGTCGGGTTCTCGTCCGATCCGGACGCGTACACCGGATTCGGTCCGTTCCCGGCGGGCTTCGCGTCCGTCGAATACGGGAACGCGAACGCGCTCGAGGCCGCGATCACCGAGAACACCGTGGCGGTGCTCCTCGAACCGATCCAGGGGGAGGCCGGGGTGCTGGTGCCACCGCCCGGCTACCTCGCGGCGGTCCGGGACATCTGCACTCGTCGCGGGATCCTGATGATCGCCGACGAGATCCAAAGCGGGCTCGGGCGGACCGGCGACACGTTTGCGTGCGACCACGAGAACGTGACCCCCGACGTGTACGTCCTGGGCAAGGCACTCGGGGGTGGTCTGATGCCGGTTTCCGCCGTCGTCGCCGACTGGCCGGTGATGGCGGTGATCGGCCCCGGACAACATGGAAGCACGTTCGGGGGCAACCCCCTCGCCTGCGCGGTCGGGAGCGCCGTCGTGGACCTGCTCGAGACCGGCGAGTATCAGCAGCGAAGCCGTGACCTGGGCGCCTACCTGCACAGCATGCTGTCGCAACTGCCCCCCGACCACGTCTCGGAGGTGCGTGGGCGCGGACTGTGGGCCGGTGTGCAGCTGGCCGACGGTATGCCGTCCGCTCGAACGATCTGTGAAAGACTTCTGGCACGCAGGGTCCTCGCGAAGGACGCGCACGAGGGAACGATCCGCATCGCCCCGCCGCTGGTGATCGAACGGGACGAGCTGACGTGGGCGGTCGAACAGCTCGCCGATGCGCTCGCCGAGTGAGTTTTGACCCTGGGCCTCACCGACCGGTATTGTTCTCCGTTGGCGTGCCGTGCGCCGCTGTGTCCTCGTGTCGCAGTGGCTGGCGGTTCTCGGGTCTCAACTGGCCGCCGGGAATCGCTCGACGATACGCAATGGCCAGCAGCGGATTGAACAAGACGAGGAAGTTCTGTGTCTACGTACACCCCGAAGGCCGGAGATGTGACCCGCACGTGGCACGTCATCGACGCCACTGACGTGGTGCTCGGCCGCCTTGCCGTCCAGGCAGCCAACTTGCTGCGCGGCAAGCACAAGCCCACCTTTGCACCGCACGTTGACGGCGGCGACTTCGTCGTCATCATCAACGCCGAGAAGGTTGCCATCAGCGGCAACAAGCGTGAGGGCAAGTTCCTCTACCACCACTCCGGACACCCCGGTGGTCTGAAGTCCCGCTCCGTCGGTGAGGTTCTCGACAAGAACCCCGACCGCCTCGTGGAGAAGGCCATCGTCGGCATGCTTCCCAAGAACAAGCTGGGTCGCGCCATCAGCAGCAAGCTGAAGGTCTACGCGGGCCCGAACCACCCCCACGCCGCGCAGCAGCCGGTGCCATTCGAGATCAAGCAGGTGGCCCAGTGACGGCGCCGGAGGAGCAGAACGTGTCCAACCCCGAAGAGATCACCGAGGCTGTCGAGGTCGCGGCGGACGAGTACGTGTCCGTCGAGGAGCCCGAGGTCGCCGAGGACATCGAGGCCGCTGCTGCGCCGCAGGCCCCGATCGTGATCGATCGCCCCATCCAGACCGTCGGTCGTCGTAAGGAAGCGGTTGTCCGCGTCCGTCTGACCCCCGGTTCGGGCGACTTCAAGCTCAACGGCCGCACCATCGAGGACTACTTCCCGAACAAGGTGCACCAGCAGCTGATCAAGGCTCCGCTGGTCACGGTCGAGCGTGCCGAGTCCTTCGACATCGTGGCGCTGCTGCACGGTGGCGGACCGTCCGGTCAGGCCGGCGCACTGCGTCTCGCCATCGCCCGCGCGCTCATCGAGGTCACCCCCGAGGACCGTCCGGCTCTCAAGAGCGCCGGCTTCCTCACGCGTGACGCCCGCGCCGTCGAGCGCAAGAAGTACGGCCTGAAGAAGGCCCGCAAGGCATCTCAGTACTCGAAGCGCTGATGTGTCGCCGAAGCCGCCCTGCGGGGTCGGCTTCGGCACCTGTTCTTCCCGAGAGCAGGCGTCCATCGTTACCGGACGCCTGCTCTCGTGCTTTATCCGAGATGTAGTGGGTTTTCCTAATTGCGAGGGGTCTGGTCTATGGGTCGATTGTTCGGGACGGATGGGGTTCGTGGTCTCGCGAATACCGAGCTGACCGCCGAGTTGGCGTTGCAGGTGGCCTCCGCCGCCGCGACGGTGCTGGCGTCGCCGGGGTCGGGGGGACGCAAGACGGCTGTGGTCGGCCGTGACCCGAGAGCCAGCGGTGAAATGCTCGAGGCGGCGGTCGTCGCGGGCCTGACGTCGGCGGGTGTCGACGTTCTGAACGTCGGGGTGCTGCCGACACCCGCGGTGGCCTACCTGACCGCGGAGCTGGACGCAGCTCTCGGTGTCATGATCTCCGCCTCGCACAATCCCATGCCCGACAACGGCATCAAGATCTTCGCGGCCGGCGGACACAAACTCGACGACGAGGTGGAAGACCGGATCGAGTCCGTCGCCGCCGGAACCACGACACGGCGGGCGCCGACCGGTGCGGGGATCGGACGTGTTCGCACGGTGCCGGACGCCGCGGAACGGTATCTGCAGCACCTGGCCACCGCACTCCCGAACAGCCTCGACGGGCTGACCGTGGTGGTGGACTGTGCGCACGGCGCGGCATCGGGCGTCGCTCCCGCCGCCTACCGGGCCGCAGGCGCCACCGTCGTCGCGATCAACGCCGAACCCGACGGACTCAACATCAACGAGAACTGCGGGTCGACGCACCTCGAAAGCCTGCAGAAGGCGGTCGTCGAGCACAGCGCCGATCTGGGGCTGGCGCACGACGGGGATGCGGATCGGTGCCTCGCCGTCGATGCCGCCGGTTCCCTCATCGACGGCGACGCCATCATGACCGTGCTCGCCCTCGGCATGCGCGACGCGGGTGAACTGGTGGGCAACACCCTCGTCGCGACGGTCATGAGCAATCTCGGTTTGCACATCGCGATGCGTGAGGCCGGGATCACACTGGTCACCACTGCCGTCGGTGATCGCTACGTCCTCGAAGGACTCCGGTCCGGTGGCTTCAGCCTGGGCGGCGAACAGTCCGGACACGTCGTGTTCCCCGCCTTCGGCACCACCGGCGACGGAGTGCTGACAGGACTGCGGCTGATGGGCCGGATGGCGGAGACCGGACAAGCGATCGCAGATCTGGCGTCGGCGATGACGACGCTCCCGCAGGTTCTGGTCAACGTGAGGGTCGCCGACAAGCGCGCCGTCGCCGCGTCCCCGGTCGTGCTGGACGCGGTCGTGGCCGCCGAGCGCAGCCTGGGCGACAACGGCCGGGTGCTGCTGCGGCCGTCGGGAACCGAACAACTCGTCCGCGTGATGGTCGAGGCGTCGGACATCGAAGTAGCCCGGAAACTCGCCGACGAACTGGCGGGCACCGTCGCCTCCGTGTGAGCGGACACAACGCACCGATCGGCCGGGGGAACCGATCGGTGCGCTGTCGCGTCTAATGCAGTAGGTCGCGAAGAGAGGGTGGGGCAATGAGCGATGGGCTCAAGGTGGACGTCGCGGTGGTGACGGACGCGGGTACGAGACTGCTGCGGTCGGCGGAGGTCCTGAGACAGCAGGCCGCCGAGACCGCCCGGCTGGAATTCAGTGGAATACACGCGGGCCGCGACTACGCCGCGAAGGGTGACGCGGTGCGTGACGCCCTCGGCGTCGTCAGGGTCGCGCTCGGGCAGTTGGGCGCGGACGTGGAATCGTTCGGGCACGCGTTCCAGGCCGCTGCGGCGCGCTACTCGGGAACGGACGCGAACGTCACCGCCGACGTGAACGGGGTGCAGTGGTGACCGCGGATCCGAGAGCGCTGATCGACGACCCGAACCTGAGCCGCGAATACAAGGAGCAACTCCTCCAGTCCTGGGCGGCCTCCCGCGAGGAGGACAAGTCATCCTGGCAGCCGTACTTCGACGAGTACGGGCTCGACAAGCGTGACCGGACTCCGTCCGCCGATCAGCGGTACGCCGCATTGCTGGAGCAGGGCAGCGACTGCCAGGCCGCGAACGCATCCCGGATCGCGCTGGGGGAGCACCTTCGCCCGAATGCCCTCAACGTTCCCGACGACATGCTCGATCTCGGCGCGCGGGGTCTCGAATTCTTCGAGTTGTTCCTCCCCGCCGCGACACGACTGGGGTACGAATCCCGCGAACTCGCCGACTACTACGCGAGGTTCGACGCGGAACGGGGGATGCGCCTGCACACACTCGCTCACGACGTCGGCACCCTCGGGCGCAGCCTCGACACGGCCCGCACCGAACTCGACGAGAACGAGAGATGCGTCGCCGCAGTGCGAACCGGGTGGAGCGGAGTCGCCGCCGCGGCAGCGATCGACGCCGCCGACCGACAGAACGTCCAGGCGGACGCCACCATCGGTCGGCTCCACGATCTCGCCGAGGTGCTGTTCGAGGCGAACCTCACGCTGAGCGCCGCGGTGACGAACAAGGCGTACAAGGTGGTGTCTCTGCATCAGCCGACAGTGGGCGGGTACAGCGCGGCCCAGATCGACGTTCTCGCGCGGATCTACGCCGAGGGCAAGGACGGCGACAACTCCGCCGCGAAGGACTGCATGGAAGATGCGTCGTACTGGTTCCCCGAACTCGCCGACGACGACTACCGGCACGTCAACGGCCTGTACAAGGACGGGGGCGGCGGTGCGCTCCGCCGACTCGACCGGGACGACGTGGTGCGGCGGGCCGCCGGAATCACCAAGGACTGGCTCGACGCGAACTTCCGGCACGTGTACGAGGAGAAGCAGCAGGAGTTCACAGCCGCGTGTGTGGACTGCGCCGAAGCGGTGCACGCCGCCTATGACGCCGTCGTCGCCGAGGCGCGGTCGATCGAGGTGCAGCCCGGTTTTCGTCCCGAGGACACTCCCGATCCGGCACCCGCGCCGAGGGCGCCCGAGGTGCACGACGCCGACACCGTCCCCGCCGCTGCGCCCGCTCCCGCACCCGCTGCGCCGACGGCGCCCGCCACCTCACCCGCGACGAACGGACCGGCGTATGTCCCGCCTCGATCCGGTGGTGGAGACGCGGCAACCATTCCGACGGCCGCCGCACCACCGCCAACCGCACCACCGCCAACCGCACCACCGATGGCCGCTGCGCCACTGACAACCGCGCCACCGCCGATGGCTGCGGCGCCTCCGATGACCGCTGCGCCGCCGATGGCCGCCGTGCCTCCGATGACTACCGCCCCGGGCCTCGGGAGCATTCCCGGTCCGGGTGATCTGGTACGTCAAGGTCTCGCGGGAGGTCTGGCGGATCTCGGTTCGATCCTTCGCCCGTTGATCGAGGACACCGTCTCGGCCCTCACCCACAGGGACGACGAAGAACGGAACACCGAGGACCTCGGCGACGGACACGCCGATCCGCGGGAGGACGGCGGCGAGCCGGCCGACGGCGTCCCACACGACAAGAGCCTCGAACTGAACCTCGACGGACAGTCGTGGACCCTCGCCGTCGATGCGGACGGTCAGGGAATTCATCTCGAGCTGACCGACGGACAGGGCGGGACGGCCAGGTTCGGAGTCGAGATCGGCCCGAATGGTCTGCCGCAGATCACAGCGGAAACCGGTGCGGGCGAAGGAGACTCTGCAGATGCCGACTGCGCACCCGCCTCGCCGACCCCGGAATCACAGGTCAGCGATGATGCCGAGGCCGCCCCGGATGCGACATCCGAAGAACATCCGGCGCCCGGCCGACCGGCCGTGGACGCCGTGCCGGACAACGAGAACACACCGGCCCTTGCGCCGGCCGGAGACGCCGCAGCCGACCCGCAACCACAGGTGGTGTCAGTGCAGCAGCAGCCGGCTCCCGAGACGCCCGCCGAGGCCCCGCCACTGGGCGAACCGCGATCCGCGCCCGAACTGGCGACAGGTCCCGTGGGCGGATTCGACAGCGGCGCCGAGTTGGCCGAGGCCGGGCCGCTGTGAGCCACCGAGCCGCACAGTTGCGTGCGCAACGGGCACAGATGCGGGCCGACCTCGAAATGTTCCGGGAACGGATCGACGAGCGCAGAGCCCGAGACGAGGAAGCCGCGGCGAACCGGTCCGGCCGCAGCCGGACCGAGCCTGCAGCGGCATCACCCGCGGCTGCGCCACCGGAAACACTCGACGACGACGACGAGTTCTATCGTCCGCGCAGCTGGCTGGTGTGACCGGAGAACTCAGATGTGCGGGAGCACACCCTCGAAGCCGGCGTCGGTGTGCTCCTCGTGCGGATCGACGAGCGTGGTGTGGGGAAGTTCGGCGTCCGCCTTCGCGAACACCTCGTACTTCTTGTCCTCGGTGAGGTGATAGAGCAGGAAGCCGGTGAGCAGCGCGCGTGTGATCTGCTGGGTCTTCCGCTCGGAACCGCCGATGCCGAGTGCACCCAGGAGGCGGCGTCCCTCGGTGAGCCCGGACTCCTTGGCGCCGTTGACGGCGCGCAGGACGTGTTCCCCGCCCCACGCCTCGGCCAGCGCCTTGGCGTTGCTGTTCATGGTGTCGATGTCGGCACCGGCGACGACGAGCCCCGGCGCTGTGATCTTGGACGCATACTTCTCGGCCTTCGGCGCGGTCGGTGCCGGGAACAAGGCGGCGACCGCCGATACGTCCCGTTGCGCGGCGGCGAGCACCGCCACACCCGCACCCATCCCGTGTCCTGCGAACGCGACGCGATCGGGCTGCACGCTGATCTGGCCGGGACCGAGACGCACACCCACACAGATGTCGAGGGTGGCCCGCAGGTCGGTGGCGAGGCCCAGGTGGGAAGGCACGGGACCGCGTTCACTGTTGGGAGCGGCCACGACGATTCCCCACGACGCCAGATGCTCGAGCGTCTTCCGGTAGTGGTCGGCACCTGCCATCCAACTGTGCGCGAACGCGACGGCGGGCAGGTTGAAGCCTGATTCGGGCGTGTATACGACGCCCGGCTGTCCGGCGAGTGCGAGGTCACCCCGCAGCACGCGGTGCGGTCCTCGCTTGGACAGTTCACGGGCCAGGGTCTTCGGTTTCGGCGCCACGGGGAGAACGTTATCCGATTCGCGGGCCGGCGAGAGAGCCGATGCGGCCCACACTCCGACTTCGCCGCGTCGCCCGGTCCAAGTACCCTGATGAACCATGTGCGGAATCGTGGGATACGTCGGCCACCGGCAGGCTCTGACTGTTGTGGTGGAGGCCTTGCGGCGAATGGAATACCGCGGATACGACTCCGCCGGTATCGCCGTGCTCGACGGCCACGGCGGCATGGCGGTCGAGCGGAAGGCGGGTCGTCTCGCGAATCTCGAGGCCGAACTCGACGAGGTCGGGGCCGAGCACTTCACCGGGAGCACCGGGATCGGTCACACGCGGTGGGCCACGCACGGCAGGCCGACCGACCGCAACGCGCACCCGCACCGTGATGCGGGTAACACGGTTGCCGTCGTGCACAACGGCATCATCGAGAACTTCGCCCCGCTGCGGGCAGAACTCGAGCACGACGGAGTCGACTTCGCCAGCGACACCGACACCGAGGTCGCGGTGCACCTCGTCGCGCGGGCCTACGCCTCGGGCGAGACGGCCGGTGACTTCGTCGCGAGTGCGCTGAGCGTGCTGCGCAGGCTCGAGGGCGCATTCACGCTCGTCTTCACGCATTCGGACCACCCGGACACCATCGTCGCGGCGCGTCGCTCGACGCCCCTCGTCATCGGTGTCGGCGAGGGAGAGACGTTCCTCGGGTCCGATGTCGCGGCGTTCATCGAGCACACCCGTGATGCGGTCGAGCTGGGGCAGGACCAGGTGGTGGTGATCACCGCGGACGGGTACTCGATTCTGAACTTCGACGGATCCGAGGCGCAGGGCCGCCCGTTCCGCATCGACTGGGACCTCGCGGCCGCCGAGAAGGGCGGCCACGACTACTTCATGCTCAAGGAGATCGAGGAGCAGCCGGCCGCGGTCGCGGACACTCTCCTGGGGCATTTCCAGGACGGGAAGATCGTTCTCGACGAGCAGCGACTGTCGGATCAGGAACTGCGCGACGTCGACAAGGTCTTCGTCGTCGCCTGCGGCAGCGCCTACCACTCGGGGCTGCTCGCGAAGTACGCCATCGAGCACTGGACTCGGCTGCCCGTCGAGGTCGAGCTCGCCAGCGAGTTCCGCTACCGCGACCCGGTCCTGGACCGGTCGACGCTGGTCGTGGCCATCTCGCAGTCCGGTGAGACGGCCGACACCCTCGAGGCCGTGCGCCACGCCAAGGACCAGAAGGCGCGGGTGCTGGCGGTGTGCAACACGAACGGCGCCCAGATTCCGCGAGAGGCGGACGCCGTCCTTTACACCCGGGCAGGTCCGGAGATCGGTGTCGCGTCGACCAAGGCGTTCCTCGCGCAGGTCACGGCGAACTACCTGGTCGGTCTGGCCCTCGCCCAGGCCCGCGGCACCAAGTACCCGGACGAGGTCGCACGCGAGTACGCCGATCTCGAGGCGATGCCCGACCTGGTGAGCCGGGTACTCGAGACGGTCGAGCCGGTGCGGGCGCTGGCGCGGGAGCTGGCGTCGTCGTCGACGGTGCTGTTCCTGGGCCGCCACGTGGGCTACCCCGTGGCGCTCGAGGGTGCGCTCAAGCTCAAGGAGCTGGCGTACATGCACGCCGAGGGCTTCGCGGCCGGCGAGCTCAAGCACGGGCCGATCGCGTTGATCGAGGACGGGTTGCCGGTGATCATCGTGATGCCGTCGCCGAAGGGGCGCGCGGTGCTGCACTCGAAGCTGCTGAGCAACATCCGGGAGATCCAGGCCCGCGGTGCGCGGACCGTGGTGATCGCGGAGGAGGGCGACGAGGCCGTGCGCCCGTTCGCCGATCACCTGATCGAGATCCCGGCGGCGCCGACGCTCCTGCAGCCGCTGCTGTCGACGGTGCCGTTGCAGGTGTTCGCGGCGGAGGTCGCGCAGACGCGCGGCTACGACGTCGACAAGCCGCGTAACCTCGCGAAGTCCGTCACCGTCGAATAACAACCACCGTAGGGGCGTGGCCGGGCCGGCTGCGCCCTACGGGGTGACGACGACGGTGCCCGTCATCTCGGGGTGCAGCGAACACGTGTATTCGTAGGTCCCCGGTTCGGTGAACGTGTACGTGAACGTGCCGGTCTGCATCAGACGGCTTCGCAGCACACTTTTCGCGGCGCCGACACCCACCACGTCGTGGGTGACACCCCGGTCGTCGAAATTCCAGGTGACGGTGTCGCCCGCCTTGACGGTGAGTGTCGCGGGCGCATACGCCATGTTCGCGACCTGCACGACGGGTCCGGTCGGCGCCTCGGGCGCCGTGCTGTCGGGCGAACCGCACCCGGACACGACGCCCGCCATCGAAATGCTTGCGGCGAGAGCCACTCCGGCGATCCACGAGCTTCCACGTCCACGCATGACGTCGAGCGTAGTCTGACCCGGTACCGACCCTTCTCGACGAGGAGTTCCCATGCGGGGCTACTACACCGCTGACGAGGTTCGAGCCGCAGAGGCGCCGTTGCTGGCTTCTCTTCCCGACGGCGCGCTGATGCGACGCGCAGCGCATGGGCTCGCCACGGTGGTGGCGGCGGAGCTGCGAGCGCGGACCGGGGGCGTCGCGGGTCGAACGATCACGGTGCTGGTGGGGTCCGGTGACAACGGCGGGGACGCGTTGTGGGCGGCGTCGATGCTGCGGGGGCGTGGTGTTGCGGCCACCGCGGTCCTGCTGAAACCGGAGAAGGCGCACGAGGCGGGGCTGGCGGCGTTCACTGCGGCCGGCGGCCGAGTGGCCGCCCCGTCCGACGAGCTGGGCATGCCCGATCTGGTGATCGACGGGATCGTCGGAATCTCCGGCAGGGGGTCGCTGCGGCCCGATGCTGCCGCGCTGGTCGACCGGATCGAGGCTCCGATCGTGTCGGCCGACCTGCCGAGCGGTGTGGACCCGGACACGGGAGCGGTCGACGGCCCCGCCGTGCGCGCCGCCGTCACCGTCGCATTCGGCGCCCTCAAACCGGTCCACGCGCTCGGTGCGGCGCACTGCGGCCGGGTCGAGCTCGTGGACATCGGACTGTCGCTCGGCGACCCGGGGATCACCGCCCTCGACGCCGCCGACGTCGGTGCTGCGTGGCCGGTGCCGGGGGCGGACGACGACAAGTACTCGCAGGGCGTGGTGGGGGTTGTCGCAGGCAGCGACGGTTACCCGGGTGCCGGTGTGCTGTGCACGGGCGCCGCGGTCACGGCCACGTCGGGGCTCGTCCGCTACGCCGGACCGTGCACCCACGAGGTGCTCGCGCACGCGCCGGAGGTGATCGCGACCACCGATCTCGCCAAGGCGGGACGCGTCCAGTCGTGGGTGGTCGGGCCGGGCATGGGCACCGACGACGCCGCCCGTCGCACGCTGCGGACGGTGCTCGACTCCGACGTGCCCGTGCTGGTCGACGCGGACGGTCTGACCCTGCTCGCCGAGGACCCGGACCTGGTGCGGTCGAGGACCGCAGCGACACTACTGACCCCCCACGCCGGGGAGTTCGCCCGGCTGACGGGGACGGATCCGGGTCCGGACCGGGTGGCGTCGGCACGCGCTCTCGCTGCCGACTGGAACGTTCACCTGCTGCTCAAGGGGCGGGCCACGGTGATCGCGGAACCCGGTGGCCGGATCTACGTCAACGAGGCGGGCGGGTCGTGGTCCGCCACCGCGGGGGCCGGGGACGTGCTCGCCGGGATCATCGGCTCACTCATGGCCGCGGGTATCGGCCCGGCCCGGGCCGCGGCGGTGGGTGCGCGAGCGCACTCGCTGGCCGCGAACCTGGCTGCCCGAGGCGGTGGCGCGGACCTCTCCGCAGGCCGCGGAACAGCACCGATCTCCGCCGGGACGCTGCTCGCGCACCTCCGGGAGTCGATCAGAGTTCTCCGTGCGGGGGTGTCACCCGAAGAAATGCCGGCCTCCTCGTGAATGGCAGGATCGAGCATATGACGCTTGCTGAAGCAGTACCGGCCGACGACCACGGACACCGCGAACCCGCAGCGCCCTCGGAGGCGCCGGCACCGCAGGCCGAGGCCGTCGTCGATCTGGACGCGATTGCGCACAACGTCCGCATCCTGCGCGACAGCGCCCGGGACGCGGCGATGATGGCCGTCGTGAAGGCGGACGGCTACAACCACGGCGCCGTACCCGTGGCACGCGCGGCGCTGGCCGCCGGAGCGTCGGAACTGGGCGTGACGACGGTGTCGGAGGCGCTGACTCTGCGCCGCGCGGGCATCGACGCCCCCGTCCTCGCCTGGCTGCACACCGTCGACGCCGACTTCGCCCCCGCGATCGCGGCCGGTGTCGAACTCGGCGTCTCCTCGCCCCGTCACCTCGCCGCGGTGGTCGCTGCCGCCCGGAGCGTCGGCACCACGGCGATCGTCACGATCAAGGTCGACACCGGACTGAACCGCAACGGGGTGGCACCCGACGAGCTGGCGCAGGTCCTCGTCGATCTGGCGCGCGCACAGGCCGAGGGCTCGGTGCGGCTGCGCGGCATCTTCTCGCATCTCGCCCACGCCGACGAGCCGCATCACGCCTGGATCGATTCCCAGCGCGATCGACTGGTCAGCGCGATCGCGGATGCCAAGCGGCAGGGCCTGGTCCCCGAAGTGGTGCACCTGTCCAATTCCGCGGCCACCCTGACCCGTCCCGACCTGCGGTTTGACATGGTTCGCCCGGGAATCGCGATATATGGGTTGTCGCCCGTACCCGAACTCGGTCAGTTCGGGTTGCGCCCGGCGATGACACTGCGATCGAGGGTGGCTCTGGTGAAGAAGGTAGCGGCAGGTGAAGGCGTGTCCTACGGGCACCAGTGGGTGGCCCCACGGGATACGACGGTGGCGCTGCTGCCGTTCGGCTACGCCGACGGGCTGCCGCGCTCGCTCAGCGGCCGTTTCGAGGTCCAGCTGGGCGCGCAGCGACGGCCGGGCATCGGACGCGTCTGCATGGACCAGGTGGTCGTCGATCTCGGACCGGACGGCGGCGGAGTCCGGGAGGGGGACACCGCCGTGTTCTTCGGCAACGGAGACCTCGGCGAGCCCAACGCGCAAGCGTGGGCCGATGAACTCGACACCATTCACTACGAGGTGGTGACAGGGGTACGCGGCCGGACGGTGCGCAGTTACGTCGGCGGGACGGGCACCTAGATCATGGGGTTGTCGAAGCGTCTGGGGCTCGTCGGCGGCCTGCTGAGCGCGCTGGCGCTCGGTTCGGTCGCCGGTGTCAACGCGCTACGCAGCGCGACCCGGCCGGGCCGCGAGATCTACGGTGACGAGGACTTCACGCTGATGTCGCGGGACCGGCGCAGCGTCGTGGTCACCGAGGACGGCGTCGCGCTCGCGGTCCGCGAGGTCGGCCCCGAGGACGCGCCGGTGACGGCGGTGTTCGTGCACGGCTACTGCCTGGACATGACGTCGTGGCATTTCCAGCGCCGCCAGCTCGCCGAGCGGTGGGGCGACGACGTGCGGATGGTGTTCTACGACCAACGAGGGCACGGCGATTCGGGTGTGCCGTCCACGGCGACCTGCACCATCGCTCAACTGGGCGCCGATCTCGCGACCGTGATCGAGGCGAAGGCCCCCACCGGACCGGTTGTGCTCGTGGGGCATTCGATGGGCGGAATGACGGTCCTGGCCTTCGCCGGGCAGCGGCCCGAACTGGTGGCGTCGCGGGTGGTCGGTGTGGGCCTGGTGGCCACGGCCGCCGCCGGTCTCAGCGAGACCGGATTGACGCGGAACCTGCAGAACCCGGTCATCGACGGCTTCCGGATGGCAGTCCGGACCTCACCCGAACTCGTCCAGCACGCTCGCGGCGCGGCCCGCGTGCTGATCACCCCGATTCTTCGGGCGGCGTCGTACGGCACGGACGTGAGTCCGCGGCTGCACAAGTTCTCCGACTCCATGCTGGACCGGACGTCGGTGGTGACCATCGTGAACTTTCTGCGCACACTCGAATTGCACGACGAGTCCGCGTCACTCGAGGCGATCGAGCGCACCCCATCCGTCGTGGTGTGCGGCGACAGCGACATGATCATCCCGTTCGGCAGCTCACGGAAACTGGCAGCGGACCTTCCGGAGTCCGAACTGGTACGGGTGCGCGGTGCCGGCCATCTGGTGCAGCTCGAATTCCCGTCCGTGGTGTCGGACGCCGTCGACCGGGTCCTGCATCGTGGCCTGGCGACGTACGAGTCGCGTGAGCAGTCCGATGTCGGCTGAAGAGGGAGTGTTGCCCGTGAGCGGGACCGTGGTGTTGCCGACGGCGGAGGACACCGAGCAGTTCGGCCGAGATCTCGCCCGGGGCCTCGTCGCCGGGGATCTCGTGGTCCTCGACGGACCCCTCGGTGCGGGGAAGACCGCACTGACGAAGGGGATCGGAGCCGGGCTCGGCGTGCAGGGGCGGGTGACTTCGCCCACATTCGTGATCGCGCGGGAGCACCGGGCGGGCACGCGGCCCGGCGGGGGCACCCCGGTCGGGATGGTGCACGTGGACGCGTACCGACTGGGTGGAAGCGGCCCCCACGCGCTGGACGAACTCGACGCGCTCGACCTCGACACCGACCTGACTGCAGCGGTTGTCGTCGTCGAATGGGGCGAGGGCATCGCGGAGCAGCTGGCCGATCGTCATCTGCGGGTACGCCTGCGCCGCGAACCGGAGACGGACGTCCGCACCGCCCACTGGGAGTGGATTTCCTGACGGGGTCGGGTGTCGGGAGCGGTTCTGACGTGCGAGTACCCTCAGTTACCGTGCTTGTTCTCGCCATCGACACGTCCACGCCTGCCGTGACCGCCGGAGTCGTCCGGGTTTCGGCCGATTCCGCATCGGTGGAGGCGGTGCACACCCTCGCGGTGCGCGTGACGGTCAACCCGCGCGCCCACGCGGAAGTGCTCACCCCGCACATCCTCGAATGCCTCACCGAGTCGGGGCACGTCGCCGCGGACCTCGACGCAGTGGTGGTCGGCGCCGGACCCGGGCCGTTCACCGGACTGCGCGTGGGGATGGCCACCGCCGCCGCGTTCGCCGACGCCCTCGGCATTCCGGCCCACGGCGTGTGCAGCCTCGACGCCATCGCCGCGCAGGTGGACGGCGACCGGAATCTGCTCGTCGTCACGGATGCACGGCGGCGTGAGGTGTACTGGGCGCGCTATTCGGCAGGGGTGCGGGTAGAAGGTCCCGCGGTGGTGAAGCCGCGCGAACTCGAGCCGATGCCGTCCGAGGTGGTGGCGGGATCGCCGTCACACGTCGACTTCTTCGATCTCCCTGTCGAGCCCGTGGAAACACCATCGCCCGCAGGACTGGTCGCGGTGGCCGCGGAGGCCCTGTTCAGTGATGCGGCCCCGGCGGCGCTCGTACCGCTCTACCTGCGGCGCCCGGACGCGGTCGAACTGGCGGACCGGAAGAAATGACTTTCCGCATCGAACCGATGGCGGCCGCCGACGCCGAACGGTGCGCGGAGCTCGAGACACTCCTCTTCGCCGGTGACGGACCCTGGAGCGCACGCGCATTCAGGGCGGAACTGGCCGCCCCGCACGTGCACTACACCGTGGCGCGGGACGACACCGGCCACGTCGTCGGGTACGCCGGAATCGCCCTGCTGGGTGACGGTTCACATCCCGAATCCGAGATACACACGATCGGAACGGATCCGGCGTGTCAGCGCCGGGGGATCGGCGGCGCCCTCCTCGACGAGCTCCTCCGAGTGGCCGACACCCGGGGTGGCCCGGTGTTTCTCGAAGTGCGCACCGACAACGACGCGGCGGTCGCCCTCTACCGACGTGAAGGATTCGAGATCGTGGGAACCCGTAAGAAGTACTACCAACCGAGCGGTGCGGACGCCTTCACGATGCGTCGCCCCGGATCGGGTGAGGAGCCGGTGCAATGATCGTCATGGGGATCGAAAGCTCTTGTGACGAGACCGGAGTCGGCATCGTCCGGTGGAACGGTGACGGAACGTGCGAACTCCTCGCGGACGAGGTCGCATCCAGCGTCGAAGAGCACGCACGGTACGGCGGGGTGGTGCCGGAGGTCGCGTCCCGTGCGCACCTCGAGGCGATCGTCCCGACGATGCGGCGGGCCCTCGCCGCCGCCGGGATCGCCAAGCCGGACGCTCTCGCCGTCACCATCGGACCCGGTCTGGCCGGTGCCCTGCTCGTCGGTGTCGCGGCCGCGAAAGCCTATGCGGCGGCGTGGGACGTCCCGTTCTACGCGGTGAACCACCTCGGCGGTCACGTCTCGGTCGACACCCTCGAACACGGACCGATGCCGCCGTGCGTGGCACTGCTCGTGTCCGGTGGGCACACCCACCTCCTGCACGTCGAGGATCTTGCGAAGCCCATCGTCGAACTCGGCACCACCGTGGACGACGCCGCCGGCGAAGCCTTCGACAAGGTGGCCCGCCTCCTCGGCCTCGGATTCCCCGGTGGCCCCGCTCTCGACGCCGCGGCGCAGGACGGCGACCGCGACGCCATCCCCTTCCCGCGCGGTATGACCGGGCCCCGGGACGCCCGGCACGACTTCTCGTTCTCCGGGCTGAAAACGGCTGTCGCACGGTACGTGGAGTCCAAGGAGCGGGCAGGGGAGGTGTGCTCGGTGCCGGATATCGCCGCGAGCTTCCAGGAGGCCGTGGCGGACGTGCTGACGATGAAAGCGGTGCGGGCAGCCCGCGACGTCGGCGTGGACACGCTGGTTCTCGGTGGCGGCGCCACGGCCAACTCCCGCATCCGCGCACTCGCCGAGGAACGTTGCGCCGACGCCGGACTGACCCTGCGGGTACCGAAACCGCGCCTGTGCACCGACAACGGAGTGATGATCGCCTCGCTCGGCGCGCATCTGATCGCCGGCGGCGCCGCGCCGTCCCTGCTGACCGTGGCCAGCGACCCCGGACTGTCGGTGGCGACCAGTCAGGTGTTCAGCTGACCGGAATCGTGACGGTCTGCGTGGCCGGGGGAGTGAGCGCCTCACCGGGCTGAGCACCACTCGGTTGCGACGCATCGGGACTCGGAGCGACCGTGCCCGGCGCCGGGACCATCGGGAAGAGTCCCTCGGGTGCCGCGGGGGTACTGGGTTCCGCGGGAGCGGCGGGCGTCTCCGCAGGCGGCGGTGCCACCTCGGGAACGTCGGGTGCGGGCGCGACGGGGCTCGGTTCGTTCGGCGTGGATTCCCCCGGAACCTGCGGCCACAGCGGCGGAATCGCGGGCCATTCGATGTGCGGCCACGAGGGCTGCGGCGGGTTCGTTCCCGGCAGCGTCGGACGCGGCGGTGCCGTGGGTGTCGGCACCGGGGTGGTGGTGCGCGGTGTCGTGGTCTCGCTCGTCGAATCGGGCGTCTGCTCGGAGGTCCGGTCCGTTTGCGGTTCGGACGTGGGCGGCGCAACCTGATTCGGGTAGAACTCCGACGTCGGCGTCGGATCATACGACGGAATCCGCGTGGCGGGAGGTTCGTCCGTTGTCGTTGTCGTGACCTGCTCGGTGGTCTGGAACATGTCGGTCCCCGCGGGGGAGACATTGGGATCCGGCGCGGGCGCGAGTTCCTTGACGCCGTAACCGAGAACGAGACCTCCGACCACGAGGGCGCCGACGAGTGCCCCCGACACCTTGGCAGCCGAACCGGGGCGGTTCGACTCGGTGGCCGGGTAGTCGCGGATGGCCGAGGAGACGGCGAGCAACGCCGCACCTTTCGCGGTCGCCGTGTCGGGTTCGGGCATCACGACGACCCGTGCGGCGAACGCGTCGGCGACGGCGGAAGTGATCGCGGGAATGTTCGCGCCACCGCCGACGAGGGCAAAGGCATCCGGTTGACGTGGGGAGTCGGCGACGGTGGCGCGGATGAACTCCACCGCGACCCGGACAGTGGGTGCGGCGATCTCGTCGAACCTGGTGCGGCTGATCTCGATCGGGCGGATGCCCTGCAGGTCGATGTCGACGTGTGCGTTCGGCTCCGAGGACAACTGCTCTTTGGCGACGCGGCACCGCGCCGAGAGCAGGTCGCGGTCCAGGTGCCGCAGGGGATGCGGGGTCGAGAGGCTGCCGACGACGTGGTGGAAGACGAGGTCGTCGATTCCGGTGCCGCTCACACGGCTCGTGCGATCGGTGTGCAGGACGGTGCCGTCGACCTGATCGACGACGGCGACGGACAGTCCGGACTCGCCGAAGTCGACGATCGCGACCGTGGCATGCTGGGCGACCTCGCCGGTGTGCCGCAGGTAGGTGAGCGTGGCGGCGGTCTCGGGCACGAGATGCACGCGGTGCCGCTGCCTGCTGACGGCGCTGCGGATCGAATGCGCCTGTTCCGCCGTGCGGTACGCGACGGCGAACGCGTCGGGAGTGGTGGGGTCGGCAGGGACCTGGGTGGTCATCAGCGAGATCGACGAGCGGACCAGGTCACCGAGGTCGGTGTGCGCCTGATCGGCGGACAGGTAACGGAACTCGACGTTCTGCGAACCGTTCGAGGCCGTGGTGACGAGGGCGGAACCCACACCGGACGCACCGGTGGACATCCCCAAGGACATCCCCATCACACACCCCCTCACGTTTTCGACGCGTGACCTGCCATCTCTGTCGGAACGCCCTGTTCAGCGGGGAATCCCTGCCCGTTGAATCGGCGACTGTTATCTGAACGTTACAGAAAACAAACGGATTTCGCTCCCGACTTTCGGCCGCAGAAGACGAGGATGGCGCTCGATAGCCGGTCTCACCTGCACAGTTGTCCAAAGGAATCTCATGCGACGCGCCAGCGATTTTCGCAACCTCACGAGACGCGAGCGCCGACGGCTTCTGCTGCGTGCACTTCTGCGCCCATTGGTCACTGTCGTCCTGTGCCTCGTGGTCTACTTCGCCCTGCCGTGGACCTCGTTCGGGGACATGTCGGGTGTGTTCTTCCTGGCCGGCGGTTTGCTCGCGGTCGCGGCGGTCGCGGTCTGGCAGATCCGCCGGATCGTCCGGTCCGACGTACCGGCGCTCCAGGCGATCGAGGCACTGGCCCTGATCCTGCCGCTGTACCTGCTCGGGTTCTCGGCAGGATATTGCCTGATGTCCGAAAGCGATCCGGGTTACTTCACCGAACCCCTCACACGCATGGGTGCGTTGTACTTCTCGCTCACCATCTTCTCGACCGTCGGGTTCGGCGACATCGCCGCGACGACCGATCCGTCGCGAGCCGTCGTGAGTGTGCAGATCATCGGAAACCTGATCCTTCTCGGCGTCGGCATCCGCGCGATCGTCGCGGCCGTCGACTGGGCCCGCAGGCGCCGGACCTAGCGACCCGACGCCAGCATCAGTTCGACGTTCCTGTCGGGTGTCCCGCCGAGCAGGTCGGGGTCGGCGTGAATGTCGTTGAACGACAACTCCCGGTACAGCGACGCCAACCCGAGCGGTGAGAGATCGGTGTGGTCGACGGCGTAGGGACTGTCGGCCTCGAACAGTGTCGTGAGCAGAGACACGGTTCCGTCGATGTTGTCGACCACCTCGATGATTCGCCCGTGCTGGGGGAAGTCGATGTGCGAGGCCGTGTTGATCTCCCAGAACGACTGCTCCGGAGTCGATCCGGGCCACGGGGTGATCCGGTTCTCGTGGGTGTGTCCGTTGACCCAGGCGAGGACGTTCGGGAATCGGTGCAGCAGATCCACCAGTCGCCAACCCCGGATCCGGGGTTCCGCCGGGGCGGAGGGGTCGGGGACGACGTTGTCCATGCTGCCGCTGGTGTGGTGGCTGAACAGTACGAACCAGGTGTCGCCGCGTGCCTGCGTCACCGGATTGCCGGCCGTGTCGAAGTACCGGCTGCTGCCGGCCACCAGAGTGTCCTCGATCCACCGGAACTGCGCCGCACCGAGCGAGCCGTCGACGAACCCCGCCCGGTTGGTGGAATCCATGCTGATGCCGACCACGCCGGGTGCGATCTCGAACGAGTAGTAGCCGATCCCGGTCTCGCCGGCGTCCGGTGCAAAACCGTGGCCGACCGGTCCGGGGCCGGTGTTGGCCGGGTCCAGGTGGGCGGCGATGAACTGGCGGGGCGTGAACGGCGCGCGTGCGGGGTCGGGTGTGACGACCCGCGCTGGGGTCGTGATCGCGGACAGGGCGGCGGGAATGGCGCCGGGATCGAACCTGGTCGCGATGTCGACCGCCTTCGCCTCTTCCGGCGATCCCGGGACCTCGAACTTCAGAGAACCGGTGTACATCGCTTCGAGCGGTGGGATGCCGCTCGGGACGGTGCCCTGCACCGAGTCGTCGTGATTGCCGAAGACGCAATACCAGGGGGTGCGGAGGCCGGGGCTCGTGACGGGAGAGATCGCCGCGCCGAGCAGGCCGGGTATCTCGGGGAACCCGGCCTTCTTGTACATGTCCTGGAGGGAGGACTCCGGGTTCCAGTACAGTTCCGCACCCGAGTTCTGCACGCCTTCGTAGCGGTCGGGTGCGCCCGTGTTGGGGACGATGGTGCCGCCGTTGAGTGCGGTGAGGAACCAGCCGAGTTCGGCGAACTCCTTGTTGTCGGTGTTGTCGCCGGTACTCACGACCGCGTCGAACGGGCGCTGGGTGTGCGGGCCGGACGCGAGCGCGTTGACGCGTGCGACCAGGGCGACGAGACCTTGGGCGGTGAGTGTCTCGTGCGGGCGGAACGCGGACCCCGTGAAGGGGTGCACGTATTCGAAACGCATCGGGGACTGGGCGTCGACCAGGTGGACGTCCGTGAGCTGGACGAGGGAGGCGAGGGCGGTGCGCCGGTCCTCGCGCCCGCTGCGCGCCTCGGCGAGTTCGGTGCGGACGATCGTCGGCCACCCCGGGCCCGCGCCGAGCCTGCGGTAGCCGGAGCTGCCGAGGGGGACGGCCACCGCTTCGAGGGTGGTGCCGGCCCCGGACGTGGGAAGAGGCGCCGCGCCCGCGTACTGCAACCCCCACGGGCGTGCTCCGAATCCCACTGTTCCGATCGCCCCGAGTCCGGCAAATGTCAGGAATCTACGCCGATTGATGTCAGACACCAGACGAACCTTAGGTGACGACCCGTGAGACAGGCCGACATTCGGTCGGCGCGGTTTACCACCCCCTTCTCCTTGAGCGTTGGCACTCTCACGTATAGAGTGCCAAGTGGCGCCGATCGAGCTCCGGCACCCGCGACGACGGGGCTGTGTGAAGTGCCGTAAACGGAACACTCAAACAGGAGTCCGGAGAAGTCTCCGGACCCGCATACCCCAAAGTGGAGGGCTCATCGTGGCGAGCGTCAACATCAAGCCGCTCGAGGACAAGATCCTCGTCCAGGCCAACGAGGCTGAGACGACGACTGCCTCCGGCCTGGTCATTCCCGACACGGCCAAGGAGAAGCCCCAGGAGGGCACCGTCGTCGCAGTCGGCGAAGGCCGCGTCAACGAGCAGGGCAACCGCATCCCGGTCGACGTCAAGGAGGGTGACACGGTCATCTACTCCAAGTACGGCGGAACCGAGATCAAGTACGCCGGCCAGGAGTACCTGATCCTGTCGGCACGCGACGTGCTGGCTGTCGTCTCCAAGTAAGCCATACGTGATCCGCCCCGGAGTCCCCACAGGATCCCGGGGCGGAGTGCGTTCACGCGCGTAACCCTGAGATCCAGGAGAAGACAGAACACATGTCCAAGCAGATTGAGTTCAACGAGGTCGCACGCCGGTCTCTCGAGCGTGGAGTCGACAAGCTTGCCGACGCGGTCAAGGTGACCTTGGGTCCGCGTGGCCGCCACGTAGTGCTGGCGAAGGCCTTCGGCGGCCCGACCGTCACCAACGACGGCGTCAGCATCGCCCGGGAAATCGAGCTCGAGGACCCGTTCGAGAACCTCGGCGCGCAGCTCGTCAAGAGCGTCGCCACCAAGACCAACGACGTCGCAGGCGACGGAACCACCACCGCGACCGTGCTGGCTCAGGCCATCGTGCGAGGCGGTCTGAAGAACATCGCCGCGGGTGCGAACCCGATGGCGCTCGGCATCGGCATCAACGCCGCGGCCGACAAGGTCGTCGAGGCACTCCTCGCCGCCGCGAAGCCGGTCGAGGGCAAGACGTCCATCGCCCAGGTCGCGACCGTGTCCTCGCGTGACGAGGAGATCGGCGAAATGGTCGGCGAGGCGCTCACCCGCGTCGGCACCGACGGCGTCGTGACGGTCGAGGAATCCTCGACCCTGGCGACCGAGCTCGTGATCACCGAGGGCGTCCAGTTCGACAAGGGATACCTGTCGCCGTACTTCGTCACGGACCTCGATGCACAGAAGGCCGTGTACGAGGACGCTCTCGTGCTGCTGTACCGCGAGAAGATCACGTCCCTGCCCGATTTCCTGCCGCTGCTGGAGAAGGTTGCCGAAAGCGGCAAGCCCCTCCTCATCATCGCGGAGGACGTCGAGGGCGAGGTGCTCTCGACGCTCGTGGTCAACTCCATCCGGAAGACCATCAAGGCCGTCGCCGTCAAGGCGCCGTTCTTCGGTGACCGCCGGAAGGCGTTCCTCGACGACCTCGCCGTCGTCACCGGTGGCACGGTCATCAACTCCGACGTCGGCCTCACGCTGAAGGACGCCGGGCTGGACCTGCTCGGCAGCGCACGCCGCGTCGTGGTCAGCAAGGACGAGACCACGATCGTCGACGGCGCCGGAACCGACGACGACATCAAGGGTCGCGTCGCGCAGCTGCGCCGCGAGATCGAGAACACCGACTCCGACTGGGATCGCGAGAAGCTCGAAGAGCGTCTGGCGAAGCTGGCCGGTGGCGTCGCCGTCATCAAGGTCGGCGCGGCCACGGAGACGGACCTCAAGGAGCGCAAGTTCCGCGTCGAGGACGCCGTCAACGCCGCGAAGGCTGCTGTCGCCGAGGGCATCGTCCCCGGTGGCGGTTCCGCCCTCGTCCAGGCGAGCACCGAGCTGGCCGACAACCTCGGTCTGACCGGTGACGAGGCCACGGGCGTCAAGGTCGTGCGCGAAGCACTGCAGGCGCCGCTGTACTGGATCGCCAGCAATGCCGGTCTCGACGGTTCCGTCGTCACCAGCAAGGTTGCCGAGCAGCCCAAGGGCCACGGTTTCAACGCCGCGACCCTGACCTACGGCGACCTGCTCGCCGACGGTGTCGTCGACCCCGTGAAGGTCACCCGCTCCGCGGTCGTCAACGCGGCTTCGGTCGCGCGGATGATCCTCACCACGGAGAGCGCCGTGGTCGAGAAGCCGGCGGAAGAGGACGAGCAGCAGACCGGTCACGGGCACAGCCACTAGGCTCTGCCGTCGCGACCGATCGGCTCCGATCGTTCGAGCGAAGAAACCCCCGTGCGGATCACCGCGCGGGGGTTTCTTCTGCCGGCAGGCGCCGGCTCAGCTCAGTTGCAGCACCGCGAACGGTTCCGACGTCGGCTGGGGTGATCCTCCGGGCGGTTCGACGGTGACGGCCAGCTTCGACATCGACCCCACGTCGTCGAGGACGATCGTCGTGGTCGGCTGCACCTCTCCGGGAGAGAGGGTTCCCGCGGGCACGGGCGCGTCCCCGGACGCCGGCATCAGCCACAGCTGGTACACGGTGTCGGCGCTGGGCGGGGCGACACCGTCCAGCACGAACACCACCGCGTCCTGCGACTTCGAGTAGTTGGCGGTCGCGGACCCGCCGGCCGCGATCGCACTCGTCGACGAGTGCACGTCGGAGGCGTCGAGAACCTGCTCCGCCACGGTCGGCGCCGGACCTTCCGTGAGCTGCCGGACGATCACCGTTCCGCCGGCGAGCACCCCGACGGCGGCGGCGGCGGCGACGGCGACCTGCCAGCGGCGCCGGCGGGTGCGGCGTTCGGTGAGCGATGTCGGCCCGGACGCGGATTGCCTGACCTCGTCGAGGACTCGCGTCCGCACCCGGGGCGGGGGGTCGACGGCTCCCACTGCACTCACCACCGCGAACGCTTCGCGGATCCGCCGGACCTCGTCGGTGAACGTGGAGCGGGTGTCCTCGTCGGTGGTTGCGAGATCGGTGTCGAGTTCGCGGCGCTCACTGTCGTCCAGTGCATCGAGTGCGTACGGGTAGGCCATGCCCACGAGTTCGTCGTTCATGTCACAGACCCCCCAGGCACCCGCGAAGACGCGTCAGTCCGTCACGGATGCGCGTCTTCACCGTGGACAGGGCGACCCCCAGCTGGGAGGCGACCTCCCGGTAGGTGCGGCCGTCGTAGTACGCCATCGCGACGGACTCACGCTGCGTGTCCGTGAGCGAGTCCAGGCAGGCGAGCACCGATTGATGCTCGAGCCGGCGGGTCACCTCCTCGGTGACGTGGTCGAACGGCCCGGCGATGTTGGTGGTCTCGTAGAGCGTCTCGCGGTCGGTGCCCGCCTGCTCCGACCGCACGCGGTCGACCGCCCGGCGGTGCGCGAGCGTCATCAGCCAGGACAGTACGGAGCCGCGGGCCGGATCGAAGTTCGATGCGGTGCGCCACGCCTGGAGGAAGACCTCCTGTGTCGTCTCCTCCGCGTACCCGGGGTCGCGCAGGACCCGCAGAACCATGCCGTGTACCCGGGCGCTCGTCCGGTCGTAGAGTTCGGCGAACGCGTCGGCGTCCCCGTTCGCGACGCGGGCCATGGTGTCGTGGAGCTCGGTGGATTCGGTGGTTCGGGCCCGGTGTGCCCCGGCTGCGTCCGCCGAGCACACGTCGGCCGCTGGAGTGTTGCCCTCGGGGTTCGTCACCGGAGGTCGTCTCGCTTCATCGAGAACCACGGTAGCGTGCACATCCACTCATCTCCTCCAGCCGGTAGGCATTCGGAGACCGCGTCGCGGTGGATGGGTGTCGAGGGTGTCGATGTGACGCGGGGAACCCCCGCGCGGCGACGAGGGTTCCCCGGTGAGTGTGGTGAAGCGGTCAGACGGCTATCCGGCCGCGTCTGTGCCGGGCGTGCATCTCGCGTTCCGTTTCGGACATTCCGCCCCAGATCCCGTACGGCTCGGACACGCTCAGCGCGTGATTGCGGCACTGGGCGAGGACCGGGCAGCGTCTGCACATCTCCTTCGCGCGGGTCTCCCGCTGCGCGCGCGCCCGGCCACGCTCTCCGTCGGGATGGAAGAACATCGAGGAGTCGACCCCGCGGCACAGTCCGTGCATCTGCCAATCCCAGATATCGGCGTTCGGGCCGGGCAGGTGGTTGGGTGCAGGCATGTGGACTCCTTAGCTGCAAGCTCGCCTCGGGCGACGAGCGGACCGTGGGCTCGTAGGTACGTTCAAGCCACTAATCATTCACGTCGCTAACCGTAGAGTCGGTTGTGAAATCGCGTCAATAGTTGTTCACAGTGGCGATTTACATATCCCACGAGCTGAAAGTTAACCTGGAAAATATTTACTTTCCCGCGGTTCCGTGATTCCGTTTCGGGTTGAAAGACCCCCGGTCACGGGCGACGATGTGCGGGTGCCCCAGCCCGCGGAGCCTCACACCCAGCCCCCTTCCGGACCCCCGGACGAGGGACCGACGATCTCGGTATCCGCCCTGGCCAGAAAGCTCGGGGTCGCTCCGTCGACGCTCCGCACCTGGGACCGCAGATACGGCATCGGACCCTCCGTGCACGCGCAGGGAAGTCACCGGCGATACACGCCGCGCGACGTCGCCCGGCTCGAATGCATGCAACACGCTCTGGACGGTGGTGCAAACTCCGCGGAGGCCGCGAGATATGCGATTAACGCAATGGCTACATATTCGTCAGAAAGCGACCACCGACCGGGTGTGAAAAATCTGGGTGACAACTCGGTGAACGGGACGGAAACAGACCCGTCGAACCTTTTGTCATCCTTTTCCGGCCTCGGCGGCGCCGAGGCGTCCGTCCGGAATTTATCGGGTGCGTTGCTGGCGCGAGACGTCGTGACAATCCGGCGGATCGTCGTGCGGGCCGTCGCGGAGCGGGGATTCAGCTCCATGTGGACGACCCTGGTCGTTCCGGTGCTCGAATGGGCGGACGAGGGCAGGAATTCGGAGGCTGCGGCTGCGAGTGTCCGCGTATTCGCCGAGTGCGTCGCAGGAATCCTGTCCACGATGACGCTGGACGCGCCGATCGGCGGTGGTGGCCGTGTCCTGCTCGTGCACGTGCCGGCGGATCTATCGGACTCAGTTCCCGCTGACCCGTACAGCCTCGAATTCCGGGCCCTGGGCGCCGCCCTGGCCACGGCCGCGGTGGACACGCGGATCGCGCTGCCCCTGTGCCGGTCGGCGCTTCTCGCTGCCGTGACCAACGCCGAGCCGGACGCGATCGTCCTGTGGTTTCCCGCCGCCGGATGCGACCTCCCGTCTCTCCTGCGGGCGATCCGCCGCAGGCGCACCGGGTTGACGATGCTCGCGGGCGGCCCTGGATGCCGGACGCAGTCGCTGCCCCGATCGATCGCGGTGCTGGGCACGCTGGACGAGGCCGTGGACGCCGTCACCGCGGTCACCTGACCGCGGGGCGGCCGGACGATGCGATGATCTCGGCGTGCCCGACTCCAGTCTCCGTTCCGACGCCACGAATTCGTTGATCCGCGCGGCTTTCGGCGCCGACCCGGGCGCGTGCCCGCTGCCGGCGTCCGACGTTCCCGTCGAGCGCTGGATGCGAGCGGTGGCGTGGGGTGCCCGGGGGCACTACGCCCGATCCCGCGCAGAGCTGGACGCACTGACGCGGGGCGGGGTGGCCGAGCCTGCGGTCGTCTCGCTCGCCTGGAGCACGCAGGCGTCGTTGCTGAGGCAGCTCGGCTGGCACGGTGTGGCGTCCGGGTTCGACGGCCGGGCTCTCGCCGCCGTCGGGACGCGTCCGGGCGACGAGGACGGCGTCCTGGTTCGCGAAGCGCGGTGCGACGCGCTGACGGGGCTGGCCGCCGACGCGCTGGGGTGCGGCCGGCTGGCACTGGGCCGGCGGCTTCTCGGCAGGTGCTCCGAGCATCTGGACGAGCGTGCTCCCGACGAGCTGTGGCGCCAGCGCGTCCGCAGGCACTGGGTGAGTGCGGAGTTGTTTCTCGCGGGCGGAGACTTCGCCTCGGCGCGCCGCCACGCCGAGACCGCTGCGGAAATTTCGGAGGCCGCCGGATCTGCGCGACACCGCGTCAAATCGGATCTGCTGCGGAGCGCGTCCATGACGGGGGAGCCCGATTCGGGTCCGGCGGCGCGGCTTGCCGCGGATGTGCTCGACCGGTGCGATCGGTACGGCTTGATACCTCTGAAGTGGGCAGCTGCGATGTTGCTGAGTGGTGTGACATCCGACTCACCTGCGGAGGCCGTGCGTACGGAGTGCGAAGCCGTCATCAGGGCGCGAGGTGGGCGCTTCCGAATCTGACTCCGCTGGTCGAGCCCCGTGCGGCCCGGTTGCGCGCGAATCGCTGCGAATCCGGGCGAATACCGTTCGGTCCGCACCGTTACTCTTGGAGTGTTCCGCTGAGAGCGGGAGCACACCCATCGGGGGAGGTGCCACTGTAACGCCAGGATATTCAGCAACGATGACTAATACGAGCGAGGAGTTGGACTCCGCAGTCGCCGCTGCAACGCAGGGTGACCGGGCCGCTTTAGCTCTGGTCCTGGAAAACATTCGGCCCTTGGTTGTGCGTTACTGCAGAGCCAGGGTCGGTGCTGCGGAGAGGGGACAACTCTCCGCGGACGACGTGGCACAAGAAGTGTGCCTCGCCGTGATGACGGCCTTGCCTCGTTACGAGGATCAAGGCCGGCCGTTCATGGCATTCGTCTACGGGATCGCCGCGCACAAGGTCGCCGACGCGCATCGGAACTCCGCCCGTAACAAGTCGGAGCCCGTCGCCGAAGTACCGGATGTCGTAGCCAACGATGACGGACCCGAACAGAGGGCGCTGGACTCGGAAGCAAGCAGGCAGATGAACGAACTGCTGAGCACGCTGCCGGAGAAGCACCGGGAGATCTTGATCCTCCGCCTCGTGGTCGGTATGTCAGCCGAGGAGACGGCCGCGGCCGTGGGTAGTACTGCGGGAGCTGTCCGCGTGGCTCAACACCGAGCCATCGCGAAACTGAAAAAAGAAGTGACGAGGGCAGGTGAGAGGTTTGGCTAGGGGCATCAAGCGCAACGGCAATCCCGATGCCGATCTCCCAGGAGACGACGCACCGGTGGACGTCGCGGCAGTGCGCCGCGACGACGCTTTGATCGACGCGATCGCCGGCGGCGGTCCCGTCGCAACGGATTCGCCGGAGCAGTACGAGCTCGCGCTTCTGCTGACCAATTGGCGCGCCGACATCGTGGCGACGCCGATGCCGACCGGGCCGCTGCTGGACGACGTGATCGCGGCGATCGACGCCTCGGACGCCCGTTCCGCACGCAGCGCTGCCCGCAGCAAGCTCCGCTTGTTGCGACCCATCGCAGGCGCTGCCGCCGCGATCGCGGTCGTCATGGGTGGCGCGACCATCTTCTCGTACAACGCCGCACCCGGCGATCCGCTGTGGAGCGTCAAGTCGGTCGTGTTCAGCCAGCAGGCCGATTCGACCGTCGCACAGATCGACACCACGTCGCAGCTGCAGGAGGCCGAGCGGCTGATCGCCTCGGGCGACGCGGAGGCGGCGAAGAACCTGCTCGAGGGCGCCGCCGACCGTTCCGGCGGGGTACGCGACGCCGACATGCGCAACGAACTCGACGTGTGGCGGGCGAAGCTCGCCGCGGAGGTCGAGAAGATCGCTCCCACCACGCCGCCTGCGACGACGACGCCCGGTACCACCACGACGGATGCGCCGACGCAGGCCACCGAGTTGCCGGCCACCGTGCCGGGCACACCCGGTTCGACGACACTGCCGGGAATCGAGCAGTTGCCGGGAACCCTGCCGACGGATCTGCAGATTCCGGGACTGCCGCCCATCCCGCTGCCACAGCTGCCCACGCTGCCGCCGCCTCCGCCCGAAACGGTGCCGCCCATGAGCCCGGATCCCACGATCATGTTGGTTCCGACGCTGCCCTCGGACACTCCGGCGACGGAGCCGTCCACCCAGCAGCCGCCGCAGGAGCCCTCGACGGTGCCGCTGCCCACCACCACGACCCCGGTCCCGGTGCTACCGCCCACCAGCTAGCGGTTCGGCGGCCCTCCCGCACAGACCACTGTGGCCCGACACTTCGCGTGTCGGGCCACAGTGGTCTGTATCGGGTTGTGCCGGATCAGGCGTCGAAACCGTCTCCGTGCAGAGCGTCGTTCATCGAGGCGTCCGCGTAGCCGCGGCAGTAGTCCCAGGTGACGTATGCCTCGGGTGTCGGGTCGTAGGCGGGCTCGTGCGGGCGCACGGTGCCGTCGACCAGAAGCTGGAGGAGGTTGGCACGAAGCATGTCCCAATCGTGGTAGTGATCTTGCTGGCAGTCTTCGCAGCAGACGACGAGACCGCGGATCCCGCGATGTGCCAGCAGCGCCTCGTACACGGCGAGGTCGGCCAGATCTTCCTCCACGGCGAGACGCTCGTGGGGGTCGAGTGGTTGGCCCGGTTCGATCGCGTCGAGAGCTGCGGACGGGTCGGCGGGGTCGCCGGCGAAGGGGTCCGGGGGCAGACCTGGAGGCAGTTGATCGCGCACAGCACCACGGTACGCAGGTCAGCCCGGTCTGCGCCAGCCGTTCGGCGTACGCCCAGCGTGGGTGGGCTCCGTGGTGATCGCGTCGAGCCGATATCATGGTTTGTGGAGCTGGGAATATCGATCGTCGCTCCGGCCTTTTTCTTGTATCCGTGTTCCCGAAAGTTTCCACCAGATCGAAGATCTGAATGTCCACAGACGGCGCCACCGGCGCCGCACCTATGTTCCATGGAGGGCCCGAACCGCATGACAAGTTCAGCAGGGCATGTACACACCGGCGGTGACGACCCGAACAAGGTCGCGATGCTGGGTCTCACGTACGACGACGTCCTGCTCTTGCCGGCGGCGTCGAATGTCATCCCCGGCCAGGTCGACACGTCCAGCCAGCTGACCAGGGACATCCGGCTGCGAGTGCCGCTCGTCAGCTCCGCGATGGACACCGTCACCGAGGCGCGGATGGCCATCGCCATGGCCCGCGCCGGTGGCATGGGCGTCCTGCACCGCAACCTGTCGGTGGAGGCCCAGGCCGGGCAGGTGGAGACGGTCAAGCGGTCCGAGGCGGGAATGGTCACCGACCCGGTCACCTGCAAGCCGTCCGACACTCTCGCCGAGGTCGACGCCAAGTGCGCCCGCTTCCGGATCTCCGGACTTCCGGTCACCGACGAGGCGGGGCAGCTCGTCGGCATCATCACCAACCGCGACATGCGCTTCGAGGTCGACCAGAACCGCGCCGTGTCCGAGGTCATGACGAAGGCCCCGCTGATCACCGCGCAGGAGGGTGTCACCGCGGAGGTGGCGCTGGGTCTGCTCCGCCGCCACAAGATCGAGAAGCTGCCGATCGTGGACGGTCAGGGCAAGCTCACCGGCCTCATCACGGTCAAGGACTTCGTGAAGACCGAGCAGCACCCGGACGCCACCAAGGACCGCGACGGCCGGCTCCTCGTCGGTGCCGCCGTGGGTGTGGGTGACGAGGCGTGGAGCCGCGCAATGGCTCTCACCGACGCCGGAGTGGACGTGCTCGTCGTCGACAGCGCCCACGGTCATTCGGCCGGCGTGCTGGACATGATCTCGAAGCTCAAGGCCGAGGTTGACGAGCGCGTGCAGATCATCGGCGGCAACGTCGCCACCCGCGGCGGTGCGGCCGCTCTCATCGAGGCAGGTGTGGACGCGGTCAAGGTCGGTGTCGGCCCCGGCTCCATCTGCACCACCCGCGTCATCGCCGGTGTCGGCGCCCCGCAGATCACTGCGATCCTCGAAGCGGTCGCCGCAGCCAAGCCGCACGGTGTGCCGGTGATCGCCGACGGTGGACTGCAGTTCTCCGGCGACATCGCGAAGGCCCTGGCGGCAGGCGCGTCGACGGCCATGCTCGGTTCGCTGCTCGCGGGCACCGCGGAGTCGCCGGGCGAGCTGATCCTCGTGAACGGCAAGCAGTACAAGAGCTACCGCGGCATGGGTTCCCTCGGCGCGATGCAGAGCCGTGGCGCCGCGAAGTCGTATTCCAAGGACCGCTACTTCCAGGACGACGTGCTGTCCGAGGACAAGCTGGTTCCGGAGGGCATCGAGGGCCGGGTCGCGTTCCGCGGTCCGCTGTCCCAGGTCACCCATCAGCTCACGGGCGGTCTGCGGGCCGCCATGGGCTACACGGGAGCGTCGTCGATCGAGGAACTGCAGAACGCGCAGTTCGTGCAGATCACCGCTGCGGGTCTGAAGGAGAGCCACCCGCACGACATCACGATGACGGTCGAAGCTCCCAACTACACCGCTCGCTAGCAACCAGTCACGATTCACGAGAAAGGGGCGCGCGTGCGCGACCTCGTTGAGATCGGCATGGGCCGAACAGCCCGACGAACCTATGAGCTGGACGACATCGACATCGTCCCCTCCCGCCGGACCCGCTCCTCCAAGGAGGTGTCGACGTCCTGGCAGCTCGACGCATACCGGTTCGACATTCCTGTGCTGGCGCATCCGACCGACGCGCTCGTGTCGCCGTCGTTCGCGATCGAACTCGGCAAGCGTGGTGGCCTCGGGGTCATCAACGGTGAGGGTCTGTGGGGCCGGCATGCGGACGTCGAGGCGAAGCTCGCCGAACTCGTTGCGCTGGCCGAGTCGGACGTCGACGTCGAGGCGCCGATCAAGAAGCTGCAGGAACTGCACGCCGCGCCGTTGCAGCCGGGGCTTCTGGCTGCTGCCGTGGCCCAGGTCCGCGACGCAGGTGTCACGACCGCGGTTCGGGTCAGCCCGCAGAACGCCCGGGCGCTCACCCCGCAGCTGCTCGAGGCGGGCATCGACCTGCTGGTCGTGCACGGCACGATCATCTCCGCCGAGCACGTCGCGCACGGCGACAGCGAGCCGCTGAACCTCAAGACGTTCATCTCCGAGCTCGACGTCCCCGTCGTGGCCGGTGGGGTGAGCGATCACCGCACCGCGCTGCACCTGATGCGTACGGGCGCGGCCGGTGTGATCGTCGGATACGGCTCCACCGAGGGCGCCACGACCACCGGTGAGGTGCTGGGCATCGGTCTCCCGATGGCCACGGCCATCGCGGACGCCGCTGCTGCTCGCCGTGACTACCTCGACGAGACGGGTGGACGCTACGTCCACGTTATCGCGGACGGCGACATCACCTCCTCGGGCGACCTCGCCAAGGCGATCGCCTGTGGCGCGGACGCCGCAGTCCTGGGCGCACCGCTGGCCGTCGCGGCGGAGGCTCCCGGCGGCGGCTGGTATTGGCCGTCGGCCGCGGCGCATCCCTCGGTTCCGCGCGGCACGATGCTGCCGGTCTCGTTCGGTGACCGTCCGTCGCTCGACCGCGTCCTCACGGGTCCGTCCGACGACCCGTTCGGTTCGCTGAACTTCGTCGGCGGGCTGCGCCGCTCGATGGCGAAGTCGGGGTACTCGGATCTGAAGGAATTTCAGAAGGTCGGCCTGACCGTCCGCGCCTGAGGCGTCCGTTCGCCGCCGCTTCTCTCGTCGCCCAATGTCACATCGGTGCAGTTCAACTGCACCGGTGAGGCATTGGGCGACGTGCGTTTGCGGGTATCACGACCGTTCCTGATACCTCTCGTTACAGTTAGGTGACCCTTGTGGCAGCTGTCACAGCCGAGGGGTGCATACTGGCGAGTAATAACTCAGGTGTCGTTGGAGGTCGAGTGATGAGCAAGCAGCGCGCAACGGAGTACGACGTCCTCATCGTCGGATCCGGATTCGGTGGCAGTGTCACCGCACTCCGATTGGTCGAGAAGGGCTACAAGGTCGGCATCCTCGAGGCGGGCCGTCGCTACGCCGACGCGGACTTCGCGAAGACCAGCTGGGATCTCAAGAAGTTCCTCTGGGCGCCCGCCCTCGGTTTCTTCGGCATCCAGCGCGTCCACCTGCTGCGCGACTGCCTCATCCTCGCCGGCGCCGGCGTCGGTGGCGGTTCGCTCAACTACGCGAACACGCTCTACAAGCCGCCCGCCTCCTTCTTCCAGGACAAGCAGTGGTCGCACATCACCGACTGGCACGACGAGCTCACGCCGTACTACGAGCAGGCCCGGAAGATGCTGGGCGTGGTCCAGAACCCGCACATGACCCCCGCCGACGAGATCATCAAGTCGGTCGCGGAGGACATGGGGGTGGGCGATACGTTCATCCAGACCCCGGTCGGTGTCTTCTTCGGTGAAGCGGGCAAGACCGTGCCCGACCCGTACTTCGGCGGCGTCGGCCCCGACCGCACCGGATGCATCGAGTGCGGCGAATGCATGACCGGATGCCGGCACGGCGCCAAGAACACCCTGCTCAAGAACTACCTGGGTCTCGCGGAGAAGGCGGGCGCCGAGATCATCCCGATGACCACGGTCACCGGTCTGCGCGAGGCGTCCGACGGCACCTGGGACGTCTTCACCCGGCGCAGCGGGCCGCGGAAGAACCGGAACCGCAAGACATACACCGCCGCGAACGTCGTCCTGGCCGCGGGCACATGGGGCACCCAGCATCTGCTGTTCGACCAGAAGGAGACGGGCGCGCTGCCCAAGATCTCCGACCGGCTGGGCGTGCTCACCCGCACCAATTCGGAGTCGATCCTCGGCGCCGCCAAGAACAAGGTGGACCCCGCGCTCGAGCTCACGAAGGGCGTCGCCATCACGTCGTCGTTCCACCCGACGTCCGACACCCACGTCGAGCCGGTGCGCTACGGCAAGGGGTCGAACTCGATGGCGCTGCTGCAGACGCTGCTGACCGACGGCGGCGGCCGGCGGTGGATGACGTTCCTCAAGGAACTCGCGAAGGATCCGAAAGCTCTGAAGGTCCTCACCCCGTACAAGTGGAGCGAGCGCACCATCATCGCGCTGGTGATGCAGAACCTCGACAACTCCATCACCACGTACACGAAGAAGGGCCTGTTCGGTCGGCGCAAGGTCACCAGCAAGCAGGGCCACGGCCAGCCGAACCCCAGCTGGATCCCGGCAGGCAACGAGGCGACCCGCCGGATCGCGGAGAAGATCGACGGTCGCGCGGGCGGCACCTGGGGCGACGTGTTCAACATCCCGCTCACCGCGCACTTCCTCGGTGGCTGCACGATCGCGTCGGAACCGTCGAAGGGCGTCATCGACCCGTACCACCGCGTGTGGGGTTACCCGACGCTGAGCGTGGTCGACGGGTCGGCCGTGTCCGCGAACCTGGGCGTCAACCCGTCGCTGACGATCTCGGCGCAGGCCGAGCGTGCGGCCTCGTTGTGGCCGAACAAGGGCGAGGAGGACCTGCGTCCGGCGCAGGGCGAGGGATACCGGCGCCTGAACCCGGTCGCCCCGGTCGCACCGGTCGTCCCGGCGGGGGCGCCCGCCGCGCTGGTGCTGCCGATCGTCGAGATCCGCAACAGCTCCGTGGTGCCCGACGCGCAGAAGCACGGCGTTGCATAGGGCGCGAGAGGGCCGGGTCATGGGGTCGCGCAGACCACAGAGCTGCGCCGATTAGACTGACCCGGTGGCAGATATCGAGCAACAGAGACCGGTCCTCGTCGTCGACTTCGGCGCGCAGTACGCGCAGCTGATCGCCCGGCGGGTGCGTGAGGCCAAGGTCTATTCCGAGGTGGTTCCGCACACCGCGACCGTCGAGGAGATCGCGGCCAAGAATCCCCTTGCCGTGGTGCTGTCGGGCGGGCCGTCGAGCGTCTACGCGGACGGTGCGCCGCAACTCGATCCGGCACTGTTCGATCTGGACATTCCGGTGTTCGGCATCTGCTACGGATTCCAGGCCATGGCGGGCGCACTCGGCGGGACGGTGGCACACACCGGCACCCGTGAGTATGGCCGCACCGACCTGAAGGTGCAGGGCGGTCTGCTGCACGAGGGGCTGCCGTCCAGTCAGCCCGTGTGGATGAGCCACGGCGACGCGGTCACCGAGGCCCCGGCCGGCTTCGAGGTGACGGCCACGAGCGAGGGCGCACCCGTCGCCGCGTTCGAGGACCGGGCCCGCAAGCTCGCGGGTGTGCAGTACCACCCGGAGGTGCTGCACTCGCCGCACGGCCAGCAGGTGCTCAGCCGGTTCCTCCACGAGATCGCCGGCATTCCTCCCGCATGGACGGCCGCGAACATCGCCGACGCCCTCGTCGAGCAGGTCCGCGAGCAGGTCGGCGACGGCAAGGCGATCTGCGGGCTCTCCGGCGGTGTCGACTCCGCTGTCGCGGCGGCGCTCGTGCAGCGCGCCATCGGCGACAACCTGACGTGTGTGTTCGTCGATCACGGTCTGATGCGGGCGGGCGAGCGTGCCCAGGTCGAACAGGATTTCGTTGCCGCGACCGGCGCCAAGCTGATCACGGTCGACGCCGCCGACACCTTCATCGGTGAGCTGGCGGGGGTGTCCGACCCGGAGACCAAACGTAAGATCATCGGCCGCGAGTTCATCCGCAGCTTCGAGGGCGCAGTCAGCGACGTGCTGGGCGAGAACGCCGCGCACGGCGACACGGTCGAATTCCTCGTGCAGGGCACGCTGTACCCGGACGTGGTGGAATCCGGCGGCGGCACCGGCACGGCCAACATCAAGAGCCACCACAACGTCGGCGGACTGCCGGAAGACCTGCAGTTCACGCTCGTGGAGCCGCTCCGCCTGCTGTTCAAGGACGAGGTCCGGGCGGTGGGACGCGAGTTGGGTCTGCCCGAGGAAATCGTGGGACGCCAGCCGTTCCCCGGCCCCGGGCTGGGCATCCGCATCATCGGCGAGGTCACGCAGGAGCGGCTCGACATCCTGCGTCACGCGGATTCCATTGCGCGCGAAGAGCTGACGGCCGCCGGGCTCGACGGTCAGATCTGGCAGTGCCCCGTGGTGCTGCTCGCCGACGTCCGCAGCGTCGGCGTGCAGGGTGACGGACGCACCTACGGTCACCCGATCGTGCTCCGCCCCGTGTCCAGTGAGGACGCGATGACCGCGGACTGGACGCGACTGCCCTACGACGTTCTCGAGCGGATCTCCACCCGGATCACCAACGAGGTGCACGACGTCAACCGTGTCGTGCTGGACATCACGAGCAAGCCGCCGGGCACCATCGAGTGGGAGTGACGCACTGTGCGCGGTGAGTGAGTCCGAGGACTCGCTCACCGCGCACGTGCGGTTGCGTCTCTACTTCCGCCGGTTGGGTGCGAACACGAGCACCACGCCGACCAGCACCGCGATCACCACGAACAGCCAGTGGAACCCGACGTTCGCGAGCGGTTCCAGCGAGAACGGCCCCGCGAGCGCCCAGCCGCTCACCAGGAGTGCTGCCAATCCTGCGAGGAGCAGTAGTGGCGACGGGCGCTTCCGCGTCCGGGTCTGTTCGCTGCCCTGAGTGTCGTCGATGTCATCCACGGCGCACCTCCACACTTCCGAATCGGACATCGGCATTGAGGGTCAGGACGTGACCGTCCGTGCCGTCGACGCCACCGTCGAGGCCCTCCGGGAGACACTGCGCGTCGCCGAACTGCGCGGTGCAGTGGTTCTCGACGTTCATACCGGGCGGCAGGAGCACCACGACCTCACCGAACTGCCCACTGACGTCGACCGTCTTGTCCTCGGTGAGAGTGACGTTCCGGAGGTCGAGCGTGAAGCTGCCGAATCCGCCGGAGTAGGCGGGCTCGATGGCGGCCGCCGTCGCCGGGTTCCAGGTCCGATCGCCCATGTTCTCGCTGTTCAGGTCGAGTGAACCGACGATCGAGGCGAGGATCACGAAACCGATCAGCGGGCCGGCGACGACGAGAAGTCCGTAGCCCTTGCGCAGAAATCCGCCGATCAGCAACCCCACTCCGATGACGGCGAGCGCAACGGCGCCGATGCGACCGGGGTTCAACCAGTCGGATCCGGTGGCGACCGACAACGCGGTCGCCGCCGCGGCCGCGAGGATCGCCAACCCGATCACCATCGTCGTCAGGCGGGAGTGGGTGCGGTCCGGTTGTACTGCGGGAGCGGTGGTCCTGGCCGGTTCGGGCAGATCCCATGCGAACGGGGCGACCCCGAGCGGGTCCCACGCCGGCGGTCGCGGTTCGAGCGGCGCGAACGGGGCCGAGGGTGCGTCGACCTGCGGACCCGGGGGTGGGGACTTCTCGAACGACACCGGATCGGATTGGGCGGCAGCAGCTTCGGGCTTCAGTGCCTCCGTGGGTGCGTCGGCCGGCTTCTCGCCGGAGGCCGGCGGCGTGCTCGGCGTGTAGGAGTCGGGAAGTTTCGTGTACGGACCGTACGCACCCGGACCGTAGGCACTCGGACCGTACGTGCCGGGGCCGAACGGGTTGGCGCCGAACTGACCGGGCGAGAAACTCGTCCCGGGATACCCGGTCCCGACACCCGGGGCAACGGCGCCGGCGGGCAACGGTGGGGGTATCGGCTGCCGCTGATACAGCAGCCACAGGCCGCCGAGCATCAACGCCATGCTGACCAGGCCGGAGCCGCCGAGGCCGACACCGAAGGGGCCGACGGTGCTCAGCGCGATGGCCAGTGCGACGAGAAGGACGATGGTCTTGGTGCCCGAGTCGGAGCTGTGACCGCGTCCCACCAGCGACTCCGCGGGGGAGGCCGGGTCGCCCGATTTCGTGAGGGCGAGCCAGCACGCCAGGTAGAGGAGCACGCCGGCGCCACCGAAGATGGTGGACACGACGAAGGCGACTCGTATCAGTACGGGATCGACGCCGTAGCGGTAGCCGATTCCCGCACAGACACCGGCGACGTGACCACGGCCCGGCAACCGCACCGGCCGGGTCCGCCACAGATCCTGTATCTGCTCTTGGAAGCTCCCATTGCTCATACGACCATCGTTCCGGTCGGCGCGGCGCGCGTACATCGGGAACTACCCTGATCTTTCCGGTCGGGGTGGGCCGGGAACGCGGGCCGAAGTCAGGGTTGGACCCTGATGCCGTGGCCAGGGGATCGTGCCAGTATCGAACATGTGCAACCTGTGTCGAACACGTCCGCGGGCGGTGCCCAGTACGCGGGCGCCGTGACCGCGCCTGCCCCGCCCGACGGCATTCCCATGCCGCGGCTCGAACGCCGGACCGGTGGTCGCATCGTCGGCGGCGTCGCGGGTGGTATCGCCGATCAGCTGGGCGTCGACGTGATGAAGGTGCGGGTCGCGTTCGCGTGTCTCGCCGCGCTCGCCGGCGCCGGCATCGTCGGCTACGGACTGTTGTGGATCTTCACGGCCGCAGGTTCCGACACCGAGAAGCCCAGTGCCTCCGAGCGGCGGAGAGCGTACGGACTGATCGCGATCGGCCTTGCCGGTGCGTCCGCGTTGTCGTGGTTGTTCAGTGGCCGGGTCGGTTCGGTGATCGCGCCGATCATCGTGGTGGCGGTCGGCGCGGCTCTGGTGTGGCGCGAATTCGATTCGGAAGGTCCGCGCACCGTCATCGGGCTGCCGCAGCGTCCCACCGTCCTCACCTGGGCGCGGGTCCTCGGTGGCGTGACGTTGATCGTGTCGGGTCTCGGTGTGGTGATCCTCGCGCAGGTCGACTTGGCTGCGCTGCGTTCGTCGTTGCTGGCCGTGGTGGTCACCCTCGTCGGCGCCGGGCTGCTGACCGTGCCCCTGTGGTTGCGACTGTGGCGCGCGCTGGGCGCGGAGCGTGCCGCCAGGATCCGCAACGACGAGCGTGAGGAGATCGCGTCACACCTGCACGACTCCGTCCTGCAGACCCTGGCGCTGATCCAGAAGCAGGCCGACGATCCGCAGGAGGTCGCGCGGCTGGCCCGGGGGCAGGAACGAGAACTGCGGAAGTGGTTGTTCGGTGGGGGAGACACCGACCATTCGAGCCTCGCGGAGGCGTTGCGCATCATCGCAGGCGAGGTGGAGGACCATCACGGCGTCACGGTGCGGCCGGTGACGGTCGGCGATGTGGCGCTCGACGTCGAGGGCACGGGCGAGGGTCTGTCGAAGGAGAGTTTCACGGCGGTGCTCGGTGCGACGCGGGAGGCTCTGGTCAACGCGGCCAAGCATTCCGGGGAGACGGACATCAACCTGTTCGCCGAAGCCGAGCGCGAACAGGTCAGTGTGTTCGTCCGGGACCGCGGCGTCGGATTCGACGTCGACGAGGTGTCCCCGGACCGTCAGGGCCTGGCGAAGTCGATCCGTGGACGGATCGAGCGGCGCGGCGGGCACGTCGACGTGCGGTCCGCACCCGGCAAGGGCACCGAGGTGCGAATCCACATGCCGCGGAACGGCCGGACGTGGGCGACAGCGGGCGCCGCCGAGGACACGGACACTGCCGGCGTCGAGGACGTGCCGTTCAGTCAGGGTGCGTGAGCACCACTTTCGCCATGTCTGCTCGCAGGCTGTCCCGGTGAGGGGGTAATGTTCGCCGGCGACACGACTGTGGGGGTCGTGTGGTCGCACCGTGCTGCGGCGGGGTGGGACGCGAGATGTCAAGGGGGGATTTCATGATCGACCGTGAGGGTCTGCGCGTGCGCGAGCACGGGTTGCAGGATCAGATCGACTCGATGCTGGCCACGCTCGACCGGCAGACGCAGGAACTGCATGCCGCTCAGCAGCAGGTGGCGCAGCTGCGGATGAGTGGGGCGTCCACCGACGGACTGGTGCAGGTGGTGGTGAACTCGGTGGGCGGCGTGGTGGACGTGCGCCTCGCACCGGACGCGTTCCGGCGGTCCACCCCCGAGTCGCTGGGACGTGCGATGACCGAAGCCGCCCGGCGTGCGGGCGAGGCCGCGCACACCGAGTCTATGCGCCTCATGGGATCGATCGTGGCCGCGACCGAGACCCTGCCGGATCTGCCGGACCTCGTTCCCGGTGCTCCGAGTCTTCGGGACTTCCTCCCGCGCCTCGAGCCCGACGTCGGTGGCGTCCCGGCCGAGCGGGAACCGGACCTCGATGGTCCCGACGACGCGCGGTGGAATCGGCCGGTCCTACGGGACGGGTGGCAGTGAGCGCGCAGCTGTGGGTGGACCCGATGCATTTGCGTAGCGTCGCACCCCGATTCGACGCACTGTCGCAGCGGATGGCAGAGGTCGCCGCCACACTGCACTCGACCCTCGAGGCCGAGGGGGAATGCTGGGGCGGCGACGGGACCGGGACGACGTTCGCGAGCGGGTATCTGCCGTCCGCGGACGCGGCCGGACAGTCGTTGGGGTTCGCCGTCGGGGCGCTGGCCGCGCTCGGATCCAGGCTCAGGAGCACCGCCAACTCGTTCGACGACACCGACCGCGGCACCACATCCAGCCTCGCCGGGCTGTTCTGATGGGCATCGAGGTTCCGGGCAGTGTCCGGTGGCTGGCGGAGAAGGTCGTCGGGGCGGACTGGCCCGACGCGGACGAAACGGCGATGGAGCGGCTCGGGCAGGGGTGGAAGGACGCCGGTGCCTCGCTCGACGACATCATCGAGGAGGCCGACGCCGCGATGCGCTCGGCCATGTCCGGGGTCAGTGGTGACGTCGACACCTCGATGGCGCAGCACTGGGCGCGGATCGGTGGGGACGGGGCGCTACGCGAGTTGTCGGGGTTGCTTCACGAACTCGGCGACACCCTCGACTGGTCGGCCGACGACATCCGGGTCGCGAAACTCTCGATCATCGCGGCCCTGGTGGCGCTGGCGGCCGAACTCGTCGCGGTAGCGGTGGCCAGCGCGATGACGTTCGGTGCGGCGAGCCCGGCCGCGTTCGCGGCGGAAGCGGCCACACAGGTCACCGTCCGGATGATCATCCGGCAGCTGATCACCTCGATCCTCACCCGCGCCGCCATGGGCGCTCTGAAGGGCGCGGCAGGGACGGCGGCCATGCAGGCGACGTTGGAAGCCGGCCTGCAGTGGTACGAGAAGGAACATGGGCGGCGCGACAGCATGGACTGGGGCAACGTCGCCGAGGCGGGTGGCAAGGGTGCGGTTCAGGGAGGTGTGAAGGGTGCGGTCAACGGTGCGTTCGGGCTGAAGTTCACCGACCCTCGTTCTCAGTTCGGGGGCATGCTCGGCTCGTACGTGCAGGAGGAGACGGTCGGCACACCGAGGTTCACCGGCGCCGTCGTCGGCGAGGGGCTGGACCGGACCGGACTCGATGACGACGTCCGGCGGGCCCGCGACGAGATCGACGGGCGTCTGCCGTGAACGGCCCCGACAGCCACAGCTTCTGCCGGAAGACCGACCTGACGGTGGACTCACGCCCGGGCGTACCGAACAGGCACGGCATGCACGGTGACCCCCGCTACCCCTCGCCACGCAGGCTGCGGCGGGCGACCGCCTTCGCGATCGACTGGCTCCTCCATATCGGCGTGGCGATCGGGTTGTCGGCGGTGTGCGAGGCATTGCCGGAACTCGCGCCGTGGTCTTTTGCTGCCGCAGTGTCCTCCTGGATTGCAGTGTCGTTCGTGCACCGAACCGTTCTTCAATCGGTGTTCCATACAACGGCGGGGAAAGCATTGTGTGGACTGTGCATCCTGAAGCCCGACGGATCGTGGCCAGGGTTCGGCTTCCTCACGAAATGGTGGGTGATCGGTACATTCTCGACCGTTCTCGTCGCCGTCTCCGGCGCGGGCGGCGACAGTGACAAGGAGGACGACTGGTTTCCTCCGGTCGTTCGGCTCCGGGACGTCCGGCGCCTGCACGTCACCTAGAGTGGGGTGACACTACCGCCCACGCGAGGAACAGCTGCAGTGACTTTGCCTGAAACACCCCCGTACCGTGTCTTTCTCGTCGATGATCATGCCGTTTTCCGTTCCGGTGTCCGCGCCGAGCTCGGCAGGGAAGCGGACATGGAGGTGGTGGGCGAGGCGGGCGGTGTCGCGGAGGCGGTGGCCGGGATCAACGCCACCTCACCGCACGTCGTGCTGCTCGACGTCCACATGCCCGACGGGGGCGGTGTCGCTGTGCTGCGGGGCATCGAGTCGGGTCCGGTGTGCCTGGCGCTGAGCGTGTCCGACGCCGCCGAGGATGTGATCGCCGTGATCCGCGCCGGGGCACGCGGGTACGTCACCAAGACGATCTCGGGCGCGGAACTGGCCGACGGCGTGCGCCGGGTCGCAGGCGGTGACGCCGTGTTCAGCCCGAGGCTCGCGGGATTCGTGCTGGACTCCTTCACCGGGCGTTCCAATGCTCCTGAGCCGCAGCTGGATCCGGAGCTGGATTCGCTGACGCCGCGGGAGCTGGAAGTGCTGCGGCTGCTCGCGCGGGGGTACACGTACCGCGAGATCGCCGAGGAACTGGTGATCTCGGTGAAGACGGTCGAAACGCATGCGTCGAACGTGCTGCGGAAGACGCAGCAGTCCAACCGGAATGCGCTCACGAGGTGGGCGCACCGCCGGCGGATCGACTGACCTCCCCGGGTATCAGGGCTGGGCGAGGAGGACGATCACGGCCACGAGCACGGCCAGGATCAGGATCGCGACCATGACACCCATGGCGATCGGCGCCCACGCCACCACCTGATCGCGGACGGTCGGGGCCGGCGAACCGGGAGCGGGTTTCGTCGGGCGCGGCGGCCACTGCAATCGGCCGAGCGGACGCGGCACGTTCTTGAGCGGTGTGCTCTGAGGCACGGCGGGCAGACCGGCCTGGGTGGAACTCACCAGCTTGCTGCGCCGGCGTGAGTCGGGCAACGGCGTCGAACGGTGTGCCCACGCCGGGATGGTGCCGTCTGCGGAATAGACGGGCGAACCGACGAGGTGCGCGACGTTCCCGTCGCCGGCCATGGCCACCCGGGCCAGGGCGTCGCGGGCCTCGGCCATCGTCGGGCGACGCGCCGGGTCGGGCTCGAGCAGGTGCAGCAGCGTGTCGGTGAGCGGTCCGGCCTTACTGGGACGGTAGATCTCGGCCTTCGCGACCCGGTGCAGGAGTGCGATGGAATCGGAGTCGATCCCGAACGGCGGCTGGCCCTCGACGACGGTGTACAGGGTGGAACCGAGCGAGAAGACGTCGCTGGCCTCGGTGGGGTCCTGGCCGCGGGCGACCTCGGGGGAGAAGTACGCGGGTGTGCCGGTGATGACCCCGTTCGTGGTGTCGGCGGAGTCGCCCTTGGCGCGGGCGATGCCGAAGTCGCTGATCTTGACGGTGCCGAGTTCGCGGCCGCGGTCGGCGACGAGGATGTTGCCCGGCTTGATGTCCCGGTGCACGATCCCGGCGGCGTGGGCGGCGGTGAGCGCGTCGGCCACTTGCGCGCCGATCTGGGCGACCTCGAGCGGGGGCAGTGTGTCGGCGATGTTCATCGCCTGGGCGAGGCTGCGGGACGGCAGGTACTCCATGACCAGCCAGGGCTCGCCTGCCTCGAGCGCGACGTCGTACATCGCGATGGAATGGCTGTGGGCGAGTTTGGCGGCGTTGCGCCCTTCCCGCATGGTGCGTTCGCGGACACGGCGGGCCTCGTCGGGGTCGAGTCCGGCCGTTGTGGTGACCTGTTTGATGGCGACGTCGCGGTGCAGCAGGGTGTCCCGTGCGAGCCAGACCGCGCCCATTCCACCGCCGCCCAGTTTGGACCGCAGACGGTACCTTCCGGCCACCAGGTATTCGGGTCCGATGCCCCTTTCGCTCTGCTCCTGCTCCATCACGCGTTCAGGTTAGAGGATTGCGCGGACACGGGATGCGCGACGGTCCTGACCTGGCCGTTCGGGGTCCACTTGACGGGCCTCCACCGACCGGCTTTACTTGAAATGAGTTCGAAAATACGTTCGAACAAAGCGTCTGTTCGAGCCGCGTCTTCCCCGTGGTTGCCGACCGCTGTTGGTGCCGAGTGTCAGGGGTGTCGAGTTGGCTGAAGTGGCCGGCGAGCCGGGGTTTCCGGTGCCGGGGTCTCCCGAGTTGTCCGGGCTGTCCCGGCAGGAGCGTCTGGACTACCTCCGACGACGGATGGCCGCTGTCCCCGCGCGCGGTGAATCGGTGGCGAGCCGCGCCCCGGTGGAGAGTGCGTTCCCCACGACGGGCACGTCCGCAGCGCCCGATTCCCATGCTGCCGGGGTGCTTCCGGTTCCGGCTGCACTGGCCGAACTCCTTCCCCGAGGCGGGCTGGTGCGCGGTTCGGTGGTGTCGGTGTCGGGTGCCACCTCGCTCCTGCTGGGTTTGGTCGCGTCCGTGACCGCGGGCGGCGGACACGTCGCGGTGATCGGACATCCCCGGCTCGGGGTGCTGGCAGCGGTCGAGATGGGGGCGCAGCTGGAACGGCTGGCCCTGATCCCCGATCCGGGCGCCGATCCGGTGGAGATCGCCGCGGTGCTCCTGGACGGAATGGATCTGGTGGTGCTCGGACTGGGTGGGGCGTCGGTGGCGCCGTCCCGGGCGCGTGCGGTGGTGGCCCGGGCCCGGAGCAAGGGGGCGACCCTGGTCGTCACGGACGGACACTGGGACGGCGCGGAGATGCGGCTGGAAGCCCGGGTGCACGGTTACGGCGGACTGGGCAACGGATCTCAGGACCGGGGATGCGGGCGGTTGCGTTCCCTCAGTCTGGCGGTGTGCGCCCGGGGGCGGTCGTTCCAGCCGCGCACCACCCGATTGGACGTGCGGTCGGCGCAGGGCCGGGTGGAATGGGTGAGTGCACCGGAACCGGTGGCGCCCCTCGAGGTCGCCCCCTTCCCGGGGCCGGTGGAGGTGGTGGGTCTGTGAGCCGGGTGCTGGCGTTGTGGTGCCCCGACTGGCCCGCGGTCGCGGCGGCCGCTGCCGCGGACCTCCCGCCGACTCATCCGGTGGCGGTGACGTCGGGCAATCGGGTGATCGCCTGCTCGGCACCGGCCCGCGCGGACGGGGTGCGCAGAGGCCTGCGCCGCCGCGAGTCCCAGGCCCGGTGCCCCCGGTTGCACGTGGTGACCGCCGATCCCGACCGCGACGCGCGGCTGTTCGAGCCGGTCGCCTCGGCCGTCGACGCGGTGGCGCCCGGTGTCGAGGTGTTGCGACCCGGTCTGGTGGTGCTGTCCGCTCGCGGTGTCGCCCGGTACTTCGGTTCGGAGGAAGCCGCCGCGGAACGGTTGGTGGACCAGGTGTCGGCGGTGGGGGTGGAGTGCCAGGTCGGTATCGCCGATCAGCTGTCCACGGCCGTGATCGCCGCGCGCAGAGCAACTCTCGTGCCACCCGGTGAGGGGGCGGACTTCCTGGCGCCGCTCCCGATGCGGGAACTGGCCGCCGAGCCGAGCCTCGCGGCACCCCACCGCGGTGAGCTGGTCGATCTGCTGCACCGGCTCGGGTTGCGCACGATCGGCAGTTTCGCCGCGCTGTCGGCGGGCGATGTGGCCTCGCGGTTCGGAACCGATGCGGTGCTGGCGCACCGGGCCGCGCGGAGTGAGCCGGAGCGTCCCCCGTCGGGGCGGTCGCTGCCTCCCGACCTGGAGGTCGAGGAACGGTGCGATCCCGTCATCGAACGGGTCGACGCCGCCGCCTTCGCGGGTCGTGCGCTGGCGGAGAAGCTTCATCGCACACTGTCGGACGCCGCGGTGGCCTGCACCCGGCTGTCGATCTCGGCGAGCACCGGCAACGGTGAGCAGCTGTCCCGGATCTGGAGATGTGCGGAACCGTTGACGCCGGAGGCGACGGCGGACCGGGTGCGGTGGCAGCTGGACGGGTGGCTGACCGGGCGCAGCGAGAAGCGGCCCACCGCCGGTATCGCCGTCCTGCGGCTCGAACCGGTGGAAGTGGTGGCCGCCGGCGCCCTGCAGCTGGGGCTGTGGGGTGGAGTCGGCGACCAGGACGAGCGGGCCCGGCGGGCTCTGGTGCGCGTGCAGGGACTGCTCGGCGGGGAAGCCGTGCAGGTGGGGGTCCTCAGCGGTGGGCGGGGCCCGGCGGAGCGCATCACGTTGCTGCCGTTGGGTGACGAGCTGATTCCGCGCAACGATCCGTCGGAGCCGTGGCCGGGCACGTTGCCGGAACCGGCGCCTGCAGCGGTGCTGTCCGCGTATCCGGAGGTGTGGATGTCGGACGAGCGGGGTATGGCTGTGACGGTCACGGAACGGGGTGTGTTCAGCGCGCCTCCCGCGCGGTTGCGGTGGGGGAGCCGGGAGTGGGCGGTGTGTGGATGGGCCGGACCGTGGCCGGTGGACGAGCGGTGGTGGGACCCTCCGGCCGCCCGGACGGCGGCCCGGGCCCAGGTGCTGCTGGAAGAGTCGCGGGCGCTGCTGGTGATCTGCACGGCAGGCCGCTGGTCGGTGGAGGGAATCTATGAGTGACACGGAGCGGGACACACGGCACCGCAGGGTCGTCGTCCAGGAATTGACGAGCCTCGACGGGTTCGTCGCCGGGCGGTCCGGCGAGCTGGACTTCTTCGATGCGGTGCCGGATTACGGTGAGGTGGACCGGTACAACCTCCGTCTGCTCGCCGACACGGACCTCGCCCTGCTCGGGCGCAAGACGTATCAGATGTTCTCGGACTACTGGCCCACCGAACAGGCGCAGGGTGAGGTCGTGGCCGAGATCGTCAACTCGATCCCGAAACTCGTGTTCTCCTCGACGCTGGACAGTGCCCCGTGGGGGGATCGGGAGCCGGCGCAGCTGTGGCCGGGCGACGCCGTCGAACGGGTGCAGCAACTCCGGCAGGAGCCCGGTGGCGACATGATCGTCTGGGGGAGCATCACCCTCGCACGGGCACTGCTCGCCGCCGATCGGGTCGACGAAATCCAGTTGCACGTGGTGCCGATCCTGCTGGGGCACGGCCGCAGGCTCCTCGACGAGGACACCGGGATGCATGCGCTGACGTTGCTGGAGTCGAAGGGGTACGACTCCGGGGTCGTCACGTTGCGTTATCGGGTGGGGCGGGCGGCGTAACCCGCCCGGCGACCTGCCTTGCGAACCGACCGTTCGAAATGCTTTGCTGTGCAGAGGGTCGCGTGCCGGTGGCGGACAGCGTCAGGCATGGAGGCCGGCCACGGCCGCATCGTCGGGTCGTGGCATACCTCGAAAGGGTCGACTGTGACCATTTCTTTCAACCACACTATCGTCGCCGCCAAGAACAAGCAGGAGTCGGCGTCCTTCTTCACCACGTTGTTCGGATTGCCGGACGCCGTGCCTGCCGGCCACTTCCTGGCGGTCGCCCTCGACAACGGGGTGTCCCTCGACTTCGCGGAACCGCCGGTCGAATTCCCGCCGCAGCACTATGCGTTCCTCGTCGGCGAGGACGACTTCGACCGGATCTACGGTCTGATCGTCGAGTGGGGGCTCGAGCACTGGGCGGATCCGCGGCAGACGCTGCCGGGCACCATCAACACCAACGACGGCGGGCGGGGCGTCTACTTCCTCGACCCGTCCGGTCACTATCTGGAGATCATCACCCGCCCGTACGGGTCGGGCGGGTAGTCCGCGGCGGTCGCTAGTCTGGATTCTCGTGGAGACGAGCAGGACTACCCCGACGCGCGCCGGTATCGAGATCGCCTACCGGGACAGTGGCGAGTCCTCGGTGCCGGGGTCGTCGGGCGTCCATCCCGTGCCGGTGGTTCTGGTGCACGGGATGGGCGGTGACGGCGGCACCTGGGACCGCTTTGCCCGCGCACTCGTCGCCCGCGGGCGCCGCGTCCTCGTCGTGGATCTGCGGGGGCACGGTCGCAGTGCCCGCGCCGGGTCGTATCTGTTCGAGGAGTTCGGTGCCGACGTGGTGGAGGTGTGCGACAACCTCGGGCTGACGCGGGTGGATCTCGTCGGGCATTCGCTCGGTGGTCATGCCGCATCGCTCGCGGCCCAGGCCAGACCCGGGCTGGTTCGCCGGCTGGTGATCGAGGAGGCCCCGCTCCCGTTGCGTCCCGGTGACCCGGAACAGGTTTTCGCGAATCGGCTGCCGTCGCTGCCGGAACTGTGGCACGCGACGACGAGCCTGATCCGGCATCCGCGGGCCGCGTTCGCGTTCGACCGGTCGATGACGGGCTCGGCGCTCGAGCAGTTCCGCCGCCCGGATCCGTTGTGGTGGGACAGATTGCCGGACATCGAGGCCGACACGCTGATCCTGCGGGGCGGTCCGGGCGGAATGGTGGATCCGCGCAGACTCGAGTCCGCGGTGGCGGCGATACCGAACTGCCGGGTGGTGGTGTTCCGTAGCGGGCACAGCATTCACCGCGACCGTTACGACGACTTCGCGGCGGCGGTGCTGCCGTTCTTGATGAAGCTCGAGACGAGCTGACAAAAAGTCCGAAAATGTAAACCGCGACGGCTTCGACAGGACTAGCGTGGGAACCGAAGCGGGGGCTCGGAACGGGCCGGTTGTCAGACGAGCGCCCCGAAGCTGCGGGGCGTCCGACGGCGTCTTCCGCACGTCCGGAAGAAGGTCAACGATGTCGACACTCACGCCTGGACGCCCCTTTGCGCCCGGCAGGCAAGGGTTCAGCTCGCTCCGCGCCGGGGGCCTCAACTGGGACGCGTTCCCGTTGCGGCTGTTCACGAAGGGCAACGCCAAGTTCTGGAATCCCACGGACCTCGACTTCAGTCGGGACGCGGAGGACTGGGAGGGGCTGAACTCGGAGCAGCAGCGCAACTCCACGTATCTGGTCGCACAGTTCATCGCCGGTGAGGAAGCGGTCACCGAGGACATCCAGCCGTTCATGAAGGCGATGGCCGCCGAGGGGCGCTTCGGGGACGAGATGTATCTGACGCAGTTCTGTTTCGAGGAGGCCAAGCACACCCAGGTGTTCCGGCTGTGGATGGACGCGGTGGGCCTGACACGCGACCTGCATCCCTTCGTCGCCGAGAACCCGTACTACCGGCAGTTGTTCTACGAGGAGCTGCCGGGATCGCTGAAGGTGCTCGAGACCGATCCCAGTCCGGCCAATCAGGTGCGGGCCAGCGTCACCTACAACCACGTCATCGAGGGCAGTCTCGCGCTCACCGGGTACTACGCCTGGCAGAAGGTGTGCACGACGCGCGGGATCCTGCCGGGCATGCAGGAGCTCGTCCGCAGGATCGGCGACGACGAACGACGCCACATGGCGTGGGGAACGTTCACCTGTCGCCGGCACGTCGCCGCCGACGACAGCAACTGGGGTGTCGTCCAGGAGCGGATGGCGGAGCTGATGCCGATGGCACTGGGCATGATCGACTGGGTCAACAAGCAATTCGAGGTCCAGCCGTACGGGCTCGACGACCAGGAGTTCATCGCGTACGCCGCGGACCGGGCGCAGCGCCGGCTGGGGGCGATCGAGTCGGCGCGGGGACGCCCGGTCGAGGAGATCGATCTGGACTATTCACCCGAGGCCCTCGAGGAGAAGTTCGGCGAGGAGGACGCCAAGGCGATGTCCGAGGCCGCCGGCTGAGGCACGCGCCGCGGTGACAGATGGCAGGATCGGCTCATGGCGCTCACCGCACTCGACCGCAGACTCCTCGGCTGGTCTGCAGCATTCGTGATCTCGCAGGCGAACATCGTCCGGCTACTCGGCCCGGTGGCACCCCGGCTCGCCGACATCCAGACCGCCCGGTCCGCCCGGTCCTACACGGCGATCCTCGACGCAATGTCCGCTGCAGACAGGGCGCGCTACCGCAGCCACTACTACCCGGACTTCGTCCATCCCCTGATCTACGCGGTCGCGTTGCGCACGGGCGCACGACGTCTGGCGGAACTGACACCACTCTCGGCGAGAACGCAGAAAGCGCTGGCGGCGGCCCCGGTGATCTCCGCGGCAGGCGACTACGCCGAGAACGTCGTCGGGCTGTATCTGCTGTCCCATCGCGAGCACATCACCGACGCGACCGTGCGCACCACCAGTGCGGTCAGCGTCACCAAATGGGTGCTGGCGCTCGGGACGCTCGGATATCTGTCCCAGGGATTCGTCCGGGTCTGGGCGGGACAGCTGTTCTCCCGCTAGATTCGGGCACATGTGTGCTGCCGAGCTCAGCGTCGAGTACTTCTCCGGACCGGCCGAGTTCCGGGAATGGCTCGGCGCTCATTACGACTCCTCACCGGGCATCTGGCTGAAGATGGCCAAGAAGGGGTCGGCGCATTCGTCGATCAACTACGACCAGGCTCTCCAGGTCGCGCTGTGCTACGGCTGGATCGACAGCCAGGTCCGCCGCGTCGACGACGACTTCTTCGTGCAGCGGTTCACCCCGCGCTCGTCGCGAAGTCCGTGGTCGAAGCGGAACCGGGAGTTCGCGGAGAAACTCGCCGAGGCAGGTCTCCTCGAGCCTGCGGGCGCGGCGGAGGTGGAGCGGGCCAGGGCGGACGGTCGCTGGGACCGCGCGTACGCGGGACAGAAGGCGGCGGAGATACCGCAGGACTTCCTGGACGCCCTCGCGCAGAATCCCGAGGCCGAGGCCTTCTACGCGACACTCGACAGCCACAACCGGTACGCCGTCTACTTCCGCCTGCAGGACGCCACGCGCCCGGAGACGCGTGCGCGCCGCATCGAGAAGTTCGTCCAGCAGTTGTCGGAGCGCAGGAAGTTCCATGACTGACCGATTTTCCCGACTGACACAATGGCATCGTGCCTGACACGATCACCGCCACCTGCTCTGCTCTGTCCGCGACCGACGAACCCCTCGCGGGCACCGCTGCGCATGTCACGGGCTGGGTGTGCCTGGAGTTCCCCGGCGCGTGGGGCCGGGACGTACTCGACGGCACCGCGCTCGGACCGGACCTGGCCCGTGAGCTGGACGCCCGCGCCGACGCGGCCGGGGTGCGGGTCATGTTCATCCGCCGGCCGGGCCGCAGCACCGCGGCCCCGGATCGGCGGACGGTGCTGCTGGCGCAGTCGCATCCCGCGCGGTCGTGGTGCGAGCGGCTCGAGATCGGCTTCCCGGAAGACCTGCTCGACCTGGACCTCGGGCTGATCGCGGGGACCGCACCCGGTCTGGGCACACCGGTGACGGACCCGGTCGTGCTGGTGTGCGCGCACGGGAAGAGGGATCAGTGCTGCGCCGTCCTCGGACGGCCGGCCGCGGCCGGCCTGGCCGCGGAGTTCGGCGACGCGGTGTGGGAGTGCTCGCACACGGGTGGGCACCGGTTCGCGCCTTCGCTGATCCTGCTGCCGATGGGGTACACCTACGGCCGGTTGTCGACGCAGGAGAGTGTCGACGCGGTCCGCGCCGCCGCCCGGGGCGAGGTGTACCCGACCGGGCTGCGCGGCCGCAGCTGCTGGGACGCACCGGGGCAGGTGGCGGAACTCGCCGTCCGCGATCTCGTGGACGCGGCCGCGGACGAGCTCACGGTGGACGCGAACTCGGTTGTCGCGCATCGCGACGGGCGCCGCTGGGTGGTCGACCTGGAGGAGTGGGAGCTGCCGCCCCGGCCGGCGAGTTGCGGGGCGGCGCCGAAGCCGGTGCGACCCGTCGTCGCCACCGGAGTCCGCGCCCTCGCCCCCTGACTCGGTCACCAGTGGGTGCCGGGCACCAGCCTTCCGACCTTCCGGGCGGCGCGGCCGAGGACCGACGACGGGTGGTGCCTAGGTTCCGGCGTGTGCTGAGGTGCCGGCGCCGCGTCGTCCGTGCTCTGCCCCTTCGCCGCCGGGGAATCGGGGAACATGCGATACATCTGGTGCATCACGCGATCCTTGACGGCGGGTGCGAAGACGTGGCCGAGTTCCCCGAGCGTGCCGGTCGGGACGTCGATGCGCTTGGGGCGTTCGATCAGCGCCCGGACGACCATTGCCGCCGCCTTCTCCGGGGAGGTGATCGGTCCGACGTTGTACCGGCCGGTGGGCGCGATCATCGGCGTCTCGACGAGTGGCATGTGGATGGTGGTGAACGTGATTCCGTCCGAGAGGGTTTCGGACGCCGCGACATCGGTGAAGCCGTCGAGGGCCGACTTGCTGGCGACGTAGGCGGCGAACCGCGGCGTCGCGCCCTGGACCCCGGCGCTGCTGATGTTGACGATGTGCCCGTACCGCCGCTCGCGCATCTGCGGGAGGAAGGCGAGGACGAGCCGGACCGCGCCGAAGTAGTTGACGGCCATGGTCCGCTCGAAATCGTGGAGCCGGTCCGTGGAGTGGTAGAGGCCCCGCCGGATCGACCGGCCGGCGTTGTTGACGAGCATGTCGACGTGATCGTGCTCGGCAAGAACTGCTTTGACGGTGTGCTCGACCGACTCCTCGTCGGTGATGTCGCAGGGGTACCCGTAGGCGTCGCCGCCCGCCGCACGGATCTCGGCCACCACGGCGTCGAGTTCCTCGGTGCGCCGGGCGAGGAGAATGACCTTCGCGCCCTTGCGGGCCGTCGCGATCGCGGAACTCCGGCCGATTCCGGACGACGCCCCGGTGATCACCACGTGCCTGCCCACGAGCGGTCCGGCCGGGTGGGGCCTGCGCGCTCGATCCGGGTCGAGGTTCTCACGCCAGTACGACCACAGCCTGTCGGCGTACGACGCGAACCGGGGGACGTCGATGCCTGTGCCGCGCAGCGCCTCCCGGGTGTCGTCGTTCACGAACACCGTGGGCAGTGTCATGTTCTCGACGAGCACGGGCGGGATGCCGAGAGCGCCGAGCACCACCTTGCGGCCCGTGTCGAGGGCCGAGTGGGGGGTGGGAGTGAGGAAGGGGCGGACGAGTCCGCCGGGGAGTCCGGCCGCGGGATGCGGTGCACCGGCGGCCCTGGCGAGCGCGGCGTAGATCTCGCGGACCGGCTGGGGGCGCGGATTGACGAGATGGAACGTCTGGCCGTCCCGTCCCGGTGCCGACATCAACTCCACGATGGCCGCGGCCACGTAGTCGACGGGGACGACGTTGGTCGAGCCGATCCGGGGGACGGCCACGGGCAGGGCCGCGGGGAGTTTCGCGAGCGCCGCGATGGCGGGGAAGAGGTAGTACGGGCCGTCGATCTTGTCCATCTCGCCGGTGACCGAACTGCCGACCACCGCGGAGGGGCGGTAGATTCGCCACCGCAGGCCGTCGGCTTCCCGGACCAGCTTCTCCGCCTCGAACTTGGTGCGGTGATACGGGGTGGGGAACCCCTGCCCGAGATCGAAATCGGTTTCCCTGAACGGACCTTCGTGGTCCCCCGCGACGGCGATGGACGAGACGTGGTGCAGCGTCGCATCCAGTTCCCGGGCCAGCGCGATCACCGAGCGGGTGCCGTCGACGTTCGTGGTGGCCTGTTCGTCGCCCGCCGTGAGGTCGTAGATCGCGCCGAGATGCAGGACGTGGTCGGCCGCCGGCGCCGAGGTGAGTCCGAGGCCGGGCTCCGTCAGGTCGCCGATCAGCGGATGCACGCGTTCGCCGCCCGGCATGCCGTCGACGAGCGCCTCCCAGCGCGCGACGGACGCGCGCCGGACGAGGACGTGGATCTCGGCTGATGCATCGCGGTCGAGGATCAGGGGCAGCACGTGCCGACCCAGGAAGCCGGTTCCGCCGGTGACGAGGTAGGTGGACATGACCCGAACTTACTCCAAAGTAAGATAATGCACTAGTGGCCCAGACCCACCTTGGCGTGCACCTTCTTCATCCAGGCCGGAGCCCACCAGTTGGCCTCGCCCATCAGCTTCACGAGGGACGGAACGAGGAGCATGCGGACCACCGTCGCGTCGACGATGAGTGCGACGATCATCCCCACACCGAGGAACCGCATGATCGACAGACCGGAGATGGTGAACGCTCCGGTCACCACCACGAGCAGCAGCGCCGCGGCCGTCACGATGCGGCCCGTGCGCTCGGTGCCGAAGCGCACCGCCTCCTCCGTGGTCGCGCCTGCCTCGTGCGCCTCGACCATGCGTGACATCAGGAACACCTCGTAGTCGGTCGACAGGCCGAAGACCACGGCGAGGATGAGGACCACGAACGTCGCCTCGAGCGGTGCCGGACTGACCCCGAGCAGACTCGCGCCGTGGCCCAGCTCGAAGATCCACGTGAGCACACCGAACGTGGCGGCGAGGCTCAGCCCCGCCATCGCGACCGCCTTGATCGGCAGCACCACCGAGCCGAACGCCAGGAACAGCAGCACGAGCGTCGAACCCACCATGATCGCGATCATCACCGGCATCCAGTGCACGATCGCCGCGTTCCCGTCGTCGACGGTCGCCTGACCGCCGCCGACGAGGAGTTCGGTTCCCTCGGGTGGCGTGATGGCACGGAGTCCGTCCACTGAGGCGCTCTGGTCGTCGGTGGTGACGCCCTCGGAGTAGACGGCCTGGACCGCGACCAGCTCGTTGCCGGACGCGACGACGGTGGCCGCCCCGATGCCCTCCACCCGGCCGGCGGCCTGGGCGACCGCGGCGCCGTCGGCGGCGGTCGGGGCCGTGCCGTCGGTGCCCCGGAGAATGAGGGTGGCGCCGTTTCCGGTGGTGGGAAATTCGGTGGTGAGAGTGTCGGTGGCGATCCGGGCGGAGTCGTTCTCCGGGAGCGCCGTGTACGTGACCTCGCCGAGTGATGCGCTGAGCAGGGGCGAGGCGAGGACCATCAACCCCGCGACGATGCCGACCGCGATGGCGACCGGCCGCCGCATCACCCAGGTGACGACGGAGCCCCAGAACTTGCGGGCGCGAACCTCCCCGCGCTGCGCCGCATCCTTGCGCCAGGTCAGTGCGTTGATGCGATGACCCAGGATCGCGAGCAGCGCCGGGACCGCGGTGAGCGACAGCAGCGCCGCGCTCGCGACCGCGGCCATCGCACCGAACCCGAGCGACTTGATCACGTCCTGCGGAAACACGAGCATGCCCGAGAACGCGCACACGAGAAGCAGACCGGAGAACAGCACGGTGCGGCCCGCGGTCAGGACGGTGCGCCGGGTCGCCTCCGCGACGTCGGCGCCGGACTCCAGTTCCTCGCGGAAACGTCCGACGACGAACAGGCCGTAGTCGATCGCGAGCCCCAGGCCGAGCAGGGACGCCACGTTGATCGCGAACGAACTGACGTCGGTGAACAGGGTCAGCAGGCGCAGGGTGGCCAGGGCGCTGAAGATCGAGAGCAGCCCGACGAACACCGGAACGGCCGCGGCCACCAGACCGCCGAAGATGAAGACCAGCAACACGAGAGTGATCGGGAGCGCGATCGCCTCGGCCAGCACCAGGTCCTGTTGCAGCCGGTTGTTGAACGCCACACCCACCACCGAATTGCCCGCGAACTCGGTGTCGATGCCCTCCACCTCGAGCTTCGGCAACAGGTCGTCGAACGTGGCGGCGGTGATCCCGGCGTCGGGGTCGACGGTGATCGCGGCCGACGCCTTGGTGCCGTCCTCCGACACCATCAGCTGCTTTCTCGCCGCGTCCGCGGTCCAGTACGACGTCACCGAGTACGTCGGCACCTCGGCGGCGAACCGGTCGAGACTCGCGGTGACCTCAGGGCCGATGTCGTCCAGGGTCTTCCCCTCGGGTGCCGTGTAGATGGCGATGATGTCCGGCGTCTGCGGACCCAGGTTGTCCTGGACGATCCGGGCCACTTCGGCGGATTCGCTACCGGGATCGGTGAACCCGCCCGAGCTGAGTTTCGCGAAGACACCGGTGCCCCACACGCCGCTCACCAGAACGGCGACGACGGCGAGGCTCAGGACCCACCATTTGCGTGAAACAACGGTCGAGGCCCAACGTGTCATGCGTCATCTCCGGCGTGTCTGGGGCGGGCAGCTGCGACTGCCGACTGTAGTGCGGATCGGGGTGTCACCGGCGGGGGTGTGACGCGGCTCCCGGCAAATCGTGCATACTCGGCATCGCACTTGCAGCCACACGCACGGGGGAAGCCGGTCCGAATCCGGCGCTGACCCGCAACGGTAGGCCACCAGATCATTTCGGTGGCGAGCCCGATTACCCGGCGTGGGGTGTGCGACATCCTTTTCGTCGTGGTCTACGAAGCGGAGTCCTGCAGGCGCCGCACCGGGCGTCTGCTGACTTCTCATTCGTGGCTCTGAGCCGCAATGAGGTTTACATGCACGGTCAGTTGTTCAGAAGTACCGGTCTGGTCACGCTCGCTGTGGCCGCGCTGGTGGTCGCCGGGTGTTCGCGCGGGGAGTCCGTGGGGCAGACCGCTTCCGCAGAATCCTTCGCCGAGCCGGTGTCCGTCACCAACTGCGATCGAACGGAGACGTTCGACGCCCCGCCCCAGCGCATCGTCAGCATGAACGATCACGTCACCGAGGTGCTGATCGAGATGGGGGCCGGCGACCGCATCGTCGGCACAGGGTACGGCGACGCGACCCCGCTGCCCGAGTTCGCGGACGCCTTCGCGAAGATCCCGAAACTCGCGAAGGAATACCCGACCCGGGAGCAGATCCTCGACCTCGACCCCGACCTGGTGGTCGGCGGAATGCGGAGCGCGTTCGACGAGAAGGAGGGGCGGTCGCGTGAATCCCTCGACGACCAGGGCATTCCCACCTTCCTGTTCTCCGAGTACTGCGGGCAGGGCTTCCCCGACATCGGTCTGCTGCGCAGCGACTACACGCAGCTCGGCGAGATCCTCGGAGACCCCGACCGGGCGCGGGCGATCACCGACCGGGTGACGTCCGGGTTGCAGGCCGTGCGCGACGAAATCGCGGGCGCCGCCCCGGTTCCGACGTTCTTCTACGATTCCGGCGAGGACGTCCCGCTGACGATCGGCGGTGTGGGAGTCGGCCAGCTCATCGCGGACCACGCGGGTGCGGCCAACCTCTTCGCCGAAGGGGAGAAGCCGTATTCGAAGTCCACCTGGGAGATCATCGGTGAACGCGCCCCGGAGGCGATCGTCGTCCTCGACTACGGCACGACGAGTGCGCAGGCGAAGATCGACTTCCTGAAGTCGCACCCGATCATGTCGACGACACCCGCCGTGAAGGCCGGCCGCTTCGTGGTGGTGCCGCTCGACGACTTCTTCGAGAGCCCGCGCCTGGTGCGGTCGGTGGAGACGATCGCGCGGGCACTTCATCCGGACGACGTCGGCGCGCGATGACCGTCACCGCAGAACGTGCGGCACCACCGGCGCAGGCACCACACCCGGCCCGCGCACGCCTCGGTTTCGCGGGCCTGACGGTGCTGCTCGCGCTGACAACCCTGTTCGTCGTCGGCCTCGCGGTGTCGTTCGGTTCCGTGCGCATCCCGGTCGGCGACGTCTGGGCGATCGTCGCGCACCGCGTGGCCCCCGGCGCATTCGAGTCCTGGTGGTCACAGGCGCGGGAGTCGATCGTCCTCGACTCCCGGCTGCCGCGGGCGCTGACCGCGGCGGCCGTCGGTGCGGCGCTCGCCCTCGCAGGCGCCGTGGCGCAGGCGGTGACCCGCAATCCGCTGGCCGATCCCTATCTGCTCGGCGTGTCCTCGGGTGCCGGTTTCGGCGTGGTGGTGGTGACGGTGCTCGGGCTCGGGGTGGGAGCGCTCGGCGCGTTCACCGTTCCCGTCGCGGCATTCCTGGGCGCGATGGTGCCGCTGTTCCTGTCGCTGGCGATCGGCGGACGGTATCCGCAGCCGACGGCCGTCATCCTCGTGGGCGTCGCGTCGGCGCAGGTGTTCTCGGCTCTCATCACGTTCTCGATCCTGGTCGTCGCCGACGAGCATCAACTGAGTTCGGTGATGCACTGGCTGGCAGGCGGGTTCGGCGACTCGCGCTGGTCGACGGCGATCTTCCCGGCCGTGGCACTCGCGACGGTCGGGGCCGCGATGATGCTGAGCGCGAGCCGCATCGACCTGCTGCAGGCGGGAGACGACGGCGCCGCCGCCCTCGGCATGAACGTGCGACGCTTCCGCGTCGTGCAGTTGCTCGGTGTGTCGATGCTGGCCGGGGCCGCCGTGTCCGTCGCAGGCGGCATCGGCTTCATCGGTCTGCTGGTGCCGCACCTGGCCGGGTACGTCGTGGGCGCCCGGGCGGTCAGGCTGCTGCCCGTCGCCGCATTCCTCGGCGCGATCGCGATGGTCGCGGCGGACACGGCCGCGCGGTCGGTCGCGCACAGCATCGAGGTCCCGGTGGGCGTCGTCACCGCGCTCGTGGGAGCGCCGATCTTCGTGTGGATGCTCTACCGGCAGTATCGGAGGGCCGAACAGTGACCGCGCTGAGCCTGCAACGTGTCCGCGCCGAACTCGGGTCGCGGGAAGTGCTGCACGGCATCGACTTCTCCGTGCGTCCCGGTGAGGTGCTGGCGTTGGTCGGGCCCAACGGTTCCGGCAAGACCACCGCGCTGCGCTGCTGCTACCGGGCGCTCACCCCGACCGGGGGCGCCGTCGCCGTCGACGGAACGGACACCGCCGATCTGGGCCGGCGGGAACTGGCCCGCACGATCGGGGCGAGCACCCAGGAGCCGCGGGTGTCCGCGGGACTGACCGTGCGCGAATCCGTTTCGCTCGGACGTATCCCGCACCGGGGCTGGTTCGAACGGGCGACCGGCGCCGACAGTGAGATCGTCGAGACGTGCATACGTCAGGTCGGGCTGGCCGAACTCGCGAATCGCGACGTCCAGGCGCTGTCGGGCGGGGAGCGTCAACGGGTGTCGATCGCCCGGGCGCTCGCGCAGCAGCCGAGGGTCCTGCTGCTCGACGAACCCACCAACCACCTCGACCTGCGGCATCAGCTGACGGTGATGAACCTGCTGCGTGACCTCGCGTGCGACGGTCTGGCGATCGTCGTGACCATGCACGACCTCCGGCTGGCCGTCGAGTTCTGCGACACGCTGGCCGTGATGCACGATGGACGGGTGATCAGCACCGGTCCGCCCGCCGACGTGCTGGACGACGCCGTGCTCGGCGGGGTGTTCGGCATCCGCGCCGTCGTGCGGTCGACGCCGCGGCTGTCGATGGAGATCCTGGGGTTGGCCGATGGATGAGCAACTGCGGCGTGCGTACGAGCTGACCACCCGCCGCGTCCCGATGATCGCCGACCAGATCGGGCAACCCGGCGCCTCCTCGTTCCCGGCCGTGCGCCTGACCGATCCCGGCTGGCTCGCAGACCGCGTCGCGGACACGGCGAGGCGGTGGGGCAGCGACGATCCCCGGGTCAACGGCACCCTGTGGTGGTACTCGGCCAGCTCGACCCTGACCGGGATTCCGATCGCGACCGCGCTCGTCACGGGGGTCGCCGCCCGGCCGCGGCTCGTCGACGCCGTGGCATTCCTGCGGGACGACGGGTATCTCGGCGGCCTGACCGCGTCGTCGGCACTGCCGGTCACCGAGGGGCTGTCCGAGCTGGCGTCCGAGATGGCCACGGCGCTGACGCCGATCATCGACGCTCTCACCGCGGCGTCCGGGGTGCGGCAGGCGGCGATGTGGGCGATCACGACGGATTCGATCGCCAACCGGGCACTCGACGCGGGAACGGCGTGCGGCGATCGCGCACGCGGCAGCATCTTCGCCCGGGGGCTGGTGGACGCACTCCGCCGCGTCGGTGTGGTGATGCCGGACCCGCGGTTCGTCGACATCCGGGCCGGGGCACTGTCACGCCGGTTCACGCAGCGGGCGTCGTGTTGCCTGATCTACGAGACCCCCGGGTCGGGCAAGTGTGTGAGCTGCCCGAGGAGGCCGGCCGAGGACCGTCTGAAAGGTCTGGCCGCGCTCGTGACGTGAGTCCGGGTGCCTGCGTTGACCGGTCCGCGGGTGTGATGGCAGACTGAAGGCGTTCGAACTCCCGTTCGAATGATGCGTCTTCCCCAGCGGCATCTTCCATGGTTTCGGCACGGCACGTGCGCGACATGAAGAGGTGTGCCAGATGGGTTGGGGAAACGGTCCGCCGACGTGGTCCGAGATGGAGCGCGTCCTGTCGGGCAGGCCGGGGAGGGTCAGCCCGGAGTCGCTGTACCCGGGCGACGGCGGCGACAGCCCCGCGTGGTCGCGCAAGCGGGGGGAGTACCGGGCGGGCCCGCAGGAGCGCACCGGCTCCACCGTTCCGTACGCCGAACTCCACGCGCATTCGGCGTTCAGTTTCCTCGACGGCGCCTCCCCGCCGGAAGAGTTGGTGGAGGAGGCCGTCCGGCTCGGTCTCGAGGCCATCGCACTCACCGACCACGACGGGTTCTACGGTGTGGTCCGGTTCGCGGAGGCGGCGAAGGAACTGAACATGCGCACCGTGTTCGGGTCCGAACTGACGTTGGACGACGCGCATCTGCTGGTACTGGCGCGAGGTCAGGAGGGGTACCGGCGGCTCTCCCGGGAAATCGCGGCGGCGCATCTCGCGGGCGGGGAGAAGGGCAAGCTGCGCTACGACCTCGACCGTCTCACCGACGCGGCCGGGGGGCACTGGCAGATCCTGACCGGGTGCCGGAAGGGGCATGTGCGTCAGGCGCTGGCCGACGGTGGCCCGGACGCCGCGGCCGCCCGGCTGCGGGAGCTGATCGACCGGTTCGGGGCCGACCGGGTCACGGTGGAACTCACCCATCACGGCATCGCGGAGGACGGTGAGCGCAACGCCGACCTCGCCGAACTCGCACAGCAGCACGGCCTTCGGGTGATCGCGTCCACGGCGGCGCACTTCGCGGGACCGCCGCGCCGGAGACTGGCCATGGCGATGGCCGCCGTCCGGGCCCGGCAGAGCCTCGACGACGCGGCCGGGCACCTGGCGCCCGCCGGGGGAGCGCACCTGCGGTCCGGTGAGGAGATGGCGCACCTCTTCGCCGCGTACCCGGAAGCCGTCCGCGGTGCCGCGGACCTCGGCCTGGAGTGTGCGTTCGACCTGCGGCTCATCGCGCCGCAACTGCCACCGTTCGACGTGCCCGACGGGCACACCGAGGCGAGCTGGCTGCGTCAGCTCACGATGGACGGAGCCCGCCGACGTTACGGTGCGCCTGCGGCCCGGCCGGAGGCCTACCGGCAGATCGAGCACGAACTGGACATCATCACCGGGCTGAACTTCCCGGGCTACTTCCTGGTGGTCCACGACATCGTGTCGTTCTGCAAGAACAACGACATTCTCTGCCAGGGAAGGGGTTCGGCGGCCAACTCCGCCGTCTGTTACGCCATCGGCATCACCAACGTGGATCCCGTCCGCAACAAGCTGCTGTTCGAACGTTTCCTCTCGCCCGAACGCGACGGCCCGCCGGACATCGACGTCGACATCGAATCCGATCGGCGGGAGGAGGCCATCCAGCACGTCTACGCCAAGTACGGACGCCAGTACGCGGCGCAGGTGGCGAACGTCATCACGTACCGCGGCAAGTCCTCGGTGCGGGACATGGCCCGGGCGCTGGGTTTCTCGCAGGGGCAGCAGGACGCGTGGAGCAAACAGGTCAGTCGCTGGGGCGGCATCGGGAAGGAGGTCGGCACCGACATTCCGCCCGCCGTCCTCGAGCTGGCCGCTCAGATCGAGGGGTTTCCGCGGCACCTCGGCATCCACTCGGGCGGCATGGTGATCTGCGACCGGCCGATCGCCGACGTGTGCCCGGTGGAGTGGGCGCGCATGGAGAACCGCAGCGTTCTGCAGTGGGACAAGGACGATTGCGCGGCGGTGGGTCTGGTGAAGTTCGACATGCTGGGTCTCGGCATGCTCTCCGCGCTGCACTACATGATCGACCTCGTGGCCGAGCACAAGGGGATCGAGGTGGATCTGGCGCAGCTGGACCTCTCGGAGGAAGCCGTCTACGAGATGTTGCAGCGGGCGGACTCGGTGGGGGTCTTCCAGGTGGAGTCACGGGCCCAGATGGCCACCCTGCCGAGGCTGAAACCACGGAACTTCTACGACCTGGTGGTGGAGGTGGCGCTCATCCGTCCCGGTCCGATCCAGGGCGGATCGGTGCACCCGTATATCCGCCGCCGCAACAAGCTCGAACCGGTGACCTACGACCACCCGTCCCTGGAGAAGGCACTGAAGCGGACGCTGGGTGTGCCGCTGTTCCAGGAGCAGTTGATGCAGATGGCGGTCGACGTGGCGGGTTTCAGCCCGGCCGAGGCCGACCAGCTCCGCCGGGCCATGGGTTCCAAGCGGTCGCCCGAGAAGATGGAACGGTTGAGGGGGCGGCTCTACCAGGGCATGCGGGAGATGCACGGGATCGGTGACGACGTGGCCGACCGGATCTACGAGAAGCTGTACGCCTTCGCGAATTTCGGTTTCCCCGAAAGCCATTCGCAGAGTTTCGCCGCCCTGGTCTTCTATTCGTCGTGGTTCAAGCTCCATCACCCGGCGGCGTTCTGCGCCGGTCTGCTGCGGGCGCAGCCGATGGGCTTCTACTCGCCGCAGTCGCTGGTGGCCGACGCCCGCAGGCACGGGGTGCCGGTGCACGGCGCGGACATCAATGCGAGTCTCGCGCACGCCACCGTCGAGGCGGGCGGAACGGAGGTGCGTCTCGGGCTCGGGGAGGTGCGGCACATCGGGACCGCGCTGGCCGAGCGGATCGTCGAATCCCGCGGCGACGGAGGTCCGTACACGTCGTTCCTCGACCTCACCGGCCGGGTGGAACTGAGCACGGCGCAAGCCGAATCGCTGGCTACCGCAGGTGCTCTCGACAGTTTCGGGTTGTCCCGCCGGGAGGCGTTGTGGGCGGCGGGCGCCGCGGCGGGGGAGCGCCGCGACCGGCTGCCGGGGATCGGGGCATCCACCCGCGCGCCGACCCTGCCGGGGATGAGCGATCTCGAACTGGCCGCGGCGGACGTGTGGGCCACCGGGGTGTCACCGGACACGTACCCCACCCAGTTCCTGCGCCCGCAACTCGACGCGCTGGGGGTGATCCCGGCGGCGCACCTGCTCGATGTCCCCGACGGCGACCGGGTTCTGGTGGGTGGGGCGGTTACCCACCGGCAGCGCCCGGCGACGGCCGCGGGGGTCACGTTCATCAACCTCGAGGACGAGACCGGGATGGTCAACGTGGTGTGTTCGGTGGGGTTGTGGGCGAAGTACCGCAAGCTCGCCAACACGGCGCCCGCATTGCTGGTCCGCGGCAAGGTGCAGAACGCGGAGGGGGCGGTGACGGTGGTGGCGGATCGGCTGCAGCTGATGGATTTGCGGGTGTCCGCCAAATCCAGGGACTTCAGGTGAGCCGGCACCGCTAGCATTCGGACATGAGGAGATACGTCTTGTCGGCGATCGTCGTGGCTTCGCTGGCGCTCGCGGGGTGTGGTGGTTCCGGCAGCGATTCCTCCCAACCGTCGCCCGCCCCGACACCCGGGGACTCGAGCCAGATGGAAATCGGTGGCGCAGTACAGCAACCCGCGAAGGACCAGGCGCCCACCGACCGCCAGGAGATCATCACCGGTCAGGTCGCGCTCACGGCGGACGACCCGGTGGCGGTCGGCAGGCAGATCGTGGACAAGGTCGACGATCTGGGCGGACGCGTCGACCAGCTCACCGAACAGCCGGGCTCCGACGACCAGGATGCGAGCAGTTCCCTGACCATCCGGGTGCCCGCCGACTCGCTCACCCGGACGTTGGACGATCTGCGGGAACTGGGCAAGGTCACCAGCGTCAGCGTCACGAAGAGCGACGTGACGATGCAGTCGCAGGATCTCGACGCCCGGATCGGCGCGTTGACGGCGTCCGTCACCCGGCTGCAGGGGCTCATCACGTCGGCGGCGAACACCGCGGATCTGATCGAGGCCGAGAGGGCGTTGTCGGAGCGTCAGGGCGAACTGGACAGCCTCACCGCCCAGAAGCGGTCGCTGAGCGACCAGGTGGCACTGGCGACGCTCATGATCGACGTCACCACCACGGATGCCGAGCAGCCCAGTCCCGGTCCGGACAACTTCTGGGAAGGGCTCGTCGCGGGCTGGCACGCCCTGCTGTCTGCGATCAAGGGCGGTGCCGTGGTCGTGGGGGCGCTGATTCCCTGGTTCGGTTTCGTGGCCGTCATCGCACTGGTCGTGTACGGCGCGTACCGTCTGCGCCGGATGTACAACAGGCCGGCCGGCCCACCGCCGGGCCCGGCGCCGGAACGAGAAGAGGCGAAGACGCAATGATCGAAGTCGACCTGAATGCCCTGGACGGCGCGTTGGCGTCCGGTGCCCCCGTCATCGATGTGCGCGAGGCCGACGAGTACGCCCAGGCACGGGTGCCGGGTGTGACGCTGATTCCGCTCAGTGAGTTCGTCGCGCGCGTGGACGAGATCCCGGAAGCCGAGGTCGTCTACGTGATCTGCGGGGTGGGCGGCCGGAGCCTGCAGGCGGCGGAGTACCTGAACGCGCGGGGGATCAACGCCGTGTCGGTCGCGGGCGGGACGTCCGCGTGGATGCAGTCCGGACGCCCCGTCGAGTCGGGCGCGTGACACCCCGGGGCACCATTCCGGTCAGCGGACCGCGCTGAGGGCGTGCGCCGCGGAATCGTCGCGGACCACGCGCCCACCCCGTTGCCCGGCGGCGTGCCTCAGTGTGCGGACCGCAACGGTGCTCCAGATCAGGACCAGCGCGCACCACAGGGTCACGCCGGCGCCGACGATCACCACCGAGTCCAGTGCGACGCCGAGCGAGTTCGCACCCAGCGCGCAGGTGCCGACGGGGAACGTGAAACTCCACCAGCCGGGCGTGAACCCCAGCCCGCGGCGAAAGGCCTTGGCGGTCACCGTGACCAGCGTCACGAGGGCGAGGACGCCGAGTGCGCCAATGGTGGTCCCGTAGACCACGCCCACCGCGTGGAGCCAGGCGTGGCCGGATGCCCCGCCGAGCAGATTGATCGCCGCCACCGACTGGCCGATCACGCCGAGCGGAATCCACAGGGTGGGCACGAGCGGGGTGTCGGGGAGCCCGTTGCTCAGCAGATGGCGTCCGACGACGACGGCGACGGTCAATGCGGCGCTCAGCGCCAGCGCGAACAGCGTGTAGCAGAGCGCGAGCATCGCGATCTGGGCCGCGCCTTCCGGGAGGCGCTGGACCAGCGCGGCACCGGTGGCGGCCGACACCATCGGCGGCACGACGGGCATGAGCCAGGACGGCACCGGAGTCACCTGGTGAGGCCGGGCCAGTCGGCGCGCCATCACCACGTATGTGACGAGCCCGATGACGGTCCCGATCGTCCACAGGGTGGCCGACGCGGCGACAGCGACACCACCGAGAAGTGCGCGGCCCGCGGATCCGGTGCCGGCCCCGACCGTCAGCACCGCCATCGACACGGCGCCGTAGAACGGGAACATCGTGTGGCTGCGCGCCTCCGCGAGTGCGTCGTCGCGGCGACGGATCCAGTGCCGCACCAGTGCGGTCGTCAGCACCACGAGCAGCGTCGCGGCGATCAGCCAGAAGATCTCGGCGACCGTCCGGGCCACCGGACCGCCTGCCGGAAATGCCGCGGCGACGACTGCGACGATGCCGGTGCCCATCACTGCTGCGAACCAATTCGGGGTCATACCTAGAGCTTGCCGACGCATCGTCGTGGCCGGTAGAAGGCTTGTCGTTGAATACCCACAAATCGCGTTTGTGGGACTAGCCTTGGGTTGTGCCGCTGTCTCCCCGAGTACCCGAACTCAGTGCCCTCGACGTCCTGCTGTCCGTCGAGCGGCTCGGCAGCATGGGGGCGGCGGGGCGTGAACACGGGCTCAGCCAGCAGGCGGTCAGCGCCCGGGTGCGGTCGGCCGAGCGTCAGTTCGGCATCAAGGTGTTCAGCCGCGGTGCCAGCGGTGTGCGGCCCACGTCGGAAGGCGCGCTCATCCTCGAATGGGCGAGTCACATCCTCGCCACGGCCGAGGAACTGGCGTCGGGGGTCGCGGCGCTGCGCGGCGAACGGCAGGCCGGGCTGACGGTGGCGGCCAGCATGACGATCGCCGAGTACCTGGTTCCCGGGTGGACCGTCGCGATGCGGCGCAAGTACCCGAACGTGGTCACCAACGTGCGGCTGCTCAACTCGTCCGAGGTGACCGCCCGGGTGCTGTCCGGTGACGCGGATCTCGGGTTCGTCGAGGGCCCGGACATTCCGGCTGGACTGCAGGTACGGGAGATCGGCCGCGACCACCTGGTGGTCGTGGTGCCGCCGGAGCACGAATGGGTCCGCCGGTCACCGATTCCCGTGTCCGAACTCGCCGCGACGCCGATGATCCAGCGTGAGTCCGGTTCCGGGACGCGCACCACCCTGGAGAACGCGGTGCCGCAGTGCGTTCCGCCGCTGCTGGAGCTGACGTCGTGCACGGCGGTGAAGGCAGCGGTCGTGGCGGGTAACGCTCCGGCGGTGCTGTCCTCGCTGGCGGTGGCCGCCGACCTGACGGATGGCCGCCTCGCCTCCGTTCAGGTGGAGGGGTTGACGCTTCCGCGGCGGCTCTCCGCCGTCTGGGACCCGGTGCGCGGCGTTCAGGGTGCGGCGCGCGACTTCCTCGACATCGCGCTCGGTGCCGGCGCGGCCGCGGGTGTCGGGGCCGCAACCGTCGGAGCTACAGCGCAGCCCCGCTGAATCCGTGCTGGCGCCACGCCTCGTACGTGACGAGGGCGGCGGCGTTCGACAGGTTCAGCGACCGGCGGCCGGGCAGCATGGGGATCCGGAGCCGCTCCGTCACGTGGGGATCGGCCAGCACCTCCTCCGACAGTCCGGTGGGTTCGGGACCGAACAGCAGAACGTCGCCGGGCTGGTAGGCGATGTCGGCGTACGACACGGTGGCGTGCGCGGTGAAGGCGTACACCCGCGCAGGCTCCAGCGCAGCCCAGGCCGCCTCCAGGTTCTCGTGCACGGTCACCGACGCCAGGTCGTGGTAGTCGAGTCCGGCACGTTTGAGTTTCGGCTCGGACAGGTCGAATCCGAGTGGACCCACGAGGTGCAGTTCGCACCCGGTGCCTGCCACCATGCGGATGGCGTTGCCGGTGTTGGGTGGGATTCGGGGTTCGTGGAACATCACTCGGAACACCCGCACAGCTTAGGGGCACACCGCGAGGCGGCATGATGGACGCATGGATCCGGTAGAAGAGGTGGTGGGTGAGGACTACGGCGACGCACGACTCCCCGCGCAGAACTGGCAGCGGCGGCACTACACGAAATGCAACTTCCGCGACGCCGACCTGAGTGAACTCCGCACCGAGTCGGTGATCTTCACCGACTGCGATTTCACGGGCGCCGACCTCGCCGAGTCACATCATGTGCAGACGGCGTTCCGCTCGTGCTCGTTCACCAGAACAACGCTGTGGCACAGCGAGTTCCGCAACTGCAGCTTCCTCGGGTCGGAGTTCGACAACTGCCGGCTGCGCCCGATGGTCTTCGACGAATGCGATTTCACGCTCGCGTCGCTCGGCGGTGCCGACCTGCGCGGACTCGATTTCACGGACTGCCGGTTCCGGGAAGCCAACCTCGTCCGCACGGACCTCCGGCGCGCCGTGCTCCGGTCGGCGGATCTGTTCGGCGCCCGCACCGGCGGCGCGAAATTCGACGGCGCGGACCTGCGCGGGGCCCACGTCGACGCGAACCTGTGGACGGCGGTCTCGCTGGACAAGGCGCAGATCGAACTCACCCAGGCCATCGCGTACGCGACCGCCAACGGGCTCGTGGTGGAACCGACCTGACGCGTGTATGGCGAACCTGAGAGAATGGGGCACGTGACTGCAACGATCCTCGATGGCAAGGCGACCCGCGACGAGATTTTCGAAGACCTGAAGGTGCGGGTGAGCGCCCTGAAGGACAAGGGCATCACGCCCGGTCTCGGCACCGTTCTGGTGGGGGACGACCCGGGGTCGGCCGCCTACGTGCGCGGGAAGCACAACGACTGCGCGAAGGTCGGGATCACCTCGATCCGCCGCGACCTGCCCGGCGACATCACGCAGGAGAAGCTCGACGCCACCATCGACGAGCTCAACGCCAACCCGGACTGCACCGGCTACATCGTGCAGCTCCCGCTGCCGAAGCAGCTCGACGAGAACGCCGCCCTCGAGCGCATCGACCCCGACAAGGACGCCGACGGCCTGCACCCGGTCAACCTGGGCCGGCTGGTGCTGGGCAAGGAAGCGCCGCTGCCGTGCACGCCGCGCGGAATCCTGCACCTGCTGCGCCGGTACGAGGTGCCGATCGAGGGGGCACACGTCGTCGTCGTCGGTCGCGGTGTCACCGTGGGCCGCCCGATCGGTCTGCTGTTCACCCGGCGCAGCGAGAACGCCACCGTCACCCTCTGCCACACCCGTACGCGAGACCTCGGAGCGGAGGTCCGCCGCGCCGACATCGTGATCGCGGCGGCGGGCGTTCCCGGTCTGGTCACGGCCGACATGGTCAAGCCCGGTGCCGCGGTGCTCGACGTGGGTGTGAGCCGCACCGCGGACGGACTGCGCGGCGACGTGGCGGCGGATGTCGCCGAGGTCGCCGGCTTCCTGTCCCCGAACCCCGGTGGCGTCGGGCCGCTCACCCGTGCCTTCCTGCTGACCAACGTCGTGGAGCGGGCCGAGCGTGTCGCAGCGTCTCTCGGCTGAGATGGCCGACTGGGGGCAGTTCGCGAAGAAGAATCTGCCGATGCTCGCAGTCCTGGTCGTCATCGTCGTGGCCGTCGTGTTCGTGCTCGCGGATCGGTGGCGACGAGGCGCGTTCGTGTTCGGCGTCGCCACGCTGCTCGCGGCGGTATTCCGGTTGATGATGCCGTCGGAGCGCGTCGGACTGCTCGCGGTGCGCAGCAAGCCTTTCGACGTGGGTGCGCTGGTGGCCGTCGGGGGCGCAATCGTGTGGCTGGCCGTGTCGATCGACCCGCTCGGAACCGACTAGCGGTCCGAGCGGGTGTCGTCCCGCACGGGGGTCAGCGCCCCGCGCGGGCCAGTTGCATCGTCTCGGAGAGCAGTTTCGCGACGGCGGCGGCCTCGGTGAGGAACCCGTCGTGGCCGTCCCGTGAGTTGAGGACCCGCAGACCGTCGCAGGTGGGGATGTCGTTGGCCAGATCCTCCTGCAGGCGGATCGGGTACAGGCGGTCGGAGTCGACGCCGCCCACGATGACGGGTGCGGTGATCGTCCCCAGCGCCGCGGCGATGCCACCGCGACCGCGGCCCACGTCGTGCCGGTTCATGGCCTCGGACAGCAGCACGTATGTGCTCGGGTCGAACCTGCCGACCAGCTTGTCGGCCTGGTGCTGGAGGTAGCTCTCGACGGCGTACCGGCCGCCGCGCCACGGGTCCTCGCCGTCCTGCGGCGAGTTCGCGAACCGGGAGTCGAGTTCGGCCTCGCTGCGGTAGGTCAGGTGCGCGATCCGGCGGGCGATGCGCAGTCCGGCCCGGGGGATCCGGCCGGTGTCGTGATAGTCGCCGCCCTGCCAGTCGGGGTCGCTGGTGATGGCCGCGATCTGGGTGGTCTGTGTGCCGATCTGGTCGGCGGTCGCGCGGGCGCCGACCGCGAGAACGAGCGCGGACGCCACCTGGTCCGGGTAGGTGACGGCCCACTCGAGCGCGCGCATTCCGCCCATCGAACCGCCGACGACGGACGCCAGCTTGTCGATGCCCAGCAGGTCGGTGAACTTCTTCTCGGCCGCGATCTGGTCGCGGATGGAGATCTCCGGGAAACGGCTGCCCCACGGGCGCCCGTCCTCGGCGATCGAACCGGGACCGGTGGTGCCGCGGCAGCCACCGAGGACGTTGGTCGCGATGACGCACCATTCGTCGGTGTCGATCGGCGCACCCGGACCGACCATCCCGGTCCACCAGCCGGGGGAGGGGTGTTCGTCGGTGACGGGTCCGGTGACGTGCGAGTCGCCGGTGAGGGCGTGCTCGACGAGCACCACGTTGTCCCGGTTCGGGGACAACTCACCCCATCGCTGCACGGCGAGGGACACCGACGGGATCACTGTTCCGCTCTCGAGCTCGAGCGATCCGATGTCGATGGTGCCGAGACGTCCGTCCGCCACGGGCAGGTTCTGTACAGCGCTCACGGTCAAGATGCCGCCGCCGTGAGTCCGGTCTCGATATCGGCGATGATGTCGTCGATCCCTTCGATGCCTACAGCCAGGCGGACCAGTCCGGGGGTGACGCCGCTGGCGGCCTGCTCCTCGGGGGTCAGCTGGGAGTGTGTGGTGGACGCCGGGTGGATCACCAGCGAGCGGACGTCGCCGATGTTCGCGACGTGACTGTGCAGGGTGAGCGCGTTGACGAACTTCTTGCCCGCGTCGATGCCGCCGGCGAGTTCGAACGTCACGATCGCGCCCGCACCCCGCGGCGCGATCTGCTTCGCCCGGTCGTGCCAGGGCGACGACGGAAGCCCGGCGTATCCGACGGACACGACCTCCGGCCGCGCCTCCAGGTACTGGGCGACGGCGGTCGCGTTGGACACGTGCCGTTCCATGCGAAGGCTCAGCGTCTCGAGACCCTGGGCGATGAGGAACGCGTTGAACGGGGAGATCGCCGAGCCGAGGTCGCGGAGCAGCTGCACGCGCGCCTTGAGGGCGAAGGCAGGCGGTCCGAGTTCGGAGTAGACGACGCCGTGGTAGCTCGGGTCCGGGGTGGTGAAGTTGCCGTGGCGGCCCTGGGTCCAGTCGAACGTGCCGCCGTCGACGATGACACCGGCGATCGCCGTGCCGTGGCCACCGAGGTACTTGGTGGCGGAGTGCACCACGATGTCCGCACCGTGCTCGAGGGGGCGGATCAGGTAGGGGGTGGCCACCGTGTTGTCGACGATCAGCGGGAGCCCGTGCTGATGGGCGATCCCGGAGATGCCCGGCAGGTCGAGGACGTCGTTGCGGGGGTTGGAGATGGTCTCGCCGTAGAACGCCTTCGTGTTGTCCCGGATCGCGTCCTTCCACTGCTCGAGGTCGTCGGGGTCCTCGACGAACGAGACCTCGATGCCGAGCTTGGGCAGCGTGTAGTGGAAGAGGTTGTAGGTGCCGCCGTACAGCCGCGGGCTGGAGACGATGTGGTCGCCCGCCTCGGCGAGGTTCAGGATCGCGATCGTCTCGGCGGCCTGTCCGGAGGACAGCAGCAGGGCGGCGACGCCGCCTTCGAGGGCGGCGATGCGCTGCTCGACCGCGTCCTGGGTGGGGTTCATGATGCGGGTGTAGATGTTGCCCGGCTCGGCCAGACCGAACAGCGCGGCAGCGTGATCGGTGCTGTCGAACGTGTACGAGGTGGTCTGGTAGATCGGCAGCGCCCGCGCCTTGGTGGTCGCGTCGGACGTCTGCCCGGCGTGGATCTGCTTGGTCTCGAACGACCAGTTCTCGGTCATGTGCTGTCTACTCCAGTGGTCTGACGAGGCGCGACGGAGTTGCTGGTTCGTTCGCGCACAGGGCTTGTCTGGTGCTCTATCTACGACAACAACAACACATCATGAACCTCCGATGTCGGACCCGCGCTTGTCACCCGACTGTTGTATGAATCAGGGAACCAGGTCATCACCCGGGGCACCCCACCGCGGTGGAGGGTTGCCGGCCAGCTAGCCGGGGCTCGTTGCTGGCACTCATGACCTGGAGTGAATCTTAGCGGCTGGGGTGGAACGACCGGAAACGGCACCGATCAGGGCCACTAGCAGGGAAAAGTTACCCGCGAGTAGGGACGACCTCCGTGCCCCACGTGTTGCGAGCGTGGCGCATAGCAGTACGCTTGTCTTGTTTACGTGCGGTCTCCCAGCGGCCGCCTTGACCGTCTACGTTTGAAAAGCGAACCGTTCGCGGACCCACTCACAAAGTGCGACCGCAACCGTGTAACCAGGGAAACTTCCTAGGAGGACGCGAAGCACCCATGTCCAAAATCAAGGTTGAGGGCACCGTCGTCGAACTCGACGGCGACGAGATGACACGCATTATCTGGCAGTTCATCAAAGACAAACTGATCCATCCTTACCTGGATGTGAATCTCGAGTACTACGACCTCGGCATCGAACACCGGGACGAGACCGACGACCAGGTGACCGTCGACGCGGCCAACGCCATCAAGAAGCACGGCGTCGGCGTCAAGTGCGCGACCATCACCCCGGACGAGGCACGCGTCGAGGAGTTCGGTCTCAAGAAGATGTGGCGGTCGCCCAACGGCACCATCCGCAACATCCTCGGTGGGACGATCTTCCGCGCGCCGATCATCATCTCCAACGTTCCGCGACTGGTTCCGGGCTGGACCAAGCCGATCATCATCGGCCGTCACGCCTTCGGCGACCAGTACCGCGCCACCGACTTCAAGGTCCCCGGTCCCGGCAAGGTGATGATCACCTACACGCCCGAGGACGGCAGCGAGCCGATCGAGCACGAGCTGGTGAACTTCCCCGAGGGCGGCGGCGTCGTCCAGGGTCAGTACAACTTCACCAAGTCCATCGAGGACTTCGCGCGCGCCTCGCTCAACTACGGCCTGCAGCAGAACTACCCGGTGTACCTGTCGACCAAGAACACCATCCTCAAGGCGTACGACGGCGCGTTCAAGGACATCTTCCAGCACGTCTACGAGACCGAGTTCAAGTCGGAGTTCGACGCGGCAGGACTCACCTACGAGCACCGTCTCATCGACGACATGGTCGCGTCGGCGCTCAAGTGGGAGGGCGGCTACGTCTGGGCCTGCAAGAACTACGACGGCGACGTCCAGTCCGACACCGTCGCGCAGGGCTTCGGATCGCTCGGCCTCATGACCTCCGTGCTGCTGACCCCGGACGGAAAGACGTGTGAGGCCGAGGCCGCACACGGCACCGTGACGCGTCACTTCCGTCAGCACCAGCAGGGCAAGCCGACGTCCACCAACCCCATCGCGTCGATCTTCGCGTGGACCCGTGGACTCGAGCACCGCGGCAAGCTGGACAACACCCCCGACGTCATCGGCTTCGCCCAGAAGCTCGAAGACGTGGTCATCAAGACCGTCGAGGGTGGCCAGATGACCAAGGACCTCGCGATGCTGGTCGGCGGCGACCAGGGCTACCTGACCACCGAGGAGTTCCTCGGTGCGCTGGACATCAACCTCCAGAAGGCCATCGCCGAGCAGTAGGCACCGAGCCACAGCGTTACGAGCGGGACGTCCCCTCACGGGGCGTCCCGTTCGGCGTTTCCGGGCCGGGTGAGTCATCTCACGGTCGCTCGCGGCGCGAAAAGCGGAATCCGGGGAAGAGAATTTCGATGTGGGTCGTTGCGCAACGAGGCGCCGTGCGCCGCGTAGCCGTCTCCCCGCCTAGTCGAAAGTCCTTCTGTGAGCACTTCCACCCCCGTCCGCCCCGAGCACCTCGGTGTCATCGCCCAACATCCGTCCGTCCGCAAGCTCGCCATGATCGCGCTCGCGCTCGGTGGCTTCGGGATCGGGACCACCGAGTTCGTGGCGATGGGGCTACTGCCCGAGATGGCGTCGAGTCTCGGGATCACCGAGCCGACGGCCGGGCACGTCATCTCGGCGTATGCGCTGGGTGTGGTCGTCGGCGCGCCACTCATCGCGGCGTTGACCGCGCGGGTGCCCCGTAAGACGCTGCTGATCGCGTTGATGGCGGCGTTCACGATCGGCAACGCCGCCACGGTGTTCGCGCCGAACTACGGCGTGCTGATGGCCGCGCGGTTCGTGGCGGGCCTGCCGCACGGCGCCTACTTCGGTGTCGCGGCCCTCGTGGCGGCGCACCTCGCGGACCGCGGCCAGCGAGCCAGGGCGGTCGCACTCGTGATGATGGGACTGTCGGTGGCCAACGTCGTCGGCGTTCCCGTCGCGTCGTGGCTGGGCCAGACGCTCGGCTGGCGCAGCGCCTTCGCGCTCGTGGCCGTGATCGGTGTGGTGACACTGGGCGCGATCTGGTCGTGGGTGCCCGCGCTCGCCGCCATGCGGATGTCGAATCCCCTCACCGAACTCGGTGCCCTGCGCCGCGCGCAGGTGTGGATGACGCTGATCATCGGCATGGTCGGGTTCGGTGGCATGTTCGCCGTCTACACGTACATCAGCACGACGCTCACCGACGTCGCCGGCCTGTCGCGGTCGCTGGTGCCGCTGGCCCTGATGATCTACGGGCTGGGCATGGTCGCGGGCAATCTGATCGGCGGCCGACTCGCCGACCGGGCGCTGATTCCCGGCCTGTTCGTATCGATGACGGCGCTCGGGGTGTTGCTCGGCGTCTTCGTGATCGCCTCCCACAACCCGTACACGGCGCTGCTGCTGGTGTTCTTCGTCGGTGCGGCGGGTGCGTCGATGGTTCCCGGGTTGCAGACCCGGCTGATGGACGTCGCCGCGGACGCCCAGACCCTCGCCGCCTCGCTCAACCACGCGGCCCTCAACATCGCGAACGCGTTCGGGGCGTGGATCGGTGGTGTCGTGATCGCGGCCGGCTACGGCTACACGGCGCCCGCCGCGGTCGGTGCGCTGCTGGCCGTGGCGGGTCTCGTGGTCCTCACCGTGGCGGTCGCGATGGAACGCCGCAGCGCCCGTTCGTCTCGGTAGCCGCGCTGTCGTACGCGTCCGCTACGGTGCTTGCCGTGCCACATATCATCACCACCGTCAATGTCAACGGCGTTCGCGCCGCCGCCCGCAAGGGGCTCACCGAGTGGATCGAGCGCACAGAGGCCGACGTCGTGTGTCTGCAGGAGACGCGGGCGTCCGACGAGCAGCTCGCCGAGACGCTCGCGCCCGCTCTGGAGGGTGGATGGAACCTGGTGTCCGCGGAGCCGTCGTCGAAGGGACGCAACGGCGTCGCGATCCTGTCCCGGAAACCTGCCGACGCCTTCCGCGTCGGCCACGGTGACGACGAGTTCGCGACCGCGGGCCGCTACCTCGAGGCCGACTTCGACGACCTGACCGTCGCGAGCCTGTACCTGCCCTCCGGGGAGGCCCAGACACCGCGGCAGGAGGAGAAGGAGCGATTCATGGACTCCTTCGCCCGGTACCTCACCGACACCGCAGCGGCTGCCGTCGCGGCAGGCAGGCACGTCGTGGTCTGCGGCGACTGGAACATCGCCCACACCGAACTCGACCTGAAGAACTGGAAGACCAACAAGAAGAACTCCGGTTTCCTCCCGAACGAGCGGGAGTGGCTCGGCGCCCTGTTCGCCGAGGACGCGCACTGGACCGACGTGGTCCGGCAGCTCAATCCCGACGTCGCCGGGCCGTACTCCTGGTGGTCGTACCGCGGGAAGGCGTTCGACAACGACTCCGGCTGGCGCATCGACTACCAGATCGCCACCCGGGAACTGGCTGAGCGGGCCAAGCAGGCCGTCGTCGAGCGCGCCGAAACCTACGACCAGCGGTGGTCCGATCACGCGCCGGTCACCGTCCAGTACCGGTGACGGCCGGTATCTGATTCGTGTCGTCACGGCGCACGTGAAAAGATCAGTACTCATGTCGACCCCTGCAGCTCAGAAACCCACCGCGAAACCGCGGGTGCTCTCCGGCATCCAGCCCACCGCCGACTCGTTCCACCTCGGCAACTTCCTGGGTGCTCTGCAGCAGTGGGTGCCTCTGCAGGACGACTTCGACGCGTTCTACTTCATCCCCGACCTCCACGCGATCACGGTGGCGCAGGACCCGAAGGAGCTGCGCCGTCGCACGAAGATCGCGGCGGCGCAGCTGCTGGCGCTCGGAATCGACCCCGACCGCGCCACGCTGTTCGTGCAGAGCCAGGTGCCCGAGCACGCGCAGCTGGCGTGGGTCCTGAACTGCATCACCGGTTTCGGTGAAGCGAGCCGGATGACGCAGTTCAAGGACAAGTCGGCCAAACAGGGCAGTGAGAACGCGAGCGTCGGCCTGTTCACGTATCCGGTGCTGATGGCTGCCGACATCCTGCTCTACCGGCCGCAGCGGGTCCCCGTCGGCGAGGACCAGCGTCAGCATCTCGAACTGTCCCGCGATCTCGCCCAGCGGTTCAACACCCGGTTCGGGAAGGCGTTCGTCATTCCCGAGGCCCAGATCATCAAGGGCACCGCCAAGATCTACGACCTGCAGGATCCGACGTCGAAGATGAGCAAGTCCGGTCCGAGCCCCGCCGGACTGATCAACCTTCTCGACGACCCCAAGGTGTCGGCGAAGAAGATCAAGTCCGCGGTCACCGACAACGAGCGGGAGATTCGCTACGACCCGCAGGCCAAGCCCGGTGTGAGCAACCTGCTCACCATCCAGTCCGCGCTGTCCGGGACTCCGGTCGAGACGTTGGTGGCCGGGTACGAGGGCAAGGGGTACGGCGACCTGAAAACCGATACGGCAGATGTCCTGGCCGAGTTCGTGACACCGTTGAAAGCGAAGGTGGAAGGGTACCTCTCGGACGAGGCAGAACTCGATCGGATCATCGCCGCCGGTGCTCACCGCGCCCGCGAGGTGTCGTCGCAGACTCTGGCGGCCGTGTACGAGAAGGTTGGGTTTCTGACACCGAAGGGATGAGCACTGTGGCTGACGAACCGAGTTTTCTCGACAGGCAGCGGGCAGCGCGCCCCTGGTTCGACCATCTGATGCGGGCCGCAGAGCGGTACCAGCAGCAGAAGGGCGACTACTACGCGGCGGGAATCACGTATTTCAGTGTGCTCGCACTGATTCCGATCCTGATGGTCGCGTTCGCCATCGCGGGTTTCGTCCTCGCCGGGCAGCCGGAGTTGCTGCAGGAGCTGCAGGACAGCATCACCAAGAACGTTCCCGGAAGTCTGGGTGACACGCTCAACACGGTCATCGATTCGGCGATCGCGTCCCGTGCCAGCGTGGGTGTTCTCGGTCTGCTCGGTGCCGCGTACGCGGGACTCGGGTGGATGGCGAACCTGCGCGACGCGCTGACGGCGATGTGGGAGAGCCAGCGCGAGTCGAAGGGATTCGTGCGTACCAAGCTGGGCGACGCGGCCGCGCTGCTCGGGCTGGGTCTGGCGATGGTGGTCTCCCTCGGATCCTCCGCGCTGAGTAGCGGTCCCGTGGCCCGAACGGTGGTCGAGGTGCTGAACCTCGACGACGTTCCCGGGATCGACGCCGGGTTGCGCGCACTGTCGACCGTGGTGTCGCTTCTCGCGACGTGGGCGGTGTTCGCCTGGGTGATCGCCCGACTGCCCCGCGAACCCGTCACGTTCCGCAGTGCGCTCAAGGCGGCGCTGCTCGCGGCCGTGGTGTTCGAGATCTTCAAGCAGGTCGGTGCCATCTACCTCTCGGCGGTCACCGCGGGTCCCGCCGGTGTGGCGTTCGGTCCGATCATCGGTCTGCTCGTGTTCATCTACCTGACGTGCCGGATGCTGCTCTTCTCGACGGCGTGGGCCGCGACCACCCGCGCCAGCCTCGCGCTCGCCTTTGTGCCGCCGCCGGATCCGGCCGTCATCAACCCCCGGATCGAGGTGCACGAGGGGCCGGGTGTGCGTGGAGGACTCGCCCTGGTGGGTGTGGGCGCCGCCGCGGCGCTCGGGTTGTCCGGACTGTTGACCCGCAGCAAGCGCTGAGCCGGGCGCCGGTTTTCGTCAGCGCCTGCGGGACAGCCGACGCGCGCAGAGCACCAGCATGAGGACGACGGCCGCCCCCACGATCCCGACACCTGCCCGCAGGGCGAGTGTGTTGTCGGGGTGGTCGGAACCCGACGCGACGACGGAACTCGTCGCGGCGGCCGAATCCTGTTGCGGCGGTGCGGCAAGTACCGCGGCGGAACCGGTGTCGGCCGGATGCAGGTCCTCGAGGGATCCCACCTGGGCGTCGCGGTCGAGGGCGAAACCGTAATCCAGCAGTCGTGCCGCCTGCTCCCACGGCCGGATCGGCTGGGCTTCGGCGCCCATCAACGTCACCATCAGGCGGCGACCGTCGTGATCGGCGCCGCCGACATAGGTGTGGCGGGCGTCGTCGGTGAACCCGGTCTTGCCGCCCAGTGCGCCGTCGTAGTTGTAGAGCAGCTGATTGTCGTTGGCCAGTGCGAACGGGGGCCGGTCCTGATCGTCCGGAATCGCCGGATCCTTCGGGAAACCCGGGAACTGCACCGTCTCGGTGGAGATCAGCTCCGCGAACGTCGGGTTCTTCATCGCGGTGTGGAAGATGAGCGCGAGGTCGAATGGGGAGCTGCTCATGCCGGGGCCGTCGAGCCCCGACGGGGTCGCGGTCCTCGTGTCGTGCGCGCCGAGGGTGTCGGCGAGGTGGTTCATCTTGTCGACCGTGGCGGCGTCGCCGCCGAGTTGCCGGGCGAGGAGGTGGGCGGCGTCGTTCCCCGAGGCCATCACCAGGCCCTGCATCAGCTGCCGGTTCGTGTACTGACCGTTCTTGCCGATCCCGACGGCGCTGCCCTCCACCGCGGCGTCCTCCGCGGTGGCGGTCACGGTCTTGTCGAGATCCAGTTCGCCCAGCGCCACGAGAGCCAGCAGCATCTTGATGGTGCTCGCGGGCCGGTAGCGGCCGTGCGGGTCCTTCGCCGCGAGCACGGCTCCGGTGTCGATGTCCGCGACCACCCAGCCGGACGCCGCGATGTCGGCGGGCAGCGCCGGCGCCTCGTCGGGAAGGATCACCCCGCACTCGGCCAGCTTCGGTCCGCCCACCGGCTCTTCGGGCACCGATACGGCGCTCGGTGTCGGATCACCCGGCTGGGGTACCTCCGACAGGTCGATCGCAGGCGCGGGGGCCGACCGGTTGGGGCAGTTGTCGGTGTTCGGGGTGGCGAACGGTGTGGAGGTGGGGGAGGAGGGCGCCGCGGGCGGAATCGCCCCGGCAGCACTCACCGAGAGTCCGGCCAGCAGGGTTCCGGACACGACCGCGGTACACACTCGACGCCACATCATCGAAGAGGCAGCGTATGCGACGACCGGTCGACTTCCGAAAACGGACACGTGTCGACACGATTTCGTGACGTCCACGCGACCGTTCCGGAAGACGAACGTCGGATCAGATGAAACCCATGCCCCGGACGGCGTCGCGTTCGGATTCGAGTTCCGCGACCGACGCGTCGATCCGCTTCCGCGAGAAGTCGTCGATCTGCAGCCCGTCCACGATCTGCCACGACCCGTCGACCGAGCGAACCGGGAACGAGCTCACCAGTCCCTCCGGCACGCCGTAGGCGCCGGTGGAGGGCAGCGCCACGGACGTCCAATCGTGGTCGGGGGTGCCGAGCACCCAGTCGTGGACGTGATCGATCGCGGCGTTGGCGGCGGAGGCCGCGGAGGATGCGCCGCGAGCCTCGATGATCGCGCTGCCACGGTTCGCGACCGTGGGAATGAAGTCGCGGGTGAGCCATTCGCGGTCGGCGGCGAACTCGGCACCGGACCGCTCACCGACCCGCGCATGGACGATGTCGGGGTACTGGGTGCTGGAGTGGTTGCCCCAGATCGCGACGCGGCTGATGTCCTTCACCGCGGCGCCCGAGTGCCGTGCCAGCTGGGCGATCGCGCGGTTGTGGTCGAGCCGGGTCAACGCCGTGAAGCGCTCCGCCGGGATGTCGGGGGCGTTGTTCGCGGCGACCAGCGCGTTGGTGTTCGCCGGGTTGCCCACGACCAACACCCGGACTCCGTCCGCGGCAACCTGGTTGAGCGCGCGACCCTGCACGGTGAAGATCTGCCCGTTCGCGGCGAGGAGGTCGCCTCGCTCCATGCCCTTGGACCGGGGACGCGATCCGATGAGGAGCGCCACGTCGGTGCCGTCGAAGCCCCGCTTCGGGTCGTCGTGGACCTCGATGTCGCGGAGCAGAGGGAAGGCGCTGTCGTCGAGCTCCATCGCGGTGCCCTCGGCGGCGGACACTGCCGACGGAATCTCCAAGAGCCGCAGCCGGATCGGGATGTCGGGCCCGAGCATCTCGCCCGCGGCGATCCGGAACAGCGCCGCGTAGCCGATGCTGCCTGCCGCTCCGGTGACCGTGACCACTGCGGGAGTGGGCGACTGCGCCATGGGTGAACCTCACTGTCCGTCGGGAGCATCTGTTCTCGACAGTAGCGCGGAGATGTCACCGTGGGACCGCTCGGACAGTGAGGTTGGACACGACGCAGGGCGCCCCCGACCGGTGCGGTCGGGGGCGCCCTGGAACGTGCTCGGCAGACCTGGGGTCAGCGTGCGAACAGCAGCGCGCGCTTGACTTCCTGGATCGCCTTCGTCACCTGGATGCCACGGGGGCACGCGTCGGTGCAGTTGAACGTGGTCCGGCAACGCCAGACGCCGTCCTTGTCGTTGAGGATGTCGAGACGCTCCGACGCACCCTCGTCACGGCTGTCGAAGATGAAGCGGTGAGCGTTGACGATGGCGGCCGGACCGAAGTAGCTGCCGTCGCTCCAGTACACCGGGCACGACGTGGTGCAGCAGGCACACAGGATGCACTTGGTGGTGTCGTCGAAACGTGCCCGGTCGTGCTGCGACTGGATGCGCTCACGGGTGGGCTCGTTGCCGGTGGTGATGAGGAACGGCTTCACGGCGCGGAACGCGTCGAAGAAGGGCTCCATGTCGACGACGAGGTCCTTCTCCACCGGCAGGCCCTTGATGGGCTCGACGGTGATCGTGACCGGCTTGCCGTCCTTGGGCAGCATGTCCTTCATGAGGAGCTTGCAGGCCAGACGGTTGACGCCGTTGATCCGCATCGCGTCCGAACCGCACACGCCGTGGGCGCAACTGCGACGGAACGTGAGGGTGCCGTCGAGGTAGCCCTTCACGTACAGGAGCAGGTTCAGCATGCGGTCCGTCGGCAGAGCCGGAACCTGGAAGCTGTCCCAGTGCTGGCCCTCGCCGGACTCCGGGTTCATCCGCGCGATCTTGAGGGTGACCATGACGGCGCCCTCGGGAACGGGAGGGAGATCCGCCTTGTTCTCGCTCTTGTCGACTGCAGGTGCGCTCATCAGTACTTACGCTCCATCGGCTCGTAACGGGTCTGGACTACCGGCTTGTAGTCGAGACGGATGTCGGAGAGCAGGCCGTCGCCCTCCTTGTATGCCATCGTGTGCTTCATGTACTCGGCGTCGTTGCGGTCCGGGTAGTCCTCACGGGCGTGGCCGCCGCGCGACTCCTTGCGGTTCAGCGCGCCGACGACGGTGACCTCCGCCATCTCGAGGAGGAAGCCGAGCTCGACGGCCTCGAGCAGGTCGCTGTTGTAGCGCTTGCCCTTGTCCTGCACCGTGATGTGGTTGTAGCGCTCCTTGAGTGCCCGCACGTCCTTGAGCGCCTGGGTGAGGCGCTCTTCGGTACGGAACACCGAGGCGTTGTTGTCCATCGACTGCTGCAGCTCGCTGCGGATGTCCGCGACACGCTCGTGACCGTGGTCCGACAGGATGGTGGCCATCCAGTCGTCGACCATCTTCTCGGGCGCCTCGGGCATGTCGACGAACTCGCTGTTGTTGGCGTGCTCGGCGGCGGCGATGCCGGCGCGGCGTCCGAAGACGTTGATGTCGAGCAGCGAGTTGGTGCCGAGACGGTTCGCGCCGTGGACGGAGACGCAGGCGCACTCGCCGGCGGCGTACAGGCCCTGGACGATCTCGTCGTTGTTGCGCAGGACCTCACCGTTGATCCGGGTGGGGATGCCGCCCATGACGTAGTGGCAGGTGGGGTACACCGGCACCGGTTCCTTCACCGGGTCCACACCGAGGTAGGTGCGGGAGAACTCCATGATGTCGGGGAGCTTCTCGTCGAGGACTTCCTCGGGGATGTGGGTCACGTCGATGTAGACGTAATCCTTGTTCGGTCCCGCGCCGCGTCCCTCGAGGACCTCGAGGACCATCGACCGCGCGACGATGTCGCGGGGTGCGAGGTCCTTGATGGTGGGGGCGTAGCGCTCCATGAACCGTTCGCCGTCGGCGTTGCGGAGGATGCCGCCCTCACCGCGCACGGCCTCGGAGATGAGGATGCCGAGCCCGGCCAGGCCTGTGGGGTGGAACTGGTGGAATTCCATGTCCTCCAGCGGAAGGCCCTTGCGGAAGATGATGCCCATGCCGTCACCGGTGAGGGTGTGCGCGTTGGACGTCGTCTTGTACATGCGTCCCGAGCCGCCGGTGGCGAACACGATGGACTTCGCGTGGAAGACGTGGATCTCGCCGGTGGCCAGCTCGTAGGCGATGACGCCGGTGGCGACGGGGCCGTTCTCCGTCTCGGTGATCGCGATGTCGAGGGCGTAGAACTCGTTGAAGAACTCGACGTCGTGCTTGACGCAGTTCTGGTAGAGCGTCTGCAGGATCATGTGACCGGTGCGGTCCGCGGCATAACATGCGCGGCGCACGGGGGCCTTACCGTGATCGCGGGTGTGACCACCGAAACGACGCTGGTCGATCTTGCCCTCGGGCGTGCGGTTGAACGGCAGACCCATCTTCTCGAGGTCGAGCACCGCGTCGATGGCCTCCTTGGCCATGATCTCGACGGCGTCCTGGTCGGCGAGGTAGTCGCCGCCCTTGACCGTGTCGAAGGTGTGCCACTCCCAGTTGTCTTCCTCCACGTTCGCCAGCGCGGCACACATGCCGCCCTGGGCCGCGCCGGTGTGGCTGCGGGTGGGGTAGAGCTTGGTCAGTACCGCGGTGCGGGCGCGGGGACCGGCCTCGATCGCTGCGCGCATGCCGGCGCCGCCGGCGCCGACGATGACCACGTCATAACGGTGTTCCTGCATGAAGTCTGTGCTCCCCTAGCTCGCCGAGATATTGGGGTCGAAGGTGAAGATGACGTACGTGCCGAGGCCCATGATCAGGATCATCGAGAGAACGAGGATCGTGGTCAGCCAGAAGCGCGTGGAGTCCTTGCGGGAGTAGTCCGCGATGACCGTGCGGAGTCCGTTTCCGCCGTGCAGCTGGGCAAGCCACAGCATGGTGAGGTCCCAGAACTGCCAGAACGGGCTGGACCAGCGGCCTGCGACGAACGCGAAGTTGATGCGGTGCACACCGTCGTCGAGCATCAGCATGATGAAGAGGTGGCCGAGCACGAGGAAGATCAGTGCGAGTCCGGAGAACCGCATGAACAGCCAGGCGTACAGCTCGAAGTTGTTCTTCGAGGTCCGGCGCGGAGAGCGCGGGTTGTCCAGGCTGGCGGGACGGTCGTAGGTCTTGCCGAGACTCTTGGCTTCTGTCGTCATGTCAGTGCCCCGCAAACATGTTGTAGAAGATGCGGCCGGCGCCCGGGATCATCACCAGGAACCAGATCGCGAGGATTACCCAGAGCATCAGGCGCTGGTACTGCGGTCCCTTGGACCAGAAGTCCACCAGCATCACCCGGACGCCGTTCAGTGCGTGGTACAGCACCGCGGCGACGAGCGCGAGCTCCATGAGCCCGACGATCGGGTTCTTGTAGGTCTCGATGACACTGTCGTACGTGTCGGGATTCACGCGCACCAGCGCGGTATCCAGCACGTGCACGAATAGGAAGAAGAACGTCATTACGCCTGTGATCCGGTGCAAAACCCAGGACCACATTCCGGGGTCGCCCCGGTAAAGCGACCGTGTGCGCTCCTTGGCCGGAGCGGCTTCAGTCGTAGTACTCATCGAGTGCTGTGCCTCCAACGTCATTGGTGGACGTGTCGAGTCTGCGCAGCGTTGCGGACATACCACAACTGGGGACCCGACGTGATCCTGAACCGACTTCTCTGAACTCTAAACCCAACGGAAACGGGGGAACTAATTCGAGTCGGGGTTCGTACGCCCCCGCAAATGAAGTTAGGTTTGCCTCTCCAATGCGAATTGGGTCGTCCCGGGTGAATCTCTGCATCCATTCAGCCCACGTGATTGGATGGGGAACCATGGTCGAGATCGATTGGAAACTGTTGCGCGCCAACGCGCATGAGGTGATGGGCCGGGCCTACGCGCCCTACTCGGGCTTCGCGGTGGGGGCGGCGGCACTGGTGGACGATGGACGAATCGTCGTCGGATGCAATGTGGAAAATGTCTCATACGGTTTGGGGCTCTGCGCCGAGTGCGTACTGGTCGGTAACTTATTTGCGGGCGGCGGCGGCCGATTAATCGCCTTCACCTGCTGTGACGCGAGTGGCGACATACTCATGCCGTGCGGACGCTGCCGGCAGATTCTCTTCGAGCACGGCGGCCCCGGACTGCTCGTCGACCACCGGGCCGGCGTGCGCCCATTGGAACAGCTGCTGCCGGACGCTTTCGGTCCGGAGGAGAAGGGGAGAATCAGCCATGCATGACGCTTCGTCGATCATCGCCGCCAAGCGCGACGGCAGGGAACTGTCCGGTGCAGAGATCGACTGGGTGGTCGAGGCATTCACCCGGGGGGTCGTGGCCGACGAGCAGATGTCGGCGCTGGCCATGGCGATCTACTTCCGCGGGATGACGCGCGAGGAGGTGAGCCGCTGGACCACGGCGATGATCTCGTCCGGTCGACGCCTCGACTTCACCCACCTCGGCCGCCCCACCGTGGACAAGCACTCGACGGGTGGTGTGGGCGACAAGATCACGCTCCCGCTCGCACCGCTGGTCGCGGCATGCGGCGCCGCGGTGCCGCAACTGTCGGGACGCGGGCTCGGTCACACCGGCGGAACCCTCGACAAGCTCGAGTCGATCCCTGGCTGGCGCGCCGACCTCGACACCTCCGAGATGGCCGAGATCCTGTCCGACCCCGCCGTCGGAGCCGTCGTCTGCGCCGCCGGCGCAGACCTGGCGCCGGCGGACCGGCGGTTGTACGCGCTCCGCGACGTCACCGGGACGGTCGAATCGATCCCCCTGATCGCCAGCTCGATCATGAGCAAGAAGATCGCCGAGGGCACCGGCGCGCTCGTGCTCGACGTCAAGGTCGGGTCGGGCGCGTTCATGAAGAAGCTCGACGACGCGCGGGAGCTCGCGCAGACGATGGTCGACCTCGGGAACGACGCCGGAGTGCGGACGATGGCGTTGCTCACGGCGATGGACGCGCCCCTCGGCCACACCGCGGGCAACGCACTCGAGGTCCGGGAATCGCTGGAGGTGCTGGCCGGAGGCGGCCCATCCGACGTCGTGGAACTGACGCTCGAGCTCGCGCGAGAAATGTTGAAGGCAGCCGGAATCGACGGAGTCGACCCCGCCGACAAACTGCGCGACGGGTCCGCCATGGACCGCTGGCGGAGGATGATCGCCGCCCAGGGCGGCGACCCCGACGCGCCGCTGCCGACGGCCAGGCACACCGAGGTGCTGCTCTCCGAGTCGGACGGGGTGGTGTGCGGTCTCGACGCCATGGCGGTCGGGCTCGCCGCATGGCGGCTCGGCGCCGGTCGGGCGCGACAGGGCGAGCCGGTGCAGGCGGGGGCGGGCATCGAGTTGCACGCGAAACCGGGGGAGACGGTGTCGGTGGGCACCCCGCTCGTCACGCTGCACACCGACACGCCCGAACGGTTCGCCGCGGCGAAAGCCGCACTTTCCGAAGCCTGGACCGTCATGGCCGACGCGCCGTCGGTGACCACGCCGCTCGTCATCGAGCGGATAGAGGATCCCTCACGCTAACGTCGACGCATGACCGCACTGGATCTGTCGGCCCTGCGCCGAGCGCCGAAGGTGTTGCTGCACGACCATCTCGACGGAGGTCTCCGGCCCGAGACGGTTCTCGAACTCGCCCGCGACTGCGGCTACGACGCGCTGCCCGCCGACACCGCGCCCGCGCTGGCCACGTGGTTCCGGGAGGCCGCCGACAGCGGTTCGCTCGAGAGATACCTCGAGACGTTCGCCCACACGGTCGCGGTCATGCAGACATCCGTCGGGCTCGAACGCGTCGCCCGTGAATGCGCCGAGGACCTCGCCGACGACGGCGTGGTCTACGCCGAGGTCAGGTTCGCCCCGGAGCAGCACCTCGAGGAGGGGCTGACCCTGGACGAGGTGGTGGAAAAGGTCCTGCTGGGATTCGAGGCAGGGGAGTCGGCGGCGGAGGTGCGCGGCCAGAACATCCGGATCGGCGTACTGCTCACCGCGATGCGGCACGCGGCGCGCTCCCGGGAGATCGCGGAACTGGCGATCCGGTTCCGGGACCGCGGCGTCGTCGGCTTCGACATCGCCGGTGCCGAGGCCGGGAATCCGCCCAGCCGCCACCTCGACGCCTTCGAGTACATGCGGGGCAGCAATGCACACTTCACCATTCACGCGGGTGAGGCGTTCGGTCTGCCGTCCATCCACGAGGCCATCGCGTTCTGTGGCACGGACCGCCTCGGGCACGGGGTCCGGATCACCGACGACATCACGATCGGCGACGACGGCGTCCCGGTGCTGGGCGCGCTCGCGAACTATGTGCGGGACAAGAGGATTCCCCTGGAACTGTGTCCCAGTTCCAATGTTCAGACCGGGGCCGTGGACGCGCTCGAGAATCATCCGTTCGACCTGCTCGCCCGGCTGCGGTTCCGGGTGACCGTCAACACCGACAACCGGCTGATGAGCGACACCAGCATGAGCCAGGAGATGCTCCGCCTCGTCGAGACGTTCGGTTACGGCTGGACGGATCTCGAGCGCTACACCATCAACGCCATGAAATCGGCCTTCATCCCGTTCGATCAGCGGTTGCAGCTGATCGACGAGGTGATCAAGCCGGGATTCGCCGTGCTGGTGGGCTGAGCGCCCCGAGGGCGGGCGCTCAGACCTTCCGCAGGCGGGCCTCGAACTCCCGCTCGAGCGTCCGCCACGCCTCCGCCTCGGCGTCGAACGGTGCGCTGGGCGCCATCCGCGTCGGATCCGGGTTGAGGACGAAGGAGACGTACCAGCCCAGCGGCTCGGACGTCGCGAGTGCGGTCTCCACCGAATCGTCGTCGGCGAAATCGGCTGCATCGGTGAACAATTCGACGGCAAGGTCGAGCTGGTCCGCGTCGACGGACTCCGGACCGGCGGCCAGGTCATCGGCGAGACCGGGGAGGACGTACACGTTCTCGTCGGTGACCTCGACCTCGAGCGATCCGTCGACGGCCGCCACCTGGATCTCCTCGTACGTGCTCACCTGCGCGAGGGCGTGCTCGTGGTTGTCGGCGAGGTAGCGGGCCAGCGCGCGTTCGGACGTGAAGACGAAGATCGCGCCGTCACGCCCGAGGAAGAGCGCATCGTCGTCGAGGTAGCAGCGGAGCGTGAAGTAGGTCTCCCCGGACGTGATGATCTTGACGGGATCGACACCCACCGCACCCCAGAACGAGTCGTCCTCCTCCTCGTCCTCGGTGTCGAGATCGAGCGCGACGAACTCCTCGTCTTCCTCCGCCTCTTCGGCCACGTCGTCCACGTCGACGGTGTTCTCGTCGGCGGCCACCAGTTCGGCCTCGGCGACGGCTACCGCCTCGGCATCCACCTCGGGGGTGGCGACGATGTTGTCGACGGCGTCGAGGACGTCATCCCAGCCCTTCGCGATGGCGGTGCCGATCTGGGCCCACAGCTCCTCGCCCTCGCGGCCCTCGAATGCGCTGGCGCCTGCGGGCAGCGCGCCGAGGATGGGGTTCGCGTTGAAGAATTTGGTGACCGCGTCCAGTTCGCAGACCTCACCGATGTTGCGCACCATGTTGAGCGTGTCTTCGAGTTCGCTCACGACGAGAGCCTCGGGGTCACTCGCCGCCAGCTCCGGCACCCCGATCAGATCGAAGCAGAAGTTCTCGTCGGGTTCGAGTTCGGCGGCGGACAGCCCGGACACCACACTCCAGGCGGGGTGCTCGACGAGATCGTTGTCGGTGTTCGTGCGGATGAAGGCAGCGAGTTCTGCCACTGATTCGAACCCGTAGAGGTCTTCCTCGTGACCAAGGAATGCTTCCCACTCGTCGTCGCCCTCACGCCACCGTGGTGCCCACAGTGTCACGAGGTCGCCGTCGGTGAGACCGAGTTCGATCGGGACGATGTCTCCAGCCATGGCGCGAAGCCTATCGACCCCGCGGCCAAAGTTATACCCGGGCTGTGTGCGGAGCGTTTCCGGTGCCCGTCGCCGCCGTGTCGCGGCGGCCGCGACCGAGTCGGCCGAACGGGGCGACCGGCGCGTATCGGAGCCCTACCGTGACTTTCGCTGTGCGTCGAGTCGTTCGAGGAGGGTGCATGTTCCGGATCGGCAATGTGACGGTCACACCCTCCCGAACCCGTCCTGCAGCGTCGTCATGACCCGGGTGCGTTGTTCGGTGGCGAGCCGGGCGGCCTCTTGCGTGGTGCTCGTGATCATCGTCGCGAGTGTTCGGGCGTCGAGCGTCGAGATGGAGTCGTCCATCCAGAGACCGGTCAGCGTGCCGTTCCCGTCGACCTCGGCGGTGACCTGATCGGACTCGCTCGACGCGCGCGCCTTGATCGCCTGCAGCCCGGCGAGGGCCTCCTCGAGCAGATTCACCTGTTCGGTGGCCCGCCCGACGATCGCATCCATATCGTGTTCGCTCACAGTGGTCGCATCCAGCTCGTCGGGGTGGGTTCTTCCTCGTCCTCGATCGCCTGCGCGGCGGCGACGTCGGTGCGGGTGGGCAGACCGAGCTGGTCGAGGATCTCGGCGGGCATGCCGTCGCGGGCGAGTTCGTCGCGTCGCCGCGCCCCGGCCTCCATGGCCGAGCGCCTGCAGAGCGTCAGGATCTCGTCAGCGAGCCGCTGGCCGCCGTACCGAAGCTCGCGCGGATCGATGCGGAGTTCGAGCGGCAGGCCCTGCTCGGTGGTCCGGACCGAGACGGTGCCGGAGCGGTTGCTCACTGCGGCCGTGGTGCCGGCCGGGGGTGGGGTGGGGGGAAACATGATTCCTGTCATTCCGTGGGTCGGTAGAAGCCGTAGAAGCCCATGCCGCTGTTGCTGGTTCGGATCGGACCGACCTGCACGGGATCACCGGCCTCGACGAGCTGGCCGTTGCCGATCACCATCGCCACGTGGCCGTCCCAGACGGCGAGGTCGCCGGGCATGAGGTCGCCCGGGTCGACCGCGGTGCCGACGTTCTGCTCCTGCGCCAGACGCGGAAGACCCACGCCCGCTTCGCCGTACGCCCACTGCGTCAGCCCGCTGCAGTCGAGGCCCTCGCCGGGGGACGTCCCGCCCCAGACATACGGGACGCCCTGCTGCGACAGGGCGTTGCGGACGGCGTCCGCCGCCTCCTTGTTGGGGGCGACGGCGGTGCTGCCGTCGGGCAGGACCACCTCCACGCCCTCGCCGTCGCGTGCGGAGTCCGAGGTGGACGGCCCGTGACCGGTATCTCCGGACCTGCCGGTGAGGGAATCCGCGCGGGATCCGCCCGAGCCGCGTCCGCCCGACGAGCGCGCGGCCGGAGCGGCGATGCTGGTCAGGCCCGACATCGGTGACGCGCCGGAGGAACTCGCGAACCCGGAGGCCGCGCGGCTCACCGCGTCGGAGCCCGCGGGTGCGACGGGGGCCGCGGAGGCGGGCACCGTGCTCGCCGCGGACGTGCTCGCGGGGGCGGTGGCGGCGGGCGCGGCCGGGATGTCTTCGGCCGGTGTGAGGGCGACCATCCGGCCGGTCTGCTCGCCGAGTTCGGCCCGCACCTTCGCGACCACCGCGGTGGCCCTGCCGAGGTGGTCGAGTGCCGCCGCGATGATCATCGCCTGACCGGGCGGGGTGGCCAGGGCGGGTCCGGCCGCGACCGCGAGGGAGATGAACGACTGCAGGATCTCCTCCAGTTGGACCATTCCGGCCCGGACGATCTCGGAGGCCTCGGCGACGACGGCAGCCATGTCGTTGCCGCGATCGGAGACCGCGACCGTCGCCCGCTGCGCCTCTTCGGTCTTCACGATCGCACCCGTGCCACCCCTGCCCTGCCAGTCGCCGTAGACGGAGCTGATGCCGGTGCGCCCGGTGTCGTGGACGGCGTCGATGGCGACCGAGGACGCGCGCAGGGCGTCGGCCGGTCCGCCGACGGGAAGGACGCCGCTGCCGAACGCCCCGAGCAGATCGAGGATCGGGCGGGTGAGGAGATCGAAGGGGATCACGGTCAGGCCTCCAGCCCGACCGCATTCGCGGCGAGCGCGGCCGTGGTGGCGGCCTCGGTGCCCTCGTACGCGGCGGCGTTCGCGAGGGCGGTGGCGCTGATCCCGCCGAGCACGCCGGACAGTTTCTCGATGGAAGCCAGGTGCGCGGCGTGCGCCGTGGCGAACGCGGCGACGAAATCGCCGCCGATCACCCCGAAGACCGGTCCGAGCAGGAGCGGCCCCGCGGCGGCGGCCCCGAGACCTGCGGCCTGCATCTGCGCTGACATGGTCGCGGCCGTGGCCGCGAACTCGGCGATACTCGCGGTATCCGCCCTCAAGTCGTTCATCGTCATCCCCCCAGTCGGATTTGATACCGGTCACCATATTGGACGCAGGTGAGTCCGAATCGGTTCCACCCCCGATACGCCGAGAATCGCTCTCCTGCGAAATCTCGCCCCGCGCCCCCTTATTCTTCGAACATGAACACGCACGTCGTCGACCACCCACTCGCAGCGGTCCTCCTGACAGCGATGCGCGATGCGCGCAGCGACAATGCCACATTTCGGGCCGCCTTGCGACGGCTGACACACATGTTGGTGTACGAGGCGATGCGCGAGGCTCCGGTCGAGACGTTCGACGTGGTCACGCCCATCGCCACGACCGACGGGGTGCGGCTCACCCATCCGCCGTTGCTCGTTCCCGTCCTGCGCGCCGGACTGGGCATGGTCGAGCAGGCCAGCAGCCTGATCCCGCAGGCGCGAGTCGGTTTCGTCGGCATGGCCCGGGACGAGGAGACGCATCTGCCGGTGCCGTACCTCGAGTCGCTCCCCGCGGATCTGTTCGGGATCCCGGTGTACGTTCTCGACCCGATGCTCGCGACCGGCGGTTCGATGGTGCACACGATCGAGTTGCTCGTCGCCCGCGGCGCCACGGACGTCACCGCCGTGTGCGTCGTCGCGGCGCCCGAAGGTGTTGCCGCCCTCTCGGCGTCGGGTCATCCCGTGCGACTCGTCACCGCCGCGGTCGACGAGGGGCTCAACGAGGACGCGTTCATCGTCCCCGGCCTCGGCGACGCCGGGGACCGTCAGTTCGGGCCGCGCTGACTCCTCGGCTACAGGGCTTCGGCGAACTCGCGCAACAGGTTCAACCGGGACGCGGCACTCTCGCGGGCCGCGGGTAGCGCCGATCGATCGGGCACCGGGACAACGACCTCCAGGTAGCACTTGAGCTTGGGTTCGGTACCCGAGGGACGCACGACCATCCGGACAGTGGACCCCGCGAGTACGACCGCGTCGGTGCGGGACTGCCCCCGCAGTTCCGCCAGATCCGTGGCCTCGACGGGTTCGCCGGCCAGTTCGGCAGGCAGTTCCGACCGCAGGCGTCGCATCATCGCGGTGATGTCCGCGAGGTCGGTGACTCGTCGCGACACCTGGTCTCCGGCGTGCAATCCGAATTCGAGCGCGTAGTCGTCCAGCCTGTCGCGGAGTGTCGACCCCTCTGCCCGCAGCGTCGCGGCGAGGTCGGCGGCCACCACCGCGGCGGAGATACCGTCCTTGTCGCGCACCGACTCCGGGTCGACGCAGTGACCGATCGCTTCCTCGTACGCGTACACGAGACCCTCGCCGGCCCGCACGAGCCACTTGAAGCCGGTGAGGGTGCGGGCGAAGCGGGCGCCGCGGGCCTCGGCGAGCTTTCCGAGGAGGGCGGACGAGACGATCGTCGTCGCGACGAGCGAATCGGCCGGGGCGGACGCGAGGACGTGCTCGCCGAGCAGGACGCCCGTCTCGTCGCCGCGGAGCATCCGCCAGCCGTCCGGCCCGCGCACGCCGACCGCGCATCGGTCGGCGTCGGGGTCGAGGGCCAGCGCGATGTCGGCGCCGACGTCCGCGGCGAGAGCGAGGACGGCATCGGAGGCGCCGGGCTCCTCGGGATTGGGGAATTCGACGGTCGGGAAGTCCGGGTCCGGGTCGAACTGTGCGGCGACGCTGTGGACGTCGGTGAATCCGGCGGATTTCAGTGCGGTGACTGCGGTCTCGCCGCCGACGCCGTGCATGGCGGTAAGCGCGATACGCAGTGTCCGCGACCGTGCCGTCGGCAGGGACGCGACCCGGTCGACGTAGAGGTCGAGGAGTTCCTCGGACGCCGGTGTCACCGGGGTGCGCGGCACGAGGTTCGCGGGCCCGACCCGGGTGATCGATGCTTCGATCTCCCGGTCGGACGGGGAGATCAACTGGGCGCCGCCGTCGAGGTAGACCTTGTACCCGTTGTCGGCGGCGGGGTTGTGGGAGGCGGTGATCTGCACGCCGGCCGCGGCGCGGAGGCGGCGGACAGCGAACGCGACGATCGGCGTGGGGAGCGGGCGGGGGAGGAGGACGACCGAGAATCCTGCGGCCGCCAGCACTTCCGCGGCGGCGACGGCGAACTTCTCGGATCCGTGCCGCGCGTCGCGCCCGACGACGACGGTGGAGCCGCCCAGGCACCGGTCTTTCAGCCACGCGCTCAGCCCGGCCGTCGTGCGGATCACCACGGCGAGATTCATGCCGTTCGGGCCTGCCCGCACCGGCCCGCGCAGACCCGCGGTCCCGAAACTCAGCGGAGCGGCGAACCGGTCGGCGAGCTCGTCGGCGCAGAGATTCGCGAGTTCCGCCCGGGTTTCGGGGTCGGGATCGGCGTCGATCCAGTCCGCGATCGGAACGCTCACAAGCGTTCCACCAGTTCTCGCAGCAGACCGCCCATGCGGTCGGCGGACGCCCGGCCCGCGGCGAGGACCTCCTCGTGGTTCAGGTGCTCGCCGGTGATACCGGCCGCGAGATTCGTCACCATCGAGATCCCGAGGACGCGGGCGCCCAGCGCCCGCGCCGCGATCGTTTCGTGGACGGTGGACATGCCGACGAGGTCCGCACCGATCGTCCGCAGCATGCGGATCTCGGCGGGGGTCTCGTAGTGCGGACCCGGCAGACCGGCGTAGACGCCTTCGGTCAGCGACCCGTCGATGTCGCGGGCGAGGGCCCGCAGTTCGGGGTCGTACGCGTCGACGAGGTCCACGAACTCCGCGCCCACGAGAGGTGACCGGGCCGTGAGGTTCAGGTGATCGCTGATCAGCACGGGCTGGCCGACGGTGAAGTCCTCGCGGATTCCCCCGGCGGCGTTCGTCAAGATGACGGTCGTCGCTCCCGCGGCGATGGCCGTGCGTACCGGGTGGACGACGGACGGCAGGGGATGGCCCTCGTAGGCGTGGGTGCGGCCGAGGAGGACGAGGACCCGTGTGCCGCCCACGTCCACGGAACGGATCGTCCCGGCGTGACCCGCGGCGGCCGGCGGTGTGAATCCCGGTAGATCGGCCATCGGGACGGTGCAGAGTGATTCGCCGAACCGGTCGGCGGCGGCATTCCACCCCGATCCGAGGACGACGGCGATCGAGTGTTCGGCGCAGTTCGTGTGTGCGGCGAGCGCGGCGGCCGCGGCGTCTGGCGTTCCCATGAGGCGATAGTCTTCCACTCATGCCCTATCTCGATCGCGACGGCGACGTATTCATCCTGTACCTCGGCAACGAGGGCGAGACGGACAACGAGAACCGCTTCCATCCGGACTGGATCGACGCCACCCATGCCGCGCTGGACGAGGTGGAAGCCCACGAGGGTCCCGCCGCACTGGTCACGACCGCGACGGGCAAGTTCTTCACGAACGGCCTGGACACCACGTGGATCTTCGCGAACACGGACAAGCTCCCCGAATATCTCGACCGCGTACACACGATCTACAGCCGCCTCCTCGCGTTCCCGATGGCCACCGTCGCCGCCGTTCAGGGGCACAGTTTCGGTGCCGGCGCGATGCTCGCCACGTCGCACGACTTCCGGGTGATGCGCGCCGACCGCGGGTTCTACTGTCTCCCCGAGGTGTCGCTGAACATGCCGTTCACCGTGGGGATGTCGGCGCTCCTGAACACCCGTCTGCCCAAGCAGACCGCGGTCGAGGCGATGACGACGGGCCGCCGCTTCGGCGGCTCCGACGCGCTCGCCGCGGGCATCGTCGACGAGATCGCGGACGGCGACGGCGTCCTCGCGGCCGCCGTGACACGGGCCGCCGCACTCACCGCCACCCGCGGCGCCAACCTCGCCGGGATCAAGCGCGGAATCCATCACGACGCCCTCGCCGCGCTCGCCACGGTGACGGACAAGAGCAACTTCAGCTTCGGGTGAGAGAATGAGCACGTGAATGCGGATGTCGAGGCGGCGGTCAGGTCAATCGAGACCGATCTGATCGCGCTGTCCCATTCGATCCACAGCGAACCGGAACTGGCGTTCGAGGAGTTCCGGAGCGTCGCGAAGATCACCGAACTGCTCAAACGCAGCGGGTTCGACGTGCGGTCGGGCATCGCGGACCTGCCAACGGCGTTCGACGCCACGTTCGGCAGCGGCGACCTCGTCATCGGTATCTGCGCCGAGTACGACGCGCTCCCGGAGATCGGTCACGCGTGCGGGCACAACATCATCGCGGCGTCCGCGGTCGGTGCCGGCGTCGCGCTCGCCACGGTCGCCGACCGGCTGGGGATCACGGTGCGGGTCATCGGGACGCCCGCGGAGGAGAGCGGCGGGGGAAAGATCGCCATGCTAGAGAAGGGCGTCTTCGACGATGTCGCGGCCGCCCTGATGGTGCATCCGGGTCCGATCGACATCACCGGAGCGACGTCGCTCGCGCTGGCCGACATCGCGGTCACGTTCACCGGCCGCGAAGCGCACGCGTCGGCCGCACCGGAGTTCGGGCGCAACGCCGCCGACGCCGCGACCGTCGCCCAGGTCGGGATCGGCCTGCTGCGCCAACACCTCTCGCCGGGGCAGCAGATCCACGGGATCGTCTCCGACGGCGGCACCGCGCCCAACATCGTTCCTGCACGCTCCGAAATGCTGTACTACCTGCGCGCCGAGACGGCGTGGGCGTTGTCCGAGCTGACGACACGCGCGGAGGCGTGTTTCGCGGCGGGCGCCCTCGCCACCGGGTGCACACACGAGATCCGCACCGTGTCGCCGACGTACACGGAACTGACGCCGGACCCGTGGCTGGTCGCGACGTACCGGGAGCAGATCATCGACATGGGACGGACACCGCTGCCGCTCGAGTGGGAGGGCGTCCGTCCGCTGGGCAGCACCGACATGGGCAACGTCACCAACGTCCTGCCCGGAATTCATCCGGTCATCGGCCTCGATTCGGACGGCGCGGTGACGCATCAGCCTCGGTTCGCGGCGGCATGCATCACCGAGTCCGCCGACCGCGCCGTGATCGACGGAGCGATTGCGCTGGCTCGCACGGCAGTTCGCGCGGCAACGGACGACACACAGCGGGTGCGGTTGTTGGAAGGAGTTGATCGCCGGTGAACGCGGCAGTCGACAAATGGATTCTCGCTCACACCGACGAACTCTCTCAGTGGCGTCGCCACATCCACGCCAATCCCGAACTCGCGCGACACGAATACGCGACGACGGAATTCGTGGCGACCCGGCTGGCCGCGGCCGGTCTGTCGCCCGAACTGCTGCCCGGCGGAACGGGCCTCACGTGTGATCTCGGACCGTCGAACGGTCCCCGCGTCGCGTTGCGCGCCGACATCGACGCCCTCCCGTTGCAGGAACTGACCGGCGCCACGTACTCGTCGACGGTGCCGGGCGTGTCGCACGCGTGCGGCCACGACGCCCACACCACCATCCTCCTGGGAACCGGTCTGGCGCTCAGCGAGATCCCCGACCTCCCGGTGGGTGTCCGGTTGATCTTCCAGCCCGCCGAGGAGGTCATGCCCGGCGGTGCGCTCGAGGTCGTCGCCGCCGGACGGCTCGAGGGGGTGTCGCGGATCTTCGCCCTCCACTGCGATCCGCGGCTCGCGGCCGGGCGGGTCGGGGTGCGGCTCGGTGCGATCACGTCCGCGGCCGACACGATCGAGGTGGTGCTCGACTCGCCGGGCGGACACACGTCGCGTCCGCACCTGACCACCGACCTCGTGTTCGCGCTGGGTACGGTCGTGACCGGGTTGCCGGGCATGCTCAGCAGACGGATCGACCCGCGCACGGGCACCGTGATGGTGTGGGGCGCCGTGAGCGCAGGCCGGGCACCCAACGCCATTCCGCAGACCGGCATGATGACCGGCACCGTGCGGACCGGCGATCACGAGACGTGGGAGATGCTCGAGCCACTGGTCCGGGAGATCGTCCACGGTCTGCTCGCGCCCACCGGGGTGCGGTACCAGCTCAACTACCGCCGCGGCGTTCCGCCCGTCGTCAACGACGAGGTGTCGACGCGCATGTTCGAGGACGCCATCCGCACGGTCGGCCCGGACGCCCTCGCCGACACGCCGCAGTCCGGCGGCGGCGAGGACTTCTCCTGGTATCTCGAAGAGGTTCCCGGTGCGATGGCCCGGCTCGGCGTCTGGTCGGGCGTCGGCGAGCAACTCGACATCCACCAGCCCACGTTCGATCTGGACGAGCGGGCGCTGGGCATCGGGGTCCGGGTGCTGTCGAGCCTCGTGCTGGGCTGAGGCGCGGCGCCAGGCGGTTCTATTCGGTGCCCGGTCCGACGTTGCGGCTGTTGCGGGTGCGCAGGTCGCGCACATAGTCGGAGGGGGCCCCGGCGATCTCTGCGGCGTCGGCCATCACCCCGAGGTAGCGGGCGGACGGCAGGCCGCCCTCGTACGCGTCGAGCACGTACAACCAGGCGAGAACGGGTTCGCCCTCGGTGTCGACGCGGACGCGGATCTTGCGGTGGATGCCAAGTTCGGAGCCCTCCCATCGGTCGAGGCTGACCTCGTCCTCCTCGGGGACGTCGTAGAGCACGACGAACACCTTGGAATCGGGGTCCTCGACCACGGTGGCGAGTGCGCCCTCCCAGCCGATGTCCCCGCCACTGAACGTCAGTCGCCAGCCGTGCAGCCAGCCCGTCCCCGCCATCGGCGAGTGTGGGCAGCGCTGCAACATCTGCTCGGGATGCATGTTGGACCCGTAGGCGGCATAGATCGACACGGCGGCAAGCCTAAACGGTGGCTAGTAATCTGTTGCATGCAGTGCACGACACGACGCGCTGCGATCGCAGAAAAAGCCGGCCGGAGACCCCGGTCGACAGTTGAATTGGAGGACAGATGACCCGAATCGTGATCATTGGTGGCGGGCCTGCCGGATACGAGGCAGCGCTGGTGGCCGCACAGCACGGCGCCTCCGTCTCCTTGATCGATTCGGACGGGGTGGGCGGCGCCTGCGTTCTGTTCGACTGCGTTCCGTCCAAGACCTTCATCGCCTCCACCGGCGTGCGCACCGACATGCGGCGCGCCACCGACCTGGGCATTGCGCTCGATCCCGAGCAGGCCACGGTCGCGCTGCCGCAGATCCACGCCCGCGTGAAGAGCCTTGCGCAGGCGCAGTCCTCCGACATCCGCACCCGCCTGCAGACGGTGGGTGTCGAACTGCTGTCGGGCACCGCCGAGATCACCGACCCACGACTGGGCATGGCGTCCCACCAGGTGTGTGCCTCGCTCGAGAACGGCGAGAAGAAGACACTCGACGCGGACGTCGTCCTCATCGCCACCGGTGCGAGCCCCCGGGTGATCCCCGGGGCGGAGCCGGACGGCGAGCGCATCCTGACGTGGCGCGACCTTTACGACCTCGACGAGCTGCCCACGCACCTCGTCGTCGTCGGTTCCGGTGTGACCGGCGCCGAGTTCGTGTCCGCCTACACCGAGATGGGCGTCAAGGTCACGCTGGTGTCCAGCCGCGACCGCGTCCTGCCCGGTGAGGACGCCGACGCCGCCCTCGTGCTCGAGGATGTCCTCGCGGAACGCGGCGTCACCCTGGTCAAGCACGCCAGGGCCGATGCCGTGAAGCGCACCGAGGACGGCATCGTCGTCGTGCTCGCGGACGGCCGGACGGTCGAGGGCAGCCACGCCCTGATGACCGTCGGTTCGGTTCCCAACACCCAGGGGCTCGGACTGGAGAAGGTCGGCATCGAGCTCGACAAAGGCGGATACCTGCGCGTGGACCGTGTGTCGCGGACGCCGGTGTCCGGGATCTACGCCGCGGGTGACTGCACCGGACTGCTGCCGCTGGCGTCCGTCGCCGCCATGCAGGGCCGCATCGCGATGTACCACGCGCTCGGTGAGGGCGTGAGCCCCATCAAGCTGAAGACCGTGGCCTCGGCCGTGTTCACCCGCCCCGAGATCGCCACCGTGGGCGTCAGCCAGGCCGCGATCGACGACGGCGAGGTGCCTGCCCGTACGGTCATGCTCCCGCTCAACACCAACCCGCGCGCCAAGATGTCCGGTCTGCGCCGCGGCTTCGTGAAGATCTTCTGCCGTCCGGCCACCGGTGTGGTCATCGGCGGCGTGGTGGTCGCCCCCAGCGGGTCGGAGCTGATCCTGCCCATCGCCATCGCCGTGCAGAACAACCTCACCGTCAACGACCTCGCCGCGACGTTCTCGGTGTACCCGTCGCTGACCGGGTCGATCACCGAGGCGGCACGCCAGCTGATGCGGCACGACGACCTGGACTGATCCCGAAGTGTGGGATAGGCATTTCACATAGTGGCTCCTCCGGTGAGATAGTCGAGGCACGGTTCGAAATCATCGACCCGTGCCTCGGCGCTCTCCCGCCCCGCAGACCCAGGACGGACAGGGTGTTCCTCACCTGATCCCTGCTTTGACGTGCCTCCTGGGAGTCGACATGCCGCAATCACTTGCCCGCCGCATGGATGGTCTGCACAGCTCCGCCATCCGTGACCTTCTCACCCTCACCGCCCGGCCCGACGTGGTCAGCCTCGCGGGCGGGCTTCCCGACCCCGAATTCATTCCGCGGGAACGGATCCGGAAGGAAGCCGAACTCGCGCTCACGGATCCGGCGTCCGTCCAGTACGGCGAGACCACCGGGCTGCGCCGGCTCCGCGACGTGCTCGCCGCACGGGAGGGTGCCAAGATCGGCCGGCCGCTGGGCGCCGCCGACGTCGTCGTCACCCACGGCTCGCAGCAGGCCCTGAGCCTGCTCGCGCAGGTGCTGCTCGATCCCGGCGACGTCGTGATCGTCGAGGAACCCGCCTACACCGGAGCGCTCCAGGTGTTCCGGGCCGCCGAAGCCGACGTCCGGTCCGTCGCACTCGACGCCGACGGGATGGACACCGCCGCCCTGCAGGGCATGCTCGAGGACGGACTGCGGCCTGCCGTGGTCCACACGGTGAGCAACTTCCACAACCCTCGCGGCGTCGTCCTGACGCCCGGCCGCCGGGAACACCTGGCCGCACTGGCCGACCGCTACGGGTTCTGGGTGATCGAGGACGACCCGTACGGCGAACTCTTCTTCGACGGACCACCGCCCGCGCCCGTCGCGGCGCTGTCGGACCGGGTGATCCGGCTGTCCAGCGCGTCGAAGATCCTGGCGCCGGCGCTGCGGGTCGGGTGGCTGCACGGCGACCGGCGGGTGTGCGAGGCCGTCGAGCTGCTCAAGCAGGGCGCGGACCTCTGCGGGTCGTCGCTGACGCACCAGATTGCCGCCGGACTGCTGTCGGACGAGCCGTGGCTGGACCTGCACCTGGAGACGCTGCGGGCCCGCTACGGGTCCCGGGCCCGGGCGCTCGCGGACGGCGTCACCTCGACGTTCGGCGACCGCGTCCGCGTGTCCTCGGCGGCGGGCGGGATGTTCTGCTGGACCGAGTTCACGGACGCGGACCTCGACACGGCGGCACTGCTGCAGACCGCCGTGGACCACGGCGTCGCCTTCGTCCCCGGATCGGCTTTCGGCGTCGCCGCGGAGCACCGGAGCGCTGTGCGGCTGTGCTTCGCGACCTGCTCGGAGGACGTGCTGGCGGGTGCGGTGGCGAGACTCGGCGACGCGTACACCGCTCACGCCCAGTCGTAGGTCCGTTCGACCGCCTTGTTCCACTCGGCGTAGAGCCGGGTGGACTCGGCCTCGTCCATCGCGGGTTCCCACGTCTTGTCCACGGCCCAGTTCGCGCGGATGTCGTCCTCGCTCTCCCAGAAACCGACGGCCAGCCCCGCGGCGTACGCGGCGCCCAGCGCCGTCGTCTCGTTGACGACGGGACGGATGACGGGCACGGCGAGAATGTCGGACTGGAACTGCATGAGGGTCTCATTGACGACCATGCCACCGTCCACCTTGAGGGAGGCGAGTTCGACGCCCGAATCGGCGCGCATCGCCTCGATCACCTCGCGGGTCTGATACGCGGTGGCCTCGAGGGCGGCCCTGGCGAGGTGGCCCTTGTTCACAAACCGGGTGAGCCCGACGATGGCCCCGCGGGCGTCGGGCCGCCAGCGCGGAGCGAACAATCCGGAGAACGCGGGCACGAAGTAGGCGCCCCCGTTGTCGTCGACCGACTTGGCCAGATCCTCGATGTCCTTGGCGGACTCGATGATTCCCAGGTTGTCGCGCAACCACTGCACCAGTGAGCCGGTGACGGCCACGGATCCCTCGAGCGCGTAGACGGCCGGCGCGTCACCGATCTTGTAGCAGACGGTGGTGAGGAGGCCGTGCTTGCTGTGCACGGGAGTAGTCCCCGTGTTGAGCAGCAGGAAGTTCCCCGTTCCGTACGTGTTCTTCGCTTCGCCCTCCGACAGGCAGGCCTGACCGAACGTGGCGGCCTGCTGATCGCCAAGCATTCCGGCCACCGGCACACCGGGCAGCGTCCCGTGAGGGCGTCCGACGCCGTAGACCTCGGAGGAGCTGCGGATCTCGGGCAGCATCGACATCGGGATACCGAAATCGGCGCAGATCCCCGGATCCCAGTCGAGGGTCTCGAGATTCATCAGCAGGGTGCGGGAGGCATTGGTGACATCCGTCACGTGGGTGCCCTCGGTGATGTGCCACAGAATCCAGCTGTCGATCGTGCCGAAGCAGAGCTCACCCGCGTCCGCCTTCTCCCGGGCGCCGTCGACGTTGTCCAGAATCCACCGGACCTTCGGCCCCGAGAAATACGTGGACAGCGGCAGCCCGGTGCGCTTCTGGTACCGGCCGGGGCCCTCGTCGCCGCCGAGTTCCGTGCACAGTTCGTCGGTGCGCGTGTCCTGCCAGACGATGGCGTTGTACACGGGTTCTCCGGTGTTGCGGTCCCACACGACCGCCGTCTCCCGCTGATTGGTGATGCCGATCGCGGCGATGTCGCGTTTGGTGAGATCGGCCTTCGCGAGCGCGGACGCCACCACTTCGCGGGTGTTGATCCACAGCTGTTTCGGGTCGTGCTCCACCCAGCCTGCGCGCGGAAAGAACTGCTCGTGTTCCTTCTGGGCGACGCTGACCACGGCGCCGTCGTGATCGAAGATCATGCAGCGGCTGGAGGTGGTGCCCTGGTCTATCGCGGCGATGTACTGAATCACACGCATGAAGCTACTAGCCTGGCAGAGAATCCGTCGTCATCTCACAGGAGCCCGAGTTGAGTAGTCAGCCAGGTGTGCAGTTCCTCGGTCCCCGGCAGCGTGATGCCGCATGGGACAAGCTGCAGACCGAACAGTTCGACGTCGTCGTGATCGGCGGTGGTGTGGTCGGAGCCGGTGCGGCGCTCGACGCGGCCACCCGCGGGCTGAAGGTGGCGTTGGTGGAGGCACGCGACTACGCATCCGGGACGTCGAGTCGCTCGTCGAAGATGTTCCACGGCGGTCTGCGCTATCTCGAGCAGCTCGAGTTCGGGCTGGTCCGGGAGGCTCTTCGGGAACGTGAACTGTCGCTGACCACCCTCGCGCCGCACCTGGTGAAGCCGCTCAAGTTCCTGTTCCCGATCACCCACCGCGTGTGGGAGCGCCCCTACATGGCGGCGGGCATCTTCCTCTACGACCGCATGGGCGGCGCCAAATCGGTTCCGGCGCAGAAGCATCTGACGCGCGCGGGTGCGCTGCGGATGGCGCCGGGACTCAAGCGCAACTCGCTGACCGGCGGCATCCAGTACTACGACACCGTGGTCGACGACGCCCGCCACACCATGACCGTCGCCCGCACCGCCGCTCACTACGGCGCGGTCGTCCGCACGTCCACACAGGTGGTCGGATTCCTCCGGGAGGCGGACCGGGTCTCCGGAGTGCGCGTCCGGGACTGCGAGGACGGCCGCACCGCGGACGTGAAGGCGCACGTCGTCATCAACGCCACCGGGGTGTGGACCGACGAGATCCAGGCGTTGTCGCGGCAACGCGGCCGGTTCCGCGTCCGCGCGTCGAAGGGCGTCCACATCGTGGTGCCGCGCGATCGGATCGTGAGTGACGCCGCGATCATCCTCCGCACCGAGAAGTCGGTGCTGTTCGTGATCCCGTGGGGCAGCCACTGGATCATCGGCACCACCGACACGGACTGGAATCTCGACCTCGCGCACCCGGCGGCCACCAAGGCCGACATCGACTACATCCTCGGTCACGTCAACAAGGTGCTGGTGACGTCGCTGACCCACGACGACATCGACGGTGTGTACGCGGGTCTGCGCCCGCTGCTCGCGGGGGAGAGCGACGAGACGTCGAAACTCTCGCGGGAACACGCCGTCGCGCGCGTGGCGCCGGGTCTCGTCGCCATCGCGGGCGGCAAGTACACCACCTACCGGGTGATGGCCGAGGACGCCGTGGATCTCGCCGCCGAAGACATTCCCGCGCGGATGGCACCGTCCATCACGGAGAAGGTGCCGCTCGTCGGTGCGGACGGCTATTTCGCGCTCGTCAATCAGACCGTCCATCTCGGGGAGATGTACGGCCTGCACCCGTACCGCGTGAAGCATCTACTGGACCGGTACGGTTCGCTGATCGACGAGGTGCTCGACCAGGCGAGCGGGAAGCCGGAACTACTCCAGCCCATTACGGACGCACCGGCCTACCTGCAGGTCGAGGTCGTGTATGCGGCGGCGGCCGAGGGCGCCCTGCATCTCGACGACATCCTCGCCCGGCGCACGCGCATCGCCATCGAGTACTCGCATCGGGGTGTGAACTGCGCCGAGCAGGTGGCGCAACTGGTGGCCCCCGTCCTCGGCTGGGACGCCGACGCCGTCGACCGCGAGGTGAAGACGTATCAGGCGCGGGTGGAGGCGGAGGTGCAGTCGCAGGCCCAGCCGGACGACCTGTCGGCCGACGCGTTGCGGGCGGCGGCGCCCGAGTCGCGGGTCGAACTGCTCGAACCACCGGTCAGTGTGTCAGAAATACCTTGATGACCACGATGATCGTCGCGATCACGGCGAGGCCGAACGCGGCGAGGTGCGTGCCGCTCGTGACTCTTTCGCGGCGGAGACGGCTGATCACGTAACTGATCGAGCCGATACGGGCGATCATCACGATCTCGGCGGTCAATTGCGCGGTTCTCGGCTCCAGCCAGCCCAGCAGGGCCGTGCCGAGGATCACGGAAGGCACCACGGCGGACGTCAGGACGGGGACACTGTCCCGGAGTTCCCGTAGGCGTTCGGTGCTGGACAGTGTTCTGCCCAGGCGGAGCGACTGGCCTACCGACTCGGCGAACACGTGGGCGAGAAACGTGGACAGGGCGGCACCGAGGACGATGGCGATGCCCAGGGTCTCCTGGGATTTGGTCACCGGGATGAGCGCGGCGAGCACCAGGATGTTGCCGTAGATGTAGGCGCTGATGCGGCTCGCCGCGTGGTCGGGCGACAGCGGTTCGTCGCCGATCAGCGGCGGGCGATTCAAGAGCCTCGGAAGGTCCCAGTCCATCCTCCGAGCATTCCACGATCTCGTCGGTCAGCGGGTGTGGACGAGCGATTTCGGGGCGTGGGTGGCGACGACTCCCGACAGAGCCATGACGACGAGGGCTGCGACAGCGATGTGTTCCATGTGACCGAGCATCGTCCCGGAACCCGTGAGCGGTGTGGGCGTTGTCTGTGAGCTCCCTGGGAACTCAGACCTTCGGGCTGTAGTGCTGGGGGTCGTCGCGCCTGCCGAGCGGTGGAAGATTGCGTCGGGGTGTGTGGACGAGCGGAGCGTGCGCGGGGGCGCGTCCGGTCTCGCGGTCCCAGCCTGCGCGGGCGCGCGGGTGGTAGCGGTAGCGCCAGGGCACGAGCCGGAAGACGGCGCCCACGGCGCGGCCGGCGAGGGTGTGCAGGCGCTCGTCGCGTGTGGTCCAGCGGTAGCCGAGGAGGTCGCGGACCGGTTGGTCGTACATGCCGACCGTCAGCCACACGAAACCCTTCGCCACCGGGATGCGGAGGATCGCCCAGATCGGGTCGGGTAGCCACGACAGGAACGGGGGAACGCCGAGACCGGACAGGTCGAGGACGTCGCGGGTGGCCTTGTTGTCCTCGAGGACGTTGCGGCACATGTGATCCCAGTACTCCTGGAACGCCTCCCAGGTTTCCGGGACGGGGCGCATGCTCATTCCGTACAGGCGGTACCACTGGATGTGCTCGGTGAACAGCCGGCGCTTCTGGTCTTCGGTGAGGCCACCCATGAAGTGGTCGCCGGTGAGGATGGTGCCCATGAAGAAGGTGGCGTGCGCCCAGTAGAACGTGTCGGGGTCCAGGGCGTGGTACCTGCGGCCGTGTTTGTCGATTCCCTTGATGGTGTCGTGGTAGCCACGCACCTGTTCCGCCGTCTGCTGGGCGCGGTCGCCGTCGAAGACGACACCGCCGATCGGGTACAGCGACCGGTAGAGCCGCTCCCAGCGCTCGTCGAAGAAACGGGAGTGTTCCTCGACGCCCGCGCCGAGTCCGGGATGCATGTTCTGCATCGACCCGGCCCAGACGCCCTGCAGCATTCCGCGCCAGTCGCCGAAATACTTCCAGGTCAACGAGTCGGGGCCGAGGGGGACGGGAGCGGAGGCCGGGACGGGCGTACCGTCCGCATTCAAGTGACTACGCACGTTGTCAGACTAGGATCTGACAACGTGCGTAGTCAAGGATCGGAGCGAGAAGAATGACGCTGGAGGACCGGCGGGAAGTACGGCGGAATTCGCTACTCCGCGCGGGCATCGCGCTGCTCGGCGCCCCGGACGGGCCCGCGGTGAACGTGCGCGCGGTCTGCCGCGCCGCCTCGCTGACCGAACGGTACTTCTACGAGTCGTTCCGGGACCGGGACGAGTTCGTGCGCTCGGTCTACACCGCGGTGGGCGACGAGGCGCAGGCCGCCCTTGTGGAGGCCGTCGCGTCCACCGAGACCGCGCGGCAGCGCGCCGAGGCAGCCGTGGATGCATTCGTGAAACTCATGGTCGACGATCCCGCCATGGGCCGCGTGCTGCTGCTCGCACCGTTGTCCGAACCCGCGCTGAGCAGGCGCGGCATCGACCTGATGCCCGGCTTCGTCGCACTCGTGCACGACCAGCTGTCCGCCGTCGACGACGAGGTGGAGAAGCAGCTCGTCGCGGTCGGTGTGGTGGGCGCGCTCACGACGCTGTTCATCGGATATCTCGATGGAACTGTTGCCGCGTCGCGCGAGCAATTCGTCGCTCATTGCGTCACTCTGGTGGTGGAGGCAAACAAGGCCGGCCACGAGTGAGGTGCGCATGCCGTTCCAGGTATCCGTGGACGATCCGACTCGCCCGCAACCCGAGCTTCGGGTACTCGACCGCAAGTTCTTCCAACTCGTCGGCGAGTTCGTCTACGTCCACGGCGACACGGTGGTGACGGTGCCCGGCTGCGCCCCCATGCCGTGCCTTCTCCGCACGGATCTGGCATCGATCCCCGCGCCGCTGCAGGGCCTGCTCACCCCGTACGGGCGGCAACTACTTCCCGCGATCATGCACGACGACCTCTGCAAACGTGCGAGTGCACAGGGACCGGAGGGAAACACGCTGCGCCGGCGCGCGGACGAACTGTTCCGGCTCGCCCTGCTCGACGAGGGCGTCGGACCGTTCCGCAGCCGCATCTTCTGGGTCGGCGTCGAGGTCGGCCGGTTCTGGACGTTCACCGACGTCGCCCGGTTCCTCCTCATCGCGCACCAGGTACTCGGAATGTTGTGCTGGGTGGTGGGCGTGCCTTGGGCGACGGCGACCTCGCACTTCGGCCTGGCCGCGCTCTTTCTCGTGGTTCCGGTCGTGCTGTCGCTGTTGTGGCGCAGAGACTTTCCCGTCGCGCTACTCGGGTGCATCCTCCTGCCCGTCATCGCGCCGACGTATCTGCTGACGATCGCCACGGCCGCGGTGCTGTGGGTGCCGGACGGTGCCGCGTGGTTGCTCGGCCGCAGACGGACTCGCAGGCCGCCGCCGCTCGGGCCGCCGACCACGGTCCTTCGCTAGCCCACCACCGGGGGCTGGCAGTACGTGCAGAAGAAGATCTGCTGCTGACCGAGGTCGTGGCCTTCGATCACCGTCCCGCAACGGCGGCAACGTTTTCCGGCCCGCCCGTACACCCACGGCCGATGGCGGACCGAGTTGTTCTTGTCGATGTGAATCATCCGATGCGCGAGCGTGACCAGCGCGGGCAGGTCGGCCACCTCGCTCGACGGGGTGTAGGGGTGGACGCCGCGGAGGAAGCACACTTCGTTGCGGTATACGTTGCCGAGACCGGCCAGGTTGCGCTGATCGACCAGGGCGAGACCGATGGGCTGGTCGCCGGCCGCCCGGAGATTGCGGATCGCCGTGTCGGCGTCCCAGTCCGGTCCCAGCAGGTCGGGGCCGAGGTGGCCGACCGCGGACTCTTCGTCGTCACGCTCCAGGATCTCGGTGATGCCCAGCGAGAATCCGACCGCCACCCTGTCTTCGGTGGCGAGCACGATCCGGGCCTGGTGAGTGGGACGCCGCCACTTCGTGTCCGGCGCGTAGATGTGCCACGCGCCTTCCATCTTCAGATGCGTGTGGATCGAGTAGTCGCCGACCCGGATGAGGAGGTGCTTCCCGCGGCTGACCACCTCGTCGACGAGCCGGCCGGACAGGTCGACGGTGGCGTACCGGGGGACGCGCACGTCGCAGCGGGTCAGCACCTTGCCCTCGAGGGCGTCGCGAAGCGAGTTGGCGGTGCGCCAGACGGTGTCGCCTTCGGGCATCTCAGGCTCGCAACCGGAATCCGCGAGGGGTGGGCGAGAAACCGGCCTCGGTCAGGATCGGCGCGAAGTCGCTGCCGTGGATGGTGTCGCCGTCGACCTTCTCGACCACGATCTTGTCGATCCCGCCGCGCTTGACCACACCGGCGAGCGTGACCGCCGCGGTGCGGAGCACACCGGGGTCGTCGGTGAAGGTGAGGATCGTGCGCCCGCCGCGTTCGACGAACAGGATCAGTTCACCCTCCACGAGCACCACCAGGCCGCCGGCCTTGCGTCCCGGCCGGTGCGCGGGCGCATCGTCGCCGCGTTTCGGCCAGGGGAGAGCCGCGCCGTACGGGTTGGCGGGATCGCTGGCGGCGAGAGTCACGGCGGGCAGGGTGGTGTGCCTGCCCTCGAGCGAGTCGCCGTAGCTGCGGAGTCGGTCCACCACGGGCGGAGTGGAGAACTGTGCACCGCCGAGCGACTCGACGAAATGTCCGCGCCGGCAGCGGCCGTTGTCCTCGAACGTTCCCAGGACCTTGTACATCAGCGCGAATCCGCCGGGCACGTTCTCGGTCATCACGGACCCACGCGTCACCACCCCGTACCGCTCCAGCAGCAGTTCGGCGGTGGCGCTGGCACGCAGCGTGGCATCGGATTCGGCGGCGGGGAGTATCGACCACCGTCCCCCGACCGTGGGCGGTGCGGTGCGCACCGGAACCGTAAGGCTGCGGTACGCGCGGGCCCGCGGGGGTCGTCGCGGCGACCGGTGGCTCGTGGTGGTCCTGGACGTGTCCGACAGCAGGGCGCGGACCGGGGCGAGCGTGTCGTTTCCGATGTGGCCCAGCCACACCAGATCCCACAACGCCGTGGCCAGTGCGGTGTCGTCGGACATCTCGAGGGTGTCCGCGAGTTGCCGGAAGAAGTACGCGCCGCCGCCGGACAGCGTGTCGAGCACCCGGCGCTGGATATCGGACAGGTCCGACTCCGCGGGCGTGGTCAGTGTGAGCGGCGCGGTGTCGGCGGGGTGGAGGCACACCCACCCGTCCTTCCCGGAGATGCTGCCCGCGCCCGACCACAGCACCTCGCCCGTGGAGGTGAGTTCGTCCAGCATGGCGGGGGAGTAGTCGGCCACCCGGGACGGCAGGATCAGTGACTCGAGTGCCGAGGCGGGCACCGGAACACCGGCGAGCTGTTCCACCACGGTCGCGACGCCGTCGATGCCGCGCAACGTGCCCCCCACATGCTGCCAGCCCGGGAGGAAGCGGCCGAGCGTCGCGGTGCTGACCGGTTCGACCTCCTGACGCGCCGCGGCCAGCGAGCGCCTGCGGAGACGCCGCAGAACCTCGGCGTCGCACCATTCGCTCCCCGTCGCGCCGGGACGGAACTCGCCCTCGACCACCCGCTTGCCCTGCGCGAGCCGCTGCAGCACGTCGCGGGCCACCGCGGAACCGAGCCCGAATCGGGCGGCGGCGTCGGTGATCGTGAACGGACCGTGGGTGCGGGCGTACCGGCTGATCAGGTCGGCCAGCGGATCGTCGACGGGTTCGATGAACGCGGCGGGAACACCGATGGGCAGCGGCACCCCGAGCCCGTCGCGCAGGCGCGCCGCATCCTCGATGGCCGTCCACCATTCGCGACCGGCGAAGGAGACGGCGAGCGCCCGCCTCGCGCGGACGAGTTCGTCGAGCCAGGGGATGGGATCGCTGGTCGACCGTGCGGCGACCTCCTCGGAGGTGAGCGGACCCAGGAGGCGCAGCAGGTCGGCGACGCCCTCGAGATCCTTCGCCTTGCGGTCGGGAAGCAGACGTTGGAGTTCGAGTTCGGCGTGGGCGATGACGTCGGCGTCGAGCAGTTCGCGCAGTTCCACCCTGCCGAGCAGTTCAGCCAGCAGCGTCGAATCCAGGGACAGGGCCGCCGCCCGGCGTTCGGCGAGCGGGCTGTCGCCCTCGTACATGAACTCGCCGACGTAGTTGAACAGCAGCGCGCCGGCGAACGGTGACGGCGACTGCGTCTCCACCTCGACGATGCGGATCTGGCGACGCGCCAGCCGGCGGAGCAGGTCCTTCAGGGCCGGTAGGTCGTACACGTCCTGCAGGCACTCGCGGACGGTCTCGAGCAGAATAGGGAACGTCGGATACTTGCGCGCCACGTCGAGAAGCTGGGCGGACCGCTGCCGCTGCTGCCAGAGCGGTGCACGCTTTCCCGGTGTGCGGCGCGGCAGCAGCAGCGCCCGGGCCGCGCACTCACGGAACCGGGACGCGAACAGCGCCGACCCGCCGACCTGTTCGGTGACGATGTCCTCGATCTCGTCGGTGTCGAAAGCGAAGAGGTCGGCGCCCGGCGGGGTGTCCTCGGTGTCGGGAAGACGCACGATGATGCCGTCATCGGACGCCGTCGCGTTCGAGTCGAGGCCGTACCGCTCGCTCAGCCGCGCACTCACGGCCAGCGCCCACGGTGCGTGAACGCGCTGGCCGTACGGCGAGTGCAGGATCAGGCGCCAGTCGCCGAGCTCGTCACGGAATCGTTCGACCACCAGGGTGCGGTCGGTGGGGACCTGCCCGGTGGCGGTCTTCTGCTCGGCGACGAGCTGAACGAGATTGTTCGTGGCGTTGTCGTCGAGCCCGCCGGTGCGGCAGCGTTCCTGCACCTCGGTCTCGTGCCCGAGTGAGATCTCCCGCAGGAATTGTCCCAGCGCCTCGCCCAGTTCCGCCGGCCTGCCGAGGCCGTCTCCGTGCCAGAACGGCAGCCGTCCCGGCTGCCCGTAGGCGGGGCTGACCAGCACCCGGTCGAACGTGATCTCCTCGATCCGCCAGCTGGTGGCCCCGAGTGCGAAGACGTCGCCGACCCGCGATTCGTACACCATCTCCTCGTCGAGTTCGCCGACGCGAGATGCCTTCTCGCCGACCATGTAGACCGTGAACAGACCGCGGTCGGGGATGGCGCCGCCGGACGTGACCGCCAGCCGCTGCGCGCCGGGGCGTCCCGTGAGTGTGTTGGCCTCGCGGTCCCAGACGAGGCGGGGCCTGAGCTCGGCGAACTCGTCGGACGGGTAGAGGCCCGCGAGAAGGTCGAGGGTGGACTCGTACGCCGAGCGCGGCAGCGTCGCGAAGGAACCGCTGCGCCGGACCGTCTCGAACCAGTCGTCCACGTCGAGCGGTTCGAGTGCGGTGGCCGCCACCGTGTGCTGGGCGAGGATGTCGAGCGGGTTGGCGGGGACGGCGAGCGCCTCGATCTTCCCGGTGACCATGCGCTCGACGGTGACGGCACAGTGCACGAGGTCGGTGCGGTGCTTCGGGAACACGACACCCCGGGAGATCTCCCCGACCTGGTGTCCGGCGCGGCCGACCCGTTGCAGGCCGTTCGCCACCGACGGTGGTGCCTCGACCTGGATCACCAGATCGACCGCGCCCATGTCGATTCCGAGTTCGAGGCTGCTCGTCGCGACCACGCATCGCAGTCGCCCCGACTTCAGGTCGTCCTCGATGAGGGCCCGCTGGTCCTTGCTGACCGATCCGTGGTGGGCGCGGGCGAGCAGGGGGTCCGCGCCGAAATTGACCTCGGACGGCGTGCCGATCTGCGAGGCCGGTTTCGGGTTCTTGTCGACGGCGGTCCCGGCGCGTTCGGCGTAGATCTCGTTGAGCCGCGCGGTCAGGCGCTCGGCGAGGCGCCGCGAGTTGGCGAACACGATGGACGACCGGTGCGCGAGGACGAGGTCGACGATCTGTTCCTCGACGTGCGGCCAGATCGACCCCGCCTGCGGGGTCGCCGACGCGGAACCCTCGGCGGGTTCGGCGAGGCCGAGTTCGGTCATGTCCTCGACCGGCACCTGCACGGTGAGGTCGAACGTCTTCGGCGACGGCGGTGCGACGATCCGGATGGGCGCCGAACCGGACAGGAACCGGCCGACCTCCTCGTGCGGGCGCACCGTCGCAGACAGCCCGATGCGCTGCGCCGGGGTGGCGAGAAGCTGGTCGAGGCGTTCGAGCGACAGGGCCAGGTGGGCGCCGCGCTTGGTGCCGGCCACCGCGTGCACCTCGTCGACGATGACCGTGTCGACCTGGGTCAGCGTCTCACGCGCGGCGGATGTGAGCATGAGGAACAGCGACTCGGGGGTGGTGATGAGGATGTCGGGCGGATTCTTGATCAGAGCGCGCCGGTCGCCTGCCGGTGTGTCGCCGGAGCGGACCCCCACCGAGATCTCCGGCGGCGAGAGCCCGAGCCGCTTGGCCGTCTGCGTGATCCCGACGAGCGGGGCGCGCAGGTTGCGTTCGACGTCGACACCCAGGGCCTTGAGTGGGGAAATGTAGAGGACCCTGGTCTTGCGGTCCGTTACGTCGGTGGCGGCGAGTTGGTCGAGGGACCACAGGAACGCGGACAGCGTCTTGCCCGAACCGGTCGGGGCCACGACGAGCGTGTGCGCGCGGCTGGCGATCGACTCCCACGCACCGAGCTGCGCGGCCGTCGGCGCCGGGAAGGCGCCGTCGAACCACTCGCGGGTGGCAGCGGAAAACCTGCCCAGGACGTCGGTCACCGTTCCATAGTGCACCGGGGGTACGACAGGCAGCGGGAACATACCGTGCGGTCTCTGGAATCCGTCCGGTCTGGGATGTTCACCCCCGACGTGGCACGGGCGCTGCGTCGGGACTCGCGTCGTTTCTGCTCTCGGTCGGCGCCGGAATGCCGACGACGGTCCCCTCGATGCTCAGTGGTGAGATTCCGCGGAGGCACTGTCCGGCGCGCGGCGCGCGGCCGTACTCGCCGACAAGGCCGTGCAATCGACGGGCGAGCTCATGCAAGGAAGTTCGCGTTCTCCGCCGGATCGTCGCACGAACGCGGGCAGACGACTACAGGCTCCCGCGCAAGCGCCTCGTCGGCACTGCGATCCGCTTCGTGCGCCTCGATCGGCGAACTTGTCGGTGGGGCGCAGTATTATTCGCACATGAGTTCGACCGGGGGGTTGGCGGCAGATCAGGTGATGGAACACCTGACTGCGTTGGACGATGCCGTGTCAGGCCTGCTCGACGCAGACCTCAATGCTGTGTCGGATGCTGATGTGGTGCTGATCATGCAGCAGCTCGAGAAGTCCCTCCGCCGCGCCGGTGCAGTCTCGCTGCGGCTGATCGTCGAGAGTGCCGAACGCTCGTTACCCGCGACGCTCGGTTGCAACTCACTGAACAAGCTCCTGGTCGAGGTGCTGCGCGTGTCGGCGGCAGACGCGTCGGCACGGGTAGCGGCCGCCCGCCACCTCGGTCTGTTTCATACAACTTCGGGCGAGCAGTGGAGGCAGCGCTGCCGGAAACCGCATCCGCGCAACGGGATGGCGACATCGGTGCCGACCATGCACGCGTAATCCGGAAAATCATGCGAAAGATCCCGCATGCGGTCACCAACGCCGACGTCGCATTGGCTGAGTCGATCCTGGCGCAGTGTGCGAGAGGAGGTACGCCCGAAGATGTCGAGAGTGCCGGCCACCGCCTCCTCGCTCATCTCGATCCCGACGGAAACCTGGGTGACGATCGTGATCGCTCTCGGCGGCGCGGTGTTTCGTTGGGCCGTCAAGATTCCGAACTGATGTCGAAGATCTCCGGTGAGCTCGACCCCACAGCGCGCGCTCTGCTCGACCCGGTTCTCGCGAAATGGGCTCGCCCCGGCATGAACAACCCGGACGACCCGGAGTCACCGTCCGGCGACGCCGAGAATCCGTCGATCGACCGTGAAGCACTGGTAGCGGCAGCAGCGCGTGACACTCGCACTGCTGCTCAGAGAAACCATGACGCCCTCAGCGCGATATTCCGGGTCATGCTGGAATCCGGGATCTTGGGCCGGCATCGGGGTCTGCCCGTCACGGTGATCATCACCATGACCCTCGACCAACTCGAGAAGGCGGCGGGCGGCGTGACCACCACGGCCACCGGCGGACTCCTTCCCCTCGACGACGCGCTGAAGCTCGCCGAGCGCGCCCACCCGGTGCTCGTTCTGTTCGACCACGACGGCCGGCCCCTGCATCTGGGACGGCGCCGACGAGTGGCAAGCGCGGATCAACGCCTCGCTCTCATCGCCGCCGAAGGCGGGTGCACACGACCTGGTTGCGCGGCCCCGGCCAGCATGTGCGCGGTGCACCACGTGCAGGAGTGGCGCAACGGCGGATACACCGACATCGACTCACTGACGCTCGCGTGCGATGCCTGCCACGCCCAGGTCCACGACGGGCCTACAGGCTGGGCGACCACCAGCGCGCCAGCCGGTGACACGTATGCGGGGCGCACCGAATGGATTCCACCACCGCACATCGACCCGGACAGAAACCCACGAATCAATCACCGACATCACGCCGGTGAGCTGATCGCTCGCGCTCGCCGGAAAGCCCGTGACCGGGCACGAGCCGAGGACGGTGTGCCCTCACCGTGCGCCGCCCCTCACACTGTCGTGAGTTCCGGCGTCGCCGGAACGAACGACGGCGACGGCAACTCGACGGTGGCGGGCTCGTGCTCGGAGACCACCACGTAGGCGCCCACAGCGAGCAGCGCCAGAGCAACTGCGCGGATCATCCTGAACACGTTGTCTCGCTTCGGTCGAAGGGGCGGTGTGTCACGGGTGTAGCCGTCAGACCGTAGACGAGGGCACCGACAGCTACGGTGGAGGGAGGAGTATTCGGAGCACGCCGCGATCGTCTGGTCTCGCGACGCCGACGTCGAGCGTCTTCGGCGACACCAAGCGTTCCGGCCGCTGGTTGCTCGCCGTGAAGACACTGGCCCTGCTCGTGTTCGGGGACGTGAAGCTCGACCTCCGGTCGGCCGTGATCGGCGCCCGCACGTCGACGATCACACTCGTCACACTGTTCGGTGACAGCGCCGTCACCGTTCCGGAGGGCGTGCATGTCGAGGTGGGTGGTTTCGACCTCTTCGGCGACCGCGAACTCGACGCCGGTGCACAGGATCCCGGGCCCGGAGCCCCGACGATCCGCATCGTGTCGTACTCGCTGTTCGGTGACCTGCGGGTCCGCACCCGCTAGTCGCGGCCGAGGCGCTCCAGCAACGCCGACTTGATCGCCGGACGTCCCGCCGCGACGAGCGTGAAGGTGGCTTCACGCATCAGACGTTCGGCGGTGTTCCCGGCGAGCAGTGACGAGCTGCCCTTCGCTGTGACGAGGGCGGTGGCGGTGCGGATGGCGAGTTCCGAAGCGCGGGCCCGTGCTTCGGCGATCTCCGCCCGGCCTTCGAGGGCGGCGTTGAGGTCGAGTCGTGCCCGGGCGGCCTGCTCTTCGAACGGGTCGGCGTCGACGCCGAGAGCCTCCAGTTCGCTGATCGCCCGCCGGGTGATCCCCATAGCCATGCACCCGTTGATCCACGACCCGAACAGCTGGCTTTTCGCGAAATCCTCGGGGGAGACGACGGCACTCACCAGATCGCGCGGCACGGCGAGCCCGTCGAATTTCAACCGGACCGTGTTGGACCCGCGGGCCGCGATCAGCGGGAGTTCCTCGGCGGTGAGTCCCCGAAGTGGTTGTGCGGGAATGATGACGTGCACGATGGAGTCGTCGAATTCGTCGCGCGCCGACACCTGAAGCAGATCGACGATGCCCCAGCCGGTGACGAACGGCGACACCCCGTCGAGCACGTAGCCGTCGTCGACGCTGCGTGCCCACAGCGTGGGCGGGACGGGAATCGCGCCGGCCAGGGCGACACCGGCCCGCACGGTGCCGTCGACGAGTCCGTCGAGATAGCGATCCTGCAGGGCAGTGTTCGGGGACGCGGCGAGACCGGCGACGACGCCGTGATGCTGCATCCACGTGAACGCCGTCGCGAGGCAACCACCGCACAACGTCTCCATCACGTCGACCAGCACCGACGGTGTCACACCTTCTTCGCCCGGTGCCGCGAGTCCGTAGAAGCCGTCGGCGGCGAGAGTCTCGAAGTGACTGTCGGGAATCTCGCCGTCGGCATCGACGCTGTCGGCCACCGGGAACAACACGTTCTCGGCAATCTCACGCGCCATCTCGGTCCAGTTGCTCACGCCCCGAGAGTAGCCGGTCGACGCCGCCGATCAGGTGAACTCCACCCCCTGCGCGAGCGGGAGTCGATCGGAGTAGTTGACGGTGTTCGTCGCGCGACGCATGTACGCCTTCCATGCGTCGGATCCGGACTCGCGTCCGCCGCCCGTCTCCTTCTCGCCGCCGAACGCCCCGCCGATCTCCGCACCCGACGTGCCGATGTTGACGTTCGCGATGCCGCAGTCGGAACCGTCTGCCGCAAGGAATCTCTCGGCCTCTCGCTGATCGGTGGTGAAGATCGACGACGAGAGGCCTTGGGGCACTTCGTTGTGCAACGCGATCGCCTGATCGAAGTCGTCGTAGGTGAGGACGTAGAGGATCGGTGCGAACGTTTCCTCCTGCACCACCGACGTCTGCGCGGGCATCCGGACGAGGGCGGGCGAGACGTAGTAGGCGGAGTCGCTACCTCCGCTGCGTTCGCCGCCGCAGACGACGGTCCCGCCGTCGGCGCGGGCCTTGTCCAACGCGGTCTGCATGGCCTCGAACGCGGAGCCGTTCACCAGCGGACCGACGAGGACGCCGTCGTCGAACGGATTCCCGACCTTTAACTGGCCGTACGCCGAAGAGATGCGCTGCACCAGTTCGTCGGCGACGGACGAGTGCACGATCAGCCGGCGCAGTGACGTGCAGCGCTGGCCCGCGGTGCCCGCGGCGGAGAAGACGATTCCCCGCACGGCAAGGTCGAGATCGGCGGACGGGGCCACCACCGCTGCGTTGTTGCCGCCCAGTTCGAGCAGGCATTTGCCGAACCGCGCGGCGACGCGCGGACCCACGGCGCGACCCATCCGCACCGACCCGGTGGCGCTGACCAGAGCCACGCGTGCGTCGTCGACGAGACGCTCACCGACGTCCCCCGCGCCCTGGACCAGGGCATGGATCCCCGCGGGTGCACCGACGTCGCGGGCGGCGCGCGCCAGCAGTGCATCGCAGGCGATTGCGGTGAGCGGAGTCCGGTCCGACGGCTTCCACACCACCGTGTCGCCGCAGACCAGCGCGACGGCGGTGTTCCACGACCACACGGCCACGGGGAAGTTGAATGCGGAGATCACTCCGACGACGCCCAGCGGGTGCCACGTCTCCATCAGCCGGTGTCCCGGACGTTCCGACGCCATCGTCCTGCCGTACAACTGGCGTGACAGACCGACCGCGAATTCGCAGATGTCGATCATCTCCTGCACCTCGCCCTGCGCCTCGGACGGAATCTTGCCCGCCTCGAGGGTGACGAGTTCCGCCAGATCCGTCTTGTGTTCCGTGAGAAGCTGACCCAGGCGACGCACCACCGCGCCGCGCTGGGGTGCGGGGACGGTACGCCACTCGAGAAAGGCCTCGTGCGCCGCGGTGATCGCCCGGTCCACGTCGTCCGCGCTGCTCGCGGTCACCGTGCGCAGTTCGGTCCCGGTGATCGGGGTGCGCGCGACGAGCGGTCCACCGGCGTCGGTGATCTCGGCGCCGCACCGGATCAGTGCTTCCTCGGCGCGTCGGCACAACTCCTCGGGGGCGGGAAGGTTCACGATGCTGTCCTCTCTCGGATTCGATCCTGCTGCTGTCGGTGGAGCGTGAACGGGTCGTGCACGGGCCGGCCGAGTGTCTCGGCGAGCAGCGGTCGGTGGGTGAAGTACGCCGGCGCCCTCGTCTCGCGTTCGGCTTCCGCGCCCGGGCAACGCGGGCGCGGAGCTCTGACGTTTCGACCATGAGGCACCTCCGCTGGGCTAGCCTGCGCTGGTGGTGGATTCTTTTCGTAGCGACGCACCCCATACTCCTCTCGACGACATCGATCGGGTACTGATGCAGGAGTTGGTGGCCGACGGCCGGGCGACTCTGGCGACACTCGCCGAGAAGGCGGGGCTGTCGATCTCCGCCGTGCAGTCCAGGGTGCGCAGGCTCGAGGCCCGCAAAGTGATCCGCGGGTATACCGCGAAGATCGATCCGGATGCGCTCGGGCACGGTCTGTCCGCATTCGTCGCGATCACCCCTCTCGATCCGTCCCAGCCCGACGATGCCCCCGCCCGGTTGCGGAACCTCCCCGCGATCGAAGCGTGTCACTCGGTCGCGGGGGAGGAGAGCTACGTGCTGCTGGTGCGCGTCGCCTCCCCGCGGGAGCTGGAACACCTGCTGCGGGAGATCCGTGCCACCGCCAACGTACACACGCGCAGCACCATCATCTTGCAAACATTTTACGACAGGTGAGCTCTGTTCCGGATATGTTGCTGAATCGTCGCCGGTTCACAGGAATTTTGACGTAATCTCTCGGTATGAGCACAGCGATTCGATTTACCGGAGATGGGGGCGAGCTGCCGGCGAGCCAGGTGCAGGACGTGCTGCGCGAGCGCATTCTGGTCGACGGTTTCGACCTGGTGCTCGACCTGGAACGCTCACGCGGTACGCATCTCGTCGACCAGCGGGACGGCACCAGCTATCTGGACATGTTCGGATTCTTCGCCTCGTCGGCGCTGGGGATGAACCATCCGGCACTGGCGGACGACGACGCCTTTCGCCGAGAACTGGCGGCGGCGGCGATCAACAAACCGAGCAACTCCGACATCTATACCGTCCCGATGGCACGGTTCGTCGAGACGTTCGCCCGGGTGCTGGGCGATCCCGCACTGCCGCATCTCTTCTTCATCGACGGTGGCGCACTCGCCGTCGAGAACGCTCTGAAGGTGGCGTTCGACTGGAAGAGCAGGCTCAACGAGAGCCGAGGCCTCGACCCGGCGCTCGGCACGAAGGTGCTCCATCTGACCGAGGCGTTCCACGGGCGCAGTGGATACACCATGTCGCTGACCAACACCGAGCCCGGCAAGGTGGCGCGGTACCCCAAGTTCGACTGGCCGCGCATCGACTCCCCATACCTCGCGGACGGGCGGGACGTCGTGGAAGCTGAGCGCCACGCGCTGGACCAGGCGCGGCACGCGTTCGCCGAGAACCCTTCGGACGTGGCGTGTTTCATCGCCGAACCGATCCAGGGTGAGGGCGGCGACCACCACTTCCGCCCGGAGTTCTTCCAGGCGATGGAGGCGCTCTGCCGGGAGAACGACGCCCTCTTCGTATTCGACGAGGTGCAGACCGGGTGCGGTCTCACCGGCACCGCCTGGGCGTACCAGCAGTTGGGAGTGCACCCGGACGTCGTCGCGTTCGGCAAGAAGACTCAGGTCTGCGGCATCATGGCCGGCGGCCGGGTGGACGACATCCCCGACAACGTGTTCGCCGTGAGCTCCCGGATCAACTCCACCTGGGGTGGCAACCTCACCGACATGGTGCGGTCCCGCCGGATCCTCGAGATCGTCGAGGAGGACAGGCTCGTCGACCGAGCCCGGATGATCGGGGCGCATCTCCTCGAACGACTGCGGGAACTCGCACGCGCGAACGCCGAGGTGACCGAGCCGCGGGGACGCGGCCTCATGTGCGCCATCACGCTCTCCACCCCGCAGCGGCGGGACCGCGTCGTCGCCGACCTCCGGGACCGGGAGCGGGTGCTGATCCTGCCGACCGGCAGGCGCGGGATCAGGTTCCGCCCACCTCTGACGGTGACGACCGCCGAACTCGACGCCGCCGTGGATGCACTGGCCCGAGTGCTGGGCGGTACCGTCGACGCATGACGCCGATACCGCTCACGTCCGTGCCCAATCTGCGAGACGTCGGTGGCTACCGAACCCAGGACGGCGCGAAAGTACGCACCGGCGTGTACTTCCGTTCGACCGATCTCAGCCGGGTCACGGACACGGACATGCCGCTGCTCGACGGCCTCGGGATCCGGACGGTGTACGACCTGCGCACCGCGGACGAGCGTGACGCGGCACCCGACACACTCCCGGACGGGGCCCGCGCCGTCGCGTTGGACGTCCTGGCCGACAAGGGGATCCGGTCGATTCCCGCGCAGATGCTCCAGGTGATCGCCGACCCGATGATCGCCGAACGGGAACTCGGCGGCGGGCGCGCGATCGAATACTTCGAGGGCAGCTACCGCGACTTCGTCGTGATGCCGAGCGCGGTCTCCTCGTACCGGGAGTTGTTCGGCGGCCTGGCCTCGAACGACAACACGCCTGCCCTCGTGCACTGCACCACCGGTAAGGACCGGACAGGATGGGCCACGGCGGCACTGCTGCTGCTCCTCGGAGTCAGCGAGGAAGACGTGTTCCACGACTACCTGCTGACCAACGAACTCCTGCTTCCGTCGTTCGCGGGCGTGTTCGAGAAGTTCGTCGACGCGGGTGGAGATCCGGCGTTGCTCGAGCCCGTGCTCGGAGTCCGTGAGCAGTATCTGGAGGTGTCCCTGGCCGTCATGCGGGAGCAGTACGGGACCGTCGAGCGGTACTTCTCCGACGGACTCGGCCTCGACGCCGGGGTTCAGACCCTGCTGCGGGAGCGCATGATCGCGGACTGAGCGGACAAGCCGAGCGCCACACCGACCATGTCGGCGCAGAGATCCCAGACCGATCCGTGCCGGCCGATCGGAAGCACGCCCTGCAGAATCTCGGTGATCACCGCGAACGCCGCGAGCCAGAGCACGGTGATCCGTGGCGTCAGGAGCGCATACCGGGAGGCGGCCGCCAGCGCCGCGAACAGCACGGCGTGCACCACCTTGTCGGCATGCTCGGGACCCGACGGCGTCGCGGACGCAGGGGACAACAGCATGACCAGTGCCAGCACGGTGAGGGCTGCCACCGGAACGGATCGCATACTCACCGCTGGACCGTCAACCCCAACGCGCCCTCCGCAAACCGTTGCACCGCATCCGATCCGCTCGCGAGCGCGTCCTCGTGGCCGGTCCTCGCCCAGCCGGTGAGGGTCGCGGAGTCCCCGGACGGAGTGAGCCCCACCTCGGCGAGCAGTTCGCCGGTGTTGGGCTGGCAGATCGCCCACGAATAGTGCTCGTCGCTCAGCCACTGCGCGGTGCGGCGGGCGACGTACTCGGGTTCGGCGATTCCACCGTCCGCGAGCGCCGGACGATCGTCGACCCGTTCGTCCGCCCGCAGCGCGCGCAGGTACCAGCCACCCGCATTGACCTCGACAGGTTCCACGTCAGCGGTCCCGGTCTCGGCGGCGATCCCGGCCGTGGCGGTCGTCGCGGGTGCCGAACAGGATGGCGCCGGCGGCAGGGATCATCAGGAAGAACAGCCAGCTGTTGTCGACAGGAACGACGAAGAACAGCACGAGAGCGACGAGCGGGATCACCGACATCACGATGCGACGCCAGTTCTGGTCGTTGTCGGCACCGGCCGATTCGGCTTTGGCGGGCGTGCCGACCGCGGTCGCGGGGAGGTCGGTGAACACTCGATCGAGCTCGCCGCGGGTGGTGGCATTCGTGACCGCGAGACTGCGCTCGTCGAATTCGGGGACCGTCAGACGGCCCGCCGCGAAATGTTCGCTCAACACGTTCAGGGCCTGCTCGCGTTCGGCAGTGCCGATACGGATCTCGGGAACGTCAGACATGCGTACAGACTACTGTGAGTCCTTCTCGACCCCGGGGGCCGAGAAGGACTCACGAGTGGTGCAGGCGCCTATTTCAGTTCGGCGAGGACGGTGCCCTGGGTGATGGCGGCGCCGGGTTCGACGGCGAGGCCGGTGACGACGCCGGCCTTGTGGGCATTGACGGGGTTTTCCATCTTCATGGCCTCGAGGACGGCGATGAGGTCGCCCTCGGCGACTTGTTGGCCTTCTTCGACGGCGACCTTGACGACGGTGCCCTGCATGGGGGCGGTGACGGCGTCACCGGAGGCGGCGCCGCCGTGGGCGCCGCCGCGGGTGCGGGCCTTGGGCTTCTTGCGGACCGCCCCGGCCGCGGCACCGGCGCCGGTGCCGAGGGTGAACTGGCCGGGCAGGGACACCTCGACGCGGCGGCCGCCGACCTCGACGACGACGTTCTGCCGGGGCCCGGTCTCGTCCTCGTCGATCGGCTGGGTGCCGGTGAACGGTTCGATCTGGTTGTCCCATTCGGTTTCGATCCACTTGGTGTAGACGTCGAATGAGGTGCCGTCGCCGATGAAGGCGGGGTCGGAGACGACGGCCCGGTGGAACGGGATGACCGTGGCCAGGCCTTCGACCTGGAATTCGGCGAGGGCGCGGCGGGCGCGGGCCAGGGCCTCGTCGCGGGTGGCGCCGGTGACGATGAGTTTGGCGAGCATGGAGTCGAACTGGCCGCCGATCACCGAGCCGGTTTCGACGCCGGAGTCCATCCGGACGCCGGGGCCGGTGGG
>NZ_JASHKW010000090.1:0-300 GCF_030056915.1 Rhodococcus sp. IEGM 1307
CCGGGTCGGCTGATGTGGTCGGCGAGGGCGGTGAGCGCTTCGGTCCACAGCTCGGCGATGTCGTCGACATCGGTCGCGGCAAGGACACCGGCGGCGTAGGACCACGTCGCCGTCAGCCGTGCAGCGCCCTCAGTGACGACCGTCGCGACATCGATTGTCAGGACGGCGGCAGCGGCAAGGTCCGAGTCGGGTCGTCGGCCGAGATCCACATCCGTCACAGGCATCCAGCCCGCCTCCGGACCTGACGGCGGGTGGTCGAACCGGCCGAGGTAGTTGAGGGTGATTTGGGGTTGGGGGAGG
>NZ_JASHKW010000091.1:0-290 GCF_030056915.1 Rhodococcus sp. IEGM 1307
GGCCGGGGCGTGGTTCGTCGAGCAACCCGTCGCATCGGTCCTCGACGAACCTGTCGCGCCACCGCCGAACCGTGCCTCGGTTTAACCCCAGCCTCTGCGCCACTTCGGTATTGGATCCACCATCGGCAGCAGCGAGGATGATTCGCGACCGTACCGCCAAACCTGCAGCGGTCTTGCGTCGCCGCGACCACCCCTCGAGTTCTGCGCGTTCGGTCTCGGTCAGCACAATGTCCGTCGGTCGCGGACCGCGAGTTGCCATGACCAATCTTAACAACCGATGGCTTATTTAT
>NZ_JASHKW010000092.1:0-283 GCF_030056915.1 Rhodococcus sp. IEGM 1307
GTCGACGGGGCGCTGGCCCCCGATTTCTCGGACGAGGTCCTCGCCGCGTCCTGCGGCACCCGAGACACCAAGGAAACCTCATGATCACAACACTTTTCAGAACACTCGCAACACCGCTGGCAGTGTTCCTCGACCATGTGATGGTGCCCCGGCGGACGTACGAGTTCTTCGGATACCTCGACGAGTACGGCAACGACCTCCAAGCCCCGGTCCACCAGGCGGCGATCTGATGTATACCGAATTGTTGGCGAACATCGCGATCCTGGTGTTGTCCGGGTTCGTG
>NZ_JASHKW010000093.1:0-277 GCF_030056915.1 Rhodococcus sp. IEGM 1307
AGGCATATGCTTTGAGCGCTTTGTAGTACTTGGCACCGGGCGCGGATGCCCGATAAGGGACATCGAGGATCCAGATCTGCTCCCCGTGCCCCGGGGTGGGTATCAGCGGCGCGGCGCTGGCTCGTCTGGGCTTGGAGCGTCGCTGGGTGGTCTTCCGTGCGGCCATGAGTGCAGGCTATTCCCCAGGCGGATCGTCGGGGTCGACGACGTCGTCTGCGGCGGATGCGGTTGCGACCGCCGCGGCGGCTGGCACCGAGGAATCGCGGGCTGTCGCGGC
>NZ_JASHKW010000094.1:0-272 GCF_030056915.1 Rhodococcus sp. IEGM 1307
GGGGTTGGTGGTGGTTGCGTGTTGGGGTCGTTTTGTTGTGTGTGGGTGGTGTTTTGGGGGTGGTGGGGGGGTTGGTGGGGGGGGTGGGGTTTGTGGTGGTGGTGTGGGGTGTGTTTGGGGGTCGGGTGTGTGGGGTGGGTGGGGTTGTGGTTTTGGTTGTTTGGTGGGGGTTTTCGGTTCGGTGGTGTGCGGGTGGGTTTTTGTGGTGTGGTCGGGGTTTTCGTTTTGGCTCTCTTTGTGGTTGGTTTGTGGGTGTTTGTGGTGTTCGTGGC
>NZ_JASHKW010000095.1:0-270 GCF_030056915.1 Rhodococcus sp. IEGM 1307
CAGGGGTTTCGACGCGCCGTCACCGCTCGAGCAGCCAACGTGCGCCCCGCGGGCCTGGGAACGCAGCCGGTCGACGCTGGCCAGGGCGTCGGCGACCATGCGGGCGGCGCCGCGCGGGGAGCCGCAGGCTCCTCGGCGCAGGCGTTGGGTGAGGATCACCGGCGCAGCGGTCTCGGTGGTGACGGTGGCGATGAGGGCGTTGAGCCCGCGCACGCCGGAGTAGCCGTATCCGGAGCCTTGTTTGCCGTGGCCGTGGACCTCGATGATCGT
>NZ_JASHKW010000096.1:0-267 GCF_030056915.1 Rhodococcus sp. IEGM 1307
CGATGCACGTGCACGCGTTCTCCCCGATGGAGATCGTCAACGGCGCCTCCCGCGGTGGGCAGAGCATCCGGGACTGGTTGACGGAACTGCGCGAGGCGGGTCTGGACACCATTCCGGGCACGGCCGCGGAAATCCTCGACGACGAGGTGCGCTGGGTGCTGACCAAGGGGAAGCTGCCCACCGCCACCTGGATCGAGGTGGTGACCACGGCGCACGAGCTGGGTCTGCGGTCGAGTTCGACGATGATGTACGGGCACGTCGACAACC
>NZ_JASHKW010000097.1:0-263 GCF_030056915.1 Rhodococcus sp. IEGM 1307
GGCCCGCGGGGCGCACGTTGGCTGCTCGAGCGGTGACGGCGCGTCGAAACCCCTGGTTCGGTGCGATTCGGCGTTCTACGGCCATCCCACCATTGGTGCCGCGACCCGTGCCGGTGCCGATGTGTCGGTCACCGTGCGCCTGACCTCCACCATCAAACGTGCGATCGCATCCATCGACGCCGACGAGTCCGCGTGGACGCCGATCGAGTACACCGACGCCGTCTACGACGAGGGCACCGACACCTGGATCTCGCGGGCGGAGG
>NZ_JASHKW010000098.1:0-260 GCF_030056915.1 Rhodococcus sp. IEGM 1307
TCGTGGTCACCGACCGGATGCTGGCGATGTTCAAGTCCAAGCCCGCCGCCCCCGCTGCTGCTGTTGCCCAGAAGGGTGGGGACCGGTAATGGAGTACCTCGTCAACGTGTTGTACATCGTGGCGTTCGCGATGTTCATCTACGGTCTGATGGGTCTGACCGGCCCGAAGACCGCGGTCCGCGGCAATCAGATCGCCGCGGTCGGCATGGGTGTCGCGGTGGTCGCGACGTTGATCGCGATCCGGGACACCTCCAACTGGG
>NZ_JASHKW010000099.1:0-258 GCF_030056915.1 Rhodococcus sp. IEGM 1307
CGGGTTGGGTGCGGGGGTCGAGCCAGACGAGTTGGAGCATGATCCCGTTTTCGGGGTCGAGTCGGTGTGTTGCGGCGTCGAGTTGCGTGCGTGCCATCGCGGCGAGGTCGTTGTCCGGGTCCGTCTCGACCGCGACGTGGGTGATGAGGGGTGCGGCCGCGATTGTTCCGGCCGGTGGGATTTCGAGGACGGTGTCTTCGTCTGTTGTTCCGCGCCGGAGTCGGGCTCGGAGCATGTCGTGGTGGTCGAGGACTGTCT
>NZ_JASHKW010000009.1:0-405987 GCF_030056915.1 Rhodococcus sp. IEGM 1307
TTCTCACGTGAGGCAACGAAGGGGCTTACGCGGGCATTTTGGATGAGTCAACGCGGGGCCTTGTGACCCACCTCCTTCGGCTGCGAAAATTTCCTATCGGGAGTTCAACTCATGGAATTCCCCGAGTAGTACTGATGCCCGGAGTGCGCGTACCGGCCACCTCGAGCGGGTTCCGGCGGACGTCTATGCCCTGGGTGAGGTGTGGACGCCACTGTCTCCCGTTGTGTGGACGCCCATTAGGCGAATCTTGATGACGCCCAGAGGCGGATGAGGAACTCTCAGGCGGTTGAGCCTCCGTGAGCTCAAACGGTTGACTGATCGACCGAACGCCGAACTGGTACGCGGGCTCGGCGAATCCCAAGTCATCGACGCCTAGGGGGCGTGATGTCAGAGTCCAGTGGCGGAACCTCCGCCGTAAGTCCACACCCACCTGCACGCCAGGTGATTGCGACATTCGACACCTATGCCGACGCCGAGAGCGCCGTCGACTACCTCTCCGACCAGCATTTCACGGTAGACAAACTGGCCATCGTCGGTCGCGACATCGAGCTGGTCGAGCAGATCGTCGGCCGATTGAACTACGGCTGGGCCGCTCTGCGCGGCGCCGCCGCGGGCGCGTTGACGGGTGCGCTGTTCGGCTGGATCTTCGGGTTACTCGATTGGGTCCAGCCGCTGCTCACGGGCCTCGCGCTCGCCTTCTACGGGTTGGTATTCGGTGCCGTTGTCGGCGCTCTGCTCGGCCTGCTCATGTATGCGCTGCAGGGCGGCCGGCGCGACTTCACCTCAATCCAGTCATTACAACCACGTCACTACGAAGTCCTCGCCGATGTCGAGGTCGCGGACGAAGCCGTCCGCTTGCTCACCGGCCGGACCGATCGAAAGGAATGAGTCATGGCGACTGCTGTGGGTATAGACCTGGGCACCACCAACTCGGTCATCGCAAGCTGGCAAGGCGGCGAGCCGGTGGTGATCTCCAATGTCGAGGGAGCGCGGACGACGCCGTCGGTGGTGGCGTTCACCGAGAGCGGCGAGCGCCTGGTGGGTCAGCTTGCCCGACGGCAGGCGATCTTGAATCCGAAGGGAACGATCTACTCGGCGAAACGCTTCATCGGACGTCATTACGACGAGATCTCCGAGGAGGCCAAAGCGGTCAGCTTCGACGTCGTGCCGGGTGACAACGGTGAGGCCCGATTCGACGTGCGGGGAAAGAAGTACGCGCCGGAGGAGATCAGCGCCCTCGTGCTGCGCAAGCTCGTCGACGACGCGAGCAAGTTCCTCGGTGAGAAGGTCAAGGAAGCGGTCATCACCGTTCCGGCCTACTTCAACGACGCGCAGCGCAACGCCACCAAAGACGCCGGCCGGATCGCTGGCCTCGAGGTTCTGCGGATCATCAACGAGCCGACCGCTGCGGCACTGGCGTACGGCATGGACAAGCAGACCCACGAAACCGTACTGGTCTTCGACCTCGGCGGCGGCACCTTCGATGTGAGTCTGCTCGATGTCGGCGAGGGAGTGGTCGAGGTTCGTTCCACGGCCGGCGACTCCCACCTCGGCGGCGACGACTTCGACCGACGCCTGGTGGACTACCTCGCCGACGAATTCCAGCGTGCGGAGAATATCGATCTGCGCAAGGATGCGCAGGCATTGCAGCGCCTCTTCGAGGCCGCGGAGAAAGCCAAGGTCGAGTTGTCCTCGGTGACACAGGCCCAGGTCAACTTGCCCTTCGTCACCGCTGACGCGAACGGTCCCAAGCACCTCACCACCACGATCATGCGATCGAAGTTCGAGGATCTGACGGCGGATCTGGTGGAACGCTGCCTCGACCCCGTGAAGCAGGCGATGAGTGACGCCAAGGTCACCGCCAACGACATCGACGAGGTGATCCTGGTCGGTGGTTCGACACGTATTCCGGCGGTGCAGGCGCTGGTTCGCCGGCTCACCGGCGGTAAGGACCCCCACATGGGCGTCAACCCGGACGAGGTCGTGGCGCTCGGTGCCGCAGTCCAGGCGGGCGTGCTCAAGGGCGAGGTCTCCGATGTGCTGTTGCTCGATGTCACCCCGCTGTCCCTCGGCGTCGAGACGCAGGGCGGGGTGATGACCAAGATCATCGAGCGCAACACGACGATCCCGGCCCGGCGCAGCGAAGTGTTCTCCACGGCGGAAGACAATCAGTCCGCCGTGGACGTCGTGGTGCTGCAGGGCGAACGCGAACGGGCTGCCGACAACCGGGTGCTCGGCCGGTTCCGGCTGGAAGACATCCGCCCCGCGCCACGTGGCGAGGCCCAAGTCGAAGTCACTTTCGATATCGACGCCAACGGCATCCTCAACGTCACCGCCCGCGACAAGGACACCGGCAAGGAGCAGAGCATCACGATCAGTGAGCAGGGCAACCTGGACCAGAGTGACGTCGAGCGCATGCTGGCAGAGGCCGAACGGAACCGGGGTGAGGACGAGGCGCTGCGCAAGGCGGTCGACGCACGCAACGCGCTCGATTCGGTTGCCTATCAAGTGGAACGGCGACTCGCCGAACTCGGTGACAGTGCGCCACCGCACGACAAGGCGCGGGCCGAGATGCTGATCGCCGACGCCAGGAAGGCCGTCAAAGACGGTGCTTCACCCGCGGAGGTAGAGCCCCTGACCTCGGAGCTCCAGCAGCTGCTCTACGGGCTCGCGCCAGTCCAGGACGGCGGCGACGGACACCAGGCCGGCGGCGCAGAGGCTGCGTCGTCGGATGACGACGACGTGATCGACGCCGAATTCGATCGAAGCTGAGGCACACGATGGAAAGGTCTGCAGATCATTCGACGACCGAGCCGGCTACCGACGGTACCGACGGGGATCAGACCGAGACGGCGCCGGATCGCACCGACACGGGGGCCGAGTTGGCTCAACTCGAGGACCGCTGGCGCAGGGCCCTCGCAGATCTGGACAACCTGCGCAAGCGGTATGCCAAGGATCTGGATCGTGAACGCGCCGCGGAGGTGGCGAAGGTTTCCGCGGCGTGGCTGCCGGTACTGGACAATTTGGAGCTTGCGCTGGCCCATGCGGGCAGCGATCCTCAGACCGTCGTCGAGGGTGTGAAGGCGATCCGGGATCAGGCGGTGCAGGTGCTCTCACGGTTCGGCTTCGAGCGCCACGACGAGGTCGGTGTGCCGTTCTCCCCGGAGCTCCATGAAGTGGTCAGTGTGGTGGCCCAACCCGACCTTCCCTCCGGGACCGTGGTCGAGGTCTTGCGCCCGGGCTATGGAGAGGACGGGCGGCAACTGCGTCCCGCCGCGGTGGTCGTCAGCCGCCCCGAGGGGTGAGCACCGATGGCGCGTGACTACTACGAAGTGCTCGGGGTCCCGCGGGGCGCCGGCACCGACGAAATCCAGCAGGCCTACCGCAAGCTGGCCCGCAAGTACCACCCCGACGTGAACAAGGACCCCACTGCGGAGGACAAGTTCAAGGAGGCCAACGAGGCCTACCAGGTGTTGTCCGACCCGGACACCCGGAAACGCTACGACCGATTCGGTGACGACTTCCGGCGTGTGCCCGAGGACTACGACGAACGGGTCCGGGCAAGCGCCGGTGGGTACGGCGGCGGGTTCGGCGGCGGCGGGTACGGCGGTGGGGGCGGGGGCAGAAGGGTGCACTTCGGTCACGGTGTCGGTGGCGAGGGCGGCGTCGACTTCGAGGACCTCTTCGGGCAGATGTTCGGCGGCGGTGGCGGGTACGGGCCGATCCCCGGCGCCGATCAGGAAGCGGAACTGGAACTGCCCCTGGAAGAGGCGTATCGGGGCGGCAAACGCACTCTCAGACTGGACGGCCGGCAGTACGACGTCGACATTCCGGCCGGTGTCCTGGACGGACAGCGAATCCGGCTGGCCGGGCAAGGCGGCCGGGGCAACGGTGACGCGCCGCCCGGGGATCTGTACCTCGTGGTGCGGATCAAGCCGCATCCCCGGTTCCGCGTCCAGGGCCGGGACATCTACGTCGACCTGCCCGTATCGCCATGGGAGGCGGTCCTCGGGTCGACCGTCGTCGTTCCCACCCCGGGTGGCGAGGCGAAAGTCAAAGTGGTGCCGGGCTCGTCGACGGGCAGGAAGCTTCGCCTGCGCGGAGAGGGAATGCCCAATCCGCGGGGCGCCAACGGCAACCTCTACGCCGAAATCAAGGTGATGGTGCCGCCGAAACCGACAGCACGCGAACGCGAGCTGTTCGAGCAGTTGGCCACCGAATCGAACTTCGATCCGAGGAAAGACACATGAGCACCCCGACCCCGGTCACCCAGTACGTATTGGTTCGCCGTGCCGGTTTGTCGCCAGATGCCTTCGCCGAACGTACCGGGCTGCACCCCGACCTGGCACGAAAGCTTGTGGCTCTCGGCCTGCTCGACGCCCACCGCGACGCCGGCGGCGAGATGTCATTCGAACCATCCGAAGTGGTCCACGCCGCCCGCATCCAACGGCTGCGGACCGGCCTGGGCCTGAACTACTCGGCAATCGGGCTCGTGCTCGATCTGCTGGATCGAATCGAGAAACTCGAAGCAGCTTCCCGCAGAAGGAGGACACCCCCATGGACACCGGCAGCCTGACTGAAAAGTCACGAGAAGCCCTGCAGGAAGCCCAGAACGTCGCGACCAGAATGGGTCACACCGAGGTCGACGGAGAGCACCTGTTGCTCGCGTTGGTCGATCAGCAGGAAGGGTTGGTACCCCGACTGCTCGAGCAGGCCGGCGCGAACGTCGATGCCCTGCGATCCGATCTGGAACGTGAACTGTCGCGTAGGCCGAAGGTCAGCGGCCCCGGCGCGACACCCGGTCAGGTGACGATCACCCAGCGCCTGGCCAAGCTGCTCGACGCCGCGGAACGGGAGGCGAAGCGACTCAAGGATTCCTACGTGTCGGTGGAGCATCTCGTGATGGCCCTCTCCGAGGAGGGGTCGGCCAGCGCGGCCGGACGGGTCCTCGCCAGTCATGGGGTCACACGAGACGCCTTCCTCACGGCGCTGACGAAAGTGCGCGGCAATCAGCGCGTCACCTCGGCCACCCCGGAAGGGGCGTACGAGGCGCTGGAGAAGTACGGACGCGACCTCGTCTCCGAGGGGCGGGCAGGCAAACTCGATCCGGTCATCGGCCGAGATGCCGAGATCCGCAGGGTAACGCAGATCCTGAGCCGGAAGACGAAGAACAATCCGGTGCTGATCGGCGACCCCGGCGTTGGTAAGACCGCGATCGTCGAGGGCCTCGCCCAGCGGATCGTCCGCGGCGACGTGCCCGAGGGCCTGCGCGACAAGACGATCTTTTCGCTCGACATGGGTTCCCTGGTGGCCGGTGCGAAGTACCGCGGCGAGTTCGAGGAGCGACTGCAGGCGGTGCTGTCCGAGGTGAAGGCGGCCGAGGGGCACATCCTGTTGTTCGTCGACGAGTTACATACAGTGGTCGGTGCGGGATCAGTCGGCGGCGAAGGGTCTCTCGACGCCGGCAACATGCTCAAGCCGATGCTCGCCCGCGGCGAACTGCACATGATCGGTGCCACCACTCTCGACGAGTATCGCAAGCACATCGAATCCGATGCGGCACTGGAGCGTCGCTTCCAGACGGTTCTCGTCGACGAGCCCAGCGCCGAGGATGCGATCTCGATTCTGCGCGGACTTCGAGAACGCCTCGAGGTGTTTCACGGCGTGAAGATTCAGGACGGAGCACTGGTGGCCGCCGTGACCCTCTCGCACCGGTACATCACCGACCGCTTCCTTCCGGACAAGGCGATCGATCTGGTGGACGAGGCGTGCGCCCGGCTACGCACCGAAATCGATTCGATGCCCGCCGAACTCGACGAGCTCACCCGGAAGGTGACCCGGCTGGAGATCGAAGAGGCCGCCCTGTCCAAGGAAACGGACGCGGCCAGCAAGACGCGCCTCGAAGAGCTACGTAAGGAGCTGGCCGATCTACGGGCCGAGGCCGACGCCCGGCACGCTCAGTGGGAGGCGGAGCGGCAGGCGATCCGGCGGGTGCAGGAGCTGCGGGGAGAGCTGGAACGATTGCGCCACGAGGCCGAGGAGGCGGAACGCAACTACGACCTCAATCGGGCCGCCGAGTTGCGGTACGGCGAGATCACCGCGCTGGAGCGCAGGCTCGAGGCGGCGGAGGAGCAACTGGCTACCAGGCAGGGCCGGAATCCGTTGCTGCGTGAAGTGGTCACCGAAGACGAGATCGCAGAGATCGTGGCCGCATGGACGGGTATCCCGGTCGCCCGGCTGCAGGAAGGTGAGCGGGAGAAGCTGTTGAAGCTCGACGAGATTCTCCACGAGAGGGTCGTCGGTCAGGACGAGGCGGTGCAACTGGTCGCAGACGCGGTGATCCGGGCGAGGTCCGGCATCCGTGATCCGCGCCGGCCGATCGGTTCGTTCATCTTCCTGGGACCGACGGGGGTGGGAAAGACCGAGCTCGCAAAGACGCTGGCCAGCGCCCTCTTCGACAGCGAAGACAACATGGTGCGCCTGGACATGAGCGAGTACCAGGAGCGGCACACAGTGAGCAGGCTCATCGGTGCGCCCCCCGGGTACGTCGGGTACGACGAGGGTGGCCAGCTCACCGAGGCGGTGCGCCGCAAGCCGTACTCCGTGGTGCTCTTCGACGAGATCGAGAAGGCCCACGCCGACGTCTTCAATACCCTGCTGCAGGTGCTCGATGACGGCCGGATCACCGATTCTCAAGGCAGGCAAGTCGATTTCCGGAACACGGTGATCATCATGACCTCCAACATCGGATCCCAGCATCTCCTCGAGGGAGTCACAGCCGACGGCGAGATCAAGCCGGACGCCCGGGAGCGGGTGCTGGCGGAACTGCGCGGGCACTTCCGTCCCGAGTTCCTCAACCGGGTCGACGACATCGTGTTGTTCACCCCGCTCACGCTGCCCCAGATCGAGCACATCGTCGAGCTGCAGCTCACCGATCTTCGGAACAGGTTGTCGGAGCGCCAGATACACCTGGATATCACGCCGGAAGCACGCCGGCTCATCGCCGAACACGGTTTCGACCCGGTCTACGGTGCGCGGCCGCTGCGGCGGTACATCGCCCACGAGGTCGAGACCAAGATCGGTCGTGCGCTGTTGCGGGGCGAAATCGCACCGGGTGGCACCATCAGTGTCACGGTGGACGGCGGCGAGCTCGCCGTCGCGTATGCGGAACCCGCCGTCGCGGCGGCCTGAGAAGAGGTGTCGTCATGGGATCCGACAAGGTGAAGTGCCCGCACTGCGGTAAGATCAACAAGGTGCCTGCGGCCGGGGACGGAAGACCCCGCTGCGGGAACTGCCACGAGCCGCTGCCCTGGATCGCCTCGGCAGGGGACGGCGACTTCGCGGAGGTCGCCGAGAAGTCCTCGGTGCCTGTGCTCGTCGATCTCTGGGCGACGTGGTGCGGCCCGTGCCGCATGGTCAGCCCGGCGCTCGAGCAGCTCGCCACAGAACGCGCAGGTCAGATCAAGCTGGTCAAGGTCGACGTGGATGCTGCGCCCCAGACGGCCGAACGCTTCACCGTCCGCGCCGTACCGACTCTGCTGGTGATGGACCGGGGTGAGGTCCTCGCTCGTCAGGCGGGCGCAGCTCCGGTACCCCAGCTGCGCACGTGGCTCGATCAGGCGCTCTCGGAAGATGCAGGCAAGGAGGCGAAGTCATGACTTATGTCCATGCCGACCCACACGTGACCGCGATCCGGGACGTGGTGCCCCGGACCCCGCAGGGTTGCGAGGAATGTCTTCGCCTCGGCACCCCGTGGGTGCATCTGAGGCTGTGCCTGACGTGCGGACACGTCGGTTGCTGCGACTCTTCGCCGGGCAAGCACGCGAGCGCGCACGCTCACGCCATCGGCCATCCGATCGTCCAGTCGATGGAGCCAGGTGAAGATTGGCGGTGGTGTTATGTCGACCAGAACTTCGTCTGAGGACGCCGGACCCGTCGGCAACAGTCCGCCGGTCGACGACGAGACTCCGGATGCGGTCGGAGCATTTCCGCGGCTGACGGACGACCAGGTCGCGAGCCTCGAGACCGGTGGCACGCGTCGATCGGTTCGCGCCGGTGAGGTGCTGATCCGAGAGGGCGCGCCCAGCAACGATTTCTTCGTCATCCTTTCCGGCAAGGTCGCGGTCATCGACGAGGGCGACGGGGACGGCGAACGCCGGATACTGCGCGTGCACGGTCCAGGCCGCTTCCTGGGCGAGCTCGGACTGCTGGAAGGCCAGGTGGCGTTCTTCACCGCCGAAGCGATCGAGGACGGCGAGGTCCTCGTCGTCCCGGCCGAGCGGGTGCGCGAGCTGGTGGCCCAAGATCCCGTGCTCAGCGATCTGATCCTGCGCGCCTACCTGGTGCGCCGGCACCTACTGATCGGGCTCGGCTCGGGGTTCCGGATCATCGGCTCCTGCTATTCGCCGGACACGTTGCGGCTTCGCGAGTTCGCCATGCGAAACCGATTGCCCCACAGGTGGATCGATCTGGAGCGTGACCAACGGGCGGAGCAGCTGCTGCGCAGCCTGGACGTCGCCCCCGAGGACACTCCCGTCGTGATCTGGCACGGCGAGAAGGTGCTGCGCAATCCGACGAATGCGGAACTCGCACGCATCGTCGGGCTTCCGGTCCCGGACTCGGTCCCGGACGCAGCCCAGGACGTGTGCAACCTCGTCGTCGTGGGTGCCGGACCAGCCGGTCTGGCCGCGTCCGTGTACGGCGCCTCGGACGGGTTGAACACGGTGACACTGGAGTCGATCGCCGCCGGCGGCCAAGCCAGTACCTCCTCCCGGATCGAGAACTATCTGGGCTTCCCGGCAGGGGTCTCCGGCTCCGAATTGGCCGAGAGGGCCGTAATCCAGGCCGGTAAGTTCGGCGCCCGCATCCTGGTGTCGGCGGAGGTGACCGGTTTGGGATCCGAGGCCGGGAACCATGTGCTCCGACTGGCGGACGGCGGCGCGGTTCGCGGCCGGGCGGTCGTGCTCGCCACCGGGGCGCGATATCGCAAGTTGGCCGTTCCGGGGATCGAGGAACTGGAGGGGACGAGCGTGTACTACGCCGCGACCCATCAGGAAGCGCGGATGTGCGGCACCGACCCGGTGGCTATCGTCGGCGGCGGAAACTCCGCCGGCCAGGCCACCGTCTTCCTCGCCGACCATGTCTCCCACGTCCACCTGCTCATCCGCGGCGACGACCTCGGAAAGAGCATGTCCCGATACCTGGTCGACCAGATCGAGCACCACCCGCGCGTCACCGTGCACCGGAACACCGAGATTCGTGCGGTCCACGGTCAGAAGTACCTCGACGAAATCGTGGTCGAGGACAATCGCACGGGCGACCAGGACACGATCCGGGTACATGCCCTGTTCGTCTTCATCGGGGCGACGCCGCACACCGGGTGGCTGGCCGACGCGATCGCACTCGACGACCACGGCTTCGTCCTCACGGGCATGGACGCGGTCCACGCCCGAGGAGACGGCAACCGGCCGATCAGCGCCGGGCTGTCCAGGACGCTCGAAACCAGCTTGCCCGGCCTGTTCGCGGCGGGCGACGTCCGCCGCGGCTCGGTGAAACGAGTCGCATCCGCAGTCGGTGAAGGAGCGATGGCGGTACGCCAAATCCATGAATACTTCGAAAGGAGCTGACGACATGCCAGTGATGGGCACCGTGAAATTCCAGCGGTTCTTCCGGGCAGCGGCTGGACTACAGGTCGACCGGAACGACCTCAAGCGCTATACGGATTTCATCGACGACAAGATCTACGATTTGATCCTCATCGGCAAAGCCTCGGCAAAGGCAAACCTGCGTGACGTGATCGAACCGTGGGACCTGCCGATCACCAAGGGGCTGCAGGAGAGCATCCACCGGTTCGAAAAACTGGACGAGGAGATCGAACTTCAACCTCTGCTCGATCAACTGACGGCCCGCCCGCCGTTGGACGTGGCTCTCTCCGAGGAGACCGAGCAGCGACTGCCGCTGATCGCCGGAGGCTTGAGCGTGGCGCTGGCGCATACCTTTGTCACGGTCGATCCGGACCGCAAGAACCCCGGCACCGCCGAATGGAACGTCGCCTTCGACATCTTCCATCTACTGCTCTGACCCCGGACCGGCGGTCCGGAAAACCAGTAGATCGCCGGGACGCGAAAGGAACTCGTCCGAGGTCACGTATTACCGGTCGCCGACCACCACACCGTGTGATCGTACGGTGCAGATTTCCATAGATGATTGAGCATCAGCGGCCACCGCGCTGTCCGTCCTTGCTCGTTCCGGACGTTTCCGGTCGTGGTTGAGGGGTCCGTTCGGGGGCGTGGTGGTCCGCGCTCCGCCGACAAACCGCGGCGCTCGAGCTCGTGCATCCACAAGCTCTAACAGCAGTTGCGCCGCTTTGGGGCCATTGCCGACGAGCGGCCGCCGGACGATCGTCGGGCCGGCGGCTCGCGCGCGTGATCAGGACAGTGTGAATGCCTTGTATCCGGCCGCGACGTTTTCCTCCCAGTGGTCGAAGTAGGAAGGAAGGCCGCCAGAGTAGTTGAGCATCTGGCTCGGCTTACCGGGAATGTTTGCCCCGTGATACCAAGACTTGGCCCGCGGAAAAAGCGACATGTGGAAGACTTCCTCCACGTGCGCCGTCCATGATTGCTCTGCGTCCTCGCTGGTCTCGAACCGCTGGTATCCGCCGTCGCGAACGTGGGTCAGGAAGTCGACAACGATCTCTCCTTGCACCTCCGCGCAAGTGGGCCCGTTGCAGAATCCAGCAGGGCTCTGCGGGCCGTACACGAACATCAGGTTGGGGAATCCTGCAGTGGCGAGTCCCATGAAGGTATCGAGCCGCTCGGACCACTTGTGGCTCAGGAGTTGATCATTGGTGCCTCGGATATCGATCGACGTGATGCCACCGCGGTTCGCGTCGAAACCTGTCGCGAACACCAGGATGTCGAACTCGCGTAGACCGGACCTGGTCTGGACCCCCGTCGGGGAGATCCGCTCGATCGGATCCTCGTTGACGTCGACGATGTCGACGTTCTCCTGGTTCACCACATCATAGAAGTTCTGCTCCAGCGAGGGTCGCTTCGTCCCGAACGGATGGGGCGGATCCTTCGGGGCAAGCTTCTCGGCCTTGACCGGATCGGTGACGCGCTGATGGACCTTGTTGCGCCAGAAATCGTACATGGTGCGGTTCGCGTGTTCATCGAGCAAAATATCTTGATAGTTGGCGAGCCATAACTCGAAACCGCCGGTAGCCCACATCTGTTCGTAGGTGTCAGTTCGCTCTTCGTCCGAGACTTCGAACACGCTCTTCTGGATGAAGTCCATATCGAATCCGGCAAACGACCTCCGGCGCTGGGCAAATCGCTCGGGAAGGTGCTCCTTCAGCTTCTCCTTGAGCTGGCCTGTCAACTGTTGCTGCCGCATCGGCAGCGCAAGGTTGGGCGTCCGCTGGAAGATGGTGATCTGTTCGGCGTCTGCGGCGGCCTCTTGGGTGACCTGAACGCCGCTCGACCCGGTGCCGATGATCCCCACGCGTTTGCCGGCCATGTCCAGACCTTCTTGGGGCCACAGAGCGGTGTGGTGAGATTCGCCGGCAAAGCTGTTGAGCCCTTTGATGTTGGGAATGTACGGCTTGGCACCGAATCCAGTGCAGATCACCACAGACCTGGCACGCAGCGTCCGGCCGGTATCGGTGCGCACTGTCCATTGGTTCCGCTCGCCGTCGAAGTCCGCAGACGTCACCCGGGTACTGAAGATGATGTCTCGAGAGAGATCGAGCTTGCCGTCGACGTAGGCAAAATAGTCGCGCACACCGGACCACGACGGGTAGAGCTCATCGTAACTCCATTCCTTCCACAGGTCCTCGCGTGAGTACTGATAGATCTGCCCGGTGCTGTCGGTTCGAGCACCCGGGTAGCAATTCCAGTACCAGATGCCCCCAAGCGAGTCACCGGCTTCGACGACCTTCACCGAAAATCCGCGTGAACGAAGTTGATCGAGTTGATACAGACCCGCGAAGCCGCCTCCGACGACGAGGACGTCCAAGACGCCGTTCGTCTCGTCGAGTTCCCTTGGATGGATCGATATCGTGGCCATGTTGCCTCCTTGAGTGAAATGCCTGGGACCCGCGCCGAGGAGCAGATCGATGTGTGCCGGTCCGGCCGGTTCGTATGACCGACATCACATACGCTAGGGTCGTTCGAGAACCTGGGACTGTCCGATATCGATCCACCGGACACGCGGAAGGCACCGGGCACACGTTCACGCACGCCTCGCGTGGCGAACGGTCAGTTCATCAGCCTGCATGCACCATGCCACTGCAGCAACATCTTTGACCGGAACAGTGCCTGTAGCGAATCCGGACACTTCTGCCCAACTCTGCACGTAGAGCATGGAACTCAGCTTCTGTGTCGGCATCCACCCCGACCTCGTGGCACCGTACTTGCCCACCTCACCAGTGAGGGGCAGAACAGCACTGGCTCCCGAGGTTCTGCAGTGGCGAGATGCTCTGCGATCGACATGACCGAGACATCGGGTGGATCAAATCTGGTCACTGAAGACGACCGGGCGGATTCGAGTGGCCGCCGCAACGCTTGCGTAATCATTGTGGCAGTCGAGCGGCGAAAGCCGTTGCCGGTGTGGCCCAGTGCAAACTCTTGCGCGGCCGATTGTTGAGAAGGTCCTAGACCCGTCGCAGGTCGTCGATGGCGTAGGTGCGCAAGTCGGTGCTCTTGGGAAAGTACTGGCGAACCATGCCGTTCGTGTTCTCGTTGGTACCGCGTTGCCACGGACTTCCGGGTCGGCGACATGGATGCCTTCGTCGATGAGGTGGGCAAGACGATCAGTAGCGAGCCATCGGGCACCCGTGGGCTCGTCGACACTGCTGGGATTCGCTGACCGGTACGCAGTGACGACGAAAAGGTGCTACCCGTATTCCGCGAGCGGCATCACAGCCTATGTCTCAGCGGCGCTACCGCTCTATCCAGTCGGAGTAGAAGTCAGGAAGGTCGGTGGATACGCGTCCCTTGAACTGGGGCTTCCTCTTCTCTCGGAATGCTTGGACACCTTCTTTTCCATCTCCGATACTGGTGTAGAACATCGCGAGTGAATCGATGCGGTGAGCTTCGGCGGGGTGATCGGGAAGCGCGTTGCGGTACATCATCTGCCGGGCCAGGGCGGTCGCGACACGCGACCGATCGCGAGTGAAGCGATGTGCCAGTGCAACCGCCGCATCGACAAGTTCGTCCGGCGGGTGGACCGAGCGAACCAGGCCGATCTCGGCCGCGTCGGCCGCGTCGAGGATGTCGGCGGAGTACACGAGGTCGAGCGCGGTATCGAGTCCGACGATCCTCGTCAGGAACCAGGTCGAGGCTGCTTCGGGTGTGATCCCGAGGCGTCCGAAGACAAATCCGAATCGTGCTGCTGTGGAAGCGAGTCGGGCATCCATGGACAAGGTCAGGGTGGCTCCGATGCCCACAGCGGGGCCGTTGACGGCGGCGATCACGGGTTTGAGGCAGTCGAACACCGCAAGTGTGACCCGACCACCGGTGTCGCGGACGCCGCGGGCAATGACCGGGTCCTGCAAGTCACCCATATCGTGGAGGGTCGGCTCCAACGTCTCGTCGAGGCCGAACACGTTGCCGTCGGTCGTGAGATCCATACCGGCGCAAAACGCGCGGCCCGAGCCGGTCACCACCACGGCGTTGACATCGTCGTCGTCATTGACGGCCCGGAAGAGGTGCTCGAGCTCATCGATTCAGCGTCACGATCAGCACGCCGTCGCGCAGCTCGAGGGCGATCGTCTCGTACTCGGCATCCACGGTGCGGATCATCGGATGGCACCCGTAAGTTGGGGAAGTCTGTTCACGATCAGATCATGGGCTTGGTTGACCGTGCTGGTCACGATCTCCTCGCAGGTGAGGATCTCGTCGATCAGTCCCTGTGATTGCCCGGCCCACCACAAGCCGGCATCCACGTCACCGCCGGCCAGCACCTTCTGGCGACCGCGCACCCCGGAGGCCAGATCGGCGACGTCGTCGAATGTTGCGTTCGGAAGCGCGGAGATCTCGGAAATTCTCTCCGAGATGGAGTTGCGGGCGACGCGGGCGGTGTTGTTGAACTCTCGGAACACCAGTTGCGTGGATCGTTCGTCGTTGACGGTGATCTGGCGTTTGACGTTCTCGTGGACCGTCGCCTCTGTGCTGGCGACGAATCTGGTTCCCATGTTGATTGCGCTGGCCCCCAATGCCAGAGCCGCCGCCAGGCCGGCACCGTCGGCGAATCCGCCGCTGGCGATGACGGGAATCGACAATTTGCGGGTGGCGGCAGGGATCAGGACGAGACCGGGGACGTCGTCGTTTCCGGGATGGCCGGCACATTCGAACCCGTCGATGCTGACCGCGTCGACTCCAAGCTGCTCCGCCTTCAGCGCGTGGCGAACGGAGACGGCCTTGTGGATTACCTTGATGCCGGCGGCGGCGAAGGCGTGCAGATGGGGAGCGGGGTTGCTACCCGCCGTTTCGACGACGCCCACGCCGGAGTCGATGATGACAGCGCGGTAGTCCTCGTAGGGAACTGGTTTGAGGGTTGGCAGGATCGTCAGATTGACACCGAAGGGTCGGTCGGTCATGGACCGACATCTTGCGATCTCCTCGGCCAAGGCTTCGGGTGTCGGCTGGGAGAGAGCGGAGAGGAATCCGAGAGCACCCGCGTTTGCGACGGCGGCGATGAGGTCGGCAGTGCCGACCGCAGTCATGCCGCCACAGACGACGGGATGCTCCACGTCGAAGATCCGTGTGAAGGAGGTAGTGAACACCCCGGGGCTCCTTGGTCAGTTGAGATGTGAGATCAACGCCGAACCCGCTGCGGGAGACGGTTCCGCCGCGGGATCCGGAGGATCAGGGGCGTCCGGCGTGTGGTACGTCCACTTCGGTGGCGAGCATGCGCCCCAGCCGGGTTGCGGTGCGTTCGTTCTCGTCGAAATTCGGTGCGACGCACAAGAACAGGGTGCGCCCGTCGTCGCCGCCGAGCGCGACCGCGAACACCCCGTCGGGTGCGGTGCTGACCTCGTCGAGGATTTCGCCGCCCTTGGCGATCCGCACCGCTCGGTTGTTCCCGGCATCGGCAATCCACACGGCGCCTTCGGCGTCCAGGGTCAGACCGTCGGGCACGATCGTGGCGGCCTCGAGTCGTGCGCCGACGTCGGGCTCGGCACCGAGATCTCCGTAGCCGGCCCATTCGATTCGCTCGCCGAGCGTACCGTCCGGGTGGATGTCGAATGCCGAGATCCGATTGCCGAACAATTCGTTGACCAGCAGGGTTGAGCCATCGGGAGTGATGACCATGCCGTTGGGGAATGACAGTCCGTCGGCGACGATCGAGGCGCTTCCGTCGGTGTCGACGAGGACGACAGTGGTGTGCTCGTGTGGCGCCCCACCCATGAGGTCGAATCCGAAGTTGCCCACGTAGGCCCTTCCCTGGGCGTCCACGACCATGTCGTTGGCATGGCCACCGCATAGGTCGCGGATGTCGGCATGCTCGACGAGTGTGCCGTCCGACTCTTGACGCAGCACCTTGCGGTCCTTCATCGACACGATCAGCAGCCGCCCGTCCGGCAGCCAACCGAGCCCAGAGGGTTGGTGCGGGACCGTCGCGACAAGTTCGATGCTGCCGTCGGCGTTCACGGCATTCACGGTGTGGGTGTAGAAGTCCGCAAACCAGAGACGTCCGTCATGCCAGCGGGGGCCCTCGAGGTACGAGTAGCCATCGACAATGGTTCGCAGCGTGTATTCGGTCATGGTTGTGCCCCTTTAGATTTGGAGTCGTTTCGGGCTCGGCATTTCAAACCCGCGGTTTCCACCACTGTTGTCGGCTGAGTGATCAAACGAATGTCCGAAAATGCAACACCACGTTGGGGCAAGGGATGACTCGTTATAGGACACCGTGTGCCTGACGGGGGGTACAGGATCGGCCTATTACGTGGTCGCAGAGTTGGCATCCATCGAGGACCCGACTTGGAGCGATCTGATGAAAGGCGGTGGGACCGGTGGATGGGCTCATGATGAGTAGTCAATTGTCGGTGGCGAGGCTGCTGTGGCGCGCCGAGAACGTGAATGGCGCTCGGATCAACACGGCCTGGACTTCGGACGGGGTTCGCAGTTTCACGTACCGGGACCTGGTCTCCGACGTGAGGGATCTGGCCGGTGCGCTCGCATCGATCGGCGTGAAACGCGGGTCCCGAATCGCAACCATGGCGTGGAATACCCGTCAGCACCTGGCGGCCTACTTCGCGGTCCCAGCGCTCGGGGCCGTCCTGCACACGGTAAATCACCGCATGCCGGTCGAACACATGGCCTATACGATCAACCATGTTTCAGATGAGGTTCTGATCGTCGACGAGGATCTCCTCCCGTCGGTGGAGGCGATGCGTGGTCGGATTCCCACGGTTCGTCACCTCGTCGTGGTGGGCGAACCCGGTGCGATCGATGGCTTCGACCAGGTCATTCCCTATGATCAGTTCGTTTCACGTGCATCCACCCACGGGTCCTTCCAGGAGATCGACGAAAACACTGCGGCGTCGATCTGCTTCACCTCGGGCACGACCGGGTTGCCCAAGGGCGTCGTCTACAGCCACCGGAGCATCGTGCTCCACGCCATGGCGATCAGCACCAAGGGCGGAGTCGAGATCGACGCGGAGCGGGCCTACCTGCTCGCCACCCAGATGTCGCACGTCAACGGCTGGGGTGTCCCCTACGCGGCGGCGCTCCAGGGCGCACGTCTGGTGCTGCCCGGACCGCACCCCACACCCGAGCGGTTCCTGGACTTGATCCATGGCGAACGGCCCGACACCTTCGTCGGCTCGCCGACGGTCGCCGCCCTCATGCGCGACGAGCACCTACGCCGTAACTGTGGCTACGACCTCTCGGAGCTGAAGACGATGTGGCTCGGCGGGCAGGTGCCGCCGGTCGCGCTGGCGCGGTGGTGGGCTGAGCAAGGCGCCCGCGTCGTAAATGGATGGGGAATGACCGAGACATCTCCGATGGGCACGTTCTCCCCCGGCGGCTCGATGCAGGGCAGGCCACTGCCGTTGTTCGAGCTTCGCGTCGTAGACGAATCCGGGTCACCACACGACTGGGATGGTCAGACCGTCGGCGAACTGGAAGTACGTTCGCCGTGGGTCGCCCGGGGATACCTGGACGATCCCCGAACGCCGGACAGCTTTCGAGACGGCTGGCTGCGCACCGGCGATGTGGCGACCGTTCACCCAGACGCCGGCCTGCAGATCAAAGACCGTGAAAAGGACCTCGTCAAGAGCGGTGGGGAATGGATTTCCTCGGTGGACCTCGAGAATGCGCTCATGCTTCATCCTGCTGTCTCGGAGGCCGCCGTCATCGCCGTGCCGGACGACACATGGCAGGAACGCCCCCTCGCGTGGCTCCGGCTGGACGCCGACGTGACCGACGAGGAGCTCCGGACGTTCCTGGCGACAACCCTCCCCCGGTTCTGGCTGCCCGATCGTTTCGTGAGGGTCGATGAGATCCCCAAGACTGCAATGGGCAAGATCGACAAAGCCGACATCAGACGACAGCATCGGGAAAACACAGGTCAGCCCACATCGACGGACCAGGCGAGCACCATCTCCGATGGTGGCGATCACAGCGTTGCAGTCATCCCCACCAGGTCCGGGACAGCGAGCGGACTGTAGCAAAACGGGACACACCCAAAGATGTGAGCCAGGTTACATTGAAGGGAGGGTCAGCTCGGAAAATCCCCTGACCAGTGATGTAAGGTGGTTATGAGTATCGACAAGGCGGGCCGCGAGCCAGTGAACGAACGTGAACGATTCTGGACATCAGCGCCATCACGAGAGAGCCAGGAGTTGAGCACCCTCCGACCCGAGATCGAGGCGTCATGGCGGCGGTGTGAAGTTATCGGCGTCTCGTCCGGCGATGGCGACCTTCCCTACACGCCGGACGTGGATCGTGACAGCCGGTTGAGGAGAGCCGCCGATCCCGTGATCGACAACCTCGTCCTACACCTGCAGGACGCGCCCGCGACCATCCTGCTGGCCGATTCCGCCGCTCAGATCGTCGACCGCAGGGCGGGCGACGCAGGGTTGCGAGCGCGTTTGGACCGCGCCTACGTGGCACCCGGTTTCCGCTATGCCGAGGAGGACACCGGCACCAACGGGATCGGCACCGCGTTGGAGGAGCGACGACCGTTCCAAGTCAGCGGTGGTGAGCACTTCCGTGAGGCGCTGCAGAGCCTGGCGTGCGTCGGTGTTCCTATCATCCATCCGATCACCCGCACCGTGGAGGGGATCCTCGACATCACCTCCAACCTGTCGGACTCCAACGCGCTGATGGGTGCCCTGGCGCAATCAGCCGTGCGCGAAATTCAGTCGCGCCTCTACGCCGAGTCCTCCGATCGCGAGCAACTGCTTCTCCAGTCCTTCCTGCAGGCCTCTCGACGCGGCTCCTCTGCAGTGGTGTCCTTGAATCAAGATGTCATCATGACCACTCCGATGGCCGCGCGGATCGTCGACACGTCCGACCAGGCGCTCTTGTGGGATTGGGCATGCCGAATGCTGGCCGGCCGCGACGAGTTCATCGGGGACGTCAGACTCGCCGACAACGTCACGGTTTCCGCAACTGCACGTAGAGTCGGAGACTCCCGAACGCCGGCGGGCATCGTCATCGAGATGCGGCCACATCCCCGCGATACGAAGAAGTCGCCCGCCCGTCAATTGGCGTCGGCCTCCTCCGTCGAAAGGCGCACGGAGACTGTCAAGATTCCCGGCCGCAGTTTGGCGACGAAGCGACTGCAGACCGAACTCGAGCGACTCGCCGCGATCGACGCACCTGTGCTCGTCACCGGAGAACCCGGCGCCGGCAAGTTCTTTGCCGCGAGCGCCCTCCACCGGATGCAGGATGCCGACGGCCATTTCACCGTGTTCGACGCTGGTACCGCCTCCGTCGACCCCGACGCGTGGATTGCCGGACTGGTCAATTGGAACAAGGTCGACGGAGCCCTCATCATCCGGCATCTCGATCTCCTGCCGGAACAACTGGTCTCCAACGTCTGCGCGATCCTCAGCGAGGCCGTCGACAATCGCGCTCACATCATTGCCACCGCCGGCGAAGGGATCCGTCAAGGCCCCGCCGGGCGACTGTGCGATCACTTCATGCGCCGCATACATATCGATCCACTGCGACATCGGTCCGAAGATATCGCCGACATCAGTGTCGCCCTACTACGTAAGCACTCCCCGGACCGCAACGGCCTGCGACTGCAACCCACTGCTCTGCAACTGCTGGTCGCGCGGGACTGGCCGGGAAACGTCAGAGAGCTCGAATCGGTTCTGGCGTCCTCGCTCCTGCGGTCGATGGGCTCCGACATCGGAGTGCAGCATCTGCCCGACGGATACCGCGACGGTGATCTACGCCGCCGAAATGCCTCGACCTCACTCGAATTGGCGGAGCGTGACGCGTTGCTCAGGGCACTCGTCGAGACCGACGGCAACAAACTACTGGCTGCGCAACGCCTGGGGGTAGCTCGCTCCACCCTCTACCGCAAAATGCGCGCCCTGGGAATCGACGGAAGCCGGTTCCTTCCGCAGTAGTCCCAGTCGATGACGGAACCGTGCCGATCGAGACAGAGCGTCAATCACCGGCTCGCGCCCAGGCCTCGAGCATGCGCCTCGCAATCGAGACTGCGCCGGGCAACAACACGTGCGCATCCGCCGAGCTCGTCCAATCCCCTACAGCCAGAGCCTCCCGTACCTCCGCGCGGGTGCACCAGAGAGCTTCGCCGATCTCGCCATCCATGAAGACGAGCTCTTCTCGGGGATCGGCCGTGGCATGGAATCCGAGCATGAGGGAGCGAGGGAAGGGCCAGGGCTGACTTCCGACGTAGACCACGTCGGAGACGACGAGACCAACCTCCTCCGCAACTTCCCGTGCCACACAGCTTTCCAGAGACTCACCCGCCTCGACGAAGCCCGCCAGCGTCGAGAAGTTCCGTGCCGGCCAGTTCGCCTGACGCGCCAGCAGTACTCGGTCCACCCCGTCGTGCACCAGACAAATGATCGCGGGATCGGTACGCGGATATTCCTCCCGGCCGCACGCCGTGCACACGCGCATCCAACCACCCGAGGTGATCGTTGTCGGCGCCCCATCCCGCGCGCAGAAATGGGCGTCGTCCTGCCACGTCAGCAATGCCAACGCTGTGACATACCGGTCGGCGTCAGCAGCATCGAGGAGTGCTCCGTGTGAGCGCAGGTCACCGAGCTCGACGTCGGTTCCCGCAGAGGAATTGTCAGCGAGGAACTCGTCCCGCACCGCCCACTCGTGAACCGTGCCACAGACGCCGAGCAGCACGGCGCGCGCGGGAGGCTCGGAGTAGAGGTCGGCGGCCGGTTCCAGCATCAGTTGTCTGTCGACAAGCCGGACCTGACCGCGACCGTTCACGCGAAGTATTCGGGCATCCGGCCACGCCTCCACCCACGCAGCCGCGTCGTCACGCACCGAGACGGGACGGCTCAGGGCACCACGTGACGGGGCCTGCCCGGTGTGTTCGACACTCACCACTGGATCACAACTTTCGGAAACGAGCGACACTGTCGACCGGACCGCCGTTCGACGAACGACGGTCCGGTCGCGCCTATCACGAGGCGAATTCGATCTGAACGGACGAATACGATTCGGCCATCACCGAGATGAATTCCTGGACGAGACGCACATGATCGGGATGTGCCAGGTATGTGCGAAAGTCGGGAACGTCTTCGAAGGTCGCGGAGATTGCGTAGTCGCCGCTGCCGGGCTTGAGGGCCAGATCCCTTCCGTAACGGTATTCCACGACCTCCGGAATCTTCTCCGAGACTGCGCTCAGAGCTTCGTGAAAGGACTCGATGTGCTCGTCACTGATGTCCTGCTTCCATTTGAATGTCACAACGTGATTCAACATGGTGAGAATCCTCCCTGGATTCGTGATTCGAACGTGGCATGGTCGGAACCCGGATTGCGTTCCCGGTCAGATCAGTACAGAGATTGCTCCGACAACGCCACCGTCTCCGGAGCGTTCTCCACCATGGGGTAGTGCCCGGCTTTGCCCCGAATGGTCTTCAGGTTCCCGTTCTTCAAGGCCGCCAACGTGTCCCCGAGGTACTCGGCGGTGACGAACGGGTCGCTCTCACCCACGATCAGGGTGGTAGGCCCTTCGTAGGTGCCCATCCGGTCGAGGAAGTCGGGACTGGTCCAGTTCTTCAGGTAGGACTCCCAGGTTGCCTGGTCCATCGTCGAGCGGTTGCGGTCGACGAGATTCTTCAGATCTGTCTCGTCGATGTGCGGTGCCAGTGCGCCACGGATGGCTGCACCCGGGTCGGCCCAGGCCCCGGCGAAGGAACCGTAGGTCGCTTCGTCGAGAGGGGTACCTGCCGGGGAGACGGGCGTCAGTGCGACGACCGAGGTCACGCGTTCAGGTGCGAGGGTCGCCACCCGAAGCGCTGTGGTGCCCCCCATCGAATGTCCGAGAACGGAAAAGGTCGACCACCCGAGCTGATCGGCGGCGTCGAGGGCGACCGCAGCCATCCCGTCGATTCCGTCGGCCGGTGCTTCGGGCCGGTTGACCCCGTATCCCGGAAAGTCGAGGTACGCGTAGGTGAAGCGGGACTGATCCGTCCGGGCTCGGGCGGTGAGCCATACGCTGCTGTCCAGCGCCCAGCCGTGCAACACCAGGATCCGATGGTCACCGCTTCCTTCGATCGCTGCAATCGCGTTCACTGCCGTTCCTCTCTGTCGGCGACGCTGAAATTCCAGCCGTCTGTTGATCACTCCGAATCAAACTAGAACCGCAGGGCGTCGGTGTGTCCGATTGTGAGACACACGCCTGTGACACCGGGGCGCGGATGCGTGTGTGATTTTCGGACACTCCCGCGCCGAACGCACCCATAGTGTGGCTCCACCTGCCGGCTGAACAGACTTGCTCATGACATGAAGGAGAACACCATGGCACTCGATCCTGCGGTCAAGAATTTGATAGACACTTTGAACGAGCAGGGACTGAAGTCGTTCGAGCAGATGAGCATTGCTGAAGTCCGTGGGGTCGTCGAGTCCTTCAGCGGCCTTCAGGCACCGAAGGCGGACGTCGCTCGTGTCGTCGACACGGTCTACCCAGGCCCCGGTGGCGACCAGGCAGTGCGTCTCTACATCCCGGAGTCCGAAACACCTCTGCCGATCGTGGTGTACATCCACGGCGGTGGCTGGGTCGCCGGCAGCCTCGACGTCACCGAGCAGCCCTGTCGCGCGCTCGCCGCCGATGCGAAAGTCATCGTGGCTGCACTGAGTTACCGACTGGCTCCCGAGCACAAGTTTCCTGCCGCACCCGAAGATGCGTTCGCCGCACTGAACTGGGTCGTCGAGCACGCAGCCGACTTCGGTGGCGACGGCACGCGCGTAGCCGTCATGGGTGACAGCGCCGGAGGCAACCTGGCCGCGGTCACAGCCCTCCGGGCACGCGACACCGGCGCCCCGGCACTGCGCGCTCAGGTATTGATCTATCCGGTCATCGACGGCACGGCACGATTCCCGTCGCGCGAGGAGAACGCCGAGGGGTACTTGGTCACCACGGCAGCCATCGACTGGTTCTGGGAGCAGTACCTGGCCACCCCGGAAGACGCCGAGAATCCGTACGCCTCCCCGGTCAAGGCCGCGGATCTGTCGGGGCTTCCCTCCACCCTGTTGTTGCTCAACGAATACGAGGTCACTCGGGACGAGGGCGTGGACTACGGCCGGAGGTTGGCCGACCAGGGCGTCCCCGTGCAGGTCGAACTGTATGAAGGCCTTGTCCACGCCGTGTACTGGATGACCGGTGCCATTCCGCGCAGCGCTGAACTGCACGGTGCCGTCGTCGAATTCCTCGGCAAGCAGTTCGCCGGCTGACCGCGGTGCCCCGGGTCGGCTGCATTACGGTCGTACGCTGCGATCGGACCAACTCCGGGCACCTTGCTCCAAGAGTGCGACCAGCCTGTCGCGCTCCTTCGTGATCACGGTGTGTGGTGCGATGACACCGACGGCGGCGACGGTCTTGCCGTTCTCACGAACCGCGACCGAGACACCGTCGCCGTCGGTCGACTCGTTGGGGGAGGCGCAGATTCCGGTCTGTTCGATCTCCGGTAGGGCAGCGAAGAACCGCTCGACAGTGTCGCGATCCTCGTCGGGCAGAGTCTGGATGTACGCCCAGAGGTCACGCTTCTCCATCCCGGCAAGCAGTATCCAGCCGCCGGAGGTACGGATGAGCGATCGCCTCACGTAGTTCTCGGCGAGGTACGCGAACCGTGGGTCGGAAGAGCAGTAGTCGACGTAGAAGATGTTCGGACCGACGGCGATCGACAGCACGGTCGTCAAGCCGGAACTCGCGTGGACGTCTTCGAGGTCGGCGTGCGTGACCGTCGAGACGGGCTGCCGCCCAGCGAGGCGGTTGAGTAGATACGGGGCACTGCCGAGCGAGTACCGTCGCTCGTGCTCCTCGAGATAACCCGTCGCAACGAGGCCGTTGACGAGACCTTGCGTCGAACTGATCGGCGCGTCGAGCTCTTTGGCCATCCCACTCAAGGTGAGTCCGGTGTGGGATCGGGCTACGAGTTCGAGAATCGCAGCAATGCGGTCCACGGTTCGATGGCGACTGCGGCCTCGAACATTGGGGGCGTCATCTGGTTGCATCACGGCACATTCTCCCTACGGGCACTGCTCCATCCGAGCGGTCACCACCACTCTATCTTACTTATATCTGTAATTCACTCCATTATTGCGGAAATCTGTTGAGACTGACATAGTCCATGAAGTGCTTCCTGTCGCAGCGAAAGAGGTTTCAGTGAAACTCACACCCGGCGCTCTTCACGGTCTGCGCGTCATCGATTTGACGACCGTGATCATGGGCCCCTTCGCCACCGCAACCCTCGCCGACATGGGCGCAGACGTCATCAAGGTCGAGAGTCTCGACGGTGACATGAGCCGAGATGTAGGTGCCCGCCGCCATGACGGTATGAGCGCTCTGACACTCAACCTTCAGCGCAACAGCGCAGCATCGCGATCGACCTCGCCTCCGCGGAGGGCCGCGAGATCCTCGACGATCTGGTGCGCAACGCGGATGTGTTGGTGACGAATCTACGGCCGCGCTCCCGGCAGAAATTGGGCATCACCTACGAGCGACTCTCGGAGGTCAATCCGGGACTGATCCTCTGCACCGCACAGGCGTACGGCTCCGAGACCGCCTTCCGGGACTACCCCGCCTATGACGACATCGTGCAAGCCGCGTCCGGCGCCGCGAAACTCGCGGAACTCATCGACGGAGAACCTCGTTATGCCCAATACGTCATCGCCGACAAGGTCGTCGGACTCTCCGCCGACCGCGTCCATGCGCTGGCCGATGCATCCGTCGTGACGGCGACGTCGCCTCAGGCCACCTCCTCCTGAATGGAAGAACCATCATGACCAACCTCAGATTGGTGCCCCCGGTCTCCAGCGACCCACACGCCATGGACGACTTGCGGACCGAAGTCCGTGAGTTTCTTGCCGAGCAACTCAGTGAAGGCAAGATCGGCCGACAGGTCGACTCCTGGTTGACTGGCTGGGACGAAGACTTCACACGTGCATTGGCCGCCCGCGGATGGCTCGGCATGACCGTGCCGGCCGAGTACGGCGGCCATGGTCGCCGCCACCTCGAACGGTTCGTCGTCACCGAAGAGTTGCTCGCCGCCGGCGCCCCCGTCGCCGCCCACTGGATCGCCGACCGGCAGATCGTCCCGTCGCTGCTGAAGTACGGCACCGAGGTCCAGAAGCACAAGTTCTTGCCGGCGATCACGCGCGGAGAATGCTATTTCGGTATCGGTATGAGCGAGCCGGATTCCGGGTCCGACTTGGCCAGTGTGCGCACAAAGGCCACCCGAGTGGACGGAGGGTGGTCCATTACCGGAGTCAAGGTCTGGACCTCCGGTGCTCATCGCGCTGACGCGTTCATCTGCCTTGCTCGCACCGCCCAACTCGATCCGGCACATCGACACGATGGCCTCAGCCAGTTCATCGTCGATCTGCACGCCCCCGGGGTCGACATCCGGCCGATCGTGTCGATGAACGGGCAGCACCACTTCAACGAGGTCCTCCTCGACCAGGTCCTCGTCGAGGACGAGATGGTCTTCGGCACCATCGATAACGGGTGGCAGCAGGTCACCTCGGAACTCAGCTTCGAACGCAGCGGCCCGGAGCGATTCCTGTCGACGTTCGCCCTGCTCGCGAAGACCGCCGAACAGATGAAGCAGGGAACCTTGCCGCGGCATTCGAATCTGGGCCGGTATTTCGGACGGATCGCCGGTCTGCACCAGATGTCGACCGCAGTGGCGGGCGCACTCGAGCGCCACGAGCCCGCCGACACCGCCGCAGCCGTGGTGAAGGTCCTCGGGACGTCCACCGAAGGCGACATAGCCGACTTTGCCGACCTCCTCACCGATGAATCTTCGACTACTGGTTACGCCTCGATGCTCGAGGACGCCATCGTCCAACGCCCAGGATTTACTCTGCGGGGCGGCACCAACGAAGTTCTGCGCGGCGTGATCGCGCGGGGATTGGGGATGCGCTGATGCACGCACCAACCACGGTCGACGCGGACCTCACCGACATGATGTCCGCGGTCTTTTCCGCTCACCGGGAACGGAACGGGCCCGAGAACGGTATGGCCACGTGCGATCCCTCCCTGTGGGCACAACTCGACGAACTGGGTCTTGTCCGGTTGACCGGCCGCGAAGAGACCGGCGGCAGCGGCGCAGGCTGGTACGAGGCCGCGGAACTCGTGCGCGCCGCGGCATCGCACGGGGTCCGGGTTCCTCTCGCCGAACACGACCTGCTCGCCGGTTGGCTTCTCGAAGAGGCCGGCCTACCGATGGACGATGCGCGCCTCACCGCATGCGTACTCGACGAGAAAGGCGTCGCCCGCGGCGTGCCGTGGGCGTCCCAGGCAGACAAGATCGTCACGGTCTGGCGGAAGAACGACACGTACGTCGTCGCCGACCTCGAGTCAACCTTCTTCGACATCACCTCCGGGTCCAACCTCGCCGACGAACCCCGCGACGTCGTTTCCGCTGACACGATCGCATTGTCGGGCACCGCAGTGTCGGACTCGGTGATCCGACAACTCTTTCTGCGGGGCGCCCTCATCCGAGCGCTGCAGGTGTGTGCCGCCCTCGACCGCATCCTCGATCTCTCCGTCGCCCACACCACCGAACGAGTGCAATTCGGACGCCCACTGGCCAGGTTCCAATCCGTGCAGAACCTGGTGGCTGACATGGCAGCAGAAGCTTCCCTCGCCCGAACAGCGACCGAAGCAGCACTGACGGAAGCGGTCCGCACACAGTGGTCGAGTGAGAACCTCGAACTCCTCATTGCCGTCGCCCGGTCGTGTGCTGGACACGCGGCATCGGTCGTCGTCCGTAACGCCCACCAGGTGCACGGCGCGATCGGCACCACTCGCGAGCACAGGCTGCACGAATTCACCCAACCCGCCCTGGCGTGGCGCTCAGAATTCGGATCCGTCCACTACTGGGACGACATCTTGACTACCGCCGCTCTCGAAGCAGGTTGCGAGAATATCTGGGGCCTCATCACCCGCTGAAGTGCCCAGGCGTCACCAGAAGGGCACCAGTTTCGCGAGCAGACCTGAAAGAAGAACTCCGTGGAAGCATCCAATTCGCATCCACGGAGTTCTTCGGTTTCTCGGGAACGTCACTCGCCGGTGAAGGCGGCAGTTCTCTTCTCCATGAAGGCGTTGACTGCCTCCGTGTGATCGGTCGTCTGCTGAACCAGCGCCTGCATGGCAGCGGACAATTCGAGGAGACTGTCGAGGCTTTGGTGCTGTCCCTCGCGGAGGAGCCTCTTGGCCATCCGTACCGAATGTGGCGGATTGGCGGCCACCCGGCCGGCGAGCGCGCGAGCTTCGTCGAGCAGCTTCTCCGGCGCAACGACACTGGAGACCAATCCCCACTCGAGTGCCTTGATCGCGTCGACACGGTCGCCCGTCAAGATCATCTCTGCTGCCCGCGCCATCCCGACGGCCTTGGGCAGCAGCCACGCGCCACCGTCACCCGGGATGATTCCGAGCTTGACGAAGCTCTCCGCAAAGAATGCCTTTTCACTGGCAATGCGGAGGTCGCACATGAGGGCGAAGTCGCATCCGGCACCGATGGCAGGGCCGTTCACTGCTGCGATGAGAGGCACGTCGCAGTTGTACATGATCCGCGGAATCCGTTGTATCCCAGCTCTGTAGCCATCCCGTTGTTCGTGAGGCTTCCCCCCGAACAATCCGCGACGATTCGCCATGTCCTTGACGTTGCCGCCGGCGGAAAACGTCGATCCGGCACCGGTGACGATGACAGCTCGCACACCGTAGTCGGCGTTGACGGCCTCGACGCAGGCGACCAATGCGTCGACCACCTCCATCCCGGAAATAGGATTGCTCTGCGCGGGTAAATTAATCGTCCATGTCTCGATGAACCCGTCGCGTTGGACGAGGACTGGACTATCCATGGGTGTATCTCCCTTATCTTCACTGCGGATCGATCGTTCAACTGATACCCGACCGGCACGCGAACGAACTCGTCGGCGGCGGTCCAGACAGACCGCCGTCGACGAGCACGTTCACCTCTTGCCGCCGAGAGCCTTCGCGTTCATGCGCACGCGGCGCGGGCGCAGTTCAGGCGAGGCCCAACTTGGGTCGCAGCCACTGGGCAATCCGGCTCAACGCTTGATCCGCCTCGGGTGCCCGTCCCGCGTTGAAGTGAAATACATGCTGTTGCTCATCGACCACGTCGAGCACGACCTCGCCGCTCACCTTCTCGATCAAGTCGGCCAACCGACGTGAGTCGTCCAGCAGCGTCTCGAAGCCTCCGACCGATACGTACACCGGAGGGAAGTCGGTGTAGTCGTTGAGCAGTGGGTTCGCGCGCGGGTCCGTTGCATCTGCGGGTTCGGAGAGGAACATCTCCCGCATCATTTCCAGAACCGCCCTCTTGGCCAATACGTCGACCGCGTCGTTCGATTCGACCGTCAACCCCTTGATCTCCATGTCGAGCCAAGGCGAAAGCGTGACGACGGCAGCAGGAGTGGGTAGTTCCACGCTCGCGAGTTCGAATGCTGTCGAGATCGCGAGATTGGCACCCGCCGAGTCGCCGACAGTCGCCGTGTTCTCCGCCTTGTAACCTTGCGTGCGGAGCCACTTGTGGACGGCCATGCAGTCTTCGAGTTGGGCCGGGTGCTTGTGCTCCGGCGCGAGCCGATAGTCCACGATCAGGGCGTGAACACCCGCCAGTTTGGCGAGGTGTGCTGCGAGCTTGCGGTGTGAGAACCGTGAACCTGTCACGAACCCACCACCGTGGGTGAAGACAATCACGCGGTCCTCGGCGGCCCCCAAAGGCTTGGCCCATGTTGCCGGCACACCGTTGGCTGTCACTTCCTCATAGGTGACGCCGATGGGTTCGATGGTCGGAAGATGCCACTCTTCGAACATATCTCGCTGACTGGCGAGGTCCATTCCTTCGGACCGGGTAAGCCACGAAGCGTACAGCTCGTTGAGGAACAGGGATTCTTTGCTCACGGACATGTTTTGCTCACTTTCATCACTACTCGAGGGAGGCAAATTGACTGCTCAGGAAAGCGTGAGGCCCTTGTATCCCGCACACACGGTCTCGTCCCACTTGGCCAGGTAGAGGGGAAGACCACCGGGGTAGTTCAGCAACTGCCGCGGCTTACCCGGGACGTTGGCACCCATGTACCAGGAGTCGGCTTTGTCATAGAGGACCTCGGCCGTCAGCTCGGCGACGTGATCGGACCAGGCAGCATCCGCGTCCGCCTCGGACTCGATGCGGTTCAATCCGTTGTCCCGCATGTAGTCGATGGTGTCCACGATGAGGTCACCTTGGATCTCGGCGCAGCTGGGCCCGTTGCAGAAGCCCGACGGACTCAGTGGTCCGTAGAGGAACAGCAGGTTGGGGAATCCTGCCGTTGCGACCCCGAGGTTTGCCCGCACACCGTTCGACCACTTGTCCCGGAGCAACGTACCGTCGGTGCCGCGAATGTCGATAGCGGTTAGTCCACCGGTGACGGCGTCGAAGCCCGTTGCATAGACGATGATGTCGAACTCGTGCTCTTCCGATGTGGTCTTCAGCCCGGTGGGCGTGATCGTCTCGATCGGGTCCTCGTGCAGATCGACGAGGCGCACGTTGTCCTGGTTGAAGATGTCGTAGTACGTCTGCTCCAGCGACGGACGCTTCACGCCGAAGGGGTACGCCTTCTTCATCGGCGCCAGCTTCTCGGCGATGACCGGGTCCTTGATCCGGGCACGCGTCCGGTCACGCCAGAACTCGTAGGCCGTGTCGTTTGCCTCATCGTCGACGAAGACGTCTTGGTACGTTCCGAGCCAGAACTCGAAACCGTACTCCCACAATCGCTCATAAGTGGTGGTTCGCTCCTCGTCGCTCACTTCGAGGGCTGACTTGGGAATGAAGTCGAAGTCGAAGCCGGAGAATGACGCCGCACGACGACTGAATCTGTCCGCCAGATCGGACTTGATCTTCGCGTTGTCCTCGTCGGTGAGCTGGCGCTGTCGCATCGGGAGCGCCTGAACGGGGGTGCGCTGGAAGATGGTCAGCTGTGCGGCTTCCTTCGACGCCTCCTGAGCGACCTGCACGCCGCTGGCGCCGGTACCGATGATGGCGATTCGCTTTCCTGCGAAATCGATTCCGCCTTCAGGCCACAGACCGGTGTGGTGGTTGATCCCTGCGAAGCTGTCCATTCCCGGGAGCTTCGGGAAGATCGGCTTTGCCGCGAATCCGGTGCACAGAACGAAGTACTTGCAGACGAAAGTGCTTCCGTTCTCCGCGGTCACGGTCCAGGTGTTCGCCGTATCGTCGAACTCGGCGGAAGCGACCCGGGTGTTGTAGTAGATGTCCTTGCTCAGATCTAGCTTCGCGTCGACGTACTTGAAGTAGCGGCGCAGTTCGTCACCTCCGGGGTAGAGCTCGGAGAATGCGAATTCATCCCATAGGTCGGGGCGCGTGAACTGGTAGATGGGACCTTCGCTGTCCACTCGGGCACCCGGGTAGCGGTTCCAGTGCCAGATTCCGCCCAGACCCTCACCCGCCTCGACTACTTTCACCGAATAGCCTCGACTCCGCAGATTTTCGAGCTGGTACAGCCCGGCGAATCCGGCTCCTACAACGAGAACGTCGAGTACTTCGGTCACGGCTGGTGCGACAGCGCTCATGTTGGTCTCCTCTTGATGCCAAGGGCTACTTGGGGGTTCGTCGATTGCGCTCCGTGTCGCAGACTGCGATGAGCTGAATGCGGGGAAGCTCGTCCGGTGTAGCTTCTAGGTCCAGCGGACGTACGCAGTCTTGGTGGTTGTGAAGAAAGTACGTGCGGCCTTGCCCTGTTCTCTACTCATGCTGCTCGAGCCTTTGAGGCCACCGAACGGCACATGCGGCTCGACACTGCTCGTCTCGCGATTGACATGCACCAACCCCGATTGTGTGCGCCGGATGAAGGTCATCGCCGTCGCGATGTCTCTGGTGAACACTCCAGAGGACAGGCCGTAGTCCGTGTCGTTCGCGGCCTTCAGCGCACCGTCGAATCCATCGACCTCCTGCACGGTCACGACTGGCCCGAAGATCTCGTCCCTGACGAGCCTGCTCTCCTCCGATACTCCGGCCAGGACTGTTGGTGCGATATAGCAAGTGTCGGAATCGAACTCCCTTCCCGTAAGGAACTCGGCGTTCTCGTCGCGGGCGAGTCGCAGGTATCCGACCACCGTGTCACGTTGCTCCACCGAGGCAAGGGGCCCGATGTCGGTGGCTTCGTCGTACGGATCACCGACGACGAGCGCGTCAGCGTGCTTCACCAGCAGTTCTCGTAGTCTGGGAGCGACGGCGCGGTCCACGTAGACCCGGCTCGTCGCTGTGCAGCGTTGTCCCGTGTGGAGCATCGCGCTCTTCACGATCTGTTGCGCTGCATCCTCGACATCGGCGTCGGCGAGAACAATGGACGGGTTCTTGCCACCCAGCTCGAGCTGGACCTTGACGTTGCGATCGGAAACGGCCTGACGTAGTCGCGACCCGACTGCACCCGAACCGGTGAATGTCAATGCCGCGAGTCGCGCGTTTCCGGTGAGTGCCGCCGAAAGCTTTCTACCGCTGCCTGTCACCAGATTGAGAACCCCCGCGGGCAACCCGGCTTCTTCGAGGATCCGCGTCAGGAACACTGCGGACCCGCAGGCCGGTTCGGCAGGCTTCCACACAACTGCGTTCCCGAAACCTATTGCCGCCGCGATTTTCCATGTCGGAAGTGCGAAGGGGAAGTTCCACGGTGTGATTGCACAAACGACGCCGAGCGGCTCCTCTACCGTCATCAGCATCGTGTGTGAATCAGCACTGGGGTATGTCTCTCCACTGGGCTGCAGGATCTCACCGGCGTAGTAGCGGAGAATGGCGACACTTCGCAGGACCTCGGCGCGTGCGTCGCGGATCGCCTTCCCCATGTCCGCGGTGATCGTCAGGGCAGCGTCGTGAACGCGGATTTCCAAAAGGTCAGCGGCAGAACGAAGAAAGTCCGACCGCTGAATCGCTGTCGTCTCGGACCACGCTGGTTGAGCACGGCCGGCGGCCGCATAGGCAGCCTCGACATTGCCGGGAGTCGCCGAAGCGTAGATTCCCGTCACGCGGCGGAGATCGGAGGGGTCTACCCGCTCGTAAGTGTCGGCGGCAGCGCTCCATCGGCCTGCGATATACAGCGTTCTCCCGTCAGCGCTCGACGACGACAATGCTGGGTGGTCCACGTTTATGGACATCTTTGTTCCCCGATCTGTGTAGGCGCAGAATTGGTTTGGAAGTTCACCACCCGGCGCGGAGTTGAATTGCCTGATCAGTCGTCCGCGCTGTGCGGCAGGCGTGCCAGTACGAAAACCTTTCTCGGCAGTTCTGTAGTCGAAGGAATTGGGAAATTCGCTTTCTTGCCCTCAAATGTCTTGCACTCAGTGCGTTTTGAAGACTCACAGGCATCAGACTCGCTGCTGCCTGACGCTTCGGCCGGCTCGTGCCGAGCGGGAAGATGCACGACAAACGTAGCGGGATCGAAGTGGTGGGCGGCATAGATGGTCGATCCTGGCGGCATACCCGCGCTCCCCTTACAACCTTGCGCAACATATTCTTGGGGACGCACGCGTGCCAATCTGTCTTGACCGCAGAGACTTCGAAACTGGACTTCACAAGCAGGCATGCCCGTCACCGCAGTTCCGACGTCGTTTGTCAAGCGAGAAGGGTGCGGGTTGGCAGCGGTCACCTTCGCTGGAGCTACAGCACAAGTCGGGAGCGTAGGTTGAGCCACAGAGAGATCAACCGTCATAGACGGAGAGGTGACTTTACTGGCGCGGCTTGAAACTCACTGTTCGCAGTTGAACGCAATCGTGCTTGTGTGGACCAAACATCGCAGATTCAGGCCTTGGACCGGACCACGCCGACCCAGTCGATGCGGATCGGCTCGGGAGGGAAGCACACTCACGACTACGCCCGACACCGCACCTTCACCCTGTTCTCCGCCACGGACATCGCCACTCGGCATCATGGATGAAGCTTGTGGAGGTGCTGGTTCGGAATAAGAACGGCAGGCCGTCCACCGCGGACCTTCGGCTCCGTGAAGGAGCTGACCACCAAGATCCGCGCCTTCATCAACGGATGTAACACCCGCTGCGCGCCGTTCGTCTGGACCAACACCGCCGACCAGGTACCTACGAAGGAAAACCGTGAAGATACCTCGACACCGAGCCACCAGGGTATGAGCGCGCCCCACTGTCACTAGATGCCGACGAGAGGGCCTATGACTGGATTCCATTGGTAAATGCGCTGCTCTACGACGACACCCTGCTTGACGTAAGGATCCTCCGCAAGCAAGGAACGCAAAGCGTCTTCGCCGGCCGCCTGGAATACCAGTAGGGCTCCGGCGCCGTCGGCCCAGGCGCCGGCCTCCTGCAGCATGCCTCGGGCAGCGGCATCCTTGACGAAAATCAGGTGTTCGGCATGCGCAGCCTCTTTGACAGAGGCATCGGTGGTATACGACCAGATCACAGCAAACAAGGCCATGGTCACTCCTCGAGTGGGGAAAAGAAACGGTTCCGAACATGCACACGGATTGCGCACCTGAGAAGGTTAGAAGTACGGATGAGGTGACTCGTGTCCTACTTCGCAACACTGGCTGCCCATTGAAGATGATGATTCATGAAATGGAATCGGATCTGACCGGCGTGTCGCAAACCCGCGAAGGCGGCCATCGCATGACTCTTCGAGAGACCTACCGACTCACTCCAGGAAGGACAACGCGATGGTGCTCGTAGGCGTTGACGGCGGCTTCTGCCTTGCGCCATTCGTAGCCGTCGCGCCAGTAGGCGACCCAGCCCACGGAGATAGCGGTCCGGGACGCCGTAAGACCAGTCCCCATTCTCCTCGCCCAGCGGCGGCCGTACTCGACCGGCTCCGCCACGGCGACCTCATCAACACCGTCCAGCCAGACACCGCGGTGACTGTCACCGCACACGTCCAGCCATAGACGGTGTGGTGTCCGTCGGCGGCGCACCTGGTGTTCGGTCCCAGGAGTGGTTGGAAATTGCTTCCCAACCACTCACCTGGGCCGTTCGTCGCCATCGTCTGGTGCGCCGCGGTACGACTTCTTCACCGACACCCATACCTATGCGCCTCGAGCGCGACACCACCTCGGCCAATGCCGCAGCGGACCGTATCCAGTCGTCCCTTGCCCGTGCCGTCAAGTCGGGACGACTCGACAGCAATGCCGCCGGAGGACGACACCGCCATCGCGCTGTCCGAGGACACCGCCGCCCGCTACGAGGCGTACGGCTGGCACGTGCAGATCGTCGAGGCGGCGAGGTCGCGGCCGTGAAGAAGGCCGCGACCTTCCCGCCGGCTGGGCCGACGTCGTGATTACCTGCCCGTTCAGTTCGTGGAGGTACCAAGGACCACATCATTGCCCGCCATAGGTGAACACCCCTCGCACTGGTTCCGGCCCCGCCGGGAGCGCGTGACGGCCTGCTGTTCCGTACCCTTCGCGCACCGTCAGGAATACCCTGGCAAGTACGCCCCCATGCACCTCCCGGAATCTGCAACGCCCGGAATCGGACCGCCATGAACGATCGCCCGCCGAGTGATTCGACGGTCGCGTCTGGGCCGCCCACCGAACTGGGTCAGGACACCCAGCTGCCGCCGTCGACAACGTCGGGCGCCGAATCGGTGTTCGTCGTGGAAAGCGGTGTCGAACGCCTGGTCGCGGATTGGGAGTCGTCCGGTTCACCGGCCGAGCTCACCGAGTATCTCCCCGACACGGCCGCGATCAGGCGGGCCGCGCTGATCGAGCTGATCAAGGTGGACCTCGAATACCGGTGGCTGCGGTCGGGCAACCCGAAGCGCATTGCCGACTACTGCCTCGAATTCCCGGAGCTGCTCGCGGAACCACTGCCACCGGAACTCGTCTACCTGGAGTACCGGGTCCGCCGTCAAAGCGGCGCCGACGTCGATCCCGACGAGTACGTCAGCGAATACCCGCAGCAGGCGGCCCGGTTCGAGACCCTCCTCGAACACGACCGCCGCATGGACCGGCGCACCATCACCGCGGAACTCGGCCCGGGCGACGACCTCGACGTCGGTGAACGCCTCGACGATTTCGACCTGATGATGGAACTGGGTCACGGCGCGTTCGCGCGGGTGTTCCTCGCCCGGCAGCGTTCGATGCAGCGTTGGGTGGCGCTGAAGATCTCCCGCAACATCGGCAACGAGCCGCAGACACTCGCGCAGCTCGACCACCCGTACATCGTCCGTGTCTACGACCAGCGGGTGCTGGAGGACCGCCGGCTGCGGGTGCTGTTCATGGAATACGTGCCCGGTGGCACGCTCCTCGACGTGGTGCGGTTGGTCCGCAAGACCCCGCCCGAGCAGCGATCCGGACAGCTGCTGCTCGATTCGGTGGACCGCATCCTCGCGGAGAGAGGCGAGATCCGGCCCGAGTATTCGAGTGTGCGGGACGAGATCGCCGGGCTGTCGTGGCCGGAGACGGTGGCGTGGATCGGGCTGCGGCTCGCTGATGCGCTCGACTACGCCGAGGAGCACGGCGTCCTGCACCGCGACATCAAACCGGCGAACGTGCTGCTGGGGCTCGAAGGCATCCCCAAGCTGGCCGACTTCAACGTCAGTTCGAGCGACAGCGTCGAAAATCGCGGCGCCGGAGGATTCATCGGCGGCTCCGTCGCCTACATGTCACCCGAACAGCTCGAGGTGATCGACCCGAGCATCCACCGGACCGCCTCCGACCTCGACACCCGCAGCGACATCTTCGCGTTGGGCGTCATGCTGTGGGAACTGCTGACCGGGGCACGGCCGTTCCCGGACGACGACGGGACCACGTCACCGCCGTCTCCTCGCGTCCTTCTCGAGTCGCGACGCCGGGGAGTCGACCCGGAACGATCCGCGCTCCCCGAGGACTGTCCCGCCGCGCTGCGGCGCATCCTGGTGAAGTCGCTCGCACCCGACCGGGACGATCGGTGGTCGAGTGGCCGGAAGCTGACACGGCAGTTCGCGCTGTGCCTCGACCCGCACGCCCGCGATCTCGTCGACCCGGCGCCTGGAAGCGTGCGGTCCACGATGTGGCGGTGGGCGCTTCCCATCGTGATCGCCGCCGTCGGCATCCCGAACCTGCTGGCAGCCGGATACAACTACTACTACAACAAGGTGCTGATCATCGCGACGCTGCCCGTCGAGGCGCAGGAGGATCTCGAATTCGTGCACCTGGTGATCGGCGGGATCGCGTTCCCGCTGGGCGCAGTGCTCATCGTCTACTGGTGTCGACTCGCGCTCACGGTGCCGCGCGGTCTCCGCAACGGAAGAACCTACAGTTCCGAGGTGCTGGAGAAGGCGCGCGCCACGACGCTCGGACTCGGCCACCGCGCGGTCGTGGTCAGCTTCGGGCTGTGGGTCGTCGCCGGCGTCGCCTACCCGGTCGCCCTGGAGATCACCGCCGGCGGGATTCCGTTGCGCGCATACACGCAACTCCTCGCGTCCCTGGCCGTGTGCGGGGCGGTCGCGCTCGCCTACCCGTTCTTCATCCTCACGTTCTATGCGGTGCGGTGTCTTTGCCCGATCCTGCTGTCGCACGGCGAGTTGCGCGGAAACGACGGACGCAACATCCGGGCCCTCGGCCGGAGCATGCCGCGGTACCTCGCCGTCGCCGCGGCCGTCCCGTTGATCGGGGTCGCCGGGCTCAGCTTCGTCGGCGGAAGCACCGGCGACGCCGTGAACGCGACGGTGCGCGCGCTGTGTCTGGGCGGCATCTTCGCCTTCATCGCCGTGTATCAATTGTTCCGGCGGATCGAAAGCGATCTGCGTGCGCTCGAGAGGGTCGTGTGGCTGGAGGTGCCGGGGTCGCCGACCAGGCGGCGGCGGTAGGAGCGGCCGTCGCAAAAAAGAAGGCCCCTGGCGCTGCCGGGTCGGGGTCCGACAGCGCCATGGGCTCACTGTGTATTTCTCTCGAAGCCCCCTCGGCGTTACACCCCGCGTTTCGCGCGCCCGGCGAGGCCGCCCATCGTCATGTCGTAGAGGACGGTGGCCAGCTCGTTTCGCCGCTCGCGGAGGTCGCGGCGGAGATATTCGAGGCTCACCTCGCGGTAGCTGACGGTGAGCACCAGGAGCAGGGCTTCGAGGTCGACATCCGGACCGATCGCCGACGGATTCAACGTCACATACGTACGCAACAGGTCGCGGCACCGTTCCTCGATCCGGACCGAACGGTGAGCGGTGAGGGCCAGGTGCGGGGCGTCGTTGAGCAGCGAACCGAGGATGTCGCGATACCTGTCCAGGACGGCGAGGAGCTGGGACTGCAGCGCCGCGTCCTTCAGGAACGTGCCCTTCGCGACGGCCTGCTCGAGTTGCGTCCCGAACGTGGCGGTGGTTTCTTCCATGATCTTGTCGATCAGGACCTCGATGATTTCGTCCTTGTTCGCGAAGTACTGGTACACCGACCCCTTCGAGATGCCGGCGGCCTCCGCGATGGCGTTCGTGCTGCAGCCGGTGTAACCCTTGGCCCGCAAAACCTGACCAGTTGCCGACAAGATGCGCGCGACCGTCTCCTGCGACCGCTGCTGGGAGGGGTCTTTCCGCTGGCCAGTGCCCATTCGCTGAACCCTCCCGGTCTGCCTCACAATGCGACTTGTACCCGTCCGATTCGGTGGGGTGAACTGTAACTCACAGCCCCGCGAGCCGGGGCTGAGGCACAAAGACGCCCCCTTCTCGACTACCGAATCGAGTGCACCGCAATGACAGAAACCCAGTCCCGGGAGTCGGCGCCCGGCTTCTCCGACTTCACGCCGCCGCGGCGGTTCGACATGGACTCGGAGTGGGGTCGCCGCTCGATGCGGACGCTGTCGCGGTTCGTGCACGGCGACCCGACGCCCACCCCGGCGGAGCGGGAACTCCACGCCCGGGCGGTGGTCGGTCAGGACGAGATCGGTGCCGCTCTGGCGCGGGCCGTCCTCGTCGACAAGACCGTGACGATGGCCCAGTTCTCCCGGGCACTCTCCGACGGCATCGGCAGCGTGCCCGACGCCGCGCAACCGCTGGTCGCGTTCTTCGACGCAGTGGACCGTCGGCCGTCGTGGGTCGACGACCGCCGCCTCGAGCACGGGGCCGCCGTCTGCCTGCGCAGCGGCATGACCGGACTCGACCTGCTCGCGACCGGTTCCCTCATGAACGGCTACCGCAGCGCCGCCACCTCCCGCCAACTCGTGGCCACCGGCAGGCTCGTCGGGGACGGCGCCGGTCAGCGCGTGGCCGAGACCGTGCGGTGGTGGTACGAGTGCGTCCTGCCCGGTGGCATGGACCGCGACCGCCGGGGCTGGCAGTTGTCCGTGCACGTCCGGTTGATGCACGCGTTCGTGAACCTGACCCTGCTGCAGGACGAGAACTGGGACGTGTCCGACTGGGGCATGCCGATCAACCAGTCGGATCAGGCCGGGACGCTCGCCCTCTTCTCGACGACATTCCTCGTCGGACTCCGGTCGCTGGGGGTGTGGGTCTCCGCCGACGAGGGCCGCGACGTCATGCATCTGTGGCGGTACATCGGCTGGCTGATGGGCATCGACGAGCACTGGCTGGTCGACGACGAGAACACCGGACGCCGCAACATGTGCCAGATCGGGATGTTCGCTCCCGGTCCCGACGACAACTCCAGGGTGCTGGCCGACTCACTGCAGAAGTCGTGGGCCACCTTCCACTACCCGCATGCAGAGTCCCTGCGACGCCGGCTCAACCGCCAGCGTCTGCTCAGCATCCAGCGGTTGTTCTCCGGCAAGCGCGGCATGCAGGAACTCGGATTGCCGGTCGTGCCCGCCTGGTTCGTTCCGCTGGCACTGGCGGGGAACGGGACGCTGCACGGTGCAGCCAGAGTGAGTCCGGCGGTCCGTGACCGCGTCGGCCGACGCTCCCGGCGACGAGTCGAGGCGTGGCTCGCCGCCAACGAGACGTCGTCGCGGGCTCAGCGGCGCTCGTAGATGCCGCGGACGTACGCCGCCTGCCCGGCATGCTGAAGATCGTCGGAGACGACGCTGATCAACCGGACACCGAGAGTGACTGGCGGATCCCAATTCTCGTCGACGATCCGGTCGAGGTCGTCCGGGCCGATCGACTGGACGTAATCGACGGTGCGGTCGTGCACGGCATCGTGATACTCCCGCAGGAGGCCGGCGCCGGTCCGAACCTTCGCCACCTCGTCCGCGGAGTGCCCGTAACCGATGTCGGCAACCGGGAACGGGAGGTCGAGGCGCTCCACCCACCCGCCGGAGGTCCACACCTGCGCGGTGCCCGCGACACCGGCGACGTGGTCGTCCTGCACTCGCGTCAGATGCCAGATCAGCCAGGCGATCGTGTTCGCCTTCGCGTCCACCCGAAACGTCAGGGCGTCGGCGGGGAGATCGGCCAGCGTGGAATGCACGGTCTCCTGAATGCGATCGAAGGCGTCGGTCAACAGCGCGCTATGGTCCACGATCTTCCTTTCGTCGTGTTCACATCACGTTCCACTATGACCCCCCTCGGGCTCACAGAACCGGCACGACATGTCCCCGGCACCCCGGGCGGCCGCTGACCACCACGGCGGCCGGGCTACGCCGGTGACGATCCGAACCGCCGAGCGTCACGGGTGGGCGGAGGTGTGAGGGTGTCGGCTGTGGTCGGTTTCTGTGGTCGGTTTCTGTGTTCGGCCTCGAGTAGGGAGCTGAAGGCTCGGCTACGGAGGAGATCGTGGCGGTTCCGTTTTCATGACACGGACCTTGCGATCACGGCGTCGAGGTACCGGCTCGCGGAGTCCTCGACGCGGGCGCCCTCGGCGACCATCGGCCACGCACCGTCCATGCCGCCGACAATGGCCGCGCGGGAGAGGAACCCCTCCCAGAACGCCGGTGACCCGAACTCGCCGCGCCACTGCAGGGCGGGAAGGGTGACCCGGTGCAGGGTGTGCTCGTGGGTGGTCCCGATCGCGCCGTGCACCTGGTGGACGTTGCGCACCGCCACGGCCAGGGCCTGCGAAACGACGCTGCGCGCGACCGCAACGCGGAACTGGGACAGCTCGCCGTCGAGGTCGTCGGTGAGGGCGTCGGCGAGCGCGGTGTCCACGGCAGCGCGGGCCAGCACGGACTCGGCGGCGATGTCGACGACGAGGTTCTGCACGGACTGGAACTTCGCCAGGGCGCGACCGAACTGGCTGCGGGCGGTGGTGTGCTCAATCGCCGAGGCGAGCATGCCGTCCATCGCGCCGACGCACTGCAATGCACGGGCGAGCGCGCCGCGCAGGACGTACGCCTCGACGGCCGCGGTGGGTACGGGTGACCAGGAGATGCCCTCACCGACGGTGACAGAGCCGGTCGGCACTGCCGAGATGCCCTCAATGGTCGTGATCGTCAAGCGGTCGGTTGGCACGTCCGCGAGCTCATGGGTATCGCCGGCGGGGCGCACGCACACGACGGTGGCGGTGGCACCGGCCCACGGGACACCGTGCGCGGTCCCCGAGGAATCGAGCAGCGCGACGGTGGCGGTGGAGTCGGACGAGTCGTCGATCCCGGCGGCGCGCCGGAGCGGCCCGGCCAGCAGGTCAGTCTCGGCGTACGGGACGGCCACACCGGCGGCAGCCGCGGTGCGCAGGAGCGCGGCGGCTTCGGCCCAGCCGGCTCCGCTGCCCCCGGCGTCCTCGGGCGCGGTGAGCCGGGCGACGCCGACCTCCCGCAGTGTCGACCACACGGCGTCGGCGTCGGGCCGGACGTCGGGGCCGGAGAAACCGGAGACGACGTCGGAGAGCATCGCCTGCAGGTCCTCGTCGACGGAGAGGTCGACGGTCGTGGCGGTGGTCATCAGCGCATCCCCAGTCCCCGCGCGATGACGCCGCGCAGAATCTCGTTGGTGCCGCCGCGGAGCGTGAAGCCCGGGCGCTGGTGGAGGCCCGCGCGCAGCAGGCCGTGGATCTCGGCGACCGCGGCGGTGCCGTTCGTGCCGGCGAAACCGGGTGCCCGCTCGTCGCCGAGCCGGGTGGAGACGGTGTCGACGATGTCACCCTCGGTGGCGGTGCCGAGCAGCTTGACGAGGGCTGCCGGGGTGTCGGCGGGTTCACCGCGCTGCAGCGCGCCGGCGATGTTCTGGCTGAGGTTGTGCAGTCCGGCCATCCGGGCCACGGTCCGGCCGAGGTCGCTGCGCTCGGGCAGGGCTCCGGTGGAGATCGCACCGATCTCCGCGGCGAACAGGCGGAACGAGGAGAGGAACCGTTCAGGGCCGCTGCGCTCGAAGGCGAGCTCGGAGTTGACCTGTTCCCAACCGTTACCGAGGGTGCCGAAGACCATTGAGTCCGCCACGAAAACGTCCTCGAGGACGACCTCGTTGAAGTGGTGGTCCCCCGAGAGGGAGACGATCGGCCGGATGGTGACGCCCTCGCTGCGCAGGTCGACGATGAACTGACTCAGACCCGCGTGACGGTACGAGGTGTCGAGCGGTTCGGTGCGGCACAGCGCGATGAAGGCCTCCGCGTGCTGGGCCCCGGAGGTCCACACCTTGGTCCCGGTGATCCGCCAGCCGCCGTCGACCTGAACGCCCTTGGTGCGGACACTGGCCAGGTCGGAGCCGGCGTCCGGTTCGGACATGCCGATGCCGAAGCAGCACTCGCCGGCGGCGATGCGGGGCAGGTAATCGTGCTTCTGCTCCTCGGTACCGTAGCGAAGCAGGGACGGGGCGATCTGCCGGTCGGCGACCCACTGCGCGGCGACGGGGGCGCCCACGGAGAGCAGTTCCTCGGTGACGACGAAGCGCTCGAGGTGGGTTCGGCCGCGGCCACCGAACTCCGTGGGGATCGTCATCCCGACCCAGCCGCGTTCGGCGAGGCGTCGGGTGAAGTCCTCGTCCCAGCGGGTGAGCCAGGTGTCGATCCAGGGTATGAGCCGCCCGGCGTCGACCACCTCGGCGAGAAACGCGCGTACCTCGGCACGCAGGGCGTTCATCTCATCGGTCGCCACCGTGGTCGGTGGCGCGAGAGTCGAACTCATGGGGCCTCCTGATGAGTCCTGCCCGGGCGGCGCCCGGGCGATCGGGGTCGACTGTGCCGCTGTTCGGGGAGTGCGCACAGTCAAATCAAGGGTCAGTCCAGACCGCGGGTCGCCCTGCCGCGAAGGATGCCCCGCATCACTTGGAAAGTGTTCCAGAAACGCTAGAGATACACAATAGCGAAGCAGACTACGTATATACGCTATCTAGTGAGCGTGGATGCCATTGCTACGCTTTCGCAATGACGGAAACTTCTCCGGCCGCCGGAGCTGTACCTTTCGAGCAGGTTCCCGAGCGTCCCCGCCATCGCATGATCGACCGGGTCGCGGCAATCCTCGAACTCGTCGCCCGCTCCGGTGCCGGTCTCACCCTCACGGCCGTGGCAAAGGCTCTCAACGCCCCAGTGAGTTCGGTGCATGGGCTGCTCAACGGTCTCGTCGCCGTCGGCTACCTCGACGAGCGCGACCGTATCTACACCCTCGGTACAGCGCCCTACCTGCTCAACGTCATCGCGGGACGCCCCCCGGTCACGTCGATAAGTCACGAACAGCTCCAGCAAGTGCACGCCGAGGCCGGACTGACCATCGCGCTGTCCACCTCGGTGGGCGACGACCTGTTCTACGTTGACCACGTCTCCTCTGAACCGGAGTACGCGTACCTGGCGGAGAACCGCCTGCGGCGCTCCCTGCTGCGCACGTCCGCGGGGTGGCTGCTACTGGCCGACCGCGAGCAGCGCGACATCTGGGCCTACCTCAACTCCCGCCCGGTGGCCGACGCCGACTACATCGAGCAGTTCCTCTACGCCCTCGAGGCACTACGGGCGACCGGCGTGTGTGCAGCCCCGGGCGTGGCTGTCGAACGCGGTGACGGCGTGTCGGTGGCTCTCCGGGAACGCGGCCGAACCATCGCCACACTCGGTGTGGTCGGCGTTCGCGAGACGATCATAGAGCGGCGCGACGAGCTCGTTAAGATCTGTCTCCGGCACGCCGAGGAGTGGGGCTTTCGCTGACCGCTAGGCGCGCGACTCCGTGCGAATGCCGAGTGCACGAACGTTCTCACAAGATGTAGGACGAACGCGATCTCTCGGGTCAACGCCCCTGATATTTGCCGGCGCGTTTGCCCGCGAACGCCGTCAGCGCCTCACGGTGACCTCGGTGTGATGCGCGAGCGCCCACAGAGCGGCCGACAGCTCGAGAGCAGTGACTCCAACGGCTGGTGCTGAGACTCCCGCAACAGGAGGGCTTCGTGCCACTGGGGTCGTTCCCGGTGCGGCGAAGAACGCGCGGGGCGAGGCGACCCGCAGGTTAGTCGAGCCCACGACGTTGATGGCGGTGACCAGGGGCAGGATCGACGCTGATCAGACACGTCTCGAGCTGGAGCTGGACCGGAGTCGCAGGTCCGCGCGGGCGGGGATGCGGTGGTGCGCTCGCACTCCAGCGAGGTCCTGTGGGCCGACCTGGTCGGGACGTACTAGGCGCTGGGGTTCGATGAGATCGGCGATGAGACATTCAAAGTCGCTAGTGTGCGCCCGACTGATCGAGCCGAACGGCAAGCTCGACACGACCGGGCGCTCGAAGACATCGGCGTCCAAGCACCCCCCGAAACACGATCAACGCCAACCTGCGGGGCCGTCGTTCATCGTCGCCTCCCGAACCTCCAAGGCCCCCAGGGAAACTCGAGGATCACTTCGGCCGCCGCGGTAACACTATCGCCGAAGGTGACACCGCGGAGCTGACCCGCTCGATGGGCCAGGGCCCTGACCGGCGCGACCGCAGGGTGGTGTGGCACTAAAAGTGGCAGCGCGCCCAACGCGACCGGCGCACCACTAACGCGCAGATCGACCGCACCCAGCGCGTAGGCGACCGGGCAGAACCACTACGAAGGTAACGATCCGTCAAGGTCACCGGACAGAGCGTCATCCTGGATGAGGCATCGATCGAGCGGGCCCGCCAGTCCGCCGGCCACAAGGGCTACGTCACCGACATCGAGCCGACCGCGATGGTCGGAAAGGCGGTCGTGGCCACCTATCACACCCTGCGGAAAGTCGAGCAGTTCTTCCGCCTCGCCAAGTCCGAACTGAAGGCCCGACCGGTCTTCCACCGCACCCGCGAGTCGATCGAGGCGTACCCGACCATCGTGCTCGCCGCTCCAGCCATCGCCCGCCCGCGCCGCGCGGCCAACGCAGCAAAACACTACTGAAGCGTCCGTGTTTTACGTAGTTATGAATTATTCTCTTTAGTTGCGGACTTGAAGCCTGAAGCCTATGGTGTACACCACATCCCAAGCAAGACTTGGTCGCAGTCACACAGGTTCCAGGTCTCGCTCCCCTCCAGCTCGTTCGGCCCTCTAATCACCTCTGATCAGAGGGCTACAGCGAGCGGCAACCCTGCCCCATCTCAGCGTTCGAAAGGTCCAAATCGATGACCGCAATCCACGCTCCAAAGAACGACCTGGCACAGTCTGCAGAAACACCTACCTATGACGTCATCATTGTCGGTGGTGGTTTCGGTGGCATCTATCAGCTACGCCATCTTCGGGACCGGGGATTCTCTGTGATCCTCCTTGAAGCCAGTGGCGGTTTCGGCGGGGCATGGAGCCTCAATCGCTATCCGGGAGCAAGGGTGGACAGCCACGCACCGGTATATCAGTTCACTGACGAATACCTCTGGAAGGATTGGGACTTCTCGCAGATGTACCCCGATCATGAGGAAATGCGTAGCTATTTCAATTATGTTGATTCCAAACTGGACCTGAGCAAGGACAGTCGATTCAACACTAAGGTCGTGGGCGCGACGTTCGACGAAGAGCAGCGGATGTGGAACCTCGAAACACAGGACGGAGCCACTTTCCGGGCAAGGTTTGTGGTGTTCGCTACAGGGTCGACCACGGAACCCTACACACCATCCATCCCAGATATGGATGCGTACCAAGGAGAACTGGTTCATACCGCCCGATGGCGTTCCGATCTGGACATGACGGGAAAGCGCGTCGCGATTATCGGAACTGGCGCAAGCGCTGTTCAGGTAGTGCAGGAAGCAGGCCCAGTAGTCGAAAACCTCACGGTTTTCCAGCGCACTCCGAATATTTCGTTGCCTATGCAACAGAAGTACTTGGATGATGAGGAACAAGCCGCCCTGAAGAACAAAATGCCCGAGGTTGCCGCGAAATGTCGCGAAACCCACGCAGCGATCGACTACGACTTTGACCCCCGGAGCGGTGTCGAAACCCCAGAGGACGAGCGCAATGCTGTCTTTGAGCGCCTATGGAATCAGGGCGGATTCGCATTCTGGCTGGGAAATTTCTCGGACTATCTATTCAATGACGAAACAAATGCGCTGACATATGAGTTCTGGAAGAACAAGATCAAGCCCCAGATCAAAGACCCAGTCAAAGCAGAGCTGCTGGTCCCAGAAATCGCCCCTCATCCCTTCGGAGCCAAGCGGCCGGCCCTCCATCAAAACTATTATGAGGTGATGAATCAGACGAACGTCTCTCTTGTCTCCACCAAAGAGACCCCGATCGTCGGATTCACCGAAACTGGGATTCGCACAGCCGACGGAGTCGAGCACGGCGAGTTTGACATTGTCGTTCTCGCTACAGGCTTCAACAACAACACCGGCGCACTAACCTCGATCGACGTTCAGAACGCGAATGGCGTCACTTTACGTGACAAATGGAGCCAGGGCGTAGACGCGTACCTCGGAGCAGTCACAGCCGGGTTCCCGAACGCCATTTTCGTCTACGGCCCCCAGAGTCCTGCTGCATTTGCGAACGGGTCCACGAACGCCGAGCTTCAGGGCGAGGTCATGGTCGACTTTTTCGAATTTCTTCGGTCAAACGGACTCACCCGTTTCGAATCGACAGTTGAAGCGGACAAAGCTTGGACCGCGCACATCAACGAGACCGACGACACGGCGCTATTCAATCGGGCGAAGTCTTGGTACAACGGGGGCAACATTCCGGGCAAGAAAATGCAGATGCTGCAGTATCTAAACGGCGTACCGACATACTTGCAGTTCTGGCAGAAGGAAAAGGAGTCCGGATATACCGATGGGCTGACCGTGTCATGACTTTTCATCACTTGGTCGCTATATCATGGACCCGGTCGATCGATGACTCGAATATATCGGCTTTCGCAATTGCGCTTGATCAGCTGTCCGCCGAATGTACAGAACTGCTACATGCCTACGCTCATGGAAGAGACATCAGTTCGCGCGACGTGAGCAGCGACTACGGGATTTCCGCTGCGTTTCATGATCCAACAGGCTACGCCGAGTACGACGTGCATCCTGCTCATATTCGCGCAAAGGAGCTGCTCTCCAAGTTCGCGGCGAAATACACCGTAGTGCAATTTGAGGCGTGACCAGCGCCTAGGATGCGTTAACTCGAAGCTGCAATCGCCATATCTACCACCGAAAGGGCAGGCAATGAAGAACCATTCACTGCAGACAATATCCAGTGGGCATGGCTACCTCGAAGCACCACGCTGGCACGATGGTCGACTATGGGCCAGCGACTTTTTTGGCAAGCACGTCCTTCATTTCGAAGAGGACGGCAGCCACACTGCATTCGCGACGCTCGAAGAGTCACCGTCTGGGCTCGGTTTCCTACAGGATGGATCGGTCTTAGTGGTCCTCTTGGATCCGACGAAGAAGAAGGTTGTGCGAATCGCGCCCGACGGATCCGTCAGCGAGTACGCCGATATCGCGCATATCGCCCGCGGAATGGCGAACGACATGCTGGTATCGCCGTCCGGACATGCCTACATTGGCAACTTTGGCTTTGACCTCGGGGCTGAGGATCCGAAGGCGACAACTTTGGCCCACGTAACACCCGAGGGCAACGTAAGCAGAGTTGAAGGCGATGCGATATTCCCGAACGGAGCTGCTCTTAGTGCGGACGGTCGAACTTTGCTCCTCGCGGAGACCTTCGGTCACCGGATTGATGCTTTTGACGTAAACGCCGATGGTTCTTTGACTAATTTCCGAGTGTGGGCACAACTCGACGAGAGCATGCACCCTGACGGGATTGCACTGGACACCGAAGGTGGCGTCTGGTTCGGCAATGGCGTGACCAACGGTCCGGAGAGCGGCTTCTATCGCGTTGAGGAGAGCGGCGAGATCACCGATTCCGTTCTCGTGCCTGACGCCTGGGCTGTTGCGTGCACGTTTGGCGGATCAGACCTGGATGTGCTGTACATGTTTTGCAATGCGACCACTCTCGAGCAGTTCGGTCAAGGTAAGTCACAAGGCACCGTCCGCACCGCGCAGGTGAATCGACGTGGCGTCGCACAGTAGGCCGGCCTGATCTCCCTAGATGTGGGCCGTCCGTACGGAGTTCGATCTGGCCCGAGACGGACCGATCGGTACGGTGCCGAGCAGTCATCTAGTCATTCGCTTCAACTGTAGACGCTCCAGCGCTTTGCCCTTCGTTTGGCTGCGGCAGCGCATTGACCGTAATCGTCTTTCGTAAGCAACCTTGGAAGACAAGGTATATGACCACTTCAGAGAGGTTACATTATGCCCCCAGCCGGTGGCGCCGACCGCAGACAGTTTTATATTAACGGTCAGTGGCGAGAAGCTGTCGACCCAGAATTATTTACTATTGCAGAAGCAGCAACCGAGCGGCCGCTGGGCGTTGCCGCAATGGGTGGTCCTTCGGAGATTGACGAAGCTGTTTTGGCCGCGCGGGCGGCACTCGACAACGGCCCCTGGGGGCGTTCCACCCCGCACGAACGGGCCGAGACTATGCGGCGGTTCGCCGATAGCCTCGAGCGCCGAGGAGAATCCACCGCGCGCTTGGTCAGTCAGCAGAATGGCATGATTAGGCCTTTATCGATTATCAGTAACGCTGCGGCCCCGGTAGCGATACTGCGTTCAATGGCTGAGCTCGCCGAGGCACGGACTTTTGAGACTCGCCGCCCCAGCAAGAAGGGGCACACCATTGTGCGGCAAGAGCCAGTCGGTGTTGTTGGTGCAATCGTTGCGTGGAACTATCCTCAGTTGCTGGCTATGGCCAAGATCGCTCCTGCTCTCGCCGCTGGGTGCACTATCGTTTTGAAACCAGCCCCCGAAACTGCGCTTGACGCCTATGTGCTCGGGGAAGCAGCGGAAGATGCAGGTCTACCGCCTGGAGTCCTCAACATTGTTGCTGGTGGCGTTCGCGCGGGCGAGGCCCTTGTGGCTCATCCGGGTGTGGACAAGATTGCATTTACCGGGTCAACGGCTGCAGGGCAGGCGATAGGCGAGGCGGCAGGCCGGTCCCTTAAGAGGGTATCGCTCGAGCTCGGTGGCAAGTCGGCGGCCGTTGTGCTCCCTGATGCGGATCTGGATGTCTTCGCTAGGAGCCTGGACGACGCTGTGTTCAAGAACGGGGGGCAGACGTGCACCACAAACTCCCGTATCTTGGTTCCCCATAGTCGTTCCCGGGAAGTTCTAGATGTCCTGGCTGCCTATGTGGATGATCTGGCGATGGGGGACCCGCTTGACGACGCGGTCACTTTGGGCCCGATGGTGAGCGATCGACACCGAGAGCGAGTTAGAAACTATATCCGGCTTGGGGAGTCTGAGGGATTCCAGCTTGTCCGTGGCGGCGCCGAGCCGCCTGATGGCCTAACGCGAGGGTGGTTTGTTTCGCCTACTATTTTTGGAGGCGTGGACAATAACAGTCGACTGGCACAGGAGGAGATATTCGGTCCTGTCATCTCCGTTATCCCGTACGGGTCCGAGGATGAGGCCGTTCGTATCGCAAATGACACCGTCTTCGGTTTGGGCGGGGTCGTCTTTACTGACGATCACGAGCATGGCCTAGATATCGCGTCACGGATCAGGTCTGGCACAATGGGGATCAATTATTTTTCGATCGACATGGGCTCCCCCTTCGGTGGCGTGAAGCACAGCGGAATTGGGCGAGAATTCGGCCCTGAGGCGCTGGATTACTATCTTGAATACAGGTCCATCTATGTCTAGTCGCCTCGGAGCCTTCCGACCCCACTCCCTGTTCAATTGGATGCCTAGAGGCTTCATGATTTACCTTCCCCCTCGGCCGGCCCGACCCTTCAATACCCACCAGAATGAGCAGCCATGACCAACTCGACAGTCAACGCCCTTTCGGCCGACGCCTGGGACGCCTCTTCCAATTCAGCCGCGCTGCCTCCGCGGACTGGCGCGCTCACAGACATTCGCGTCGTCGACCTGTCGCGGGTGCTCGCCGGACCACTGTGCGGGCAGATGCTCGCTGACCACGGTGCGGACGTAACGAAAGTAGAGCCACCAGCCGGCGACGAAACCCGCGGTTGGGGCCCGCCGTTCGTCAGAGAAGACCACAGCACGTACTTCGACGGGCTCAACCGCAACAAGCGCAACATCAGCGTCGACCTACGAATCGAGGAAGGACAGCAACTCCTGCGCCGAATGCTCGCCGAGGCCGACGTCGTGATCGAGAATTTCAAGGCCGGGACGCTCGAGAGGTGGGGCCTGGGCGACGAAGTACTCGCCGCGGAGTTCCCGCGCCTCGTACACTGCCGGATCACCGGGTACGGTACCGACGGGCCGCTTGGTGGCGCGCCCGGGTACGACGCCGTGCTTCAGGCACTGTCCGGGCTTATGAGTATCAACGGCGAAGCTGACGGCGAGGCGATGCGGATCGGGATCCCGCTGGTGGATATCATCACCGGCCTCAATGCGATGAACGGCATCCTCATGGCGCTGCACGTGCGGCGCCAGACCGGGCGCGGGCAGCTTGTCGACCTCGCGCTGCTCGACAGCGCGGTGTCGATCCTGCACCCACACGCCGGCAAATGGTTCGCTACCGGCGTCGCGCCGGAACGCACCGGCGTCGCGCATCCCACCATCTGTCCTTACGAGACGTTCATCTGCAGTGACGGACCGTTCTTCATTGGTGCCGGCAACGACCGGCAGTTCCGGTCGCTCGCCAACGCGTTGGACGCGCCCGGGCTCGCCGAGGACCCACGGTTCACGACGAATACCGATCGTATGGCGAACGCAGTACAGCTGCGCAAGGTCCTCGGCGGACTCATCGGCGGTTGGCAGCGTGAGGCCCTGGCCGCCGCGCTTCGACTGGCCGGTGTTCCCTCGGGGGCCGTGAACAATGTCGGGGAGGCACTCAACCTTCCGCAGGTGCGGCACCGAAAGATGGTGATCGAATGCGACGGGTACCGAGGTGTCGGCGTACCAGTAAAGCTGTCCGAGTCCCCCGGTTCGGTACGATTCGGCCCTCGTCATCGCGGCGCCGACACCGACGCTGTTCTCGACGAGCTCGGATTTTCCGAGAACGAAGTTGCGTCTCTACGCCGCTCCGGGGTATTGCCGGAGTAGCGGGGCCGCAACACCCGTGAAATCCGTCATTCGGGAGCGTTCCGAGGACGGCATACCGATTGCAGCACAGTGGATACGAACTCCGGTCCGTTGTCCATCCGCAACATCAGCGGCGGTCCACCCCACAGCGCGAACGCCTCGTCCAACCCGATCCAAGCGAGCCATCGCACCGGCCTGGAAGTAAGCGACCATTGAAACCTTCGTCGCCCCACACTGCCCATTCGTGGTCCCCGTCGAAGACCCCGAGCAGCACCGCATGCTCGGGAGGCTCGAAGTAGCGGTCGGAGGCCGGTTCCAGCAGCACACGCTTCTCCGTGAGACGAACCTGCCCGAGCCCGTCGACTCGAAGAAGTCGCGCCGTCGGCCACTCCCGCAGCGCCTCGGCGTCGTCGCGCAGTGCGGCCGGGCGGTCGCGGCCACCACGTGAAGCCGCGGCCAGTCGCGATCGAGTTCGATCATAGATTCACGCCCAATCTCGTAATGGTGTTTCACAATTGCTCAGAAAACTCATGTTCGTACCGCGCGCTTTCGCCCATCAACCCTGAAGGCCCCGGAGGGCTCGCCTTCCAGGCACCGTACTACCGACGCGTTGTCAACGCGGTTATTCCACAGATGATCTCATCCACCATGAAGAATGGCTATCTGACACTTGCTTTACTGCAAGCTAAGTGACACGACACACCAACCTTGTATCATCATATTCGTTGCACCCCAACCTTTTTAATCGATACTTAAGGCTGTTACCCTTGGCCGTGGCACGGTTCCCACCGATCAACTGATCTCGATTAGCGAAGTGGTTTGTCGAGTGCCTTTCCCCAACAAAAACCCTCAAGGAGCACGCTATGCCGCTGTTGCATGTGACCCAGACCCCCGGCCAATCCGCCGAAGCAAAGCGTGAGCTATTGAAAAAGCTGACCGCTGCATACGTGGACGCGACAGGAGCGAAACCGGCAAGTGTCTGGGTGACGATCGAAGAAGTGTCGAAGGACGATTGGGCCATCGGCGGTGAGACTCTGACCGAACGAGCCTCGAAGCCGGCCTGACCGACTTTCGGCGAGCGACTCCGACTTCTCGTTCGGCCACCTCGGTCGCGCGAGAGGCCGGAACCCACCCTCGGTTCTCACTGAACGTCGGCGCCCCCGATCAACTGGACGTGGTGCCCTCCGCTCAGCAGGTGAGCGGAGGGCACCACGTCGACAAACTCGTCGATGCCATCAAATGTTGCGGAAACGGCGTAGTCGGCGTTGCCGTCCTTGATTCCGAGATCTCGGCCGTGCCGATACTGAACAATCTGCGGACTGCAGCCGAAGTCGGGACCGACAACTATAAGTCAGTCATCGTGACTGATTGACCCTCACACAAGGAGCAACTTTCATGGATGATCCCGTTCTCGTCCAGCGCGACGGTGTTATCGAGACCTGGACAATCAATCTGCCCGAAGAGCGCAACCCGATCTCCGGCGAGGACGTGATCGACGCGCTCGTAGCGTGCGTGGCCGCTGTCAATGCCAGCCATGAGACCAGAGCAGTCATCGTGACGGGCGCCGGTTCCGCGTTCTCGGCGGGCGGTAACGTGAAGGACATGGCGGAAGGCCGCGGGCTCTTCGGAGGCAAGCCTCACCAGCAGCGCGAGGGCTATCGGAAGGGAATTCAACGTATACCTCGGGCGATGTACAACTGCGACGTCCCCCTGATTGCGGCGGTGAACGGCCCCGCAGTGGGCGCCGGCTGCGATCTCGCGCTCATGTGTGACATGCGGATCGCCTCCGACACGGCCTTCTTCGCAGAAAGCTTCGTCAAGCTGGGCATTATTCCCGGGGACGGTGGAGCGTGGTTGCTGCCACGCGCGATCGGCGCGGCCCGCGCTGCCGAGATGACGTTGACCGGGGACCGCGTCGACGCGGCGACTGCACTGGAATGGGGGCTGGTCTCCCGGGTCGTCGCCCCGGAGCAGCTGCTCGACGAGGCGCGCGGGCTGGCGGAGCGCGTAGCGGTCAATCCGCCGAACTCGGTGCGGATGGCAAAGAAGCTTTTGCGTGAATCCCAGCATCTGAGTCTCGATAGTTTGCTCGAGTTGTCCGCTGCCATGCAAGCGCTGTCCCATCACACCGCCGACCACCGGGAGGCCGTCAGCGCGTTCATGGAGAAGCGTCCGGGTTCCTTCACAGGTGAGTAGCACCTGAATCGCTCGAGGCTGGGTCGGTATCACCGGAGAATGACCGCCCAGCCGCCCGCGAGCTCAGTATGAGAACCACGAACGAGCAGATTTATCACCGCCTGACCCAACCGAGCCGGAGGACATTGCGCGTGCCATCGTGGCATTGATCGAATGCTTCAACTAACCCCGGAGGTGATGACAGTGATTCCGATCCCCCGTACGGGTTGGGCGACAGCTGGATGGTGTGGACACCTTGGCTGGTGCCCATCGTTCTCTGGTGGAACTCCTGGCACTGACCCAGTACCTACCGCGCGCAGCTGACATGACTATGGCGGACCACATCACCGCTGTTCCGGAATAAGCGGACCGTCTTTGGCCAGGTCACGGGCTTAATCGGGCGTATGCGTCTGATCGCGCCCATGCTGGCCACGGCCGGCACACTCCCGGACAACACGGACCGTCCGTGGAGTTTCGAGATGAAGTACGACGGGTGCCGGATGCTGGCCTCGGTGGGCGGCTGCGAGCCGGTGCTGTGGACCCGCGCCATGAACGTGGTGACACCTCATATCCCGAGATCGGCGGCCGCGGACGCATCGTTCTCGACGGCGGGGTCGTCGTACTCGATCACGGCAAGCCCTCGTTCGGCCTGCTCCAGCGGCGCATGGGGATTGCACACGCGACGAAGCCGTTTCAACGACGAATCCCTGTGACATTCTCACCCTTTGACGTCCTGGCGTTCGACGACCTGGACATCGTGAGCGCGTCCTACCTGGATCGGCGGGCGGAGCTGGCCGAGCTGGAGTCGATCATCCAGAACGTCGGCGGCCTGCCCATCACCGTCCCCCGCACTGGGAAAATCAGAGCAGCAGAATCATGCTAAATGCCGCGAACAGTGCTGGAATGGAAGGAATTTTGGCCAAACGGTCGACATCGATCTACCTTCCGGGCCAGCGGAGCTGAGCCTGGATCAAGCACGCAATCCGGACTCGCAGTTCGGTTTTGGCGATCGGCTTCGTCGGCTGCAGCCGGTCGGTTGCCGTGCTGATCCTCGGAGCGTACGACGCTACTGGTAATGCGGGATATTCAAACCTGCGGAGTGCCGATCGATGATGGAGAGCAAACCAGGGAGTCGGTGTTGCACGCGCTTGTCACGTTGCGTCGACTTGGGGCGATACCTAGATCATGAGGGTGAGGAAAGCCGCGATAGGTACCAGCGCTCTTGTCGCGATCGCAACCATCGCCGGCGTTTACTCGGTTATTCATCACGCCGCCGACCCGATCGTGCCGATGGCATCGGGGTATTTAGAAGAGCATTCATCGAGCACGCAACAAGCTCGTCGGGGAACTCGGCGTGTCGTGAGAGGTGCGGAATACGGACAAGATCGTTGAGTGCTGTGCGAACCGCATTCACCAGCGCGAGTGCGTCTGCCTCGGTGACTTCTGAACGCGAGGTTCGTAGCCATTTGACCCATTCGGCGAGGTCGTCCTGGCGGATTCGCCGATCACGCTCGGTAGCACTAGCGGGGAGGTTGAGGGCTTCGGTAACTGAAACCGCGAACAGGTCCGTTGCTTCGGTTGCGATACGAACATAACCTCTCACGAGGCCGTCGATGACCTGTTCATCGGAGGCGCTGTGATGCATGGCCCTGGAGCTCTCCAGGGCCATCCATTCCTGTACTCGGATGATCATGGCGGAAAGGATGTCGGCCTTGCTGTCGAAGTACCGGTAGACGGCAGGGCCTGCGATGCCGAACTCGTCGAGGCTGACTCCACCGAAACCGCGCTCCCGGAACGCGCGCGCCGCTGCTGCGATGATCTGTTCGCGACGTGATGTACCTGGTCGTTCATTTGCGATTGGAGCCTCCGCCGCTGGCGCATCGCGGAACTCGGGTGACGCTGACGCGCTTTCGGGGGTATTGATGGCTGCCAACGCAGCAGACACCAGCAGTGGGGACAGGCGACGCTGTGACAGTGACCGGTCGTAGTGCCCTGGGCTGGTGATGATGCTCACCGCCATCCACGCGCGTACGTCGGCACCGAATCTGCTCTTGGAGGGATCGGCTTTTTCAATGGCCCTTCGCACCGCGCCTCCGATGCGACGAGTACCCTCGCGCACTCGCTCGAAGTCATCGGCGGTGAGGTGCCGTGCTTCTCGCTGCCATAGGGGGCCGAGTCGAAGGCTCTCCAGTGATGCCTCGACCATCCGCGTCAATAACTCCTCTAAGCTGCAGACGCCGGTTTCGGAGCGCTCGGCGGATTGGGCTGCCATGAGCAGTCGGTCCTGGTCTTCGAGGACCACCTGCGACAGTAGATCCTGCTTGTTGGCGAAGTGCCGGTAGATCGCCCGTGCGGTGACGTCGGTTGCCTCGGCGATGTCTTCCATCCGCACGGCGTGAAACCCGTATTTCGTGAACAATTCACTGGCGTTGTGGAGTATCTGCGCACGCCGGTCACGGGGTCGCCGGCGCGTGGCAGCGGACGTCTTCACAGTTTGCGATGCGGTCACGACGCCCCTTTTCCTCCTCGAGGCCCATATGGATGCACACGATGTCCGGACTGGCGGCGCAGCCGTTGATACAGCCTTCTGACGATATACCGGCGGCGGACGGTCCCCCCGCAGTACCCCGCACTACCGCCGTTCGAGGGCCGATCGGACACAATGCCTCCTTCTACGCGGGGCGGCGCAGGCGCACTGCGTACGAGCGTAGGTGAAGTCTCCACTACGGCCGCAGCCCGAACAGCATGCACAATTTTCGATAAGAGTCATGGACAACTTCCGTTACACGATGCTACGTGCTTGATTCGATGAAAGATACGTTTGCCTGACATTTTCGGCTCAACACTTAGCGATGCGCCCCTCGCATTGCCGCGGTTCACTAGCGGATCGGCAGCTCGTCCTGCTCGACATTTGCCGCTTGAACAGGTCATATGCTTCCGAATGGACGAAAAATCAACCATGCATCCTCTGAACTCTCTGGCTTTGAGCAGTTTCACATTTTCAGATACGAGCTATTGACATATCTATGGGGTGGGGCCTACTAATGTGAGTAGAAGCACACCCGGTCGTGGCGCAAACCACTAGGGATCAAGGACATGCCGCCTCACGGAGGCGACCATCCGCACCCGGCCGGTCACAGCTCCTGCTTACGCCCGTTCGAACAAAGGAACCTCGATGAAGGATCTGCAATTTCTGCAATGGAAGACCGATCAGAAGGTAGGCACGGTCTGGCTTACCCGCCCACCGGTCAACGCGGTCACCCGCGAGATGTACGCAGAGATCAAGTGGTTCTTCACCCACACGGAGGAGTACCTCCCCGAGGCTCGGGCGATCGTCTTGACCGGCGCCGGCAAGCACTTCTGCGGCGGCAACGATCTCACCGAATTCCAGACGATGACGCCGGAAAACGCCGGTGAGCGCATGCTTGCGGTCCGTGAAGCGTTCTGGTCGATCTACGATTGCCCGTTGCCGGTGATCGCAGCTGTCCACGGAGTGGCCGTGGGCACCGGATTGGCCCTGGCAGCGTCGTGTGATCTGGTCGTGGCAGCCAAGGGCGCCACCTTCACGCTTCCCGAGGTCAACGTCGGTGTGATGGGCGGCGCCAAACATGCCTCACGCCTGGTACCGCAGCAGTTGGTCCGCTATCTGCACCTCACCGGCGAACCGCTGTCTGCCGAGGAACTCGCGCAGCAGGGCGGCGTCTTGAAAGTCGTCGATCCCGATCAGCTACTCGACGTAGCCTACGACGTGGCGGCCAAGATGGTCCGGCACTCGCCGGTCACGTTGCGGTTCGCCAAGCGCAGCCTCAACGCGATCGAATACCAGGACCTCAAGGGCGGCTACGAGTTCGAGCAGGGTCTTTCCGGCGAGTTGTCCGCTTACTCAGACGCCAAAGAGGCCGTAGCAGCATTCTTCGAGCATCGCGCACCGGCCTACACGGGAGCTTGAGATGAATGCTGTTTCACCTGTGCCGGTCGAGCAGATCACCGAGATCGCCGATCTGCGGCGCGAGGCTCGGAGGTGGCTTGCCGAAACAGAGATCCCCACCGTGCCGTTGGAGCTGGAGGAACGGTACAACGTCCTTCGTCGATGGCAGCGCACACTATTCGATGCCGGATGGATGGGGCTGGGATGGTCACGTGAAGCGGGCGGACGTGGCCTCACCGCGCGGCACCAGCAAGTCTTCTCCGAGGAGCTGGCGCGCGCTCATGCACCCGCCCCGATCGGATTGATCGGCCTCGATGTGGTCGGCCCCTCGATCCACCGGTACGGTTCGTCCGAGCAGCGCTCCCGTTTTCTGCCACCGCTGCTCGCGGGCGAAGACATCTGGTGTCAGGGGTTCTCCGAACCCTCTGCCGGCTCCGACCTCGCATCACTGCGGACCCGCGCTCTTCGCCACGGGGACAAGTACGTCGTCAACGGACAGAAGGTCTGGACCAGTTGGGGCAATCAGGCCAGTTGGTGCGCATTGCTGTGCCGCACCGACCCCGACGCCGAACCCAAGCACGCCGGCATCTCCTACCTCATCGTCGACATGAGTTCCCCCGGAATCACCGTCCGTCCACTCGTCCAGATGACAGGCGATGCCGAATTCTGTGAGGTCTTCTTCGACAACGTCGAAGTCCCGGTCGGCAACCTGGTCGGCAAGGAAAACGACGGCTGGCGAATTGCCCTCGACACCCTGTCTCAGGAACGTGGCAACTATGCAATGCGCCGACAGGTGGAGATCGGCTGGGGTGTCGAGAAGACGATCGACGGACTACGAGGCACCTCCTTGGAATCGACGACCAATCGTCGGATCAGCACCGCCATCGGAGAGTCACACGTGGCGCTGCGGGTGTTGGATGCTCAGATCCGCCGAACTGTGCAACGCCTGATCGACGAAGAGGGACCACATCCGCTCGACTCGATCGACAAGCTCGTCCTCAACGACGCAGAGCAGGTGGTCGGCCGCGCCCTCGCCGATCTCCTCGGACCGTTCCGCCTCGACACCGAATCACAACCTCTCGGGCTGAACGCCGCGCAGTTGATTCACGATCACTACTTCTCGCGTGCCGCATCGATCTACGGCGGTACATCACAGATCCAACGCAACATCGTTGCCGAGCGACTGCTCGGCCTACCCAGGAGCTGATGATGACTCTCACCGTAGCTGACGTGGACCTCGTCACCCCGATCCGCGAATTCTTTGACCGCCGTGTCACATCCGACTACCGCCATGCCCTGCTCAGCGGCGGCGGCTGGGACCCGGAGCTGATGGCCGAACTCGACGACCTCGGCTGGTCCGAGCTGACCCGCCCCGAAAACCGCGGTGGTCTAGGAATCGACCTGACCGCGGTCGCCGGTCTGATCGCCTTGGTCGGTGATCGGCTCGTACCCGGCCCCCTGGTCGAGCAACTGATCCTGCCGGCGTACCTCGACATTCCCGACGGTTCGCTCGTCGCCTTCGCCGACCCTGCCGTCACCCTCGACTGGGCATCCTCGATCGGTTCCGTGCACATGGAATCGGGGCAGATCCAGGGAACGATCGAACTCGTACGCTTCGGCGGCGAGGCCGACTCGCTGGTACTGGCAGTCGACGGCCCGGACGGACCGGCGCTGCTGCTCCTACCGGGCAGTGACCCGGCGCTGGTGCTCACGCCGATCACCAGTTCTGATCCCACATCGCATTACGTGCGCCTGGAGATCGCATCGCGAACTGTCGCCGACGCCGAGATCCTCGCCACCGGAATCGAAGCGGCCACACTCCTACGACAGATCCGGGCATGGTTCCGGCTTCTCACCGCGTGCGAAATCAGTGGTATCGCCCGCCGCATGCTCGAGAAAACTGTCGAGTACGTCGCGCAGCGCCAGCAATTCGGCAAGCCCGTCGGATCCTTCCAAGCCGTGAAACACATTGCGGCGTCGATGGCACAGGCGGCCATCTCGATGGAGGCGCTCTGCGAGGCAACGGTTTCCGATATTGCCTCTGCTGAGGTTGATTTCGACATCGAGATGGCAACGTGGACGGCCAAGGCTTATGCCGCCGGCGCCGGACGACAGGTGGTCGAGGACGCCTTGCAGTTGCATGGCGGGATCGGCTTCACCACCGAATACGACCTACACTGGTACTACCGGCGCGTCCTCGCCCTGCGGACCTGGTATGGGGACGAGCACGAACTCCACGCACTCATCGGTTCGCGGCGCCTGACCGACGGAGTCGACCGATGATCACCGCAACCCACACCGATTCCGCGCGCCGCGACCGCTACCTCACCAGCGGCGAGTGGAGCCACAGCACGATCGATTCTGCTCTGGCCGAGTATGCACACCATCACCCCGATCGGCTGGCTGTGGTCGATGGCGATCGTCAGGTCAGTTATGCCGAACTCGACGCCATGATCCGCCGGTTGGCCGGCGTGCTACTCGAGCGTGGGATCCGGCCGGGCGACTCGGTGGTGTGGCAGTTGCCGAACTGGCTCGAAGCGATCGTCGTACATCACGGCGCGCTGCGGATCGGCGCCGTCTCCACCCCGATCATCCCGATCTATCGACATCGCGAAGTGCAGTTCATTCTGAAGCAGTCGCGAGCGCGTATCGCGTTTGTGCCCGGCATGTTCCGCAGCTTCGACCACCGCGGGATGTTCGACGAGCTGGCGCCCACGCTTCCCGACCTCGAGCATGTGATCACCGTTCGCGGTTCCGACAACGAGTTCGACCACCTCCTCTCGGGCGCAACCCCACTCGACAATCCCGTCGAGCACGCCAGCACCGATATCGCATTGCTTCTGTACACGTCCGGAACCACCTCCGATCCGAAGGGTGCTCTACACACCCACGAAAGCCTGGATTACGAGAACCGGAGCATCATCGAACTCTTCGATGTAACTGGCGAGGACATCGTGTACATGCCCTCACCGGTCGGTCACATCACCGGAATTCTGTACGGACTGCAGTTGCCGTTCATGCTCGGCAGCCATGTCGTGTTCCAAGATATCTGGGACCCCGGCGCCGGCCTGGAGTTGCTGCAACGCCGACGCTGCACGTTCGTCATCGGTGCCACACCCTTCTTGCACGGACTGGTACACCACCCGGATCTCGCCGAGTACGACATCGCCCTGCGGGTTTTTGGTTGCGGTGGCGCCGACGTACCCCCCGAACTGATCCGGCAGGCCGAGGAGCAGCTGGGCTGCACCGCGACCCGCATCTACGGATCGACCGAATTCCCGACTCTGTCCGGCGGAAACGCGAGCGATCCGCTGGACAAGCGCGCCACAACAGACGGGCGTCCTATCGGGTCCGCAGAAGCGAGGACTGTCGATGAGCACGACACTCCGGTCCCCCCGGGCGCGGTCGGCGACCTGCAGGTTCGTGGCCCTGACCTGTTCACCGGATACCTCGATTCGAGACTCAATGCGGATGCCTTCGCCTCGGGTGGCTGGTTTCGGACCGGTGATCTGGCGGTGATCGACGAGGACGGGTATATCCAGATCACCGGTCGGCGTAAGGACATCATCGTCCGGGGCGGGGAGAACATTTCCGCCAAGGAGATCGAAGACCTGCTCTTCGAATATCCCGGTATTGCCGACATCGCGGTGATCGGCATGCCCGACCCGATCATGGTCGAACGCATCTGCGCCTATGTGGTACCGAGCGACCAGGCGCATCCACCTGCGCTGGACGAGCTCACGTCGTTCCTGCGCGAACATCGGATGGCTACCCAGAAGCTGCCCGAGCGGCTCGAAGTCGTCGAACAACTACCGCGGACGGCGACGGGCAAGATCCAAAAGTTCGTCCTGCGTGACCGAATCCGGGACGTTCTGACCTCCGACAACGCTGTCTGATCGCGCTCCCCCATCTCCCTCGTACCCCTTCTGGAAGGAAATTCTGTGAACACCACACTTCTCGAGGAGCTCGACGTCCTCGTCATCGGCGGCGGCTTCTCCGGCGTCTACCAGCTCGACCGGCTGCGCACCCTCGGCTACAACGTCAAGATCTACGAAGCCGGCACCGGACTCGGCGGCGTCTGGCATTGGAATTCCTATCCAGGTGCACGCGTCGATACCTGGGCGCCGGTCTACCAGTTCTCGCGTGAAGAGCTCTGGCGCGACTGGAACTGGAGCGAGATGTACCCCGGTCGTGACGAGCTGGTTCGCTACTTCGAATACGTCGACGAGAAGCTCGACCTGAGCAAAGACGTCCGCTACGAGACCCGTGTCTTGGCAGGCCGATTCGATGAAGAAACCCATACGTGGACATTGGTCTCCCGCAACGAGCGCACCGGTGAGGAATTCACCACCCAGGCGCGGTTCGTGATCATGTGTCTCGGTGCCGGCTCCAAGCCCCTCTTCCCCAACATCCCTGGCCTCGAGAAGTTCGGGGGCGACTGCTTCCACACAGCACGCTGGCCACTGGAGGGCTACGACCTTGCGGGCAAGCGGGTCGCCGTCATCGGCACCGGAGCCAGCGGCATCCAGGTAATCCAGGAGGCCTCGAAGGTCGCAGATCATCTGACGGTGTTCCAGCGCACCCCCAACACCGCGCTTCCGATGAATCAGCGGGCGCTTGGCGAGGCGGACAATGCCGAGATGAAGAAGACCTACCCGGAGCGATTCGCCAATCGCAAGAACACCTGGGCCGGTTTCGATTATGACTTCCTCAAAGAGAACCTCCAGGATCTGACCGAGGAACGTCGCAACGAAATACTCGAGGAACTCTGGACCAACGGTGGACTGCAGCCGTGGCTGGGTGGCTTCCTGAATGTCCTGTTCGACAAGGACGACAACGACATCCTGTACGCGTTCTGGCGGGACAAGACACGTCAACGTATCACCAGGCCGGAGCTGGTGGAACTGCTTGCACCGACCGAGCCGATCCATCCGTGGGGCGTCAAGCGTGTCTCCCTGGAGCAGAACTACTTCGAGAGCCTGTGCCGTGACAATGTCAAGCTCGTCGATACCTCTGCCGATCCGATCCGGGAGGTCACCAGTGACGCCATCGTCACCGCGGACGGTACCCGACACGAAGTCGATGTCATCGTGCTGGCCACCGGCTTCGACTCGGTCACCGGAGGCTTGACTGCCATCGATATTCGCGGCACCAGAAATGAGACCTTCGAGGAGGTGTTCCGCGGCGGCAGCCGTACAGCACTAGGCAAGGCGACAGTAGGCTTCCCGAATCTCCTGTACGTCTACGGACCCCAGAGCCCGAACGCATTCTGCAATGGTCCGACATGCGCCGAACTTGAAGGCGAACATCTGATCCAGATCGTCGAGCACATGCGGAACAACGGCTACACCCGTATCGAGGCCAAGCCGGAAGCCCAGCAATATTGGGGTGCGCATATCGCAGAGCTGACCTCGGCCACCCTGTTCCCGCTGGCCAAGTCTTGGTACATGGGCGCCAACGTGCCCGGCAAAACCGTCGAAATGCTCATGTATCCCGGCGGTCTTTCGGTATACCTCGAGATCCTCGAGAAGGCTGCTGCCGGTGGATATCAGGAGCAGTTCGAACTCGTCTGAACTCACCTGGCCAGCCACCCGATCGGAACCCGAGGGTCGACATGCTCATGCATGTCGTGACATTCACCTTCAAAGCCGTCCATCTCGACCAGTTATATCGACGAATTCCAAAGGAATTTCGAATTTTTCGGCGACCAAATACCGTACGCGCGCAATGTCCGACACGGTATCGACCTCGGAAAGCGACCGAACAACGTCAGATACGCACTGGTTGCCCATTTCCAGGACGAAGCCGACTTCCAGCAGTATCTCGACCACCCTCTCCGCAAGGAGCTGACCCAGTCCAGTACCTCAACCCGCACGGACTAAGGAGTTCACGCGATGGCTACCTACCAACCCACAGTATTCTCGACCGGGCATCAGTTTCTCGAGGCACCTCGCTGGCATGACGGAAAATTCTGGGCCAGCGACTTTTTCAGCGAACAGGTGCTCACCTTCGCCGAGGACGGCACCGCAACGCCGATAACCAAAGTGCCCGGTCGACCGTCCGGACTCGGTTTCCTACCCGACGGGACCCCCCTTGTCGTCTCGCAAAACGAGCGGTCGGTGTATCGCATCACCGCCGGCGGCAAGCTCGAGCAGTATGCCGACTTCAGCGCACTGGCTGGAGGGATCGGCAACGACCTGTATGTGTCACCGGCGGGCGACGCTTATGCCGGAAATTTCGGATTCGCGCTCGGTGAAGAGGATCCGAAGCCGACTCACCTCGTTCACATCCGGGCCGACGGCAGCGTCTCGCAGGTTCCTGGAGATCTGATCTTCCCCAACGGCTGCGCACGTACCCCCCGTGGCACCCTGCTGGTCGCGGAAACCTTCCCGCACCGCATCAGCGCGTTCGACATGGCGGAAGATGGCGGTCTGACCAACCACCGAGTATGGGCGCAGCTCGACGAATCGTTTCATCCCGATGGCATCGCCCTCGATAGTGACGGCGGCCTCTGGTTCGGGAACGCCTTGACCCTCGGCGCCGACAGTGGCTTCTATCGGGTCGTCGAAGGCGGCCAGATCACCGATAAGGTCGAGGTCACCGACACGTGGGCAGTGGCGTGCGCCTTCGGCGGAGAGAACCTCGACACCCTCTACCTCTGCTGCAACACAACAACGCTCGAAGAGTTTCACGAAGGACGCTCGACCGCTCATGTGGCCGTCGCGCAGGTCGGGCGCACCGGAGTTCCGGCGTCCATCTGAACGTGAGGAGACAGGCGTGAACACCACGATCGTCACAGAAGGCCGGGTTCATCGCGGGCGATCTTTTCGCCCGTCGATGCCGCTCACGCCGACCCGCCCGAAGCCCTCTCGTCGGGTATCCGCCGACGCCGTCGCCCGATGTCTGCCCTCGAACACCGCCGGAGAAGCGCCGGATTTCCGTCCGGCCGGTCATGCAACATCTCGATCCCGGACGTGGCGGATCAGGCTCCCACACCGGTCGCCGACGACGCTACAGAACGAGACGGCGGATGTGATGCCAGTTACTTTCGAGCGATACCCTTCGGTAACGTTCGCCGTGTCGCTACCATCAATTGCACACCGTTTACCACCTCGTCAGAGGTGATCGAGTGTGGATCATCCGGGTTCGTCCCGGTCCCACCGATGTCGAGCCCAGGCATCAAATGCACCGACACGCCCCGCGGACGTGGTGCCCGCCGATCACAGTCCCGGACCCAGGTCTGTCGCTACCGCTACCCGACCGCCGCCTCCCGGGCATCAGAAGTGACACCGCGATGTGTCGAGGGGTCTTGTCGCACAACACCTTCTGATGCAAAGCACTATGCCGTGGTTGTTTCCCGGGAGGCGGCAACAAGCCCAGGCCCGCCAGCCACGCACGCTCCGCCCATACCGACGGATCGGCCCACCGGTCCCCTCCGAAAGCGACCCACCCCGCTGTGCCTGATCATTTCCACCACTCCCCCGACCGGGACTGGCAACACCGCGCGTCCTGCCGCGGCACCGACACCAACCTGTTCTTCTCCCCCGACGGTGAACGCGGCCACGACCGCGCCCGACGTGAGCGCGCCGCCAAACAGATCTGCCAGGACTGCCCCGTACTCGCACGGTGCCGAGCCCACGCCCTCACCGCCACCGAGACCTACGGCATCTGGGGTGGCATGTCCGAAACCGAGCGCACCCGCCACACCCGACGCACCCGCGTCCCGGCCCGCCACCGCGACGCCACACACGCTCCGGCACCACACCACCACCGCTCTCCCTGCTCGCGCACGTGACGAACACGACATCGATACCCCGGCACGGCTCCGCACCGGAACCTGCGAACGTCTCTCCACAAACCGGCCGACGGCACTCCTGAAGTCCCTATCGTCGACAACGGACGTTCTCCCCCAAAGGAGTGACCATGAGCGGATCGATCGATCATCCCCGAACGACGAGGCCCGTGTGCTCGTCGTGATCCTCTCCGCGGTGGTGGCGGTCGTGGGTTCGATCATCGGCTCAGGGGCGCTTGCGGGAACCCCGATCTCCCAGGTCGCCGACGGCGCCCTCGCCGCCGACGCCACCGCAGTGGCCCCCGGCGGGCCCGCCTTCTCCATCTGGACCCTGATCTACCTCGGGTTCCTCGCGCTCGCGATCTGGCAGGCACTGCCCGCGCACCGCACCGATCCTCGGCAACGCCGCGCCGGGTGGTGGCTCGCCGCGGCGATGATCCTGAACGCGGCGTGGATAGTCTGCGTGCAGTTCGAACTGCTGTGGCTCAGCGTCCTGACCATTCTCGCGTTACTCGCAGTGCTGGTTGTCGTGTTCGACATCCTGACCAACATGAAGCCGTCCAATCGTGTCGAGGCGATCGTGGTCGACGCCACCGCGTTCGTGTACCTCGGATGGGTGTGTGTCGCGGTGGTCGCCAACATCGCCGCCGCCCTGGCCGCCGCCGAGATCGATCCGTTCGCTCTCGGGGCCGATACCTGGGCCGTGCTCGTCCTCACCGTAATCGCCGTGGTCGCCGTGGTCCTTGCCGTCGCCGGTCACGGACGCTTCACCGTCACAGCAGCCATCGTCTGGGGGCTCGTATGGATCGCCGTCGCGCGGACCACCGGCGACGGTTCCACCTCACAGCCCGCCGCCATCGCCGCGCTGACGGCCGCCGCGCTGGCCATCGTCGCCACCGCGATCGCCCGGCTACCCCGCGCACGTTCCGGCGAGCCCACGGTCACGAACCCGTAATCGCGTAGTGCTTGGCAGGTCGACCACGAGCGATCCGCAGTGGCCGACAGATTCCCCCGATCACACCCGTCCTGGCCGCCCACAACTGCGCCCGCATCTTCTCCTCGAAACACTGGTCTACCGACGCCGAACATGGAACGTCCCCGACGAGAACGAAGTCGTCCTGTGCGGAGGTCAACCAACCAGGGGACGATAACTCTCGAGCTCGGGAAGCGACCTCACGCATCCCGCTTCCGCCACGGCCGTCACCTCGTCGAGGTAGGCCAGGACGGGCCGGATCGGCGGCCGAGGTCGTGCCCGGGTCGCAGAGCTGGACCTCCAGACGATCACCGGCCGTGGTCGCGTCCCTACTGACGCACCGACATTCGAGTTGTACCGCGCAGTCCCGCTGTGCCGTTAATCGAGCCAGGCTCGGCTGCGCGACCATGAGCGAACAGGCAGGCATCACGCTTGCGGCGTTCGCAGAGCGCGCTCACGTACGACTCGAATCCAATTCCGGCTCCGCAGAGACGTTCTCGTCGGGCTCCGGTGCCGAGGCGAGCTTGCTCGGCCACCAGATCTTCTGCCCGATGTCGACGGTGAGGGCGGGCACCAGGAGTGACCGCACGAGGAGTGCGTCGAGGAGCACGCCGAACGCCACGATGAAGGCGATCTGTGCGAGGAAGATCAGCGGGATGACGGCGAGTGCCGAGAAGGTCGCCGCCAGAACCACTCCCGCCGACGTGATCACTCCGCCGGTGACGGTCAGGCCGCGCAACGCGCCGCGCCGGGTTCCGATGCGCCGGGCCTCTTCCCGGACCCGGGTCATGAGGAAGATGTTGTAGTCGATTCCGAGGGCGACGAGGAACACGAACGCGAACAGCGGGACGACGGGATCGGCACCCGGAAACCCGAAGACGTGCTCGAAGACCAACGACGAGATGCCCAGCGTCGCAGCGAAGGACAGGACGACTGTTCCCATCAGCAGCAGCGGCGCGAGTAGCGAGCGCAGCAGCAGGCACAGGATCGCGAACACCACGAGGATCACGACGGGGATGATCAGGGTGCGGTCACGCGTCGACGTGGTCTTGGTGTCGATGTCCGTGGCAGTGGTGCCGCCGACCAGGGCGTCGGCGCCGTCGATCGGGTGGACGGCGTCACGCAGGCGGACGATGGTGTCCTCGGCCGCGAGGGAATCGGCCGGATCGGTCAGGGTGGCTTCGATCGCCACCCGGCCGTCCACCACCAGTGGGTCCTGCGTGCCGGGGGTCCACAGGACGGTGATGTCGCCGACCCCGTCGACGCGGGCAGCGTCGGCTACCGCTTCGCGGGAGCCCTCGTTCGCGATGATCACCGCCGGTGAACCGGAGCCGGCGTCGAAGTGATCACCGAGGAGCTGCTGGCCCGCAACGGAATCGACTTCGAGCAGGAACGTCTCGGACTCCGCGACACCACTCGCCTCGAACTGGGGCATCAGGAGCGCGAAGAGCACCAGCACCAGGCTCGACGCCACCCAGAAACGGCGCGGGTGCGCACCGATCCGTGCCGCGAGCGCGGCCCAGAACTTGTGGTCGGCGGCCTCGTCCTTCTCGGCGTGCCGCGCGTCGAACGCGGGCCTGCTCGGCCAGTACGCCGTCCGGCCGAGGAGCACGAGCACCGCGGGGAGGTACGTCATGGACGCGACGAACGACGCCGCGATGCCGATTGCCGCCACCGGCCCGAGTCCGCGGTTGGAGTTGAGATCGGACAGCAGCAGGCAGAGCACGCCGGCGATGACGGTGCCCGCGGAGGCGGCGACGGGTTCGAGCGTCGCCCGCCACGCGGTCCGCATGGCACGGTACTTGTCCTGCTCGATCCGCAGTTCCTCGCGGTAGCGGGACACGAGCAGCAGTGCGTAGTCGGTCGCGGCACCGAATACCAGGATGAACAGGATTCCCTGGCTCTGCCCGTTCAGCGCGATCACACCGGTGTCGGCGAGCAGGTACACGAGGAGACTCGACAGTCCCAGCGCGAAGACGGCGGAGGTGATCACCGCGAACGGGAGGATCGGGCTGCGGTAGACGACGATGAGGATGAGGATCACGACGACACCCGCCACCAGGAGCAGCAGTCCGTCGATTCCGGCGAACGCCGCGGACAGATCCGCGACCTGACCGGCGGGCCCGGTCACGAGGACGGTGAGACCGTCCGGTGCGGCGCCGAGCGCGTCCCGGAGTTCCGTGACACTGTCGCCGACCTCGCCGGCGCTATCGACGGGCACGAACATCTGCAGCGCCCGGCCGTCGGCGGACGGGATCGGCGGCGACACCTCGTCACCGAATCCCTCCGAACCGGCGAAGGAGTTCGCCGTGCGGGCGAGGAACTCGGTGTCGGACGCGGTGATCCCCGACGCCCGTTCGGCGACGACGATCGCGGGCACGAACTGCGTGTCGGTGAAGTCCTTCTGCAGCGCGGACACCTCGGTGGCCTCGGCGGACGCGGGCAGGAACGACGTGCTGTCGTTCTGCTGGACCGAGGAGAGTTTGCCGGCGAACGGACCACCGAAACCGCCGACAGCGAGCCAGACGATCACCAGCAGGGCTGGCAGAATCCACCGCAGGCGACGAACCGGGCGTGGGCGGGCAGTTGTGGTCACGTGCTCTCCAATGCTGGACGGTTCGACGACCGGATGTCCGGATTGCGATGTTCCTATTTTGTTCAGCCTGCTGAGCAAATTGCAAATGGAGGCGAAGAAATGACGAGCGACGGCATGGACGAGTGGCCCACCGGACGGCTGTTGTCCACGGCTGCGCGGCTGGTCGAGCACTCGTGGGAGGACATTCTCCGGTCACAGAACATGACTCACGCCGGCCTCATCTGCCTGCACACGATCGCCGACCGGCCGGCCTCGCAACGGGACATCGCGAAGGCCTCGCGGGTGACGGACCAGACCATCAGCCGCACCATCGACCGCCTCGAACGAGTCGGGTACGTCACCCGGGAAACCGACCCGCTCGACGAGCGGCGCAAGCGGGTCGCGATCACCGAGTCGGGGCGCGCGATCTACCGCCGCCTGCTGACCCTGGAGAAGGAGGATGCGGCCCTCACCGCCGCCGTCGGCGACGTGGGGCCGCTGCGCGAACAACTCCTCCTCCTCGTCCGGTCGCTGGGACTTCCGCCCCGGGACTGATCGTCGTCGTCACACGTTCGCAGGCAGGGCGATGACGACCTCCTGCTCGTTCCCCGGCAGATAGTGGACCGTCACCACCCGGCCGACCTGGACGTGCCCGACGCTGCGCGGCGGCAGGAACTTCTCGACACGGGTGGTGAACGTCGTGCCGTCGGGCCGGGTGACCGCCAGCCCGAGTTCGACCTTCGAATTCCCGTTGCGGATCTCGCCGGGCACACTGAGCGACTGCACCACCGCCTGCGCGGGAACGCCGCGAGCCGCGATGTCGAGCTTGCCCGGGGTGGTGAGCCCCTGACGAATCATGGATCGGTTCAACGCGTCCTGCGCCGTCGACGTGTCGCCTGAGCGGTCGATCTCGACCTTGTCGGTGCGGCCCGGCAGGTAGCGGACGGGGAGAACGACACCCGGGCGGAAAAGAGCCAACTCGGTGAGCGGCACGATCATCCTGGCGTGCGATTCGAAGGTCTCGCCGTCGGCGCCCTCGACGCCGAGGTCGATCCGGACTTCCGGTTGATCGTTCAGCGTCATGCCGGTCTGGCGCACCGACCGCACCGTCCCGATCCCGACGGCGCCCTGCCGGAACGCGGCACTGTTGCGCCCGGTGAATGCCGCCAGCACGCTGTCGCCGGTGAGGGCGAAACAGACCACGACCACGCTGACCGCGACGATCGGCCAGATCATCTGCGGGCCGACCCACGACAGGGCGTCGATTCCGTAGTTCGACCGTCCCCGATCGCCGAGGCCGTACCACAGGTAGTAGCCGACCGACCCGACGAGAAACACCAGGGCGGCGGTACGCACGATCTTCTTCACGATGAGTCCTCTCCGTGCCTGAACTGGGGGGAAGAACGGGTGGGACGCGCGCGAACTCGACTGCCGCGACTCCGCGCGCGTCCCGGGTGAGCCGGCTCAGCCGCCCACGACGGTCGAGCATGCGAACGTGATGTCGAACTTCGACGAACTCGGCGCGGTCGGGTTGCTCATGTCGGGCGCGCCGACTCCTTCGCCGCTGATCGTGTAGGTGTCGCCGTCCTTCACGACGGTCGCGGATCCGCCGGGCATTCCCTGCCCGAAGCCGAGGGCGTACGGGAGGCCGTTCGACCCGCCCTTGCTGCCCGCGATTCCGACGGCCTGCACGGTGTCCGCGCCGGTGATGGTCGCGGAGACCGCCAGGTCGCCGTACGTCGCATTGGCGGTGTCTGCCAGCGCCAACGCGAGGGTGTCGCCCTGCTTGGCGCAGGTGGCGTCGAAGTCGGCTTCCAGTGCCTTGCCGTCGACCGCCGCGGAGGATGCACCCGCCGGGCCCGAGGCCGCCGGGGACTGTTCGGAGCTTCCGCCGCCGGAGCTGCTGTCGCCGGTGTCGCTGCAGCCCGAGACGAGCAGGGCGACAGCGGCCGCCGCCACGATGCCGGCGGTGTAGACGCGCTTCTGAGTCCGAACGATCTTGTTCATGATCCGTCCTTCACGTTTCGTGAGGGGCGCTCGGCGCCCGTCGTCGATTCCTTCGGCTCGCGGACTGGAGCCGATGTGAGAAAGGTAGGAACGTCTCGCGCCCTACCGATCCCAGATTTGTCGCCCCGTCGATCGGGCATCCCTGCGGTAGCCTGCTCGAATGCGGACGGCATCGAGGAGCTCAGTGGCTGCTCGGCGACCGCGAGCGATGGTCCTCGACGAGGTGTGGCGCGAGCTGGACGGGGTCGAACCGCTCAGTGGGCCGGACGGCGGACCCCTGAGCCGCACCGTGAAACTGATCCTCGATCCGCTGGTCATCCGCCCGGTGCAGAACCCGCTGTGCGCCGGTCCGATCGTCACGGCCGACGGGGCGCAGTTGCTCGCCACCCGGGTGCACGCCTCCGCCGACGTGCTCCGCGCCACCGCCGCCTGGTTCACGCTGCTCAAACGGGTTCGCCGGGCGCTGCGCATCACGGACGGCAACCCCCAGGACCTGTATTTCCAACGCTGTTTCGAACTTGCGACCGGTTCGGGCACCCCCGACCCGCTCCGGAGCGAATCCGTCGCCGAGGACACGCTGCGCGACGTGCACGATGTCGCGGCCGGCCGCACCACTCAGGCGTTGAAGGCCCACGTCACCGACCCGGAACGGGGACGCGAGCTGAACGCCCTGATCGACGTCGCGTGGGGGCGGCGACCGCTGTCGGGCGCGGCCACCGTCGACCACGCCGACGCGATCGACGTGGTACTCGACGCCTGTCCCGGCGCGCGCCTGGACCAGGACGGCGACGACGGACGGCAGGCACTCGACAGCCTGGTCGCCGGCCACGCAGGAACCCACCGCGGGATCGCGCTCTGGACAACCGCGGCCTCTGCCCACCGGCTCGGGCTGACGGCGCATCCCGTGCCCGCGCCGCCACGTCTGGGAGCGTCGGCGTCCACCTCGACCCTCGGGCTCCCGTTCGACCGGTCGGTCTACGAACGCGTCTTCACGGTGCTCCGCGCGTCGACCGACCGTGCGGAGCTGCCACCGATCCACGAACTGGTCACGACCGAGATCGCCCGAAGTTGCTCGCCCTGGGCGCTTCTCGACGAATCCCTGCGGGTCGCGGCGACGACGGGCGCCGGGTTGGCAACCGGTCTCCGTCCGATCGGAACGCCGTCTCCCCCCGCGGCCACGGACACCACCGCCGTCCGGGTGATCAACGGCCGCTGGCAACGGGAGGCGTACGTCCTGCAGGCACGCCGCCTCACGGTGAGCGCCGACGCCGCGTCGCTGCCCGAAGCGAATCCGCTGACGGCCATCGCCGCCGAACTCCGCGAGCCGTGGCGGCCCTACCTCCGTCGCCTGTGGGTCCGCCTCCACGGCCGCGACGTGCGCGAGTTCTCGGTCCACGAACCCGACGAGCTCTGGGACCTCCTCGACGGAGTGGCGCGATCGGTGATCCTCGACCACCGCATGCGGGTCAAGCAGGCACTCAGCGCAGTTCCGCTGACGGATGCGGAAGATGCTCCCGAATCGAGGGCGAGTTGACCCCCGGCACGGTGCGGATCGAGCGCGCACCCGACGGGGTATGGGTCATCGCCCCCGACGACGCACCGAGTGTCCTGGACGACGCCGCAGGCATCCACGTGGCAGTGCTGGAAGTGCTGGGCGGGCACCTGTCGTGGAGTGTGCTCGCCGACCACACGGTCCCGGTCGCGGTGCTCGACGACGTCGCGTCGGCGCAGAACTGGGTGTGGGCCGTGTTCGGCGAGGAAGTCGCGCTCGCCGTTGCCGCCGGCTCCGGGCGCGACGTCACGGTCGAGCCGGCGCGACCGCGGGTGGCCGCCGGTGCGAGGCGACTCGCGTACGCGCACTGGGCGGCGCGGTGGTGGCCGGCCTCGACGATCGACGCCATTCCCCCGCTCGACGAGGGGCTGTTGCACGGCGAGATCGCCACCCTCGTCGAGGAATGCGATCTACTCGTCGACGGAGACGACGCTGTCGTGCCGACGGGCCCGGCGCCCGCCGACCGGCCCCGCCGGGCAGACGACTACGCCCTCGCGGCCGGCGCGGCGGTCGCGACGCTGCCGAGCACGCTCGTCCTGGCGCGGGGTACCACCGGATCCGACTGGCGCCGGTACCCACCCGGGCTCGTCGACGCGTCCGAGCGTGCCGTGTCGTGGGAGGTGGTGCGCGCCGCCGGGAACACGACCGTGCGGGTGAGTGTGGTTGCGGCACCGGGCCTTTCCCAACCCATGCCGGCGCATGTGCGTCCACACGCGCTGATCGGCACCGCATCGGGCACCGCTGACGTCGCGCTGCAGCTGTCGGGGGACGTGTGGTCCGGCGCGTCGGTCGCACCACCGGGCTCGGAATCGGGGGTGTCCGTGGACGTGTACCTGCCCGGGTTCGGCGTGAACGGTCACGCCGACGACGGAGGCCCGGAGGCCCGGGAGCGCGTTCGGGCCCTGGTCCACGGGCGGCTGCGCCGGGCTTCGGAGACGGCACCCGACGACGGGGCGGATGCGTCCCTGCTCGCCGAGATAGCCGCGGCCGCCTCGGATTCGGACTTCTGACGTGGGAGAACAGATGGGGCGTGACCTCCTCGCGGCCGGCGCGGCAGCGTACTCCCGCGGAGACGTCGCCGAGGCACTCCGGACATTCGAGCGGGTCGCCCGCTCGACCACCGGCGATCTGCGGACGAGCGCGATCATCAACGCGGCCAGCATGTCCGACGAACTGGGCGATCATGTGACGGCCGTCGACCTCTACCGGGAAGCCCTCGCGGCGATGCCGGCCGACGCGATCCGGATGCGCCCCGCGGCGCTGGTCAACCTGTCGCAGGCCTTGCAGCACCTCGGCGACCTCGACGGCGCGCAGGACGCTCTCGAGCAGGCGCGGGGACTGCTCGCGGCAGCCGACGATCAGGGCGACCTGCGCGTCGCGTGCCTGCTGTCGCTGACCGCGGTCGCGATGCACCGGCAGCAGTGGGCGCACGCGGCCGACATCGCCACCGAGTCCCTCGACGCGGCGGTGCGTTTGGCCCCCGCGCTGGCGGGCCACCCGCTCATGAACCTGGCCGCCATCCATTTCGAGACCGGGCGCTTCGGCCTTTCCGACGACTTCGCCGGCCAGGCGCTCGACGCGTTCGAGACGGCGGGCGACGTCAACGCGGTCGCCGAAACACAGCAGAACCTGGGCATCATGCACGTCCGCTCGGGGCGGCCCGACGACGCCGAACCGCTGCTGCTGTCGAGCCAGACATATTTCGAGCGCGCCGGGATCGGCCACCGGGCGGGAATCGGGTCGAAGGTGCTGGCCTTCCTCGCCGAGGGCCGCGGCGACACCGAACGCGCGTCGACACTCTATCGCCGCAGTCTCGACTACTTCCGGAGTTCCGGAGCGGTACTCGACGCCGCGGACGTCGAGACCCGCCTCGCCACCGTCGCCTTCGGTGAAGGGCGGCCCGACGAGGGAGAGACACTGCTCGCCGCCGCGTTCGACACGTACCGCGGGCTGGGGCTCGGGCTGCACTGCGCGCAGGTCGACTTCTGGCACGCAGCCCTCCTCGAATCCGCGCTCGCGGCGTCCGGCACCCCCGACAGCGCGGTGCGGGCACGAGCCACCGCGCTCGCGGTGCCCGCGGCGATCGCCATCGACGCCGTGCGGTACACACTCCCGAACGGGCGTCAGCGCGAGCAGTGGAACCGCGAGATCGCCGATCCGGCGATGCAATTGGCGTTCCGGCTCGCGTACGCCTCGGGTGACGCGCGCCTGGTGGCCGATCTCGTCGAGGCGCAGTGCGCGGGGACGACGGTGGACGTCGGCCGGGCCGAGCACCGCACCCCGGCGCGGCTCCCCCTGCAGTTGCCGGACCTTCCCCCGGCAGGCACGACCGACACCGAGGGGTCGTTCCTGCTCGGCGCCGCACTGGCCGGAGTCGCGGCCGGCGCCGGTCTGCCGGTGCCCCTTCCCCCACGGCTCGCCCTGACGTCGGATGGGCGAATTGCGCTGGGCAACTCGATCGCGGTCGCCGAGGAACGCTACCGACGCGCGGTCCGGGACAGCCGGGTAGTGCCTGCATGGTGACCTCTCCCAGGTGTCATGGTCGTCACACCGCACGTCCGGCGACCACCTCGGGTGGTGTGGATGGAGTGCGGCACTGACCTGCGACGCTGCCGATTCTGCGACCATTGATAGCCCCACCCAATCTATGGAATAGGTCTCATAGATTGGACCTATTCCAATCTGCTGGATAGCCTCGTCGCTGTTGGATTCCCCGTCTCCCCGAATAGAGGTTTCAATGGCCCTGATCAACACGCAGATCAAGCCCTTCGCCGCGAACGCTTTCAAGGACGGCGCGTTCATCACCGTGTCCGCGGACGACATCAAGGACAAGTGGGCGGTCTTCTACTTCTACCCGGCCGACTTCACCTTCGTCTGCCCGACGGAACTCGGCGACCTCGCCGACCATCACGAGGAACTGCAGCGCCTCGGCGTCGAGGTCTTCTCGGTGTCCACCGACACGCACTTCACGCACAAGGCGTGGCACGGATCGTCCGACACCATCGGCAAGATCAAGTACGCCATGATCGGTGACCCGACCCAGGAGATCAGCAGGAACTTCGAGGTCCTCCGCGAGAACGAGGGATTGGCCGACCGCGGCACCTTCCTCGTCGACCCCGACGGAGTCATCCAGTTCACCGAGGTCACCGCAGAAGGCATCGGGCGCAACGCCGCCGAGCTCGTTCGCAAGGTCAAGGCCGCTCAGTACGTCCGGTCGCACCCGGGCGAGGTCTGCCCGGCCAAGTGGGAAGAGGGCGAAGAGACCCTCGCCCCGTCGCTGGATCTCGTCGGCAAGATCTGACGCAGCCAGTCGTACCGCAGGCACGGGCTCAGGTTCCCTGAGCCCGTGCGGGCGGTTCCCGGTGCTCAGCTCCCGTGGGGGCAATCGGTGTCGCACCAACACCTTCCGGACCACCTGAACCAGAATTTTCCGGTTTCCGATCCCCTTGTCCTCCCGACCGATGGAGTAGATCCTCATGCTCGAAGCCTCGCTTGCCGGCCAACTGAAGTCCCTGCTCGAAAAGCTGACCCTGCCGATCGAGCTCGTGTCCTCACTCGACGACGGACCCAAGTCGGTCGAACTCGCCGAACTGCTCACCCAGATCGCGGCGATGTCGGAGAAGATCACCTACGAACGCCGCGACGACGACACGCGACGCCCGTCGTTCGCGGTCCGCCGCAGCGGAACCGACATCGAGGTCCGCTTCGCGGGCATCCCGCTCGGCCACGAGTTCACCTCGCTCGCACTCGCTTTGCTCCAGGTCGGCGGCCACCCGTCGAAGGAGGCACCCGAACTGCTCGAGCAGGTCCGCGACCTCGACGGCGACTTCCACTTCGAGACCTACTTCTCGCTGTCCTGCCAGAACTGCCCCGACGTGGTGCAGGCCCTGAATCTGATGTGCGTGCTCAATCCGCGCATCAGACACGTCGCGATCGACGGCGCCCTGTTCCAGGACGAGGTCGACGGCCGCCAGATCATGGCTGTCCCGACGGTCTTCCTCAACGGCGAGCTCTTCGGCTCCGGCCGGATGAGCCTGGAGGAAATCGTCGGCAAGCTCGACGTCGGCGCCGCCGACCGCGCCGCCGCCGCGATCGCGCAGAAGGATCCCTTCGACGTGCTCGTCGTCGGAGGCGGTCCGTCCGGCGCCGCGGCCGCGGTGTACGCCGCGCGCAAGGGAATTCGCACCGGTATCGCCGCCGAGCGCTTCGGCGGTCAGGTGCTCGACACCATGGCGATCGAGAACTTCATCTCCGTCCCCTACACCGAGGGACCCCAGTTCGGGTCGGCGCTCGAGAATCACGTCCGTCAGTACGGCGTCGACATCATGAACACTCAGAGTGCCGCGAAGCTCGTGCCTGCCGCCACCGAGAACGGTCTCGTCGAGATCGAACTGGAAAGCGGTGCTTCTCTTCTCGCGCGCACCGTGATCCTGTCGACGGGTGCGCGGTGGCGTTCGATGAACGTGCCCGGCGAGGACGCGTACCGGAACAAGGGTGTGACCTACTGCCCGCACTGCGACGGACCGCTGTTCAAGGGCAAGCGTGTCGCCGTGATCGGTGGCGGTAACTCCGGCGTCGAGGCCGCAATCGATCTCGCGGGACTCGTCGAGCACGTCACGCTCGTCGAGTTCGACTCGGTGCTCCGCGCCGACGAGGTGCTGCAGCGCAAGCTGCGCAGCCTCCCGAACGCCGACATCCTCCTGAGCACGCTCACGACGGAGGTCCTCGGGGACGGCAACAAGGTCACCGGCCTGACCTACCAGGACCGCACGACCGACACCTCGCACACGCTCGACATCGAGGGTGTCTTCGTCCAGATCGGCCTCCTGCCCAACACCGAGTGGCTGGCCGGGTCGGTCGAGTTGTCCGACCGCGGCGAGATCGCGATCGACGACCGCGGCCAGACGTCGGTGCCCGGCGTGTTCGCTGCCGGCGACTGCACCACCGTGCCGTACAAGCAGATCGTGATCGCCGCCGGTGCCGGAGCAACGGCAGCGCTGAGCGCATTCGATCGGCTCATCCGGACGGGCGTACCCGCCGAGGAGTCCACCGCCGCAACGGTCGCGTAGTTCGGCCGAGGTCGACGAGCCGTGCCTGCACGTCAGGCACGGCTTTCGGCTTTCTGATCGACCCGGGTGCCGGTACTCGCGCCACAACCTGGGTGGGTAGGGAATGCTGGGACGGTGCCGACTCCTCCGTGTCACCCACCGACCGCGATCGTCCGGATGGCCGACGCCGGGGATCTGTACACGTCGTGGCGGTGGACCCACGACTCGCACCCCGGCGGTGTCGGCGTCGCACCCGCCGCGCAGGTGGATGCAGCCCTCGCCGCGCTGGCCCGGGCTCTGCCCGACCTCACGGATCCGCAGGGGCTGCACCACGCGCTGACGGCGGGCGGCTTCTCCGCCTACGAGTCGGAGCATGATCTGGCTCAGCTCCTTTCACGCACATTTCTTCCATTCGGCCTTGCGCAGCAACTTCACGAGCTGCTCACCCGCGGTGTGCGGCCCCACCTCCGGATCCAACCGTCGCCCCGCGTCGCGCAGGTGCCGTGGGAACTGATCGCACCCGACGCTGGGCTGCGTCTCGTCGACATCGCGGATGTCAGCCTGCTGGCTCCGCTCAGCATCGTCCACTCGCCCGGCCGGCCGGTTCGAACGTGGACGCACACCCGGCAACTCCCCGTCGTCGCGGTGCTCGACCCGCGGGTGCCGGGCTTCCGTGCAGATTCGGAACTCGGCTCGGTCCTGGGGCGGATGGCCGCGGACAGTCCGCTGTCGCAGCGGGTCGCGACCTATGCCGGCGAGGGCCGGCTGCTCCCCGAGGTGGACGGACCGACGGACTGCTTCCGCCGTGAAGACGTGGACCGGGAGTGGCTCGGCGCAGCGTTGCGTGAGGGTGCGGGCCGGCTGATGTATGTCGGTCACGTCACCGCGGCGGCACCCGAATCCGGTCAGAGCGAGCACGCCGAGCTACACCTCGCCTGCGCCGCGGACTCCGTCGGGTTCGCGGAGCCGACCCGTGCTCACCGGCCGTTGTCCGCGAAGGACCTCCTGCTGGGCACGCACACGCTCACGGCCGAGCCGATCCGCGGCGCGGAGTTGTGGCCGATCCCGAGCAGGGTGGCGCTGATCGCCTGCGAGAGCGGTGGTGACCTGCGGTTCAGCGAGGCGCTCGGGCTGGTCTCCGCGATGATCGCCGGCGGGGCGGAACTCGTCACGGCCAGCCGCTGGGCCCTGCCCACGGACCTCGCGTTCCAGCGCATCGCCGGCACCGCAGCACACGCGCGTCCGCTGCAGGACGCCATCTGCTCGATCGACGCCGCGCACGAACTGCCCGACGCGGTCGGCGCGCTCTGCGACTGGCAACGCGAGCGGGTGGCCGCCTGGCGGGACGAGCGGACGATCGAGCACTCACCAGTGCTGTGGGCGGCGTTCGCGACGGTCTCCACCCACTGATCCGCCTCGGCCGTCCGTTCCCCACATCGTGTCGGCCGGTCGTTGTACCGTCGTTGCTGTCGGTTCCGGCACGAAGAAGGAGCATGTCCCATGACCTCTCGGCTCAACCCCTACATCAGCTTCGACGGCAACGCGCGGCAGGCAATGGAGTTCTACAAGGACGTCTTCGGAGGCACCCTTGCGTTGAACACGTTCGGTGAATACGGTGCGCCGGAAGGCGAAGGCGCCGACAAGATCATGCACGCCATGCTCGAGTCGGACACCGGCTACACGCTCATGGGTGCAGACACCCCGCCCGGTATGGAGCACAACCCGGGAACCAACATCGCGGTGAGCCTGAGCGGAGACGACGGCGACGAACTCCGCGGCTACTGGGCCAAACTCGCCGACGGCGGATCTGTGTCCGTGCCCCTGGAGAAGCAGATGTGGGGAGACGAATTCGGCGCCTGTACCGACAAGTTCGGCATTTCATGGATGGTCAACATCGCCGGCACACCGGGCTGATCGCAGCGCCGGGTAGTCCTGCAGATCGATGTCGGTAGCGAAGGAGTCGGTCAGCTTCATCATCAGGCCGAACAGGAACGTGGACTTGAACGTCCAGTTGCGCAGCCTGATTCGAGTAGCCGATTTCGGCGCGAGAAACGGCCCGGCACTTCCCTTGCGGGCGATCTTCGCGTACCCGAGCATCTTTTCGTTGTAGCGTCCGAACCCCACGCGGTGGTCGCCGTCGGCGGCGGCGAGCTCACCCGCCAGGACGTACGCACCCACGAGGGCGAGGCCGGTCCCGAAGCCGCCCAGCGCATTTCCGTACGCGGCATCACCGACCAGGGCCACGCGGCCGGCGGTGTAGGTATCGGCCTCGACCCTCGCGATCGAGTCGAGGTAGAAGTCGGGCGCGTCGTCCAGGTGCGCGAGTAGCCGGGGCACGCGCCACCCCGCATCGGCATACGCGGCGGTCAGCATTCGTTTCTGCTGGGCGACGTCGGCGCGGTCGTACTCGATCCGATCGGAGGCGAAGACGAACAATTCCGGAGCCTTCGGTCCGCCGACGACGGCCATCCGTCCCGGCTCGTTGTACATCAGTCCCGTCCCGCGTTCCCGGTCCGGCGAGGCGTCACTCGCCGAGCCGGTGGTCCCGACGACGGCGTAGTAGTAGCCGAGGTATCGGACGAACTCGTCCTCCGGCCCGAACCGGTGGCGGCGGACGGCCGAGTGGATGCCGTCGGCGCCGAACACCAGGTCGAACCGGCGTGCGTCCGACTTCTCGAACGTGACCTCGACACCCGAGTCCGTGTCGACCAGTGCGGTGACGGAATCGCCGAAGAGGTACTCGCACGAATCCGCGGTGCGCCGGTAGAGGATCTCGGTGAGGTCGCCCCGCGCGATCTCGATGTCGCCGCCGACGAATTCCCCGGGGATGGTCGCCAGGTGCCTGTCGCGTTCGTCGACGATCAGGAGGTCGGTTTTCCCGGTCTGCCTGCGGCGCACGTCGTCGAGGATTCCCATCCTCTCCAACACTTTTCGGTGAACCTCCCCCTTGAAGTCGACGGCCTGGCCGCCGAGCCGAAGGTCGGGTGCCCGCTCGACGATGGTGACGGTGTATCCGCAGCGGCTGAGCCAGAACGCCAGTGCCGGACCGGCGATGCTTGCACCCGAGATCAGGACGGTTCTGTTCGGCATGGGAGCCTCCGCGGAGTAATTGTGTCTGACGGACACAAATCAGTGTATGGTAGACACTATTCCGGATCAAGAGTCGTCCGGAGGAGCGCAGATGGTCACCCAGCCCCGTACCGCCGAGCTGCTGTGGGGATCGCCGGAGAGACCGAAGCGGGGACCGAAACCTGCGCTGAGCCTCGAGCAGATCGTCGCCACCGCGATCTCGATGGCGGATGCCGAGGGCCTCGCCACACTGTCGATGCAACGCCTCGCGGAGGACCTCGGGTTCACCAAAATGTCCCTCTACCGCTATACCCCCGGCAAGGCAGAGTTGACCGCCCTCATGCTCGATGCCGCTCTCGGACCCGCGCCCGACCTGTCCGAGATCGACGGCGGCTGGCGCGCTGTGCTCCACGAGTGGGCTCTCCGGATGTGGGCGGGCCTGCGGCGGCATCCGTGGGTGGTGGACGTCGCGGTCGGTCCGCGAGTGATGGGCCCGAACGAACTGGACTGGCTCGAATCCGGCCTCGACGCCCTGCGCGACACGGGACTCACCGGCGGGGAACGCCTGGACGCGGTGGCCCTGATCACCGGTCACGTGCGCAGCCTCGCTCAGCAGACGACGGCACCCGGCGCCGAAACCGACACACCCGAGAAGTCCCTGAACGCGATCATGACGGGAATCGTCGCCGACCACGCCGACCGCTACCCCCAGGTGACGGCCGCGTTCACGTCGGCCAGTGCCACCTCCGGGCAGGACGACGCGCTGGAATTCGGCCTGGCCCGCATCTTCGACGGGCTCGCCGCCCTCGTCGCGGCCCGCGCCGGATGACACCCATTCCGCTTGCGGCTCGGCACTCCTAACGTCATGGGTAGACCACGTCGGAACCCTATCGAGGAGACATCATGACGATCGACCGAGGACTACTGGGCCGGCAGGCGCACCTGACCGGAGCCATCCCCCAGGCACTGGGCGAGGTCGGCCCCGAACTGCTCGCCACCGACCCCGATATTGGTCCCGTCGACGTCATCGCCGTCAAGTAGGCACACCCCCTCGAGCACGGTTTACCTCCATCTCCCGTCGGGCACCCGACTACGGACATCGACCGACGAGAGGTGTGGTTCCCAGTGCGAGCAGTCACGTGGCAAGGCAAACGAAAGGTCAGCGTCGACACCGTCGCCGATCCGAAGATCGAACACCCGACCGACGCCATCATCAAGGTCACGACAACGAACATCTGCGGTTCCGATCTGCACCTGTACGAAACTCTCGGCCCGTTCATGGGAGAAGGGGACATCCTCGGCCACGAACCGATGGGGATCGTCGAGGAGGTCGGCTCGGCGGCGGGCGACCTGAAGGTCGGCGACCGCGTCGTGATCCCGTTCCAGATCTCGTGCGGCGACTGCTTCATGTGCAACTTGCAGCTGTACACCCAGTGCGAGACGACGCAGGTCCGCGAGCAGGGCATGGGAGCGGCGTTGTTCGGTTTCTCCAAGCTCTACGGCGAGGTGCCGGGAGGACAAGCCGAGTACCTGCGCGTCCCCCAAGCCCAGTTCACCCACGTGAAAGTCCCCGAGGGCCCACCGGATTCCCGATTCGTCTACCTGTCCGATGTGCTGCCGACGGCGTGGCAGTCGGTCGAGTACGCCGCGATCCCCGAGGGCGGGTCGGTCACCGTGCTCGGCCTCGGACCGATCGGAGACATGGCGGCGCGCATCGCCCACCACAAGGGTGCACGGGTCATCGCGGTCGACAACGTCCCCGAACGCCTTGCTCGCGCCAAGGCCCGGGGCATCGAAACCCTGGACCTGGACGAGCACGGCGGCGATCTCGCCGACGTCATCCGCGACGCGACCGACGGTCGCGGCACCGACTCGGTGATCGACGCGGTCGGCATGGAGGCGCACGGTTCACCGATCGGCAAGCTCGCCCAGCAGATCGTCGGGTACCTGCCCGATGCGGTGGCGGCGCCGCTCATGCAGAAGGCCGGTGTCGACCGACTCGGCGCGCTGTATTCGGCGATCGACATCGTCCGCCGCGGGGGAACCATTTCCATCATCGGCGTCTACGGCGGCATGGCCGACCCGATTCCCATGCTCACGTTGTTCGACAAGCAGATTCAGCTGCGCATGGGCCAGGCCAACATCAAGAAGTGGGTGGACGACATCATGCCGCTCCTCGGCGACGACGACCCACTCGGCGTCGACACCTTCGCCACCCACGAACTCCCCCTCGAACAGGCACCCCACGCCTACGAGATCTTCCAGAAGAAGCAGGACGGTGCGGTGAAGATCCAGCTCAAACCCTGAACGACGCAGACGCAAGCGGCGGTGGCCGGGATCCCGTGACGGGTGGCCCGGTCACCGCCGCCGTTTTGCGCAAACCGGATAGGCCGTCGCCCGAGCATCCCCCTGACCAGCACGGATACGGCGAAGTCCGCGTCCCACCTCTCGGCGTGTAGCGGATTGCCCAGCGCAGTGACGCCCCTCACACTTGTAAGCAAGGAAACCTGATATTCAGCGAACAGCTGTCGCAGGTCTTGCGTACGACCCGGCCGCATCGAGGCGGCCGCCGAACGAGGAGCAGTCAAGAATGACGCGAACCCTTCCCCCTGGCGTTTCCGACGAGCGATTCGGCGCGGCGCTCCAGCGCTTCCGCGACGTCGTGGGTGACAAGTGGGTCCTGTCGACCGCAGACGAACTCGAAGCGTTCCGCGACCCGTACCCGGTCGGCGCCGCCGAGGCCAACATGCCGTCGGCCGTCGTCTCACCGGAGTCGACCGAGCAGGTCCAGGACATCGTCCGGATCGCCAACGAGTACGGCATCCCCCTCTCCCCGGTCTCGACCGGGAAGAACAACGGTTACGGCGGCGCCGCCCCGAGGCTGTCGGGTTCGGTGATCGTCAAGACCGGCGAGCGGATGAACCGAATCCTCGAGGTCAACGAGAAGTACGGTTACGCACTGCTCGAACCCGGGGTCACCTACTTCGACCTGTACGAATACCTCCAGAGCCATGATTCCGGACTGATGCTCGACTGCCCCGACCTGGGATGGGGCAGCGTGGTGGGAAACACCTTGGACCGCGGCGTCGGGTACACCCCGTACGGCGATCACTTCATGTGGCAGACGGGACTGGAAGTGGTTCTGCCGCAGGGCGATGTGATGCGCACCGGCATGGGCGCACTGCCCGGCAGCGACGCGTGGCAGTTGTTCCCCTACGGGTTCGGCCCCTTCCCGGACGGCATGTTCACCCAGTCGAATCTCGGGATCGTCACCAAGATGGGGATCGCCCTGATGCAGCGGCCGCCCGCGTCGCAGTCGTTCCTGATCACCTTCGACAAGGAGGAGGATCTGGAGCAGATCGTCGACATCATGCTGCCGCTGCGCATCAATATGGCTCCGCTGCAGAATGTTCCGGTGCTACGCAATATCTTCATGGACGCGGCGGCGGTGTCGAAGCGCACCGAGTGGTTCGACGGGGACGGGCCGATGCCGGCCGAGGCGATCGAGAGGATGAAGAAGGATCTCGATCTCGGCTTTTGGAACTTCTACGGCACCCTGTACGGACCTCCGCCGCTGATCGAGATGTACTACGGGATGATCAAGGAGGCGTTCGGGAAGATTCCCGGCGCCCGCTTCTTCACACACGAGGAACGCGACGACCGCGGTGGACACGTGTTGCAGGACAGGCACAAGATCAACAACGGCATCCCCAGCCTGGACGAACTGCAGCTCCTGGACTGGGTACCCAACGGCGGGCACATCGGATTCTCCCCGGTGTCGGCGCCGGACGGGCGCGAGGCGATGAAGCAGTTCGAGATGGTGCGCGCTCGCGCCGACGAATACGCCAAGGACTACGCGGCGCAATTCATCATCGGGCTCCGCGAGATGCACCACGTGTGCCTGTTCATCTACGACACGGCGATCCCCGATGCTCGTGAGGAAATCCTGCAGATGACGAAGGTCCTCGTCCGCGAGGCCGCCGAAGCCGGTTACGGCGAATACCGCACCCACAACGCCCTGATGGACGACGTGATGGCGACGTTCGACTGGGGCGACGGTGCGCTGCTGAAGTTCCACGAGAAGATCAAGGACGCCCTCGACCCCAACGGCATCATCGCGCCCGGCAAGTCCGGTGTGTGGCCGCAGCGGTTCCGTGGCCAGAACCTCTGACACGCCACGCGCCTCAGTGCGCGGGCGTCTCGGCCAGGGCGGTCCGGCAGCGGCCGAGGTATCCGCGGAACGCCTCGCGCTGACGAACACTCATGTCGGCGAGCATCTGTTCCTCCAACCCGCAGATGCTCGTGTCGTACTCGGCGAGAAGATCCAGGGCCTCCGGGGTGAGGCTGGTGAGCATGCGGCGACGATTGGCGGGGTCGACGCGCCTGGTCACCAGTCCGCGGCGCTCCAGCGCGGAGAGCATCTCGCCCATCGTCTGCGCGGTGACGAAGGAGTTTCGTGCCAGTTCGGCGGACGACAACCCGTCGCGCCGGCGCAGGACGGTCAGCGCCGTGTACTGCAGCGCGGTGATACCCATCGGCCGCAGCAGGGCATCCATGTGGGATCGGATCGCCAGTTCGACCTGCTTGATCGCGTACAGCAGGGTCGGCGAGGAGTCGTGCGCGTACTCCCCGTCGAGCGGTGTCTCATCGATCTCGTCCGGAAGATCCGCCGTCATCGCCCACTTCTCCCCGCGCCTCGAGCTCGAGGCCCGCGAACTCGGACCTCAGGTTTCCTGACCATCTTAGGTCGCCCGAGCCGGGTTCGACCGCAACAACGAACACAAGGAACCCTGCCGAATACGGTCGGCAGCTCACACGAAGCGAAGGCAGCGACATGACAGTCACCGACGACACCGCCGTCATCACCCGCCCGCAGATCGGGCCACGCCAGCTGTTCATCGACGGGCAGTGGCGCGAGGCCGGTGCCGGGGAACGATTCGAGATCGTCGACCCCTCCACCGGGAAGCCCGTCACCACCGTCGCCGAGGCGGACGCGGACGATCTCGACTCCGCCGTACGCGCCGCACGTGCCGCGTTCGACGACGGCCGCTGGTCGGGATTGCCGGGCCGCGAACGGGCCCGGATCCTGCTCCGCGTCGCTGCGCTCGTCCGCGAACGGGCCGACGAGATCGTCGCCGTCGAGAGCGTCGACGTCGGCAAACCCGTCTCCCTGTGCCGACCGGTCGACGTGGTGACCACCGCCGAGCAGTACGAGTACTGCGCCGCGCTCGCGCAGACCGCGGGCGGCTCGAACCGGGAGACTCCACTCGACGCCCACGCCTACACTCGCCGCGAACCGCTCGGGGTCGTCGGCGCCATCACCCCGTTCAACTTCCCGCTGATCCTCAGTACGTCGAAGATCGCACCCGCCCTGGCGGCCGGGAACACCGTGGTCCACAAGCCAGCCGAGGACACTCCGCTGAGCGCCCTGCTGATGGCGGAGATCCTCACCGAGGCAGGGGTTCCCGCGGGTGTGGTCAACGTCGTCACAGGGAAGGGATCGACCGTGGGCGAGGCCCTGTTGCAGCACAGGGGGATCGACAAGATCGCGTTCACCGGATCGACGGCGGTCGGCCGGCACGCCGCGAGCGTCGCCGGAGAGAACCTCACACCCGTCACCATGGAACTCGGCGGCAACGCCGCGCACATCGTCTTCGAGGACGCCGACGTGGACAAGGCGATCGGCGCGATCATCAAGGGCTTCGTGTTCAACACCGGACAGTTCTGCATGGGCGGGCCGCGACTGCTGGTCGCCCGCCCGCTCTACGAGACGGTGCTCGGGATCCTCGGTCAGGCCGTTCCCGGTGTGCCGGTTGGTGACCCGTTCGACCCGGCCACCGTCGTCGGACCGATGGCCGGGGACAAGCACGTGCGGAAGGTCGAAGAGTACGTGCAGATCGCCCGCGCCGACGGTGGCCGCATCGTCGCCGGCGGCGAACGACTCGACCTGGGCGGCGGCTACTACTACAAGCCGACCGTGATCGCCGACCTGCCCAACACCTCCCGCGTCGTGCAGGAGGAAATCTTCGGGCCGGTGCTCACCGTGCAACCGTTCGACACCGAGGACGAGGCGATCGCGCTGGCCAACAGCACCGAATACGGACTCGCCTCGGGGCTGCAGACGTCGAACGTCGCACGGGCCCATCGGGTCGCAGCCCGGTTGCAGGCCGGCATCGTGTGGGTCAACGACTGGGCGATGCTCGACCCGGCGGTCCCGTTCGGCGGCGTGAAGAACTCCGGATTCGGCCGCGAATACGGCCCGGAGGCCCTCGAGTCGTATTCCAAGGTCAAGTCCGTCGTCATCTCCCTCGCCTAGAGCGCACCCACCTTTCAGGAGCATCCATGACCACCAGCACCACTGCCGCCGTCGTCGAAACCGGCGGAGCGAAGTTCACCGTGTCCACCGTCGACCTCGACGAGCCACGCCCCGACGAGATCCTCGTTCGTCTCGTCGCCGCGGGCCTGTGCCACACCGACCTCGGCGTCGCCTCGGGCGCGTTGCCGTTCCCGCTGCCCGGCGTGCTCGGGCACGAGGGAGCCGGGATCGTCGAGAAGGTCGGCGCCGGCGTGACGACGGTCGACGTCGGTGATCACGTCCTCCTGTCGTTCAGCTCGTGCGGCTCGTGCGGGAACTGCCGCGACGGGCATCCGGCCTACTGCGCAACGTGGTTGCCGCTCAACCTGATCGGGGGCGGGCGCGCCGACGGCACCAGCCCCGTCAGTCGCGGCGGCGAGGCGATCGGTGGGCACTTCTTCGGGCAGTCCTCCTTCGCGCACCATGCCGTCGTCGACGCGCGCAGTGCGGTCAAGGTCGACCCGGACGCCCCACTGGACGTACTGGCGCCGCTGGGGTGCGGTGTGCAGACCGGTGTCGGGGCGGTGTGGAACGTGCTGAAGCCCCGCCCGGGGCAGACCGTGCTCGTCACGGGGGCGGGCGCCGTCGGGTTGTCGGCGGTGATGGCCGCGGCTCTGACCCCGGCGTCGAAGGTGATCGTCGTCGACCGGGTTCCGGCGCGGCTCGATCTCGCCTGCGAACTCGGCGCGACCCAGGTGATCAACGCCGCCGAGGTCGACACCGCCGAGGAACTGGCGAAGATCGTTCCCGGCGGCGTCGACGGCGCGGTCGAGACCACCGGCAACGTCGGGGTGCTGCGGACCGCGATCGACGCGCTCGCACCTCGCGGCACCGCCGTCATCGTCGGCGCACCGGCATTCGGCACCGAGGTGCCGGTCGACGTCAACGCCATGATCCCGGGCCGCACCCTCGTGGGTCTGACGCTGGGCGACAGCGAAACCCAGACGCTCATCCCCGTTCTCGTCGACCTCGTGAAGTCGGGCCGGCTGCCGATCGACCGCCTCATCACCCACTACGGTTTCGACGACATCAACACCGCCGTCGCGGACATGACCAGCGGTGCCTCGATCAAACCGGTTCTCCGGTTCTGATCATCGAGAAGTTGTCGAACGCAGTGCCGCAGAGGGGCTTTCACCGAACATCTCGCGGTACTGCCCGGCGAAGCGACCCAGGTGGTTGAAACCCCACCGGTACGCGATCTCGGCGACGCCTGCCGTCTCGGGATCGGCCGTCAGCAGGTCGCCACGGACCTTCCGCAGCCGGAGGTCCCGTAGATAGCGCATCGGGGTGGTCTGCAACGACGTCTGGAAGCCGTGCTGCAGCGCCCGCAGACTCACCCCGACCGCGCCGGCGATCTCGAGGGCGGTCAACGGCTCGTCCGCGTGCGCCTCGATGTACTGCTTGGCGTGCTCGACGGCAGCCGGGCAGGCGGGGGCGACGGTTGCCGCCAACTGCTCGCTGTAGTCGTGCCGCGATGCCAGGAGCAGCGACACGATCACGCTCTGCGTCAGCGGCGCCAGCAGTAGCGGGTGGCGGAAGAGGGCGTCGGTGTCACGCAGTTGCACCGACAGGGCCCGCATCACGGACCACCACTGCTGCCCGTGTCCGGTGGTGATGTCCAACGCGAGGTCGAAGGCGATCGGATTGCGGATCGGGCGTCCGAGGAGCAGCGCGAGTTGCTCCTCGACGGCGCGGCGTTCGATCTTCATTCCCAGGATCCGCCGGGTCTCCTGTCCCCAGCCCTGGAGCACCGATCCGCGGTCCGCGCGGTACACGGCGGCGCACGACGGGGTCGCGATGATCCGGTCGGCGCCCGAACTCGTCTTCAACCGGCCGCTCACCGGCACATTGACCTGGTACCAGTCCTGGAGTTTGCCGGTTTCGATCTCGACCTCGGTGTCGTAAGACAGCCAGCCCATCGTGACGGGGCCCAACTCGGCGGCATCGAGGTGTATGCCGAAGCTCTGCTGATCACCGAGAACTTCCACGGAGTGCGGGTAGAACAGTCGCCCACCCACGTGACGCGCCTCTTCGACGTCTCGGCTGACGAGAGAGACAGACGCTGGGCCGCCGACAGAGGTGGACATCCCACAATGAGACCAGAGTCACACCCCAATTGCAAGGTTTCCTTAGCTTGAGGTCTGTCAAGGACAGTCTTCGAACCGTCCGGTTGGGTAGTACCCGGACCGGCGGGTCCGGGGGCATACTTGGCCGGCTCGGGGGTTTCCGCAGACGATACGGAGAAACTGATGCTCGACCGGCTGTACGCCGCTATCCTGGCCGTCGCCGGCCTCGGCTACGGGGGATACATCCTCCTCGACGAGCTGACCGGCAGCTCGGACACACCCGGCGAGGACGACCATCACCTCCGCCGAGAATTCTCCGAACCGGTCTCAACGGCATAACCGCTGCGTGGGACGGCGGGAAACAGTCCCCGCGTCTCGTGCGCCTCCACTGCCGACCGTATCCGGCTTCGCCGCGCATCCTCGTGGCGCCCCACCGGCGAAGTTCAACCTCAACGACCCGCCGCAGCACCGGTCAGGTCCACGCCAGCCAGCCCCGTCTTGCGTGGTGAACTAGGTATGACCTCACCGCCGGTCCGAGCGCCGGAGAACGCAACCGAGAGACCGCCGTCACCTACGACAGGCAGGAGAACCATGTCGATCCCCCGACCCCGACCCACGGGTCATCAGCTTGGATGCAATGCGCGGGAAGCGGACCGATGATCTGCTCTCGGGTGACCTCCCGATCGCTGCGCTGTTCGACCGCCCCGGTGACCCCATAGCATGCGATCTTCTCGTCGAGGACGCGCTCACCGCACATATGCGCGGCTCGGGCAGCCTCGGGTGCGGTGAGATGTTGCTCGCCGACCGGGTGAGCAGCGGTCACACGATTCTGGTTTGACCATGTCGCGTTCGACCACCGTGTGACTGTCTGCGATATCGCTGCCGTCCCGCTCGACGACGCATCCGCCGACATCGCGATCCTGTCGTTGGCACTGATGGGCAAGAACCACGCCGACTACGTCCGCGAAACGCACCGGATTCTCCCGGTCGAGGGGCATCTGTGGCTCTGTGAGCCGACCTCCAGCATCGGTTCGGATGAGGCGCGACTCCGAGATGTCCTGTCCGGATTTGGCTTCGACCTGTATCGCGTGCAGGTCGAGGGCCAGTTCACGTTTGCGCGTGCCGTCAAGTCGGACAATGCTCCCCGCGACGTCACCGCGCCGATCAAGCTACGCGCCCAATGAATTCGCCGCGAGGGTCGACCAATGGGCCTGCCAGGCCCCCTGCGCCACCTACTTGGTATTTCTGGATAGGGATCGACAACCGGCGACAACGAATCGTCTATCGATCTGTCTGATTCATCAGACGGTGTTTCAGCTGATTACGGGGCCGGGCCCGTCCGACTTGGGGCGGTGGGGGTGCTGGAGTTCAGCATTGATACGTCGGGCCTCGGCGAGTTGGTCTTCGAGGATGATGATGCGGCACGCGGAATCGAGCGCGGTGCCCTGGTCGATCAGTTCGCGGGCTCGGGCGGCGAGACGCAGCTGGTAACGGGAGTAGCGGCGGTGGCCGCCGTCTGATCGTCCGGGGGTGAGCAGCTTCGCGGCGTCGAGGCTGCGCAGGAATGCCTGTGTCACGCCGAGGATCTCGGCGGCGTGACCCATGCTGTAGGCCGGGTAGTCCTCGTCGTCGAGCTTCCCGGCCGCGCTTCGGTCGGGCGAATCTTCCGGAATGGGGTGACACCTTTCCAACGGACAGGGCCCCCGGCGCCGTGAGGCACCGGGGGCCGGAGCGGGTTTCACTTCCTTATTCACTGCACTTCTTCCGGCTGTCGGGCCTTAGTGCTGCCCGGCCGCCGATCGGAAAGTGCCGGGGCCTTACACACTCACATCAACCCTTGCCCGGCACATCCTGGTCTTGCGGTACTTCTCTGCGGGCAGTTCATTCTCTCCCGCACCTCGTGAACTCTTTCCTTGCGACGAGAGGAACTCTACAACAGCGTCCCCTCAATGTCTACAGTCACCACTATAGAAATTCTGGAGTTGGTTGACCAGGGATTTCACACGCTCCGGGAGGCACGCTGGTTCCGCCCGTCAACGTCGACGGGCACCACTTTCGACGTCCGCACGGATCACGACCAACGGCGACTCCCCGACTGCCACCGGGGTGACACCGTGTGCGGGCGCCTTGGCCGCGTGGTGGTCGTAGGTGACGTGGTCGGCAAGCCGCCGGCCGACCGAGAGGAACCCCAGTGCCGACACCCGAACCCAACGAACAGACCGGCCGGCCGGAGTCATGGTCATGCCCGGCATCGCCGCCGACGCCCGGGTCCGCGACCTGACCGCCGAGCAGCGCGGGCAGATCACCGACATGATCGCCGCGACGAGCCAGCGATAAGGGAGGTGCATCTCCGAGCACGCGCCGCCCACTGAGTGCCCTCCCCTTCGCTTTCGTACTGGACGTTTCGTAGGCTTTAACCCTACGAAACGCACACGCAGAGGAGGTGGGGTCGTGGCACCCGCGCACAGCACCGCCGTACCCGCCGCCTTGGCCCGCCGGCCCTTGCGCACCTTCCGCCCCCAAGACGCCACCGACGTCTACGCCCACCCCCGCCCTGAACTCGCCCGCCTGGTCACACGCGGCGTCCTGCACCGCGCCGCCCCCGGCTACTACATCGTGATCCCCCCGGAACAGGCCGGGCGACCCTGGATCCCGAACCTCGAAGCCACCGCCGCCGGAATCGCCGCCGCGATCTACGGACCCGATCACGCGATCGTGATGGGCATCAGCGCCGCCCGCCTCCACCACGCGATCCCTCGTGCGTTGGCCACCGCGGTCGTCGCCGTCCCCCGCCGGCACCGGACCATCACCCTCACCGACAGGACCGCCACCATCCGGTTCCTCCGCCGCGACACCCCCGAACTCGACGCCGAACGCCTTAATACCCCCCTCGGGCCGGCACTGGTGACCACCCCGGAACAGACCGTCCTCGACCTGGCACGCTGGCCGGCCCTCGGCGACGCCGAAAACGAAATCCCCGCCGCCGTCACCTCGCTCTATCAGCGCAGCGACCGCGAACGCCTTAACACCCTCGCCGCCGAGCAGGGACTGACCGCAGCCCTCACCCGCGCCGAAACCTGGGTGCAGGCAGCCTCGTGAACCTCGACGAACGCGACCGTGTCACCGACCTGTTCGGCGGCACCGCCCTCGCCCGAACACACCTCCCCAATGGAAGATTGAGTGAGGACATCGACCTCATCGCCCTCGACCCCGCGCAGTTCCCTGGCCGCCGACCTCGACGCGGCGCTCCCGAGAGCATTGCAACGCGCCTACGGTCGCCTCGAATGGGCGCCCCCGCTCAGCGCCGGCACGAGCGTGGACGCCGCCACCCTCCACACCACCAGTGGCCTCGCAGTGGAAATCCAACTCCTCGCCTCCACCGACCGCACCCTCTAGCCCACCGAACCCCGCACCCTCATCCAGCGCTACAGCGACGCCCCACCCGCCCGGCTCCTCGTGCCCACCCTGCCCGCGTTCGCCGCCTCCAAAACCGCCACCTGGTGCGACCGCGCCGCCGCCCGCGACCTCTGGGACCTGTGGGCACTGGCCAACATCGGCGCCATCAACCCCCACACCGCAGCACTGTTCCGCAAACACGGGCCGACCGGGAAAAACCCCGGCACCTACGTCTTCACCCGCCCGCCCAGCGACAACGAATGGCGCACGCAACTCGCCGGCCAAACCCGACTCACCATCACCGCCACCGACGCCCTCCACACCGTCCGCACCGCATGGAACCACCTCACACCCCACCCCTGACCACATCCCCCACCCCACGCGCACGGGCGACGCCTCTCCGATGCACCAGAATCAGATCCACCGAATTTCGGATAGGCCCCACACTCTCGGATGCGACGGTTTCGCTCTACGGCAAGAAATGACACCTTGCCTGGACGCCGTGTGGTGCGGTTAGGCGTTGTCTCCCAGCAGGGTCGTGCGGACGTGCCGCAAATGCACGCGCATCGCGGTGCGGGCGCTGTCCGGGTCCCGGTCGGCGATGGCGTCGACGATGTCCTCGTGCTCGCCGCAGTATTCGCGATGCAGTTCGGGGTTGAAGGTGCGTTTCTTCAGCCCACCCCAGATCGGTTGTTGACGGCTGTCGATGAGGAGCTGGCTGACCCCGATCAGGACGATGTTGTGGGTGGCGAGCGCGAAGCTGTGGTGCAGCGCGGTGTCCCATCGTTCGAACTCTTCCGAGGATCGGGCGCCGTCGCCGCCGCGCAGGCAGCGACGCATTTCCTCGATGTCGTCACGGGTCGCTGCTGCCACGGCGAGTGGGAGCAGTTCCGGTTCGAGGATGAGCCGCGAGCTCATGATCTCGCTGGGGCTGGGATGGTTCGCCGTCTCCGGGTCGACGGATTCCCGCGGGGCGAGGAACGTGCCCCGGCCGACGTAACGCACCACGGTTCCCCGGTGTTCGAGGTCCTCGAGGACGGACCGGACCACGGCACGGCTGACACCGGCGTCGGCGGCGAGTTCCCGCTCGGTCGGCAGCTTGTCCCCCGGGCCCAACTGCCGCTCGGCGACGACGGCTTCGATGTGCCGCAGAGCAGCCGCTGTAGGTCCCACAGCCAGGGTCACAACAACTCCTCTCGACGAACCAATTCGAACCAATTATAGGGGCATGGTCAACAGCTTCTCCGCCAACACGGCGAAAAATCAAGTGTTGACGATCACACCGTTCTCTACCTATCGTAACCAATACGAACCGCAACCCGGTTTGGTTCACATTGGTTTTACAGGAGGTCTCATGCGCTTCGCGCGGATTCAAGGTAAGAACGGCGCGGTCGTCTGCGCTGTGGACGCGAACGGAGCTGCACTGCCCGTGCAGTTCGGTGACACCGGTGCCCCAGTGCGCGAGCTGCAGGAGATCATCGCCGGCGGCCGGGCCGCACTCGGCCGGCTGAGCACCAGCACCCCCGCCGAGGGCGGAAAGCTGCTCGCCCCCATCACCCCGCACCGCAACGTGTTCTGCGTCGGCCGGAACTACTCCGAGCACGCCGCCGAGTTCGCCAAGAGCGGGTTCGACGCGACCGGCTCCGCGGACGGCCAGCACGTGCCCCAGTACCCGGTGGTCTTCACCAAGCCCGCCGCCACGGTCATCGCCTCCGGCGACCCGGTCGACCCGCACACCGACATCACCTCGGCCCTGGACTACGAGGGCGAGATCGGCATCATCATCGGCAAGCGCGCCTCCAAGGTCAGCCGCGACGACGCGATGGACTACGTGTGGGGCTACACCCTCATCAACGACGTCACCGCCCGCGACCTGCAGCGCGACCACAAGCAGTGGTTCATCGGCAAGTCCCTCGACACGTTCTGCCCGCTCGGCCCCTGGGCCGTCACCGCGGACGAGATCGACATCAACGACCTGCAGCTGCAGACCCGGGTCAACGGCGAGCTCCGGCAGGACACCAACACCGCCCAGCTCATCTTCGACGTGCCCACCATCATCGAATCCCTCTCGGCCGGCATCACCCTCGAACCCGGTGACGTGATCGCCACCGGCACCCCGGTCGGTGTCGGTATCGGCTTCGACCCGCCGAAGTACCTGGTCGAGGGCGACGAGGTGATCGTCTCCGCACCCGGCCTCGGCGAGCTGCGCAACAGCATCGGCATTCCGGCCCCGGTGGACCACCTCACCCCGGTCGGCACCAGCGAGCTGTTCGTCGAGAAGACCGGCAGCGGACCCGCGGTCGTGCTGATCCACGGCCTCGGCGGTGCGACCACCGTGTACGAGCCGCAGGTCGCGACGCTCGCCGAAACCCACACCGTGCTGCGCTACGACCTGTCCGGTCACGGCCGCTCCCCGTTCGCCGGTCCCGCGAGCATCGACAACTGGGTCGAGGAGTTGCGCGAGTTGCTCGACGCGGAGGGGATCGAGCAGACCGCTTTGGTCGCGCACTCGATGGGCACCCTGGTCGCGAACACGTTCGCCGCCAAGTACCCGCAGCGTGTCAGCAAGGTCGCGCTCCTCGGCGCGGTCCGCGCGCAGCCGGAGGCAGCCAAGACCGCCACCCGCGCCCGCGCCCGCACCGTCCGCGAAGCCGGCATGTCCGCCGTCGCCGACACCATCGTCGCAGCGGCGCTGTCGCAGGAAACGCACAGCACCCGCCCGTCGTCGGTGGCCCTGGTCCGCGAACTGCTGCTCAGCCAGAACCCCGAGGGCTACGCAAGCGCCTGCGAGGCCCTCGCCGCCGCCGTCGAACCCGACTTCTCCTCGATCGACGTCCCGATTCTGCTGCTCACCGGCGACGAGGACAAGGTCAGCCCGGTCGCGGTCAACGACGAACTGCTCTCGATCTACCCCAACGCCCAGAAGCACGTGCTCGACGGGGTGGGCCACTGGCACTCCCTCGAAGATCCCAGTGCTGTCACCAACCGGCTCCAGGAATTCCTGACCAAGCCCTGAGCTTCTCCCACGAAAGGAGTGGCGACAATGACGTCAGCCAACACCCCCGATCAGTCCATCCTCTTCACCAACGTTCGGATCTTCGACTCCACCGGTTCCGACCCGTACGAGGGTGAAGTGCTGGTCGAAGGCGAACGCATTGCCGAGGTCCGCAAGGGCACCGGAGATCTGCCTCGCGAAGGCGCGAGGGTCGTCGACGGCCAGGGCAAGTTCCTGATGTCGGGTCTGTGTGATGCTCACACCCACTTCTCCTGGGTCAACTCCGCCGACCTGCCCGGTCTCGGGACGATGGGCGTCGAAGAGCACACCCTGCTGTGTGCCCGCTCGGCGCAGACCTACATCGACTCCGGCTACACCATGTGTGTCGGTGCCGCGGCCGCCAAGCCGCGACTGGATGTGGTCATCCGCAACGCCATCAACGCCGGCCAGATCCCCGGCCCCCGCTACCTGGCGAACTGTCAGGAAATCGCGGTCACCGGCGGCGCCCTGGTCAAGGGCATCACCGCCTTCGCCGACGGTCCCGAGGAGATGCGCAAGGCCGTCCGGCGGAACGTCGACCTGGGTGCGGACCTGGTGAAGCTGAGCATGTCCGGCGAGGAAATCACCGGCAACCAGCACGCCGAGGACAACTACTTCTCGGACGAGGAAACCCTCGCCGCGGTCACTGAGGCGCACCGTCGCGGACTGCGGGTGTGCTCACACGCCAGGTCCGGGGAGAGCGTGAAGATGTCGCTGCGCAACGGCGTCGACATCATCTACCACGCCTCCTTCACCGACGAGGAAGGTCTGGACATGCTCGAAGAGCAGAAGGACCGCATCTTCGTCGCACCCGGGCTGAACTGGCTGGTCGCCACCCTGCACGACGCCGAAGCGTTCGGGTATCCCCCCGAAGCCGCCGAAGCTGCCGGATACCAGCACGAACTCGACTGCGCGATCGAGGCGCTGAAGAAGATGAAGGAACGCGGCATCCGGGTGCTGCCCGGCGGCGACTACGGCTTCGCGTGGACCCCGCACGGCACCTACGCCCGCGACCTGCAGCACTTCGTCGAACTGCTCGAGTTCTCCCCGAAGGACACCCTGCTCGCCGCCACCGCCCTCGGCGGGCAGATCATGCGGATGGCTGACGACCTCGGTCAGGTCAAGGCCGGGTTCTACGCGGACATGATCCTGATCGACGGTGACCCGCTCGAGGACATCACCATCCTGCAGGACCAGTCCAAGATCATCGGCATCATGAAGAACGGTGTCTTCCACAAGGATCCGGGCTCCGGACAGTCCGCGCGCCCGTCCACGCTCAGCGAAACCCACCGCGGAACCCCCATCCCCGCATAGGAATCGCTGACCGTCACCGGCCGGTGAGGGTGGGGAGTGTGGCGCACCCACCCTCACCGGCCGGCCACCGACAACCACGTTCGCCGATCCCCCTTTTGCCCGGTGGCGGACCGTCACCGGGGCCCAAGGAGAATCACCGTGCCGTCGACTCTGCTCTCGTGGCAGCAGGCCAAGCTCATCGCCGTCACCGAATTCTGGGACTGGCAACTCCACGCCCGATGCCGCACCACCGGGTCGGCCACCTTCCTCGCCCCCGACGACGAACCCGCCGGATCACGGATCCGCCGAGAGAACGCGGCCAAGAAGATCTGCGGCGACTGCCCGGTGCGGCCGCACTGCCTCGCCCATGCCCTGAACACCCCCGAACCGCACGGGGTATGGGGCGGAATGACCGAACGCGAACGCGCCGGAACGAAGAACCCCACCACCGCCTGGTCCACACCGCTCGCTTCCTGAATCACCCACGCGGTCGGCGCACCTGCGCCGCCAGCGACCGCGCCGCGTCGACACCCACTGCCCACGGACCGCTCCGGCAACGCTGCCTCACGCACATCCTGCCGATGCCTGCCGTGCCGAATTTCAGCGAAGGACTATTTCGATGTGCAACCTCATCCATGAGGCTCACCAACATTCGCTCTCCCGCCGTGGACTGCTCACCGGTGTCATGGCACTCGGGACCGCGACCGCCTTGGCCGGGTGCTCCGCCGCCGACACCACCACCTCCGCGGCGAGTACCGGAAGCTTTGCTTATGTCGACAACGCACGCGCGCACCGCACCCGCCTGGCCCTGCTCGGCACCGCCGGTGGCCCGATGACCTGGATCGCCCCCCACAACAGCGGCGATCAGACCCGCCACGGCATCGCCTCCGCCGTCGTCGTGGACGGCGCGATCTACCTGGTCGACTGCGGAATGGGCGTCGCACACCAACTGCGGCGGGCCAACCTCGGCAAGGAGGGCGACTTCCACGGCTACGAAGGCCTGCGCAGCGTCTTCCTCACGCACCTGCACTCCGACCACACCATGGACTACTTCAACATCGTGCTCTCCGGCTGGTACCAGGGACTTCCCGGTCCGGCGCCGGTCGAGGTCTACGGACCCGGTGACCGGGGTGCGCTGCCCCCGATCTCCGGCACCACCGACGTCCCGGTGGTCAACCCCGAGAACCCGACACCGGGCACGGTGGACATGACCAACTACCTCACCCAGGCATTCGCCACCGACATCAACGACCGGCTCCGCGACTCCGGTAAACCCGGCCTCGACAAGCTCATCCGCACCCACGACATTCAGATCCCCTCCAAAATCGGCGCCCGGGCCAACGACAACCAGTTCCCGATCATGGACCCGTTCCTGGTCATGGAGGACGACCGCGTCAAGGTGACCGCAACCCTGGTCGATCACGGCGCCGTCTACCCGGCCTTCGCGTTCCGCTTCGACACCGCCGACGGATCCATCGTCTTCTCCGGCGACACCGCACCCACCCCCAACCTGATCACCCTGGCCACCGGTGCCGACATCCTCGTCCACGAGGTGATCGACGCCGACTGGGTCAAAGCCCTCTACGGCGAACCGCCGTACAGCCCGGAAGAGGAAGGGTTCATCGAACACCTCCTGCACTCACACACCACCATCGAGCAGGTCGGCCCGGTCGCCGAGGAAGCCGGCGTAAAAACACTGGTCCTCTCGCATCTCGCGCCGGGTAACAACCCGGCCGAACGGTGGCAGGCCGCGGCCGCCGGCTTCTCCGGCGACCTGATCGTCGGCGAAGACCTGATGGAGATCGGCGTCGGAGAACGCACCAGTTGATCGACACCGCACTCCTGCTCGGGGCGGCGGTCGCCGCGGCGGCGATCCTCGGCGTCCTACCCGGCGCCGTGCTGGTCGCTGCGGTCCCGGCGTCGTGGCTTGCCCTCGTCGTCGGGGTCAGGTTCGCCGGGTCGATCAGGGGCGCGAGAGGCGAAATTGCTTAGCAAAAAGAACTAGCACTCACCTGACGTGAGTGCTAAATTTTAGTGGGTCTACGTCACAAGCTGAAGACCCTCGACCGAGTCGCGACCATCGACTCGCCGAAGCGGCCTCGACAACACTGACTACGTTCTCGGACCGAACAGTCAGTCCCGAAGACGCTTCCAGCCCTGTGCAGCCGACATGTGTCCGGCGACCCGAATCGTCAATCGTTAGAAGGAGGATCATGACCGCCGCCATCCCCCGCAGGCCGCTTGCCGACCACCGCATGTGTTCCTCCGTCGACGGCAACGAGAAGCGTAAGCAGCGTGGTTCGCGGTTACCCGCCGTGTCGATCACTCTGGCGGCGCTGTCCGTTGCGTCGTTCTGGGTGGTCGGACTCGGCTTCCTTCTGGGAGTGGGCGCGGTGGTCTGCGGTGCCGTCGCTACTTCGCGGTCCACAGTCGCGGACGACGAGGCGGCATCTTTGCGTGCCCTACTGGGCGTCGTTGCCGGCGTCGCGGGGATCACCGTCTCCGCGATCGCCCTGTTCCCCATGCTGGCCCAGCTTTGAACCGCGGACGTGGCCGCTGCATTTCCGGTCGCCAACCGGACTGACCCGCACCACCCGCCTCATCGAAGGGATGCGCGATCGCACCTGTAACCCGGGCGACGTGTCCCAGTGCAGCCACCGCGCATGCCCGCTGTCGTCGACCGTCGCGTCTGTAAACGCCTGACGCATCCACGTCGCGTGCCCCGGCCGAGTATGTCGGGAGGGTTCCACCCGCCGCGACCCACGCCTCGAGTTTCGGAATGTCGAGCCCGCCCGCCCGGTTGCATCCTCCGCCGGTGTCGGACGCCGCCACCACGCGGCAGCCCTCCTCCGTGGCTGTGCCGCATCGCATCGCATCGAGTGCGACGAGCACGACCCGCGGATGGTGGCGCCGACGCGCCCGTTCAGAACTCCGATGGACATCTCCGGCAGGGAGTGGCCGGCTCACTGGTCGACGGTGAGGCCCTTCGCCTCGAGCACCTGGGCGAGATTGCTGACCTGGATCGGGGTTTCACCCTTCTTGTAGCGCTCGATGTAGGCGGCTTCGGCGGCGTCGCGGTCACGGGAGGCGTCGATGGCGAACTGGACCTCGTCGCGGCGGACCACGACCACTCCGTCGCAGTCACCCTTGACCACGTCGCCGGGATAGATGATCTGGCCGCCGAACACCAACGGCTGGTTGACGGGACCGAGCGATTCCTTCACCGTTCCCTCGATGCACACGTGCTTGGAGAAGACGGGGAACCCGAGTTCGCGGATCTCCCGGCTGTCCCGCACTCCGCCGTCCGTGACCAGCGCGCTGATGCCCCGGGCCACGCACGCATTGGCCAGCACGTCGCCGAACTGGCCTGCCGGCTGGTCGCCGGAGGACACGATGAGCACGTCGCCGGGTTGCGCGTAGCTGATGGCGACCTGGAGCATGATGTTGTCGCGTGGATGGCAGACGACCGTGAACGCCGTTCCGCAGAACGACATGTCGCGGTCGATGGGCTTGATCTCCGAATCCAGTGCACCCTTGCGGCCCTGGGCTTCGTGGATGGTGGCGGCAGAGAAGGCGCCCAGTCGGTCGATCGCGGTCTTGTCGGCGCGGTCGATCTTGGTAGTGACGTGAACCATGATGTCTCCGTTGGTCGGGTAAGAGCGGGTGGGATCAGCTGAGCGACGCGACTGCCTTCTCGACCGCGGCGGCCGCGTTCCGCAGAACGTCCTCGGACGTGGCGAACGAGACGCGGAAATACGACTGGGCGCCGTACGCGGTGCCCTGGATGGTGGCCACCGACGCGTGGTCGAGGAGGAAGAGCACCACGTCCTGATCGTTCTCGAGCAGCGTGCCGTCGGGAGTCCGCTTGCCCACGAGGCCCGCGCATCCGACGAACAGATAGAACGCGCCCTGCGGCAGAACGGGTTCCAAACCCTCGATACGGGAGAACAATTCGAAGATGACGTCCCGCCGCGCGCGATAGCTCGCGACGGACGTGGTGACGAAACTCTGATCGCCGGTGAGCGCCTCGGCCGCGGCGGCCTGACTGATCGACGACGGGCAGGAGGAACTCTGCGACTGCAGCTTGTTGATCGCTGCGATCAGGCCCTTGTTCCCGACGCCGTACCCCAGACGCCAGCCGGTCATCGCGTAGGCCTTCGACACACCGTTGGTCACCAGGATCCGATCGCGGAGGTGCGGCGCGGCCGACAACAGGTTCGGAACGGGTGAGTCGGTGAAGACGATCTCGTCGTAGATCTCGTCACAGAGGACGTTCACGTGCGGGTTCCGGTCGAGTACCGCTGCCAGTTCCGCCAGTTCCTGCTCGCTGTACACCGCACCGGTCGGATTCGACGGTGCGTTGAGGATCACCCATTTCGTCGCGGGAGTGATGGCGGCGGCGAGCTTCTCCGCGGTGAGCAGGAACCGGTCGGATTCCGGGCAGTCGACGACGACGGGTGTTCCGCCGTGGACGGTCACCATGTCGGGGTACGACACCCAGTACGGCGCGGGCACGATCACCTCGGTGCCCTCCTCCACCGTCGCCATCAGCGCCAGGAAGATGACCTGCTTGGCACCTCCGCCGACGGTGATCTCGTTGTCCGCGAACTCGACCCCGGTCCGGGCGAGCATCCGCTTCGCGATCGCGTCCCGCAGTGCGGGGATACCGTTGACGGGGGTGTACTTGGTGAGACCGGATTTCATCGCCGCGACGGCTGCCGCCTTGATGTGGTCCGGTGTGTCGAAATCGGGTTCTCCGACCGTCAGGTCGAGGATCTCCCGCCCCGACGCCCGGAGCTCGCGAACCCGTTGCGCAGCTGCCACACTCGGTGACTCACGCATCTGGTCGACTCGCGCTGCAGGGACGAAGGTGGACATTGTTCCTCCTGGTAGAGGGCGTGGGAACGAAAGAAGCCGGGAACTCGGGCGGTACCTTCACACCCAGGTTATCGGGGGCACATCACGGCTGTACAAGACCGATTACTTGTCGGGCGATAGCCGTTCGGAATGACTGGAATCAGAACGCCAGCAACACCTTCGCGGAGGCGGACGCGTCCTTCGCGACGGCGAACGCCTCGAGGCCGGCCTCGATGCCGAACTCGTGACTGATCACCGGTTCGACGTTCAGGCTGCCGTCCGCCAGAGCGGCGAGCACCGAATCGATCTCGTCGTTGAATCGGAAGGATCCGACGAGTTCGAGTTCCCGCGTGATGACGAGCGAGAGCGGCGCGGGCTGAAGACCGGTGGGGAGCAGTCCGAGCATGACGACTCGGCCGCCGCGCGTCGCGCCGCGAATGGCCGATTCGAGCCCGAAGCGGTTACCGGAGCATTCGACGACGACATCGGCGTCGACGGCCGCGATGCTCTCGGAGTCGGTGGCGTCGAGGGTCCGGTCGGCGCCGAGCGCCCGTGCAACAGTGAGGGGATACTCGTGCACGTCGACTGCGGTGATCTCGCGCGCACCGGCCCGGCGCAGGACCGCCACCACGAGGGCGCCGATGGGTCCGCATCCCACGACGAGTGCGCTCTTCCCCGACACGTCGCCGGCGCGGGCCACGGCATGCCACGCGACGGCGGCGGGTTCCGCAACGGCAGCGGTGCGCAGCGGAAGGTCCGGTGGCAGCGGCCGCAGCATGCGGGAGGGCAGAACTGCGTACTTCGCGAATGCCCCTTCGGTGTGGGGGAATTGCGCCGCACTGCCGAGGTACGTGCATCCCGGCGAGAGGTTCGGGCGGTCCGCGGGGAACCTGGCGCCGCGACCGCCGGGGGTGGCGGGATGCACGGCGACACGTTCACCCGCTGCGGGGCCGCTGCCGTCCGCCGCGACCTGCACCACCGTTCCCACCACTTCGTGGCCCAGCAGCATCGGTGCCTTCAGAATCGACTCACCCGCCGCCCCGTGCGTCCAGTAGTGCAGGTCGGATCCGCAGATCCCGCCGTAGGCGATTTCGACGACCGTCTCGGACGATTCGGGCCGGCGCAGCGGCACCGATTCGATGCGCAGGTCTCCCGCGGCGTGCGCCACCACCCCGAGGGTTTCGGCCGGGAGCGGGGTGCCGGACTCGCGCTGTGCGGTGTTCACCTCGGGTCTCGATCGTTGCGCCGGATGAAGTCGAGTCCACCCGGTACCTGGAATGTGGGCATGATTTCGATCAGGCCGAGATTGACGTGACCCGGGGCGTCGATCGCGAACTCGATGGTGTCGGCGATGTCCTTGGTCGTGATGGATTCGAAGCCTTCGTAGTACGTCTCCCACGCCTCCTTCATCGCCTCCGGCGACCCGCCCAGGTTGCGTCCGAAGATCTCGGTTTCGACTCTGCCCGGGCAGATCTCCGTCACGCGGATGCGCTTGCCGATGGTGTCGTTGCGCAGCTGTCGCGAGATCTGGTGCACCGCAGCCTTCGTGGCGTGGTAGGCGGTGTGGCCGTAGAAGTTGTACAGGCCGGCGATGGAGCTGATGTTGACGATGTGGCCGAGGTCCCGCTCGACCATTCCCGGCATCAGCAGCCGGCACAGGTGCAGCACCGCACGGAGATTGACGTCCACCATGGCGTCGACCGAATCCGCGGAGGCGTCCAGGATGTTGCCGGTGGCCGACACTCCCGCGTTGTTGATCAGCACGTCGATCTCGAGCCCCTCGACGGCGGCGCTCAGTGCGTCGATGTCCGTGATGTCGACGGCGAGCGGGATCATTCCCGTCTTGTCCGCGACCTCGTCGAGCCGTTCCTTGTTGCGGGCCACACCGTAGACGGTCAGTCCGCGCTTGGTCAGGATCTCGGTGACCGCGGCACCCATTCCGGTGTTGGCACCGGTGACCAGTGCCGTCCGGTAGTCGTTGAATGGCATAACGCTCCCTTGCCTTGCTGGTGGTGAAAGTTGGTACAGCCCGGTGGTCTTCGAGTGGTCAGGAGACCACCGGGCCGAGTCTGGATCCGTCAGAGCGTGTCGCGGAGTGGCACGTGCGCCCGGTCGGTGATGGTGCTGACAGCGATGAGGGTGCCCACCGCGGTGACGACGGCATAGACCGCGGGAACGTAGATTCCGAACTGAGGAATCAGCCAGGTCATGAGCAGGGGCGCCGTGCCGCCGAAGACCGCGGAGGAGATGTTGTAGCCCAGCCCGTACGCCGAGTACCGCACCCGGGTGGGGAAGAGCTCCACGATGAGGATGTGGATGACGGCGGTGTGACCGGCGAAGATCACCGCCATGATGCATGCGCCCACCACTGCGAGCACGAAGTTGCCGGTCGCGATCAGGGCGTAACAGGGGATGGCGCCGATGGCCATCGCGATCGCCGCGCCGGCGATGACCTTCTTGCGGCCGACACGGTCGGAGAGAGCACCCATGAACGGGATGGCGATGCAGATCGCCACGAGACTCGCCGCGGTCACGAGCAGGGCGGTGCCGGTCGAGAAGCCGATGTTGTCGCCCTTCAGGAACGTCGGCATGTAGGAGAAGAGCACGTAGTAGCCGGAGCCGTTCATCAGCGGGATGAACAGCGCGAGCAGCATCGCTTTGCGGTGCTCGGGGGTCGCGAACGCTTCCTTCAGTGGGTTGCGGGACAGTCCGCCTTCCGCCTTGAGCTTCTCGAAGTTCGGGGTGTCGCTGATGGCCCGGCGGATGTACCAGCCGATGATGCCCATCGGGATCGCGACGAGGAACGGCACACGCCACGCCCAGCTGGCCGGTCCGCCGCCGTTGATGGCGGCCTCGTTGAGCCACGGTGACATCGCGAACGCCACGAGCGTGCCCGTGAGCAGGGCCAGGAAGGACGCGATCTGTGCGTAGCTGGTGATCAGTCCGCGCTTGCCCTCCGGCGAGTGCTCGGCGAGGAACGTCATGGCGCCCGCCGCCTCACCGCCCACGGAGAAGCCCTGCAGAATGCGCAGGAGGATCAACAATGCGGGTGCGGCGACGCCGATCGCGGCGTAGGTCGGGAGAATGCCGATTCCAGCGGTGGCGACGCTGATCAGCATGATGACGAAGACGAGCATCTTCTGCCTGCCGATCCGGTCGCCCAGGATGCCGCAGACGACCGCGCCGAGAGGTCGGACGAAGAACGAGATCGCGTAGCCGGCGAAGACGAGCATCAGCGCGTCACTCGACTTGGAGACGTCGAAGAAGACGATGGCCAGGGCGGTCGCCATGAAGGCGAAGATGCCGTTGTCGTAGAGCTCGACGAAGATGCCCACGCAGCCTGCGAGAACGACTTTGCGGAGCTGGCGGGGTTGCACCTCGTGTTCGGACGTGTGCCCGGCCGTGTCGGGTGAGATCGCGTTGGTCATGCTGACTCCATCTGGGGTACCGAGCTGTGCTGGGCGGATGTCGTTTCTGTGTGAAGGGGGATCCGAAGACTGGCGAACGCGTTGGCCACGCGGGAGCGGAGGAGATCGATCGAGCGTCGTTGCGTGCGGTACGCGTCCACGGCGTCGGAGACGGTCACCTTCCTGAACCGGACCTCCTGGCCGGGGCGTGCCTGGCCGAGCTGGGACAGAGCGGTGGCGGTCACGACCGCGAGCACCGGGTATCCGGCGGTCACCCCTCGTCCACGATGCAGAACGAGGATCTCGTCGCCGGCCGGAACCTCGACCGCACCGATCGGCACTCCACGGGAGAGCACCTCCGTCGACCGGTCCCGCCGGGGAACGGGGCTGCCCGGATCGGTCGGCGTGAGGCGGAGGCCTATGTGGTTCGAGTTGTCGCCGATGACGAAGGGGGTGTCGAACAATCGGGCGGAGGTCGAGCCGAATTCGTGGACGTCGGGACCATCCGTCACGTCGATGGTCCAGCATCCGGCGAAGGCCGCGGGCCGGGCGCCGAGCCGGAACAGCGGCATCAAGAAGTGCGGGTGGTCGATCAGCGGTCCGTCGACGTCGATGGCGACGGACTCGCCGACCGTCAGTTGCCGGCCGAAACCGAGAACCGAGTCGGGGGCGCAACTACCGAGCAGGTAGGGCGCGTCGATCGTTCCGTGCACGGCGAGGTAGACCCTGAGCCCGTCGCGGATTCCGCGGACGGTGAGTTCTTCGCCCGCGGTCCACACGAACGGCTCCCACTGTGGGCGGGCGACACCCCCGACCTGCACCTCCGCCGGCGCTCCGGTCACCGCGACGAGCAGGTCGATGCTCGCGACGGCGCCGAAGTCCATGGCGACCATCTCGAGCAGGGGTGCCGTACGCGGGCTCCCGACCAGTGCGTTCGCCACGTCGGCGCTGTACTGGTCCGAGGCTCCGCCGGTCATCTGGCCGAACCGCGACGCTCGGAGCCGGCCGAGGTCCTGGATCGAGGTCAGCCCGGGTGTCGTGACGGTGATCGATTCAGCCATGACGGACGCCCTCGTACATCGACCACTCGGCCGCGGTGATCGGAACGAAGAGGAACGTGTCGCCGGGCCGGAAGTCGGACAGTGGGTCGGTCGCCGGATCGACGATGGTCAGCGGGGTTCGACCGATCACCGGCCAGCCTCCCGGCGCGGGACGCGCGGAGACGACGGCCTGCCTGCCCGCGACAGCGACCGCGCCTGCCGGTACGTGTGGCCGCGGAATCGTGCGGCGTGGGACGGGCCGCGGGAACGCGGGACCGTCCAGCATCGGGGCGCCGCCCGGGGAACCGAAGCAGCGCATGGTCAGTGGGCCTTCGCAGTGCAGTCGGATCACCTCGGCCGGTGAGAGTTCGAGGTGTGCTGCCACGCCGTCGAGGTCGGGGCCGAATTCTCCCCCGTAGACGACGGGGATCTCGAACTGCCGCGGGCCGCGCGCCGCGGCATCCGCGGGGAGCTCGATCAGCCGTTCGACGTGTGCACGGATGGCGTCGTGGGTGTTTGCACCACAATCGAATTCGACCAGCAATGCGTCGTACGTGGGAATGATGCCGGTGACCGCGACCTCGTCGCCGCGTGCGTCGAGCGCGGCGGCGACCGTGTGGACCACCCGCCAGCGCTCCTCGGCATCCGCGGACAGCGACGTCAGACGTACCGCGGAGTCTCCGCAATCCGAGAGGACGAACTCCCGGTGCGGCCGGATGCACGTCACGCCGGACACGACGCGGACTCCTTCTCTTCCTTGCCTGCTTCCTTGGCCGCGAGGACCTCCGTCACCGGGGCGATGACGACGCCCGCCCTCAGGAGCGCCTCCCGGATCGCTCGCGCGTTGCGTACGGCGTCGGCGCCGTCACCGTGCAGCAGCACCGTGTCGGCCTCGATCGGGACGCGTGTGCCGTCGACGGCCTCGACGACACCCTCGGTCACCATCTGCACCGTGCGCGCCACCAGAGTGTCCTGGTCATGAATCACGGCGCCGGGCTCGGACCGCGGCACCAGGGTGCCGTCCGAGCGGTACGCGCGGTCGACGATGGCGACGATCGCGACGCGAATCCCCCGCTCACGGGCGTGGTCGGCGAGTTCACCGTCCTGGGCGAGCACGATCAGCCGCGGGTCGAACGCTTCCACCGCGTCGACGACGGCACGTGCGTAGTCCGCGCGCGTGGCGACGAGGTTTCCCAACCGACCGTGCGGTGCGATGTGCGAGAGCGTCGTGCCGTGCGAGGTCGCGAAGGCGTGCAGCGCGCCGAGTTGGTACAGAACGTCCGTGCGGACCTCGTCTGCGGTGAGGTCCATCGCGCGCCGGCCGAACCCTGCCAGGTCGGGAAAGCTGGGGTGCGCGCCGATGCCGATTCCGCGGGCGACGCATCCTCGGACCGTGGCGTCCATGGTCCTGGGGTCACCGGCATGGAATCCGCACGCGACGTTGGCGGACGTCAGCACGTCGAGCAGCGCGTCGTCGTCGCCCATCGTCCATGCGCCGAAGCTCTCGCCGAGGTCGGCGACGAGATCGATCTTGACAGTCACGGTGCCTCCCATGGGGACCTGCAGTGGAACCGCTGGTGCAGTTCCTGTGAACTTTCGATGTAAACGGACGCTACGCAGGATCCGGTTCGGGCGGTTAATACCTGTTTTACGTGAGGCGATAACGAACGTCTATGGTGTTTGAACAGCGGCGATGCAAAACCGGAAGAACAGGGCCTCGCATTTGGCTACGGCGGTGTTTCCGCCCGGCAACCTTGTCGAAACCGCGGCGTGCTTGCGTCGCCGCATCGTCAGAAAGGCAGATCGCTCGTGGATACCCGACGCTTGTTCTCATTCGTCCGCATCGTCGACGCCGGAAGCATCACGCGGGCGGCCGACATTCTGCACATCGCCCAGCCGGCACTGAGCCAGCAGATGACGGCGCTGGAGACCCACTTCGGTCAGCAGCTGCTGATCCGCAGCAAGCAGGGCGTGGAACCCACCGATGCGGGGCGCGCGCTGTACCGGCACGCGCAGGTGATCCTGCGGCAGGTGGAGAGCGCTCAAGCCGAGGTGAGCGTCGTCGGTCGAGAACTGGCGGGCGGCGTCTCCGTGGGGCTCGCGCCGTACAGCACGGTGAGTTCCATCGCGTTGCCGCTGCTCACCGCGGTGCGGTCGCGGTACCCGAGCATCCTTCTGCACATCAACGAGAACTTCGGCGGCGTGCTGAGCGAGGCCATGATGACCGGCCGCATGGACATGGCGCTGCTCTACGACGCCGGGCCGATCAAGGGCGTCAACTTCGAGCGTCTCCTCACCGAGGAGCTGATGGTCGTCGCGCCGGCAGGCACCGGTCTGCCCGGTGACACCGGGACGGCCGTCGCCATCAAGGATCTCGTCGACCTGCCGCTGCTGCTGCCGGGCCCGATGCACACCATCCGCAAGGTGGTGGAGCAGGCCTACGAACACGCCTTCGAGCACGCACGGGTGGTCGGGGAGGTGGAATCGGTGACCCTGATGGCGCAGGCGGTACGAAATGGTTTGGGCGCCACGGTATTACCGTTCTCCGTGGCCCGCCGCATCATGAACGTGGAGAACCTGGAACTCCGCCGCATCGAACCGACCATCGAAGTCCAGGTCTCCCTCGGAACACCCGCCAATCAGCCGCTCTCGGGACCTGCCGAGGCCGTGCGCGAGGTGTTGCGCAGTGTCGTCGCCAACTACATCCGGACCAGTTCGGAAGCCGACCGAGGCATTCAGTAACCCCGGCTCGCGTCGATCGGTGCCATCAAAGGCGCTCCGGCAGCATACCGTTCGACGTTGGACGCGACGTGATCGGCAAGCAGCCGCGTCAGCCCCGTCGCCGGATTCGCGACGTGCGGCGTGATGATGGCATTCGGCAGGGTCCAGAGCGGATGTCCGTCGGGAAGTGGTTCGGGATCGGTGACGTCGAGGGCGGCCCCGCCGATCGATCCGGATTTCAGCGCGTCGACGAGCCCCGCGGTGTCGATGAGGGAGCCGCGTGCGACGTTGACGATCCACGCCGTCGATTTCATCTGCGCGAGTGCGTCCTTGTCGACGATGTGCGCGGTCGCCGCCGTCGCCGGTGCGGCGATGACGAAATGGTCTGCTCTGGACCAGATTTCCGGCGTCCGATCGGACGACAGCGTCTCGACTGCACCCGGGACCGGGGTTCCCGAACGAGTCACGGCGAGCACTCGCGCCCCGAACGCGTCGAGCAGCGGGATCATCGCGCGACCGATGCCGCCGCACCCGACGATGGCGACCGTCGCCCCGCGCAGCGTGCCCACCTGCGGGTCGAATTCGGCCTTGCGCCAGGAGGTCGCGCGCACCTGCTCGGTGAGGGCACGGACACCGGCCAGGAGCAGCAGAACTCCGTGTTCCGCGACGTTGCCGGCGTAGGCGCCGGCCGCGGACGTCCAGGTCCGCTCGGTGTCGACGATCCCCGCGGAGATCCACGGTTCCACACCCGCCGAGGGGAGTTGTACCCAGCGCACCGAGTCCGGCAACTGCGCCGGGAACGTGTCGGGGCCCTGCGCCCACACCACGGCTTCGGCGTCGTCGAGCGGGGCGAGTACGCCTCCGCCCCGCTCGATCCCGCGCATCAGGGCGGCGTCCGGGTGCGGTCCGAGGTGGATACGAGGCGTTGCGGTGTTCGGCATCGTGGTCTTTCGAGTCGGTCGGGTGGGGATCACACTACGGCGGTGAGGCCGCCGTCGACGTACAGGATCTGGCCGTTGACGAAGTCCGACGCCGGCGACGAGAGAAAGAGCAGTGCGCCCACGAGTTCCTCGGGGCGGCCCCACCGCCCGGCGGGCGTGCGTGTGGTCAGCCACGCACTGAAGTCGGCATCGTTCACGAGCGCCTCGGTGAGCTGGGTGTCGAAGTACCCGGGTGCGATGGCGTTGGCCTGCAGTCCCAGTGGTGCCCAGTCGGCGCACATTCCGCGTGTGAGCATCTTCAGCCCGCCCTTGCTCGCGGCGTACGGGGCGATACCCGCCCGGCCGAGTTCACTCTGGACGGAACAGATGTTGACGATCTTCCCGTGCCCGCGACGGACCATCGCCCGCGCGAACTCGCGGCCGACGAAGAACGCGCTGCTCAGGTTGGTGTCGAGCACGCGACGGAAGTCGTCGTCACCGAACTCGAGCAGTGGGCTGCGGTGCTGGACGCCGGTGTTGTTCACGACGATCTCGACGGGACCGATCTCGTTCTCGACCCGCTGCGCAGCGGCGGTGACCTCCTCGGGAGCGGTGACGTCGAACGCGCAGGTGTGGACTGTCGCACCGGTGGCGCGGACGATCTCGTCGCGGCTGCGTGCGAGGGCGTCGGCGTCGCGGCCGTTGAGCACGACCTCCGCGCCCGCCTCGGCGAGTCCGTTGGCGAGTGCGAAGCCGATTCCCCGGCTCGATCCCGTGACGAGAGCGATCTTGCCCGTCACATCGAAACTCCCGTGCGAACTCACTGTGTGACAACCTTTCGTTCTTCGTGCAGGTATTCGACGGCGGCCCGTGCGATCGCATCCGGCGCCGGATCGACGTCCAGGACCACGCCGAACTCGTCGGCGTCGAGCGGCTCGAGGAGCGCGAACTGGGAATCGAGCAGGGCAGGCGGCATGAAGTGCCCGCTCCGCGCGTGCATCCGGCCGTGGATGACCTCCCGCGCTCCCGTGAGGTGGACGAACAACACCGGGTCGGAGACGTCGCGGAGGATGTCGCGATAGCTCCGCCGTAACGCCGAGCACGCCACCACGCCACGGCGCTGCTGATCGGACAGCTCCTGCAGGCGGTCGCGGACGACTGCGAGCCACGGTGCCCTGTCGTCGTCGGTCAGCGGGATACCGGCGGCCATCTTCTCGACGTTCGACGGCGGATGCAGATCGTCGGCGTCGAGGAACCGGTGGCCGGTCAGTGCGGAAAGTTGCTGCGCGACTGTTGTCTTCCCGCAGCCGGTCACCCCCATCACCACGATGTGGGGTCGCTGATCGCCACTCATGAATTGTTCCTGTCCGCCGGTGTGGAGAGATGCAGTTCGAACATGCCCGACCGGACAACTGCTTGGCAATGGCGGAGGGGATACCGGTTGACGTTGCCGTCATAGCGAAGCGCGAGGGATGCGGATGTTACCGGCTCACGAGTTTGACTGCCGCGGCCTCGATGGTCTCCTCGGAGAGCAGGACCTCGAGGGCGGCGTCACCGAGGGGGATGAAACTGTCGTCGCTCGTGACGCGTGCGAGCGGCCCGGTGAAGCCGTCGTCGATCAACGCCGTCACCACACCTTCCGACACTCCCCCCGACTTGCGGGTCTCGTCGACGATCAGCACCCGGCCGGCGGCGTTCGCCTCCCGGACGATGTCGTGCACGGGCAGCGGTGCGAGCCACCGCATGTCCACCACACGCGCGGCGATGTTCGCCCGTTCGAGACGGCGCGCGACCCGCAGACTCATGTGCACCCCGTTGCCGAACGTGACGATCGTCAGGTCCGTGCCGTCACCGTACGTGCGGGCCGAGCCGATCGGCACATGGTTCTCGGTCCGCTTCGCCGGATCCGGATACGCGGCCAGCCACCGCTCGTCACCGTCCTCGTGCAAATCTCTGGTGTGGTACAGCGCAATCGGCTCCAGATACACACACAAAGCGCCCGCGGTCCGCGCGGCCGCCGCGCACGTGTGCATCATGGCCGCGGCGTCGTCGGGGCGCGCCGGCGACGCCACCACGATTCCGGGGATGTCACGCAGTGCGGCGACGGCGTTGTCGTTGTGGAAATGCCCACCGAACCCCTTCTGATACCCGTACCCGGCGACCCGCACCACCATCGGGTTGCGGTATTGGCGGTCGGAGAAGAACTGCAACGTCGCGCCCTCCCCCCGGATCTGATCGGCGGCATTGTGCAGATACGCCAGGTACTGGATCTCCGGGATCGGCAGCAGCCCGGACACCCCCGCGCCCAGCGCGAGACCCAGGATCGCCTGCTCGTCGAGGAGCGTGTCGAACACCCGCGCCGACCCCGCCTTCTTCATCAGACCCCGGGTCACCCCGTACACCCCGCCCTTGCGGGCGACGTCCTCACCGAACACCAGCGCCTCGGGGTACCGGGCCAGCACGTCGAGCAGGGCACGGTTGATCGCGAGAGCGACGGTGAGCGGACCTTCCTCCTCGGGAAGCGGGGACCCGACGAACTGCGCGCGACGGTCCGGGTCGACGCGTTCCGGCGCGGCCGCGGCGGCCTGCTCGGCACTGTCGGTGAGTGGCTTCATCACCGCCGCGGGACTGTCCAGTTGAGGTAGTTCGCCGACCTGCTCGGCCAGTTCGAGGACCTCGGCGCGCTTGTTCTCGTAGCGGTCGAGGATGTCGGTGGGGCTCAGGTGTCCGCGTTCGGTCAGCAGTTTCGCGGTGCACAGCACCGGATCCCGGTCGAAGTCTGCGGTGATCTCCGCAGATGTCCGGTACGCGGCCTCGACATCGGAGCCGGCATGACCCATCAACCGGACGGTGCGCAGGTGCAGGAACGCGGGCTTCCCGTGTCTGCGAACCCAGTCGGCGGCATCTTTCGCCGTTGCGTACGCCGCCGGTAGGTCGGAGCCGTCCGCCTCGAAGTACTCGAGGCCCGCCCGGTCACCGAAGTTCGCGGCGATCCACCCCTTCGGCGTCTTGGTGCTGATCCCGATGCCGTTGTCCTCGCACACCAGCAGTAGCGGCAACGGCAACCCCTGGTAGGCGGCGTGCACCGCGGTATTGATGGCACCGACGGCGGTGGAATGGTTCGCGGACGCATCCCCGAAGCTGCAGACGGCGACCGCGTCGGCCGGCCACGGTGACGACACATGCAACTTCTCCGACCGGGCGATGGAGAAGGCAACACCGACAGCGCGTGGGAGATGCGAAGCGATGGTGGAGGTTTGGGGAATGATGTTGAGATCGTGACGGCCGAACACCTTGTGCCTGCCGCCAGATATCGGCTCCTCCGTCGCCGCCACGAGTCCGAGGAGGACGTCGCGCAGCGGATCACTGCCGTCCACCTGCTGCGCCCGCGCCAGGAAGAAACCACCGGAACGGTAGTGCAGCAGAGCGGGATCGGAAGGTCGCAGCGCGGCCGCGACTGCGGCGTTGCCCTCGTGCCCGGACGAGCCGATCGTGTAGAAACCCTTCCCCCGCGACCGCAACCAACGGGCCGCCAGATCGAGATGCCTGCTGCCGACCTGGGCGTCGAAGAGGTCCAGGGCGCCCTGCACCGACAACGGGGACGGCGGCTGGACCGGATCCTCCGGACCGACGCCGGGGCGGCTCTCCCCGGGAACCAGCCCCGACACGACAGAGGTGAAGTAGTCGTCGATCTGTTCGGCCATTCCTAGATCATCCTGTGGCGCCGACCAGCGGGCAAGAGTCGCAGGATCAGAGTCTCGATGCCTCACCGTAAGGTCGACTGTTCCTCACGCCGGGCCGTGACCGTCACCATGACGAATACTGGGGTCACATCTGTCCCGGCGGGCGCTTCGCCTCCGGCTCCGGTGTTCGATCACATGACGTTCGGCGACACCGGTGTGGAGTGACAGGATGGCAACATGTCTGGGTCCGACTCCGCAGACCGACTGCACATTCGAGAGGCCGCTGTGATCATGAACAATTCCCCCGCTGGTGAATACACGCTGGTGCGCAGTCGATGACCACGACGAGGACCGGTGTCGCCGTGATAGGTACCGGCACGATGGGCTCCGCAATCATGTGGAGACTGTCGGAGCGAGGTATTCCTGCAGTCGGTCTCGAGCAATTCACTCCCGGGCACGATCGTGGCTCCGGGCACGGCGAGTCGCGCATCTTCAGAACCGCATACCATGAGGATCCCGCGTATGTCCCGATGCTCCGGGCCGCACTCCGAGGATGGCGGGAACTCGGTGAGCAAACCGGCGAACCCGTCTTGACGATGACCGGGGGCCTCAGTATCGGCCCCTCGAGCGGCGTGATTGTGGGTGGCTCCCTCGAAGCAGCCAGGGTGCATGACCTCACCCAGGAGATTCTCGACCCGGCCGAGTTCGGTACCCGGTTTCCTACACAGAGGTTGCGTGGGGGAGATACGGCCATCTGGGAGAAGGATGCCGGCGTGATCAGGCCGGAGTTGGCGATCACCGGTGCAGCGCGCCGTGCGAACGAACTGGGCGCCTCTGTACGTCCCGAGAGCCGCGTCCTGGGGATCGAGGACGGTCCCGGAAACACGGTGCTCGTGCGGCTCGACCACGAGGTCATTCGAGCCGACCACGTCGTGGTCGCGGCAGGCGCCTGGATTCCCGGCCTTCTCCCGGCCGCCCATCTCCCCTTGACTGTGGAGCGCAAGATCCTCGCATGGTTCCCGGCCGAAGATCCCACGCAGTTCGGGCCCGACCGGTTCCCGGTATTCCTGCGGGACAGCCCGGAGGGTACGTGGTACGGCTTCCCCACCATGGACGGCAAGACGGTCAAGATCGCGCTCCATCTCGGCGGGCGCGAGACCGACCCCGACGAGCTGGATCGGGTGGTCCATGACGAGGACACCGCCCCGTTGCGGGACCTCGTTCGTCATTACCTGCCTGGATTGAGTTCGCACCCCGTGCGGGCCGCGGTGTGTATGTACACGAACACACCCGACGGGCACTTCATCATCGGAAATCCACCCGCCTACAGGAACGTGACGGTCGTGTCCGCGTGCTCTGGTCACGGTTTCAAATTTGCACCGGTGATCGGAGAGATCGCCGCCGATCTCAGTTGCGGATCGACCCCGGAATTCCCCTTGGAGTTGTTCGACGTCAACCGATTCTCTGATTGACACAACGGGGATCCGGCGTCCGCGCCGTCGTGATCGAGGGCCGTGGTCCCTCGACTCGCCGGCTAGGTCGAGAAGTACACCGGTGGTGCTGTCGAGTCCAGGGCCAGTGCCACAGCCGCACGGGCAGCGACGGGCCCCACCAGGTTTCCCGTCCCGTTGTACCCACCGATGACGATGACGCCGGGAAGAACCTCGGAGCAGAGGGGACGGCCGTCGGTGGTGTAACTGACGGATGCACCCCATCTCCGGACGACGTCGACGGGCTTGCCCGCCATACGTTCCGCTACTCGTTCGATGTAGCCCTGGACGTCCGGAGTGGGTGACGTGTCGAATGTCCACTCGGTGTCGACGAAACGGTCTCGCCCGCCCCCGACGAACAGGCGCCCATCCTTCGCTTGCTGGGCGTAGTCGTATCCCCAGCGTCCGTACACAGGGCACGGCAGGCGTTCGGGCAGCCCCGGCGCCGTCCCGAGCATTTGCAGGCGTGCCGTCCGGACCCGCCCCTGCAAATCCGGGAGGACCTGTTCGAGTTTGCCGTCCACCGCGACAATGACGACGGGCGCACTGACCGAACCGTGTTCTGTTGTCACCCTTCCACTCTCCACTGCGGTGACAGGCGAGTGCTCGTACAGGCCGGCCCGTCCCCGAAGGAGAGACGCCAGCCCCAGAGCTCGACGAGAGGGGTTCATGGCCGCGTCGTCGGGCAGAAACAGACCGCGCCCGAGCTCGCCGTCGTATTCTTCGACAGCGATGTCGTGCTCACGCAACACCGCTGCCAGTGCTGCGCAATCCGCGAGTTCCACCACACGGTCGGCGGCCTCGGCGTCGTCGACAGGTTCGCCGGGCAATCCGGCGAGGCGAATGGAGCCCGTCCGTGCGATGACCTCCGGACCCAGCATCTCGGCAAGCCGGTCCAACTCGAGCAGGGTTGCGCGATAGAGATCGACCGACGACGTCCCCCAGGTCGTGAGGGACGAGTGGAGGAACGTCGCCGGGCCGCCCAGGAGGAAGCCGCCGTTGCGCCCCGCCGCGCCGGCCGCGACCCGCCCGGCGTCGACGCCGACAACCTGCAGCCCACGTTCGACCAGGGCGCCGATCGCCGCGAGACCCGACCCGCCGAGGCCGACGACACACACGTCGGCCGTGACGTTCTGTTCCAACACCGGAAGACCGTTCCACGACGCGACCACCGGATCGTCGTCCCAGGCGCTCACCGAATTCCACTGGGTGTCGGATCGAAAATTCATCATCGCATTCCCTATCCTTCAGCTCGCGACGTTCCGATGTCCGAGGAAGTTGACGCCTTGCGCGAAGCCACGACCGGGCAAGTCTATGCGGCATTGCGGGCGACGAGATAGTCACAGACGACTTTCCAGCGGGGCAACGGTCGCTGCCGGGGCCGGTGTCACGAAATGTTGCGGCGGTGTCGCTCGTCGAACCGGTGGATCGCGTCGATGACGGTCTCGACGATGTGTGGCCCGGCACCACCGACGGAGGTTGCGACCGCGAGTATGCCTACCGCACTGGGTTTGTCGGCCGGGTGAGGTGTCCACGCGGGGACCATCCCGCAGTCGACCGTCACGCCGGGCGCCGGCTCTACCCCGTGCCCGTCAGTCGTTCCCGACATTCGCCGGGCGGTGCCGAGCGCAGTGCGGGTCGCGGAGTCCAGCAGTTCCGCGGCGGCGCCGTCGGTCCGGGAGCAGCACATCAGATTTCCGGCGTCGTCGGCAACGCTGACGGCGACGGCGGCGTCGAGTGTCGCGGCATGGCGCCGAGCCAGATCGAGGGCGAGTTGCGCACGCGCTGCGGTGAGTGTCATGGCGTTCTCCGATGATCGATCGCGGATTGTGCGGCTCAGCTCACCTTCTTGATCAGGTCGGCGAGCTCGGCCAGTTCGACGGAATCGAGGTCGGTCAAAGGCGCGCGCACCGGGCCGGCGGGTCGGTCGATCGCCGTCATGCCGGCCTTGATGATGCTGACCGCGTAACCCTGTTTCTTGTTGCGCAGGTTGCAGTACGGGATCACGAACTCGTTGAGTGCGTTGATGACGAATGCGTTGTCTCCGCTGCGGAGCGCGTTGTAGAAGTCGAGCGCGAACTTCGGAACGAAGTTGTAGATGGCCGAGGAGTACGTGGTGACGCCCAGCGCGAGATACGGCAATGCGAACATCTCGGCGGTGGGCAGTCCGCCGACGTAGGTCAGCCGGTCACCGAGACTCGCGTAGATGCGGGTCATCTGCTCGATGTTGCCGACCCCGTCCTTGAACCCGACCAGGTTCGGGCAGCTGTCCGCGAGCTCCGCGACAGCGGCCTCGGTGTAGACGGCGTTGGCGCGACTGTAGATCGTCACCCCGAGAGTGGTTGCGGCACACACCTCTTTGACGTGGGCGACGAGGCCGTCCTGGCTCGCCTCCGTGAGATACGGGGGAAGCAGCAGGATGCCGTGCGCGCCGACGCTCTCCGCCGACCGGGCCATCTGCACGGCCGTGGCCGTGCCATAACCGGCGGGCGCGATCACCGGGAGACCGTCGGGTGCCTCCTGCACCGCTGCCCGGACCACCTGCTCCACCTCGGGCGGGGTGAGCGAGAAGAACTCACCCGTGCCACCTGCGGCGAACAACCCGGAGACGTCGAACTGCCCGAGCCAGCCGATGTTCTCGCGATACGCGGCCTCGTCGAACGAGTGGTCATCCTTGAAGTGGGTGACCGGGAACGACAACAGACCGGAGCCGAGCTTGTGGGCGATCTCGTGGGGGGACGCAGTGGCCATGGGTTTCGTTCTCCTCGTTCGCAATCGCGCCGCCGTCGGTGCGCGCTGTGTCCACCAGGCTAGGAGCCTCAACCATTCAAGTCCAACACTAGTTATGGATCTTCTGATACCCAAAAAGTATCGTCGGTGCCGTCTGCGCTGAACCAACGGGACGCTCGTTCGATCTGACGCGACGAGCGTCCCGTTCGTTCAGGAGATGTCGAGTGCGGCGCGGACGATGCTGTCGGTGTCGATGCCGTGGTAGCGGTAGACGTCGTCGAGGGACCCGACCTGCCCGAACCGGCTGACACCGAGCGCCGCACCGGGAACGTGGTTGATCCCGGCCAGGAACGCGAGGGTGTGCGGGTGCCCGTCGAGGACGGTCACCATCGGCGCCGCCCGGCCGGCGGGGAACACCTGATCGAGGATCCACGTCGGGCCGTCGGCGAGGCCGCGGCGCGCCTGCACTGCCTCGAACAACAACCCGGGACTGGTCACGCACACGACGTCGGCGGCAATCCCCTGCTCGGCCAACCGGTCCGCGGCGGAGAGGGTTTCGGTGATCATGGCGCCCATGCCGACCAGCGTGATCGCCGGCTTGTCGCTGTGCCGGAGGGTGTACGCCCCGGCGACCACCTGACGGCGGCGGCGTTCCCGCGCGGCGGGATCGGTGGGGACGGCGGCGAGAGTCTGATCGACCGGGCGGGTCGAGAGCCGCAGATACGACGAGGAGCCGTCCGGCCGGCCCAGGCGGGAGATGCTGTCGAGCAGCGTCCACTCGACGTCGATCGCGAACGCCGGCTCGTAACTCACACACCCGGGCTGCTCGAGGCCGATCGACGGGGTCTTGATCGACTGATGCGCCCCACCCTCCGCCGCGAGGGTCACCCCGGACGGGGTGCCGACCAGGATCGACTGCCCACCCGCATAGATGCCGTACGACCAGGGTTCGAGGGCGCGTTCGACGAACGGGTCGTACATCACCCCGATCGGGAACAGCGGCTGCCCCCAGCGACTCCAGGTGGCACCGAGCTCACCCATCAGGCCGACCAGATTCGTCTCGGCGATGCCGAGTTCCATGTGCTGCCCGGTGGGCTTCTCCCGCCAGTGCATGATCGTCTCGGCGTCGTCGTCGAACCAGTTGCGGCGCTCGTTCGGCGACCACACCCCCACCTTGTTCAGCCAGCCGGCCAGATTCGTGGTCGAGGAGACGTCGGGGCTGACGGTGACCACCCGTTTCGCAGCGTCGGGGGCCTCCCGGGACAGGTCCAGCAGCGCCCGGCCCAAGGCGGCCTGCGTCGTGGACGTCCCCGACGGGGTGCGGCCGATATCGGCCGGGACCGCGGGCGGGGTTGCCGGTTCGACGGGGTTCCGCCGCAACCTGTCCGCAGTCGCCGCGCACACCTGGCCCGCCGCACTGTCGGCGTCGAACCTAGCCCACGGTTTCGCCGGGTCCATGCCCAGTTCCGCGGCGAGCTGTTCGTACTGCTCGACGGTCAGCAGCGACGAGTGATTCTGCGGATGCCCCTGCGTCGGCAGGCCGCGACCCTTGATCGTGTAGGCGATGATCACCGTCGGGCGGGTGTCGTCGATCTGCGCGTACGCGGCGCGCAGGGCGTCGAGGTCGTGACCGCCGAGGTTCCGGATCGCGTTGAGGAGGGTGTCGTCGTCGAGGCCGGCGATCAGCGACGCGATCGCGGCGGCGTCGGGGCCGTCCCCGGGCAGCCGCCCCCGCACCTGCTCGGCGTCGCAGCGCAGCAGCCGCTGGTATTCGGGGTTGGGCATGTCCAGGATCCGGTTCCGCAACGCCGCACCACCGGCCCGGGTAAACAGAGACTCGAGCAGGGTCCCGAACTTCACGGTGATCACCTGCCACCCGGCGGCCGCGAACATCGCCTCGAGCCGGCCCGCGGCGATATTCGGGACCACCCGGTCCAGGGACTGCCGGTTGAGGTCGACGATCCACACGATCTCACCGAGTTCGGACACGGAGGTGTCGAGGATCGCCTCCCACACGGCTCCCTCGTCCAGTTCGGCGTCGCCGACGAGCGAGTACTGGCGGCCCGTCCCGGCGCCGCCGATGGCGGTGTCGACGTAGCGGCGGGCGATGGCACCCCAGATCGGGGCCGTCGCACCGATGCCGACCGACCCGGTCGAATAGTCCACCGGATCAGGATCTTTCGACCGGCTCGGGTACGACTGGAGGCCACCGAACTCCCGCAGCGTCGTCAGATACTTCTCGTCCAGCTCACCGAGCAGGTAGTTGATGCCGTGCAGCACCGGCGAGGCATGGGGTTTGACCGACACCCGATCCCCCGGCCGCAACTGCTCGAACCACAACGACGTCATGATCGAGACCATCGACGCGCACGACGCCTGATGCCCACCGACCTTCAACCCCGTCGGATTCGGGCGAACCCGGTTGGCGTGGTGGATCATCGACGTCGCCAACCAGAGCACGCGCTTCTCGATCTCCACGAGCGCTTCCGGAGTGGTCGCGCGCGGGCTGAGCTGCGCCGTGTGGTCGTCGATCGTACGGGCGTCGTTCATCGTTTCGTCCTTGCCTGTGAGTTCCTGGCACCGAATCCGATCCTCCTCGGCCCAGTTCGTGAGCGAGGCGGATCGGCGGTGACGGGCAGGCGGACCTGTGGGAACCGACCTCACCGCATCTTCGAGGTCTCGTGTGCAGATCTCGCACAACAGTCGACCATCGGAACGCACTTTGAGCAATACCGAGCGTCGCATTTGAGCATCCTGCGCATGTTCGGAGCAGCCGCCGTGGTCGGCGGTTGGCAAACTGCCCAGCACGACCGCCGCCGCTACCCTCCGGCGCTACCCTGACCGGGAGGGCTCTGCACCGCGCACACCGACCCAGGGGGAAAGCTTGACCACCACACCAGACCGCGTTCGCACGGCGTTCCCGGACATCAGCTCGCGTGCGTGGGAGCACCCGGCGGATCGCGCGGCGCTCGTCACCCTGCGCACCTTGAAGGGGTTCGACACAGTCTTCCGAACCATCTCGGGTCTGTTGCAGGAGCGCCAGCACCGGCTGATGTACCTGGCCACGTCCGTGCGCGTCGACGAACGGCAGTTCAGCGATCTCCACGACCTCCGCAGCGACTGCGTGCGGATTCTCGGCGCCGACGAGACGCCCGAGCTGTTCGTGCTACAGACCCCGGTCGTGAACGCCTTCACCATCGGCATGGACCGTCCGTTCATCGTGGTCACCACCGGACTGCTGGACGTGATGAATTACGAGGAGCAGCGGTTCATCATCGGCCACGAGCTCGGGCACGCGCTCTCGGGGCACGCGGTGTATCGCACGATCCTCATGCATCTGATGCGCCTGGCCGGGACCATCGGCTGGATCCCGATCGGCGGGTGGGCGCTGCGCGCGATCATCGCCGCCCTCATGGAGTGGCAGCGCAAATCGGAACTGTCCGGCGACCGTGCCGGTTTGCTGTGCGGGCAGGACGTCCACACCGCCCTCCGCGTTCAGTTGAAGCTGGCAGGCGGCTCTCGGGTGAGCGAAATCGACACCGACGCCTTCCTGGCCCAGGCCGCGGAGTACGACGCCAGCGGCGACCTGCGCGACGGCGTGCTCAAACTCCTCAACATCGAACTGCTCACCCATCCGTTCTCGGTGCTGCGCGCCGCCGAGCTGAAGAAGTGGGTGGACAGCGGCGCCTACGCGGCGATACTCCGCGGGGAGTACCCGCGCCGCGGCGAGGACGACGACGCCAAGATCAGCGAGGAATTCCGCAAGGCCGCGAAATCGTACAAACAGAATTTCGACACCTCGAACGACCCGCTGATCCGCATGCTCCGTGAGATCGGCAGCGGACTGGGCACCACCGTGGACGCCGTCGGCAACGGCGTCGGCGACGTCGCGGCGGACATCAAGGAGCGCTTCACCCACTGGCGCAGAAATTCCGACGGCAAGAAGGATTCCGACGGCGACAGCTGACCGGTAACCCAGCGGAGGTCGGGCGCGTTCTCGCGCGCCCGACCTCTTCGATCAGTCGGCCATGGCCTCGGCCAGCTCCTCGACCTCCTGGATGACCGGTTCGGGCACCCGCACGGGCCCGGGGGTGTAAGTGACCGACCGCAGCCTGCCGGTGAATCGGAACGTTCCGCGGCGTTCACGCAGATCCCACACGACGGGTCCGCGGGCGTCGACGCCCACCGAGATCCCGGTCCACGGCGCCATGCCGACCAGCTGGAACTGGTCATCGAGGGTGGCCACATCGGTGGTGACCCCGGCCGAGTCGGTGAGGGTGACGGTGAAGTTCCACCGGACGGATTCGGTGGCGTCCGCCCGCACCTGCACGCCCACCACATCCGCACCGAGGGGCGCGGAGGTGTGCGCGACGCGGCCGTAGCTGTTGACCGCGAGCACGATCCGGCCGTCCTCGACGTAGAGCACGTATCCGCCGTGCGGGTCACCGTGCGCGACGAGGACACCTTCGTCGCCCGCGGCGATCGGGTGGGTGGCGACGTCGATGGTGAAGTCGCGGTACTGGATCAGCACACTGGACCGATAGCGTTCCAGCGTCGGCGTGCCCGCGAGGATCTTCACCGGCTCCGCGAGGCGACGCTCGTCGGGTCGCCGCTGCACGGCCTTGCGGTCGTTGAGGATCGGGAACACGGTGTTGTGCCACGCCGCCCGATCCCACGCCTCGGCGAGTTCGCGGACCTTCTCGGGGAAGAGATGCGCGACGTCCGTGGTTTCGGCGGGGTCGGATTCGACGTCGAACAGTTGCCATTGTGGATCGTCGACCCGGGTCGGATCCGTGTGCAGCGACAGCAGTTTCCAGCCGTCCCGGTAGAACCCGCGGTGACCACCGAACTCGGCGTACTGCTCCGTGTGCGGGGTGGGCTGCGCGGCGTCACGCAGAACGTCGGCGATACTGACACCGTCACGCTCCTGGGCGGGAAGCCCGTTCCGGTGGCTCGGAGTTTCGAGTCCAGCGAGATCCAGGAGCGTCGGCGTGATGTCGGTGACGTACGAGTACTGCTTGCGCAGTCCGGTGTCGCCGTCGGCACGCCCGAGACCGGCCGGCCAGGACAGCAGGAACGGCACCCGGACACCACCGGCGAACGTCTGGCCCTTGTAGAACCGGAACGGGGTATTCGACGCCTGCCCCCAGCCGCGCGGGTAGTGGACGCCGATCTTCTCCGAGCCGATCAGTTCCTCGTCGTGCGGAACGTCGCGCACCCAGTCCGACGGGACCGGTCCGTGCACGAATTGGCTGAAGTACGAACGCGTTCCCGCCGCGCCGCCCTCGGCGGTGCCACCGTTGTCGGACGTGAACACGATGATGGTGTTGTCGGTCTCGCCGAGTTCGTCGAGGGTGTCGAGCACCCGCCCCACGCTCTGGTCGATGCTGTCGACCATCGCGGCGTAGACCTCCTGGTACCGGGCGAACCGCAGCTGCTCCTCTTCGGTGAGCTCGTCCCACGGCGGCGCGTCGTAGCCGGGTTCGGTGTTGCGTTCGGCCATCTGGGTGCCGGGCGGGAAGAACCCTGCCTCGAGCTGCGCGTCGAAGCGGCTGCGTCGCACTGCGTCCCAGCCCTCGGTGTAGCGGCCGCGGTACTTGGCCAGGTCTTCGGGCTTGGCCTGGTGCGGTCCGTGCATCGCGATGTGCGAGAAGTACAGGAAGAACGGCTTGTCGGCGTCGTGGGCGCGCAGGCTCTTGATGCGCGAGATGGCCTTGTCGGTGATGTCGTCGGTGACGTAGTAGTCCGACGGATACTCCTCGACGTCGACCACGGAGTTGTCGGAGACCAGCTCGTTCGGGTAGTAGAACGAGTTCAACCCCTCGAGCGAGCCGTAGTAGCTGTCGAATCCACGCTGCAGGGGCCAGGAGTCACGGGTGCGGCCCGGCGCGAGGTTGGTGTCGCGCGCGAGATGCCACTTGCCGACCGCGTGCGTGGCATACCCGTTCGCGCGCAGAATCTCGGCGAGGCTGAGCGCGTCGTCGGCGAGTTCCATGCGCAGTCCGGGGAAGCCGGGATCGAAGTTGGCCACGCTGCCGTAGCCGGCGCGGTGCGGGTTCAGGCCGGTGAGCAGCGCCGCGCGAGCCGGTGAGCAGACCGAGGTGGTGTGATAGTTCGACAGCCGGTAGCCGCTGTCGGCGAGCCGGTTCAGGTTGGGGGTGTCGATCTCGGAGCCGAACGGTCCGATGTCCGAGTAGCCCATGTCGTCGATGAGGATGACCACGATGTTCGGCGCGCCGGCGGGGGCTTTCGTCTCCGGCGCCCACCACGGCGTCGACTCCGCACTCGTCCGCCCGATATGTCCGCCGAATCCGTCGTACCCTCGCGCGCCCGGAGGGAGCTGCTGTCCCCCGGATCCCTGCCCGTCTCCGCTGGTTGCCGAATCCGTCACAATCACAATCCCTTTCACTATCCGAGGCGTGTTTCCCCATAGAATCGGAGAAATATTTCCCCGTGCAATTCGGGAAATACTACGGTCGCCCAGGAGCCCGCCGAGTAGTTAGAATCATGCAGATTTCAACCACTGATCGAACTTGGTCGGGCCTCCGAGCCGGTGCTAGCTTCGATCCCATGGGTACCCCGACCAGCTGCGACCGCGCCTCCATGCGGTGTCGCTGCCGTAGCTGAACGTCCCCTCACGCCTCTCGTCATCCGGACAACTCGATCCGGGGTGTTCACGGGTTCCGCGTCTCTCCTGCCCTTTCCACTTCCCTTCGGGTGACCCTTAGGACACAGCCATGTCTTCTCGTTTCCGCACGTCGACCACGCACCCGCGACGGGGCCTTGTCGTGTCGGCGGTTGTCGCTGCCCTCGTGATGCTGGTCACCGGGTGCACCTCGGCGGTCGGCCTGCAGCGGTCGGGTACGGAATCGGTGCTCCAGCAGGGAGAGGACGTGCCCACGGGCGGGACGGCGCGGATCGGTGTCGGTGCCGACCTCATCCCCGCGACGTTCCTGTCGCTGGGCAACAACCCCACCAACGGCGGGGTCTCGGCCAACGTCTTCGACACTCTGGTCCAGTACCCGCACGGCAGTCTCGAGCCCGAACCCCGGCTGGCCACCTCGTGGCAGCTGTCGGACGACGGACGTCGTCTGGAGTTGGCGCTGCGTGACGACGTCCGCTTCCACAACGGCAAGGAATTCACCTCGAGGGACGTCGAATTCACGTTGCGGACCTACACGGATCCCAGTTGGAACGCGCAGTTCCGGCGGACCGCGGCGGCGATCACCGCGTTCGACACCAGCGACCCGCACCGCATCGTGCTCACCCTGTCGCAGCCGACCGGGAATATCTTCGATCTCCTGGCGGTCGCGCCCATCCTCGACGGCGACACGGTCGACGGACTGAAGGAGGGGCGGGTGTTCAACGGCACCGGACCGTTCACGTTCTTCTCCTGGCAGCCGAAGGTCTCGCTGTCGCTGGCCCGCAACCCCGACTACTGGGGTGCTCCGCCCCACCTGGACGGCGTGACGTTCGCCGTCGTCTCCGACGATCAGGCGCTGGTGACCAAATTGCGGACCGGCCAGATCGACGCCGCCTACGATCTGCCCTCCCTCGACGCCGAACTCGCCGTCTCCCGGGGCGGGTTCCGCTCCCACGTACTGGAGGGCGCCGAGTCCGACCAGTACATCGGGATCAACGTCTCCGCACCGCCACTGAACGACCTGCGGGTCCGGCAGGCGATCGCGTACGCGATCGACCGGGACCGCATCCTCACCGACGTCTACCGCGGCAAGGGTTACGCGTCCAGCCTGCCGTGGCCGCGGACCTCGCCCGCCTACGACGAACAGACCGCTAACACCTACGGCCGGGACGAGGAACGGGCGCGCGCACTCGTCGCCGAGATCGGTGACGTCCCGACCATCCCGCTGAACTACCCCGCCGACCGCACCTCCCGGATCATCGCGGAGATCATCCAGGCGAACCTTCGCGACGTGGGCATCGACGTCGACCTGATCCCCACCGACGCAGCCCAGATGACCAGTCTGCTGGTGGCCGGCCAGTTCCCGGGTTTGTGGGTCACCCAGCACGGGTTCGCGCAGATGACCCCGTCCACCCTGGCCGTGGCGGCCTTCCCGTTCAACGCGGTGAAGAACGCCTCCAACTTCCTCGACCCGGAGTACCAGGCGCATGCGGTGGCGGCCTGGCAGCAGCAGGACCCCACGTCACCCGCGGCGATCGACGCCTACCGCGCGCTGAACGCGGACCTGCTGGAGTCGCTGTTCCTGGTGGAGATCGGGGTGGTGCAGACCGAGGTCGTGGTGTCCACCGACCTCGGCGGATTCGACTGGTCCCGCACCAACGATCCGCGCTTCGATTCCACGTACCTGCTGCGCACCTGATCCGACGACCGCCCGCACACCCACCGACACAGGACTCGACATCATGGTGACCTATCTGGCCAGGCGGCTCCCGTCGGCCGTCCTCGTACTCTTCCTCGCCTCACTCCTCATCTTCGCGATCCTCCGCCTGGTTCCCGGCAGCCCGGAGGAGACACTCGCCGGTGCGGACGCCTCCCCGGAACAGTTGGCGGCCGTGCGTGCTGATCTCGGTCTGGACCGGCCGTTGGTCGCGCAGTACCTGTCCTGGCTCGGTTCCCTGTTCCGCTTCGACCTCGGCAAGTCCTACATCGTCGGCGGGTCGATCGGTGACCTGATCGCCTACGGTGCCCAGAACACGGTGGTGCTGGCGGCGTCCGCGCTGCTGATCGCGGTGGTGTACGCGCTCGTCGTCAGCACCGCTTCGGTGATCTTCCGCAATCGGCTGCTCGACGCCGTTGTGACGGTGAACAACTCGATCGCGGCGGCGCTGCCCATCTTCATCACCGGGACGCTGCTGGTGCTCGTGTTCGGGATCCTCTGGCCGATCCTGCCGTCGGGTGGGACCCCACCGGACGGGTTCCTGACCCGGCCCGACATCGCCGCGCAGTATCTGGTTCTTCCGGCGATCACCCTGGCGATACCGGCGGGGGCCGCCCTGACCCGATTCCTGGTGGAGGCGTTGCACACCGAGCTGCGGCAACCGTACGTCGTGACGGCACAGTCGCTCGGTGTCAGCCGTCGGCGCATCGTCCTGGCGCACGCGCTGCCGAATGCGCTGCCGTCGGTGTTGACCGTTCTCGGACTGACCGTGGGCGGGTTGCTCGGCGGGGCCGTGCTCGTGGAATCGATCTTCGTCTGGCCCGGCCTGGGGCTTCTCACCGAGGAGGCGATCAACAGCCGTGACTATCCGCTCGTGCAGGTGTTGCTGGTCCTCTCCGTCGCGGTGTTCGTGGTGTTGCAGCTGCTCACCGACGTCGCCCACGCCTGGCTGGATCCCCGTATCCGATTGGGAGGACAGGCATGAGTGAGCTGGTCGATCGTAATGTGACGACACCGGAATCGTCGCTTCCCGGCGGCCCCGCGGACCTGCGGCCTGGCCTGGTCCCGGAAACCCCGGCGGATCGGGATCCACGTCGCAGCACGGAACCGTTGTGGCGCAGTCTGACGCATGGCCGAGGTCTGGCCGGCGCGGTACTCGTCGGGATCGTGGTGCTCCTCGGGGCGCTCGCCCCGGTGCTGGCTCCCTTCGCGCCGGACGAGCAGTTGGACGCGTCATTCCTCCTCGGCCCCAGTTCCACACACTGGCTGGGCACCGACGATGTGAACCGCGACGTGTTGTCCCGGGTGTTGTTCGGGATTCGCGCCGACCTGGTGATCGTGTTCGTCGCTGTGCCCGTCGGCGCGATACTCGGATCACTCATCGGTCTGGTGGCCGTCATCCGGGGCTACACCGATGTCGTCGCGCAGCGCGTATTCGACGTGATCCTCGCGTTCCCGGCGCTCGTCCTGGCGATCGCCCTGACCGCCGTGCTCGGGCCCGGGGTCCGCGCGATCGTGCTGGTGATCGTCCTCGCCGAGATACCCGTGTTCGGTCGGCTCATACGTACGTCTGTATTGAGGGTGCGCGAACTTCCCTACGTCGAGGCCGCCGTGGTCTCGGGTGCGAGCACCGGCTGGGTTCTGCGCAAGCACGTTCTGCCGAACTCGATCGAACCACTCGGAGTGCAACTGGCGCTGTCGATGTCGGTCGCCGTGTTCATCGAGGGTGCGATGAGCTTCCTCGGCATCGGTGTGGTGCCACCGACTCCGTCGCTCGGCTCCATCCTCAGCGACGGCAACCGCTATCTCGAGACCAACCCGCTGTTCGCGGTCGGTCCCCTGGTGGTCGTCTCCCTGCTGACACTCGGCTTTCTGCTGATCTCCCAGGCATTCGCGCACGCGCGGCGCCTGTAGAAAGGACCACCTTCGTGACCGCAGCATCCTCCACTCCCGCCCTCGACGTGACGGACTTGCAGGTGGCGTTCAGCCATCCGCGCCCCGCCGTCCGGAGCATCGGTCTCCGCGTGAACCGGGGCGAGATCGTCGCGCTCGTCGGCGAATCCGGATCCGGCAAGTCGATCACCGCCCGCGCCGCGATGGGACTGCTCCCGCACACCGCAATCGCGACCGGTTCCGTGAAGGTCGACGGCGTCGAGGTGCTCGGCGCATCCGAACGCGAACTCGAGGCCATCCGCGGCGGACGGGTCGCGATGGTCTTCCAGGAGCCGCAGACGGCGCTCAATCCTGTGCGCACCGTCGGCTGGCTGATCGGTGAGGCCCTACGTGCCCACGGTCATTCAGGCCGAAATCGGTTGCGTGAACGCGCCATCGAACTGCTGGCCCTGGTCGAGATCCCCGAACCGGACAAACGCATCGACTACTACCCGCACCAACTCTCCGGCGGCCAGAAGCAGCGTGTGGTCATCGCCCTGGCCCTGGCCAACGACCCCGTCCTGCTCCTGGCCGACGAACCCACTACCGCGCTCGACGTCACGGTGCAGGCCGAGATCCTCTCCCTGCTCCGTCGGCTGCGAGACCGAACGAATGCCGGCATCCTGCTGATCACCCACAACCTGGGTGTCGTCGCCGATATCGCTGACAGCGTGGTGGTGCTCCAGCTCGGCGAGGTGGTCGAACGCGGTGAGGTCACCGAGATTTTCGCTCGAGCTGAGCACGAGTACACCCGGCATCTGCTCGATTCGGTCCTCCGCCTTCCGCAGCCGAGCGAGTATTCAGAACCGGTCGCCGGGGTCGAGGAAGCAGGCACCCCGGTCCTGGACGTCGACACCGTGTCGGTCGTCTACCCGGGTCGGCGCGGTCAGGCGGCGTTCCGCGCGCTCGATAACGTGTCATTGAAGCTGGCCGCGGGTGAGGTGCTCGGCGTGGTCGGCGAATCCGGTTCGGGAAAGACCACTTTGGGTCGCGCGATCGCCGGATTGATTACTCCGGCGACCGGGGCGATCCGCGTCGACGGCCGAGATGTCGCCGCCACCCGCGGATCCGCGCTGCGGGAACTGCGTCGTCGGCTGGCGTTCGTACCGCAGGATCCCGCCGCCTCGCTCGATCCCCGCTTCACGCTCGAGGAGAGCATCGCCGAGCCCCTCGACATCCACCGGGTCGGCACCCGCGCCGAGCGACGCAAGAAGGTTGTCGACCTGCTGGATGCGGTCCGGCTGCCGGCGTCGTTCGCCACGCGGCTGCCGTCCGAGTTGTCCGGCGGGCAGCGCCAACGGGTCGCGTTGGCCCGGGCCCTCGTGCTGGAGCCCACCCTGCTGATCGCCGACGAACCGACCAGCGCCCTGGACGTCTCCGTGCAGGCCGACGTGCTCGAACTGTTCGCCACTCTCCAGCGTGAGCTCGGCTTCGCGGCGGTGTTCATCAGCCACGACCTCGCCGTGGTCGAGCGGGTATCCACCACGGTCGCCGTGCTCCGGGCCGGGCAACTGGTCGAGACCGGCCCCGCTACCAGCGTGCTGACCCACCCTCGACACGACTACACGCGACGACTCGTGGCCGCTCTCCCGATCCCGGACCCCGTGGCGCAGCGTGCCCGGCGACAAGCGACGGCAGCGTTGTGACCCGCATCGCCCGAAACCACGTGGATAACGTGATCTGCGCTATGAAAGCGGCGACTTTTACACGGGCGTAAGAAATCCAGGACAAGCTTGCGAAGGCTTGTCCACCGGCGATCGTCGGCCGCGGCGGGCTCTACAGAATGTGCTCCTGCCCACGTGTGACCGTCCAGAAAGCTGTACCACTGTGCTCCAGCTCATCTCGATACTCGCCCTTCTCAGGAAGGTCGGTTCCACCGCACTGCCGTCAGTGCGCGCCGCGTTGCTCCGCTTCGCGGGGTACCTGGTGCCGATCGCGCAGACGGCGGTCACCGCGGGGGCGGCGTGGTGGGTGTCGGTCGAGGTGGCCGGTCACGAACAGCCGCTGCTGGCCCCGCTGGCGGCGGTCGTGTGCCTGAGCGTCGCGCGGGGCGCCCGCAGCCGCCGGGCCGGCGAGTTGATCGCGGGCGTCACCATCGGAACGATCGTCTCGGACGTCGTCGTGCGGTACATCGGCAACGGGCCGTGGCAGATCTGCCTCGTGGTGGCGGTGGCGATGTCTTTCGCGGTGCTCCTCGACGGTGGTTCGGTGATCGTCCTGCAGGCGGGTTCGTCGGCGGCGTTGGTCGCAGCCATGGCATCCGCTACGAGCGCCCACCCGTTCGACCGTGTCGTGGACGCACTGATCGGGGGTGCGCTCAGCCTGGTGGCGCTGTCCGTGTTGCCCACCGACCCGGTGCGACGGACACGCCGGTGCGCCGCCGCTGTGCTGGACAGCGTGGCCGCGGCCCTCCGTCAAACGTCGAAGGGCCTGGCCGCGGGTGACGTCTCCGCTCTGGAGGATGCTCTCGCACTTGCCCGTTCGACGCAGTCGACCATCGACAGCATGCGCGTCGAACTCCGCTCCGGATCCGAGGTGGCCCGGATCTCGCCGATTCACTGGCGGGGACGTCGCCGCATCGGCCGGCTGGCATCGATTGCCGACCCGATCGACAACGCCGCACGCAACACCCGGGTCCTGGTGCGGCGCGCCCTGATCGCCACGTACGACGGCGAGCGAGTCGACCCGCAATTGGCGGACGCCGTCTCCGATCTGGCGCACCACGCCGACCGGATGCGGCTGATGATTCTCGCGACTCCCGCGAAGAAACCCAACGAAATCCAGATCAGCGACGAACTCGAACGATTCGCCCGCTCACTGCCGCAGCAGGAGGTCTCGGCGGGGTTCTCCGCAGCGGTCGTCTCCGCGCAGGTCCGATCCATCGTCATCGACTTCTTCGAAGTGTGCGGCATCCCGCGCGCCGTCTGCCGGCCGATGCTGCCCCGCCCCGCCCACTACGCGGGTGCCGCGTAGCGCAAGACTCAGGACATCTCGAGTCGGCACTGTTCGGGTGCGCGAGAGTTGTCGATGACGCAGAACCGATTGCCCTCGGTGTCCTCCAGCACCACGAAGTCCGAGTCCTCGGGGTACCGGTCCCACGGCACCCGCTGCGCGCCGAGACCGACGAGTCGTTCGATTTCCGCGGCCTGGTCCTCGCTGTCGCGGGCGTGCAGGTCGAGGTGCAGCCGAGGCTCGGGCTCCGCGTCGTGTTCGCTCTGCTGGATCGCCAGCAGTGGTCGGCCGTCGGGCAGCGTCAGGTTGGTGAAGTCGTTGTCGCCGACGGGCGGGAGCGCCGTCAATCCGAGTGCCTCGGTCCAGAACCTGGTTGCACGCCCGATGTCGCGTGCTCCGATCACGGTCGTTCCCAAGATGAGCATGAACCGAATTTATCCGCTGCGCCGGGCCGGCGGTGGACGATGTGGGGTGTGGAATTCGACGACCTGGTGTTGCGCCCCCTGGCCGAACGCTTGTGCCGCGTCGATGGCGTCGTCGGCGTCACCCTCGGCGGCAGCCGCGCCCGAGGGACGCACACGGCGGAATCCGACTACGACCTGGGCGTCTACTACCGCGGGGCGCTCGACACCGGCGGGCTGAACGACCTCGCGCGGGAGTGGGCGGGCGCCTCGGCATCGGCGACCCGGACGGGTGAGTGGGGACCGTGGGTCGACGGCGGTGCGTGGCTGTCGATCGACGGCCGGGCGGTCGACTGGCTGTATCGCGACCTCGACCGGGTGACCGCGGTGTGGCAGGACACCCAGCAGGGTGTGTACGGGTTTCACGCCCAGACCGGTCACCCGTTCGGGTTCGCGGACTTCGCGTACGCGGGCGAACTCGCGTCGGCGGTGATCCTCGCCGATCCGTCCGGACGCATCGCTGCTCTTCACGCCGGCATGCAGCACTACCCGGACCCGCTGCGCGAAGCCCTGGTGCGGCGACTGTGGGAGGCGGACTTCGTCACCGTGCTGGCCCGCAAGGCGATCCCGCGTGCCGATGCGACGTATGTGGCGGGATGCCTGTTCCGTGCGGTGTGCCTGTGCGCCCACGCCCTACACGCGCACGCCCGGCGCTGGGTGATCAACGAGAAGGGCGCCGTGGCTGCCGCCGGTGCCCTGCCGAACGCACCCACCGATTTCACCGCTCGCGCTCACGCCGTCCTCGGCCGACTCGGAACGACGCACGACGAACTGACCGCCGCCCTCACCCTGGCCGAACAACTCGTCGACGACACCCGCAACGCCTGTCCCCTGACGTGAGCGTGCGAACCCTCAGCCGTTCTCCCCGAACCGGCCGCGGGCCTCGACCGGAATCAGGGGCTTCTCCGCCCGCGCCTTGATCTGCTGGACCGCCCACGTATTGCCGTCGGGATCGGCGAATCCGAAGAAAGTTCCCCCGTCACGCTCGTCGAACACGGTGATCTCGCTGACCTCGACACCCCGATCGAGCAACTCCTGGCGGGCCGCGGCGGCGTCGGCGACCACCAACTGCAGTCCCCTCATCGACCCGGGTGCCATCTCCGTCTGCGACGGGAGGTCGCCGATCACGATCGAGCAGCCCGAACCGGTGGGGGTCAGCTGAACGACGTGCATGTGCTCGTTGGTGGTGTCGTGGTCGAGATGGAAGCCGAGCTTGTCGCGGTAGAACGCGACGGAACGATCGATGTCACTGACGGGCAGAACGACCACTTCGAGTGTCCAGTCCATGATGCGAGTTCCTCCGTATCGGTGGGGAGCGAATTGCTCCGCATCAGATGGTGGCGCATCGGGGACGTCGGTGCCGTCGTTCTGCCCAGAACTCTGGGTTACCAGCCGCGCAACCGGTCCGGGGTGACGCGGACGAGCGTCGAGTAGTCCTGCCGGAACTTCTCGGGCGTGTAGTCCAGACCGGCCATGTCCTCGCGGTACTTCTCGACGTAGGTTTCCCACTCCTCCGGCGAGGGACCGTCCGCGTCGACGCGGGCCTTCCCGGTGAACACCGACACGTCACCACCCGTGGGGCTGCTGTTGAAGTTCAGCGCGACCTGCGGATTCCTGCCGATGTTCGCGAGCTTGGCGGTGCCCGGTTGACTGAAGATCAGGAATTCGGTGCCCGACCAGCTGAACCACACCGGGGTGGGAACCGGCGTGTCGTTGCGACCGACGGTCGTCAACCACACGATGGCTTCGTGGGCCAACCGGTCGGCGACGGGTTCGGTGATCGCGGACGCTGAAAGAGTCATGGCGTTCTCCTGTGTCGTTTCCGATATCAACCGCGGACCGGTGCGCGATCTTCCCCGACGCGGATCGAATGCGTTCAGCCGTGCGCGTGCAGCGGCTTTCCCGACAACGCCAGCATCGCTTCGCCCAGTGCTTCGTTCTGGGTGGGGTGCGCGTGGACGAACGGTGCGACGTCGGTGGGCAGGGCCTCCCAGGCGACGGTCAGCTGGGCCTCGCCGATCAGCTCGCCGACGCGGTCGCCGACCATGTGCACACCCACCACCGGGCCGGTGTGCCCGGCTCGGACGACCTTGATTCCGCCCGACGTCTTCAGGATCTGGCTCTTGCCGTTGCCCGCAAGGTCGTACACGACGGCCGTGACGTCGCCGTACCGTTCGCGGGCGGCATCCTCGGTGAGTCCGACGGACGCGACCTCGGGGTGCGAGTACGTCACCCGCGGAACGAGATGCTCGGCCACGGGAACGGGATCGAGGCCGGCGATCTCTTCGGCAACGAACACACCCTGCTGAAAGCCGCGGTGCGCCAGTTGAAGTCCGGCCACGATGTCGCCGACGGCGTACACACCGTCGACGGGGGTGCGCAGCCGCTCGTCGGTGACGACGAACCCACGGTCCAGGGTGATGCCGTGTTCCGCGAACCCGCTGTCACCGGTGCACGGTCCGCGCCCCACCGCCACCAGCAGGATCTCCGCCTCGAGGGTGTCGCCGCCGTCGAGTTCCACGAGAACGCCGTCCGCGGTTTCCTTCGCCGCCGCGACCGTCACCCCAGTGCGGGCGGCGATACCGCGCTTGCGGAACGCGCGTTCGAGTTGCTTCGAGCACCACGGATCCTCCGCCGCGACCAGGCGGGGGAGCGCCTCGACGACAGTCACTTCCGCACCGAACGAGGCCCAGACGCTGGCGAACTCGACGCCGATCACGCCACCGCCGAGAACGATGGCCTTCTTCGGGACGAACCCGAGATTCAATGCGTCGTCGCTGTTGACGATGCGCTCACCGAGTTCGATGGACGGCACCGTCCGGGCGTAGGAGCCGGTCGCGAGAACCACGGACGTCCCGGTGTAGCGGGTGCCGTCCACCTCGATCGTCCTGTCTCCGAGATACTTTCCGTGCCCGCTCACGACGCTGATCTCGTGCTGGGCGACCAGGCCCTGCAGTCCCCTGTGCAACCGGTCGATCGTGTCGTTCTTGTACTGGTGCACCGCCTCGATGTCGATGCCGTCGAACGTCGTTCGCACGCCGAACGCGGCACCGGTCCGCGCGGTGTCGGCGACCTCGGCGGAATGGAGGAGCGCTTTGGTCGGGATACAGCCCCGGTGCAGGCAGGTTCCGCCGATCTTGTCGGCTTCGATCAGTGTGACCGACAGGCCGAGCTGCGCGGCTCGGAAGGCGCAGGCGTAACCGCCGGAACCGCCACCGAGGATCAGGACGTCACTGTGGGTGGTGGTCATCAGAGCCTTCCCAGCACGGTGATCGGGTTCTCGAGGTAGTCGGCGAACAGTCTGAGGAACCCGCCCGCGACACCGCCGTCGCATACGCGGTGATCGAAGCTCAGCGACACCTGGGTGACCTTCCGAACGGCCAACTGCCCGTTCACCACCCACGGTTTGTCGATAATGCGGCCGACGCCGAGGATCGCGGCCTCGGGATGGTTGATGATCGGGGTCGAGCCGTCCACACCGAAGACGCCGTAGTTGTTGAGGGTGAACGTGCCACCGGTCAGTCGTGCCGGCGGGAGCGTCCCCTCACGGGCCAGCGCCGTCGTGTCCCGCAGTTGCCGGGCCAGTTCGACGGTGGTGAGCGAGTCGGCCTTTCCGATCACCGGGACGACCAGGCCGCGCGGTGTCTGCGCCGCGATGCCGAGGTGGACGTGTCCGTATCGGACGATCTCGTTGCGTTCGGTGTCGACGGTCGAGTTCAGTTCCGGGTACTGCTTCAGCGCCGCGAGGGCCAGACGCGCGAGCAGGGCCATCAGGCTCACGCCGGCGTCGGCGTCGAGAGTGGCGTTGATTGCCCGGCGGGCGGCGAGGAGGTCGGTGGCGTCCACGTCGACCCAGGTTGTCGCGTCCGGGATTTCGCGTCGGCTCGTCGACAGCTTGTCGGCGACCGCTTTCCGCAGGCCCTTGATCGGAATCCGCTGCGCGTCGGCTGTCTCGGGTGTGGCGGCGAGTGCCTTCTCGACGTCGGCGCGGTTGATCACACCGCCGGGACCGCTCCCGGGCAGCCGCGACAGGTCGAGATCGTTCTGCCGCGCGAGGTTGCGGACGACCGGCGAGATGACCCGTGGCGCAACACCGGTACGGTTCGGTTCCGGTCGTGTGACCTCGCGTGTCACGCCGACCCGTCGGCGACGCCGTCGCATGTCCTCGCTGGTGCCGTACCCGATCAGGACGTTGCCCGAGCCGGCTTTTTCTTCTTCGCGGTACTGCTCGTGTGCGGCGGGGGTTCCGCTGACGGTGATGAGCGGGGTGCCCACCTTCAGCGTCGAGCCTTCGTCGCCGTGCAGGGAGATCACCGTGCCCTCGAAGGGAATCGGCACCTCGACCGCGGCTTTCGCGGTTTCGACCTCGACGACCACCTGGTCGATGGTGACGGTGTCGCCGACCCGGACTTTCCATTCGGCGATGTCGGCCTCGGTGAGTCCCTCGCCGAGGTCGGGGAGCAGGAAGACCTGGTTGTTCATGCGGTCACCGCCCAGCGGGTGTCGACGGAGTCGTTCCACTGCAACCGGTCGACGCTGTCGAGGACACGGTCGACGCTCGGCAGGTGGAGGCGTTCGAGTTTCGGTGCCGGGTAGGGGATGTCGAATCCGCTGACCCGCAGCACCGGCGCGTGCAGGTGGTGGAAGCAGCGTTCCTGGACGCGGGCGGCGATCTCGGCGCCGACACCGGCGAACCCCTGCGCCTCCTGAATGACGATGCAGCGGCCGGTCTTCCGGACCGACGCCATGACGGTCTCGTCGTCGAACGGCACGATCGACCGCAGGTCGATCACCTCGATGTCGTGCCCCTCCGCCGCGGCCGCTTCGGCAGACTCGAGCGCGACGGTCACCGACGGCCCGTACGCGACGATGGTCGCGTCCCGGCCGGGACGCCGGACGGCGGCCTGTCCGATCGGTGCGCCGACCGCGAGGTCGACGTCGGCGCGGGAGAAGTACAGACGTTTCGGTTCGAGGAAGATCACCGGGTCCGGGTCGTCGATCGCCTCGCGCAGCAGGGTGTAGGCGTCCTCGACGGTGGACGGGGCCACGACCTTCAGCCCGGGGGTGTGGGCGTAGTAGCCCTCGCTGGAGTCGCAGTGGTGCTCGACCCCGCCGATGCCGCCCGCGAACGGGATCCGGATGACGATCGGCACGGACAGCGCACCCTTGGTGCGGTTCCGGATCTTCGCGACGTGGGAGACGATCTGCTCGAACGCCGGGTAGGCGAACGCGTCGAACTGCATTTCGACGACCGGCTTGAACCCGGACATCGCCATGCCGATCGCGAAGCCGATGATGCCGGATTCAGCGAGCGGGGTGTCGAAGCACCGGTCGGCACCGAAGTCTCGGGTCAGGCCGTCGGTGACGCGGAAGACGCCGCCGAGGGCGCCGACGTCCTCGCCGAAGACGACGACGTTCTCGTCGGCGGTGAGGGCGTCGCGCAGTGCGGTGTTCAGGGCCTGGGCCATGGTGAGCACGGGCATGGTGTCAGTTCTCCTCGGACTCGGCGGCCAGTTCGGCTTCCGCCTGCGCTTGCTGCTCTCGAAGTTGCGGGGTCTGTTCGGCGAAGACGTACCGGAACAGGTCCATCGGGTCGGTGGGCCGGTCGACGTTCATGCCGGCACGCAGCGCGGATGCGGCGGCCTCGGAGTCCGCGGTGAGGGCCTCAGACGATGCGTTGTCGAGCAGGCCCTTCCCGCGCAGGTACTTCTCCAGCCGGGCCAGCGGGTCGCGGCCGAGCCACTGTTCCACCTCGGCCGAGTCGCGGTAGCGGGTGGCGTCGTCGGCGTTGGTGTGCGCATCGATCCGGTAGGTGTGGGCTTCGACGATGACGGGACCGTTGCCGGCGCGGACGAAGTTCGCGGCCTCGTCCATCACGGCGAGCATGGCGACCGGGTCGTTGCCGTCCACCTGCTCGGAGCCGATTCCATAGCCGACCCCCTTGTGCGCCAACGTGGGCGCCGCGCTCTGCCGGGCGAGCGGCACACTGATCGCGAATCCGTTGTTCTGCACCAGAAACACGACCGGCGCCTTGAACACGGCGGCGAAGTTGAGGGCCTCGTGGAAGTCGCCCTCACTGGTCGCGCCGTCGCCGCAGAACGCCAGGGCGATCGTGTCGTTTCCCTTGCGGTGTTCGCCGTAGGCCACACCCGTCGCGTGCAGGAGCTGGGTGGCCAGCGGGGTGCACTGCGGGGCGCTGCGGTGGGCGGCGGGGTCGTAGCCGCAGTGCCAGTTGCCGGCGAGCATGCTGAGGATCTCGACCGGATCGATGCCGCGGGCGGCGAGCGCGACCGAGTCGCGGTACGTGGGGAACATCCAGTCGCCGGGTTGCAGGCTCATCGCCGCCGCGATCTGGCAGGCCTCCTGACCACGCGACGACGGGTACACGGCCAGCCGGCCCTGCTTGGTCAGAGCCGTCGCCTGCTGATCGAAGCGCCTGCCCAGCACCATGTTCCGGTACATCTCGATCAGACGATCGTCGCTCGGCCTCGGATACCGGGCCTCGCTTTCGGTCAGCTCACCGGCCGCGTCCAGATACTGCACCGCGCACTCGGCGGGAAGGAACTTCCGATACGGCGTCGCCAGGGGCGGCTCTACGAGCGTCACGTCTACCTCCAGATGCATTGTGTTCGTCAATGCTCGCAACTGAACGACCTATCGACAACGACAAGGCGGAATCAGAGACAAACGGTCTAGAATCGGCTCATTGAGGGCAGAATGTCTCACCGGAGTGTGAGCGACCACAGTAGGGATGGACAGATGGCCGGCGGCACAGCGGACACGTATGAACTCGACGCCATCGACCGGCGCATCATCAAGGAACTGGTCGCCGACAGCCGCATCTCGATGCGGGCGCTGGCGGAGAAGGCGCACATCTCCCGCGCGCACGCCTACGTCCGAATCGAGCGGTTGCAGGAGGCGGGGATCATCGAAGGCTTCACCACCCGGATCTCGCACTCCAAGGCGGGACTCGGCTCGTCCGCGTTCATCGCCCTCTCCATTCGGCAGGACTCGTGGCGGGGGATCTCCACCCAGCTCCGGACACTGCCCTTCGTCGAGCACTTCTCGCTGTTGGGCGGCGATTTCGACGTTCTCGTCCTGGTGCGCGCACCGGACAACAGCGCACTGCGTCATGTCGTCCTCGAACGGTTGCAGAGCCTCGAGGGTGTGCAGTCGACCAAGACGTGGCTGATCTTCGAAGAAGACAACGGGCCCGGACCGGAATGGGTTCGTTGACGGGACGGATAGGATTCCGTCATGCGCAGCGACCTGATGAAGAACGCGGAACGCAGTGGTGACCCGGGCACCTTCGTGCTACAGAATCCCCGAATGCTCAAGGTGGACTTGGCCGGAACCAGCGGTCACTTCTTTGCCCGGCAGGGATCGATGGTCGCCTACCAGGGCGACGTCGACTTCGCCTACCAGGGCAGCGGCGGTGTCGGGAAGTTCTTCAAAAAGGCATTCACCGGTGAGGGCATGTCGCTGATGAAGGTCTCCGGCAGCGGCGACGTGTTCCTCGCCCGCGACGCCGACGAGATCTTCCTGCTCGAACTCGAGGACGAGTCGGTGACCGTCAGCGGTTCCAACGTCCTCGCGTTCGACAGCTCCCTCAGCTGGGACATCAACCGCGTCGAGGGGGCGTCGATGCTCAGCGGCGGACTGTTCAACACCACGTTCACCGGCCGCGGTGTCCTCGCCGTCACCATCTACGGCACTCCCGTCGTCCTGAACGTGGACACCCCCACGTACGTCGACATGCAGAGTGCGGTGCTGTGGTCGACCGGCCTGCACTCGACGATCCGCAAGACCGCGAAGATGGGCGCCGCGATCGGCCGCGGTTCCGGTGAGGCATATCAGCTGTGCCTCACCGGAAGCGGCATCGTCGTCGTCCAGGCCTCGGAGGGGCACCCGGTTCCCAAGCCGTAACCGCCGCGGCTGCACGGGTGCCCCGGTCACTCACCCTGCCCGGGTGCGGGCGAGGGCGCCGACCGCGACGTCGACGAGCAGGAACGCGAGGAGGCTGACGCCGAGCAGCGGAACGAACCAGCCGACGAGGACGACGCAGGCGGCCCCGGCCACCGCCGCGGCCGGGTGGATTCGCCGCCAGGTGCCCCGCACCGGCGGCCTGCCCACCGCCCGGGTGGTGCCGCGGGTGGGCCTGCGGCGCCACCACAGGAGGTAGCCGCGGACGATCACGGCGAGCAACGCCACCGCGAGGACGGCCAGGACCAGCTGGTTGAGCAGGCCGAACAGCAACCCCATGTGCAGGGCGATCCCCCAGGACGTCAGCTTCGCCGCGAGCGGCCAGTCACCGAATCGCGACACGTCCGTCACCGCGCCCGTCGCCCCGTCGACCGCGATCGCGTCGGTCGAGAACTGCCACGATTCGCGGGTCTGGGTGACGGTGAACGCGGTGCCCGCGTCGGCGGGAACGGTCGCCTCGACGGCACCGGTGACACCGCCCCGCCGCGCCACCTCGAGGACGGTGTCGAGTTCGCCCACGTTGCGGTCGAGGGTTCCCGGATCCGACGCGGGGGTGTGCCCGGCGCCGTGCCCGTCGTGACCGCCCGATGCGGCAGCGCCGGCAGCGGGCGCCGAGTCCAGCTTCTTGTCGATCTTGGGGGTGGTCCAGCTCAGTGCGGAGCGGAGTTCGCCGACGTTCTCGCCCGCGTACCGCGACCAGGTCAGGCCCGTGACCGAGAGGAACACCAGGCCGACTGCGATCCAGATGCCGACCACCCCGTGCCAGCTGAGGGTGCGGTTGCGTCCGCGGCTCGACCGGTCGAGCGTCCACAGCCTGGCGGCGTCCGCGTTGCGGGCGCGGGTGGTGCGGTAGCGCTGCACCCACAGGTACACGCCACCGAGCGCGATGACCCACAGCCACGACGCGGCGAGCTCGCTGTAGAGGCGGCCGGGCTCGCCCAGGTGCAGGTGCCGGTGCAACTGCGAGATCCAGGTGCGCATCGGCAGCGCCCCGCTGCTGCCGTAGACGACGAGCTCGCCCACCGACTCCGCGGTGACGGGATCGACGAAGACCGCGCGGCGCTCGGACTCGCCCAGGGTGGGATCGGTGAACATCACCTGCGTCGTGTCACCCGCTTCGGTCGCCGGGCGCACGGCGGCGACAGTGAGGTCCGGGCGAACCTGCTGCGCGGCCCGCACCTGTTCGGACATCGGCAGGTCCGGGCCGGTCGAATCGACGTGCAGGTAGTCGCGGTAGACCAGCTGCTCGACCGACGGCGCGAGAGCGTAGAGGCCGCCGCTGACGGCGGCGATCACCAGGAACGGGGCCACCAGGATCCCCGCATAGAAGTGCAGGCGCAGGATCAGTGGCCGGAAACCGCGTGGCGGCGGGGAGACCTTCGACGCCGGGGAGGACGCGACCGGTGTGTCGCGTTCGAGGTCAGGGATGGACATGACGATCTCGCTTCGAATCGGGTGAGACGAGCACCCAGCGCCGTCGAGGCCGCGCACGTCCGGGGGTGCGCTGGGCAACTCGAGGTCAGGGATGCGCCGACTCAGGAAGGGACCGCACCGGGACCCGCCGGGGGTCCGCTGGTGCCGTGTGAGAACACGCCGGACCGGCGACCACACGTCTGGTGTGCGCCGGGAAGGCGGTGAGAAAGGATTCGACTAGACGAGAGCGGGTGGTCCGCGGGTGCCGGCCCCCGCGGCGACCAGCAGCCACAACGACAGCTTCGCGCGGTAGACCGGGGTCGCGGTCCAGGTGCCGGTATCGACCTGCAGCGGGGCCAGGACGGCGAGAACGATCCGCGACAACGCGGCCAATGCCCTGAGGCAGGCGCGTTCGGCGGACCGGACCAGTACAGCGGCCACCGCGATCGCGGCGAGGTGCGCGGCGATCATCGGGGTGGAAAGCCCCAGCCCATGGGAATGATCGGCGGCCAAGGCCAGCGTGGTGTGGCCGATCAGCTGACCCGCAGCGAGCACCGACAACACGAACAGCCATTCCCGGGTGGCCACCCGGACAGCGGCGACCGACGCCCCGACCGCGGCGCACGCCGCGAGGAGCAGCACCACCGAGCCATCGCTCGGGGGCATTCCGCCTCCACCGATGCCGTGCGCGGCGATGCTGACCGCGCCGGACAGTGAACCCACGACGGAGCCGCGCACCCGCGCGACCACATCCAACCGTGAATTCACCCCGCGAGGGTACCGCTTCCGTGGCCCACCCCGGCCGCGGGGCGCAGACGCGCGAGGACGTCGGTCAGGGTGACGACACCGATCAGTTGCTCGCTGTGGGTGACGATCGCAAGGTGGCTGCGAGTCTCGCGCATGGTGCGCAGTGCGTCGTACACGGCGGCGTCCGCTTCGAGGGTCAGCACCGGGCGCATGAGGTCGGCGGCCGTGGCTGCGTCGCCGGTCCGCAGGCTGTCACGAACGTGCACCACCCCCTTGATCCCGTCCTCATCGCGCACGAGCAGTCGGAGGTGGCCGCTTCGATCCGCGACCGCCCTGATCGCAGCCGCAGACGCGTCCGGGGCGACGCTGCTGGGGGCGGTGTTCGGCCGCACCATGTCTCGCACGGCGAGCGATTGGAGTTCCAGGGCGCTGGTCAGTTGACCGTGGTACCGCTCGTCGAGCGTGCCGACGGTCGCCGAGTGCTCGACGAGGTGCCGCAGCGCGTCGGGATCCTGCCCGGCCCCCACCTGGTCGACCGGTTCCACGCCGAACTTCCGCAGACACCGGTTGGCCATCCGGTTCAGCACCAGCAACAGCGGGCGGGTGGCCCACATGAACCCGCGCATCGGGATCGCCAGCAGGGTCGCCGACTTCTCCGGGTGCGCGATCGCCCACGACTTCGGTGCCATCTCACCGACGACGAGATGCAGGAACGTGACGATGATCAGAGCGAGGATGAATCCGAGCACGTCCGCCAGCCACAGCGGGGCACCCCAACCTGCGAAGGCCGGGGTGAGCCAGTGATGCACGGCCGGCTTCGTGACGGCGCCGAGCGCGAGGGTGCAGACGGTGATGCCCAGCTGGGATCCGGCCAGCAGCATGGACAACTCGGAGGCGCTGCGCAGAGCCGCGCGGGCGGCCCTGCTGGTGGGGGCGGCGTCCTCGAGCCGGTGGCGGCGGGCGGCGATCAACGCGAATTCGATCGCCACGAAGAACGCGCTGGCCGCGATCAACCCGACGGTGACGAGCGCGATGACCCATGGATTACTCATCGGTCGAGTCACTCTCCAGGACGCGGAGCCTCACGAACAGCGAGGACGGGACGTGCTTGTCGACTGCCCGCACCTCGGCGTCGAGGCTGCGGACGGGCGGGTCGGCGTCATTGATCAGGTCGGCCGGATCCGGATTCAATCGGATCGCGACGACGTCACCGACGACGGGGAGACCGCCGAACTCGGTGATGACGGCACCCGCGAGCGTCTCGAAGTCACCGGGCGGCAGGTCGTGTCCGAGGATGCGCTCCACCTCGTCGATGTGCAGATCGCCGGGCATCGTCCAGCCTTCGGACTCCGAGCCCGTCACGGACGCGTCACCGTCGGGATCGTGCTCGTCGGCGATCTCACCGACGAGTTCCTCCGCGAGGTCCTCGATCGTGATGACGCCGGCGAATCCGCCGTACTCGTCGACGACGAGGGCCATTTCGTCCCGGGCCGCCGTCAGCTGTTCCAGCACGTCTGGCAGAGGCAGCGACGACGGCACGACGACGGCCGGACGGGCCCGGGACGCGGCCGGACCGTCGGCCTGCTCGCCGAGCAGGTCGTGGAGGTGGATGACGCCGCGCAGATCGTCGGACGAACTTCCGACCACGGGGTATCGGGTGTGGCCCGCGCCCATCTTCTCGCGAACACTGCTCAGGGAATCGTGGGCCCGGACGGTGTCGACGTGGGCGCGGGGAATCATCGCGTGCCCGGCGGTGCGGGTGGGAAAGTCGAGGATCCGGTCGAGCAGGGTCGAGAGTTCCCGCGGCAGCTCACCGGCGTCGCGGGATTCGGCGACGATGTGTTCGAGGTCCCGCACCGTGGCCGAGTGTTCGACGTCGTGGACCGGCTCGATCCGCAGCGCGCGCAGCAGCAGGTTCGACGACTGGTCGAACAGCCAGATCAACCAGCCGAACAGTTTCAGGTAGATCGTCGTCGACAGCGCGAGCCAACGCGCCACCGGTTCCGGCCGGGCGATCGCCAGGTTCTTCGGGAAGAGCTCCCCGAAGAGCATCTGGACGAAGGTGGAGAACAGGACGGCGAGGACGGCGCCGACACCGATCCCGACCGCGGTCGGGATGCCGACGCCGCCGAGGAGCTCACCGAGGCCGCGTCCGATCAGGGGTTCGGCGACGTAACCGACGAGCAGGCCGGTGACGGTGATGCCCAGCTGGGCGCCGGAGAGCATGAACGAGGTGCGGCGAGTGACGCCGAGGGCGCGGGCGGCGCCCGAGTCTCCCGCCTCGGCCCGGGCTTTGAGCCGCGAGCGGTCGACCGACATGTACGCGAATTCCTGGGCGACGAAGTAGCCGGTCAGGGCGGTGATCAGTAATACGACGACGACGCCGAAGCCGATGCTCAGGACGGTCACCATGCGTTCACCCGCGCCCTGCATCCGGGACTGCGGTGATCACTCTGGGGCGGGCTGGGTCTTCGGGGGCGCGAAGCGCTGGTCATGGCTCTCTCTGTATTCGGGATATGAAACACCCATAGTAAAGGACTCTTTACCTTTGCGACCGGCGGGTGCGCAGAGTCACCCGGTTGGTGTTACGACCGGATTTCCGGATTCGGGCCGCGGTGAGGGTTACGAAACCTGAGCTTGTTCCGCGCGTGACCATTCGGAAATCGCCGAACCGTGTACTTGTTTCAGGTCGACGGAGTGCGCAACGCACTCTCCCCACGCAGAGCGAACAGACATCGAAGTCTACGCCCGGGCCGTCACCCACAGCATCTCATCAGCGCGTTCAGGCCCTTCGGGCGCCTCCGCCCCACGACCGACCAGGAGTCCCCTGTGACCGACATCGAGAACACCATCGCCGCGAACATCCAGAAGTCGCTCGGCGAGATTCCCCACCCGGCACTGCCCAAGGGCAGCAACATCTACGGGTCGACGAAAATCTTCCCGGACTACAAGGCCGAGGACGGCGAGTCCTACTTCACGCTGGTGCACGGCATCGCGCACGAATCCTCCGTCAGCTTCGTCGCCGTCCTGCAGGCAACCCGCGCACTGCGCAAGGGTTTCGAGTCCGCGATCTACTTCTACGGTCCCGGAGCGCTCAACTGCCTTGCGACACGTGGCTTTCCGACCACCGGCGACAACGGGTTCCCCGGCGAGCAGAACATCAACGACGCGCTCGCGACGTTCATCTCCGAAGGTGGAACCGTCTTCGCGTGCCGCTTCGGTCTCGCGCTGCACGGCGGCAGGGAAGAGGACCTGATCGAGGGCGTCGTGCCCGCACATCCCCTCGATGTGCAGGACGCCATCATTCACTACTCCCGCAAGGGCGCCATCATCAACTCCACCTACATGGTCTGAGGTGTGAACGATGAGCGATCTCTCGACACGAGTTGACGTAGCAGTACGTGGGATTCGGTCACTGAACGTCCCGGTCACCCGAACCTCCGGCGCCGGCCCCAGCGATGACGGTCACGTACTGATCGGCGGGATCGGCGGCGCCATCCCCATCCGGTCCGACAGCCCGTACGAAGTCAGCGGAAACCGCCTGCTGATGAACGGCACCGACATGGGGGTGGAGATCGAGCCGGTGCGCCGGCCCCGGTTCTACGACCTGGACACTGCCGACGGCATCTCCTACGAGAAGATCGCCCGGCTGCACGGGACGAACGTCCTCGCCACCACCGTGGTCCAGACCTGCATTCGGTACGACCCGCAGCAGCGGTGCCGGTTCTGCTCGATCGAGGCATCACTGCAGTCCGGCTCGACCATCGCGGTGAAGAAGCCCGAACAACTCGCCGAGGTCGCCGAAGCCGCCGTCCGTCTCGACGGCGTCACACAGATGATCATGACCACCGGCACGTCCGCGGCCAAGGATCGCGGGTCCCGTCACCTGGCGCGATGCGTCGCGGCCGTCAAGGCGGCGGCCCCGGATCTCGCCATCCAGGTGCAGTGCGAACCGCCCGGCGATCTCGGGACCATCACGGATCTCCGGAACGCGGGGGCCGATTCCATCGGCATCCACGTGGAGTCCCTGGACGAGGAGGTTCGGCGGCGCTGGATGCCGGGCAAGGCGACGGTGCCGCTGGACGAGTACCGGGCGGCGTGGCGGGAGGCGGTACGGGTCTTCGGACGGAATCAGGTGTCGACCTATCTGCTGGTCGGATTGGGTGAAGACCCCGACGAATTGGTCGCGGGCGCAGCCGAATTGATCGACATGGGCGTCTACCCGTTCGTCGTCCCGTTCCGGCCGCTCGCCGGCACGCTGGCGGTCGAGGACGGGGCGCAGGCGCCGTCGCCTGCCCTGCTCGCCGACGTCACCTCGCGGGTGGCGAAGGAACTGCAGGCGGGCGGCATGCGCGGCGCCGACCAGAAAGCGGGCTGCGCGGCATGTGGGGCCTGCAGCGTCCTTCAGAACGCCGGAGGCTGACATGTGGGACCTACCGACCGCCGAGAGCACTCCTTCCGACTTCGCCGTCCTCACCGGGCCGTCGATTCAGGAGTCGCAGCAGAGCTTACTCGTGCAACCCGCCACCGGTCGGGTCATGACCGAGGCGTACCGGCGACTGCGGCGTGAGACGTTCGTCGTGGAACAGGGGCTGTTCACCGCCAGCGACCGGGACGATGTCGACGACGATCCCCGCACCGTGGTGCTCGTGGCGATCAGCACCACGGGCGAGGTGCTCGGCGGTGTTCGCCTCGCACCGATGACGGACGGCACCGACCTCGGGTGGTGGGCGGGAAGCCGACTCGTGGTGGGTCGAAACGTCCGGAACAGCAGAGGAATCGGAAAGGCGCTCGTGCGCGCCGCCTGCGCCCACGCCGAATCACGCGGCGTGTTGCGGTTCGACGCCACCGTGCAGAGCCGGAACGAAACGATGTTCGCCCACCTGGGCTGGACGCGGATGGGTGACGTCACGGTGGCGGGCGCGCCGCACGTGCACATGACGTGGCCGATCGATCGCGTCGAGCGTCTGGTCCAGAGCACGAAGTCCTGTCTGGCCCACACCCTGGCACCCTTCGGCACGCACGGTGATGCGCTCGGCGGCAGCGGGTTCCGCGGCGACGACGGCGCACCGGTTCCGGGCAGCGACCTGATCGCGGCGTGTGACGCCATCCTGCCTGCCATGGTTCAGCGCGATCCCGAGTGGGCCGGATGGTGCGCCGCCCTCGTCAACCTCAACGACCTGTCGGCGATGGGTGCCGTCCCGGTCGGGATGCTCGACACCGTCGGCGCACCGAACACGTCGATCCTGACGAAGGTGATCCGTGGGCTCAGCCGGGCTGCGGAAGCGTGGGACGTACCGGTACTGGGGGGCCACACTCAGCTCGGCGTTCCCGCGGCGCTGTCGGTGACGGCGCTCGGGCGCACCGCGGATCCGGTGCCCGCGGGTGGTGGCCGGGTGGGCGACGAGCTCACGCTGACAGCAGACCTGGACGGGCAGTGGAGGCCGGGATACACCGGACAGCAGTGGGATTCGACGTCCCACCGCAGCTCGGACGAACTGCGGGACATGGCCTCGTTCGTCGCCCGCACCCGCCCCGCCGCGGCGAAGGACATCAGCATGGCGGGGATCGCGGGCACTACCGGGATGCTCGCCGAGGCGAGCGGACTCGGCGCCGTCCTCGACGTCGCATCGGTCCCCCGGCCACCCGCTGCGACGGCGGGTGACTGGATGACGTGCTTCCCCGGGTTCGCGATGATCACCGCCGATCGGCGGGGTAGCGCGGTGGCGCCCGCCGGGCCGGCCACCTCGGCCGTTTGCGGGGAATTGACATTTGAGCCGGGGGTCAGCCTTCGCTGGCCCGACGGCGTAACGACACGCGTGGTGCACTCCACGGTCACAGGATTGGGAAGAGCATGACTGACATCGGAATCTCCGTTGCGGCAGCCGAGTTCGGCCGCGACATGGAACAGGCGTATCGCACGATCGGGGAACTGATCGAGCAGGCGCGGGCGGCTGGGAGTTCGCTACTCGTGCTTCCGGAGGCCTGCCTGGGCGGTTACCTGCCCAGCCTGGGCGGAGGCGACGAAACCGAGGAGCAGCGGCAGCGGCGGCTCCGCAGCCTCCCGCCCGCACTGGAATTGGACGGGCCCGAGGTCCGGCGGGTCGTCGACATGGCCGGCGACCTGGTGATCACCCTCGGATTCTGCGAAGCCGACGGCGCCGACCGGTACAACGCCGCGGTGACGCTGCACGGCGACGGGATACTCGGCTCGTACCGCAAGGTGCACCAGCCGCTGGGGGAGAACCTCTGCTACCGCGCCGGCGACAAGTACGAAGCGTTCGACACACCGGTCGGACGGATGGGCATGCAGATCTGTTACGACAAGGCCTTTCCCGAGGCCGCGAGGACGCTCGCCCTCGACGGCGCGGAGATCATCACGTCGCTGTCGGCGTGGCCCACCGCCCGCACCAACCGCGTCGAGAATCCCGAAGACGACCGGTGGAAGCAGAGATTCGACATCTACGACCGCGCGCGGGCCACGGAGAACCAGGTGGTCTGGGTGGCGTCGAATCAGGCGGGAACGTTCGGATCGCTCCGGTTCGTGTGCAGCGCGAAGATCGTCGGCCCGGGCGGCGAAATCCTCGCCACCACGGGCGTGGAACCCGGCCTCGCCTCGGCCACGCTGGATGTGCAAGCCGAACTGGACGCGATTCGCAGCGGCGGGATGTACAACCTCCGGGACCGCCGGCCGGAACTGTACGACGACGTCGTCGCGGAGAACCGGGTGAGCGGCACGCGGCTCGACGCGTCGGCGCGACCGTCGTTCCTCCGCACCACGACAGCCGAACTGGAGCCCGTCGATGCCTGAGATGACGTTCACGGTGCGGTGGCCGAACGGACGCACCCAGTCCTGCTACTCGCCGTCGCTGGTCATGCACGACCACCTGGTGGCCGGTGAGGACTACACGGTCGCCGAATTCCTCACACGCACCACGACGGCGCTCACCGAGGCCAGTGAGCGAGTCCGTGCCAAGTTCGGGATGTACTGCACGTCCGCGTCCGAGCAGATGCAGGAACTCGAACGCGCCGGCCGCACCCTCGACCCCCAATCCCTCGTCCGGGTCCTCGAGATGAACCCGGCTTCACTCCCCGGAGAGTCGTGATGACCGAACAACACACAGTCGTCGTGATCGGCGGCGGCCAGGCGGGCCTGTCGATCAGCTGGCATCTGGTGCAGCGTGGAATCGACCACGTGGTGCTCGAACGAGAGTCGATCGCACACGAGTGGCGCGACAGTCGCTGGGACAGCTTCACTCTCGTCACTCCGAACTGGCAGTGCACCCTTCCGGGATACACCTACTCGGGCGGCGATCCCGACGGGTTCATGAACCGCGAGCAGACCTACCAGTTCGTGCGCGGGTACGCCGACACCTTCGATCCGCCTGTGCGCGAAGGGGTCGCGGTGGTGGCGGTGCGGCAGTCGGGTTCCGGAGGGTTCGACGTGGACACGACGGAAGGCCCGATGCACGCCGACCACGTCGTGGTCGCGGTCGGCGGGTACCACACTCCGGTCGTTCCCCGGTTCGCCGAACGGCTTCCCGCCGACATCACGCAATTGCACTCGTCGCAGTACCGGAGCGCCGGCGCGCTGCCCGCGGGCGAGGTTCTCGTGGTGGGCAACGGCCAGTCCGGCGCCCAGATCGCGGAGGATCTTCACCTGGCGGGTCGCACCGTCCACCTCGTCACCGGTGGGGCGCCGCGGGTCGCGCGGTTCTACCGCGGCCGGGACTGCGTGGCCTGGCTGCACGACATGGGCACCTACGACGTCTCGATCGCCGATCACCCGGGCGGTCTGGGCAAGCGGGAGAACACCAACCACTACGTCACCGGCCGGGACGGTGGCCGCGACATCGACCTCCGTGCCTTCGCGCTCGCGGGAATGCGTCTGTACGGGCGGCTGCTCGACGTCGCGGACGGCGCCCTGCGGTTCGCGCCCACTCTGGAGTCGTCGCTGGATGCCGCCGACGCCGTGAGCGAGAGCATCAAGGATTCCATCGACGCCTACATCGACCGCGCGGGCATCGATGCGCCGCGCGAGGAACGGTACGTGCCGGTCTGGCGTCCCGAACGTGAGGTCACCGAATTGGAACTGCCGACGTCGGGCATCACGTCGGTGGTGTGGTCCATCGGTTTCCGGACCGACTACCGGTGGCTCCACGCGGGCGTCTTCGACGGTGCGGGCCATCCCACCCACAACCGCGGCGTCACCGCAGTGCCCGGGCTGTACTTCCTCGGCCTTCCGTGGCAGCACACGTGGGGTTCGGGACGGTTCGCGGGAGTGGCGCGGGACGGGGAGTATCTGGCGGACCGCATCGAACTCGAAGCGGGTGTGTTGCCGGCGACGGCGACACTAGCCTGACGCCTATGGTGACGACACGGTTGGCAGCGTTGGCGGGGCACTTCGGCCGCGACATCGATCGCGCGCTCCTGAAGTTGCAGGCGCTGATCGAGAGTGCGACGAACGACGGCGTGGACCTGCTGGTCCTGCCCGACGCCTGCCTCGGCGGCTACATCTCGGATCTCCGGCGGCCGGACACGGAGGAACTCCCGCCCGCGCTCGCCGCGGACAGCCCGGAGCTGAGGGCCGTCGCGAAGATGGCGGGCCGCATGACGGTCTGCATCGGGTACACGGAACTGTGCGACGGGGTGCGCTACAACGCCGCCGCCTGCGTGACCGGCGACGGAGTGCTGGGCAATCACCGCAAGGTTCATCAGCCGGCCGGGGAATCCCTGGCGTACGCCGCGGGTGACTCCTTCACCGCCTTCGACACACCGGTGGGACGGATCGGGATGCTGATCGACTACGACAAGACGTTCCCGGAATCCGCCCGCACCCTCGCGCTCGACGGCGCACGGATCATCGCCGCGTTGTCCGCGTGGCCGGCCAGCATCACGGACCGGGCGGCGCGCATGACCCAGGACCGGCAATCACGCCTGTTCGATCTCTACGACTCGGCCCGGGCCGCCGAGAACCAGGTGGTCCTCGTGTCGTCCAACCAGACCGGAATCCAGGGTGGACTGCGATTCCTAGGTCAGGCCAAGGTGGTGGGTCCGGGCGGCGACGTGCTCGCGCGAACGGGAACGAAGGGTGGCCTCGCCGTCGCCGAACTCGACGTCGACTACGAGGTGAATCGGGCCAGGAAGGTGCTTCGGCACCTGGAGGAACGCCGCATCGACACCTACCGGAGACTGCTGGACCGAGGAGAACACTGACGTGCGGATCGCGCTGCTGACCTATTCGACCAAACCGCGCGGGGGAGTCGTGCACACGCTGGCGTTGGCGGAGGCCCTCGCCCGGCAGGGCGCGAACGTGACGGTCTGGACCCTGGGCAGGCACGGCGACGCCGCCTTCTTCCGTCCGGTCGACCCGACTGTCGCCGTGCGGGTGGTGCCGTTCGCACACGTCGACGACGAGACCGTCGGTGACCGGATCCTCCGATCCATCGAGACGATGCGCGCCGCCTTCACACCGGAGGCCTACGACATCGTCCACGCGCAGGACTGCATCAGTGCCAACGCCGTCGGACGGTGCGTGCGAACCATCCACCATCTCGACCAGTTCACGACGCCCGCGCTCGCCGCCTGCCACGAGCGCGCGATCGTGGATCCGTACGCGCGGATCTGCGTGTCCGCCGCCGTCGCCGCGGAGGTCTCCGCCGGGTGGGGTCTCGAGTGCGCCGTCATTCCGAACGGCGTGGACGCCGCCCGATTCGAGGAAGCCCGCGAGGACGCCGAGCGCCGCCGCAGGTGGGCCGGTGAATTGGGCGACTACGTGTTGGCGGTCGGCGGTATCGAACCGCGCAAGGGCAGCATCGACCTGGTGGAGGCCTACGCACTGCTCGTGAAGGAGCAACCGGACCTGCGGCTGGTGTTCGCCGGCGGCGAGACCCTGTTCGACTACCGGGGGTACCGGGACGAGTTCGACCGGCGGGCCGCAGAGCTGGGTGTGACACCGACCATCCTCGGAACGATCGACGACGCCGAACTCCCCTCGCTGGTAGCCCAGGCCCGCTCGTTCGCCTTCCTCTCCACCAAGGAAGGATTCGGGCTGGCCGCGATGGAAGCCCTGGCGGCAGGCGTTCCCGTCGTCGCACGTGACCTGCCGGTCCTCCGGGAGGTCTTTCGCGGGACGGTCCGGTACGCGTCCACCCACGAGGAGATGGCACGCGCCCTGACCGAACCTGCCGACGGCGCCTCCCTCGACGAGGGGCGCGCCTTCGCTCGCTCACATCGATGGGACAACGTCGCGCAGAAACACCTCGAGTTCTACCGGGAGGTCGCGGCGCACCGCTGACTCAGTCGGCGCTCTTGATGGTCTTCATCGTGATCAACGAGGTGACCCGCGAGACCGCGGGGAGCCCGCTGAGTTTGGTGGCCATGAAGTTCTCGTACGTCGCGAGGTCGCGGACCGCCACCCGGATGAAGTAGTCGGGGATCCCGAACAGCCTCCGGCATTCGATCACTTCGTCGAAGGCGGCGACCCGGGACTCGAACTGTTCGATGGTCGCCTGGTCGTTCACACCGATCTCGGCGGTGACGATCACCTGGAACCCCCGATCGAGCGCTTCCTGGCTGACGATGGCGCGGTAGCCGGTGATGACGCCGTCCGCCTCGAGCTTCTTGACCCGGCGCAGGCACGGGGAGGGTGTGAGACCCACGAGATCCGCCAATTCCGTGTTGGTCAGACTCGAGTCGTTGCGCAGATGGTCGAGAATTGCGTGATCTATGTCGTCCATTGAACTATTATTGCGCAGACTATGCCGAATGGGCATTCTCTCGCAATCGCACACCTGGATGGTTGCTATAGATTTGCGTGGTGATCGATCCAGCTACCCTCGCGACGACCGCAGTCGTCGACTCCGACCCCCGGCAGGCCCCGGAGTGGCGTCGCGCCCTACAGGCGTCGCTCCCCGTCGGAATCGGGCTGGTCCCGCTGGGGATCGCCCTCGGGGTGCTCGTCGTCCAGCAGGGGCTCAACCCGTGGTGGGCGATGGTTTTCACCTCGCTGATCTACGCCGGTTCCCTCGAATTCATCGCGGTCGGCATGGTGGCCGCGATGACGCCTCTCCCGTACATCGCGCTGACCGCGTTGCTGGTGAACTTCCGGCACGTGTTCTACGCCTTGAGCTTTCCCCTCGACAGGGTGAAGGGCCGGCTTGCCCGCTTCTACAGCATGTTCGCGCTGACCGACGAGGCGTACGCCATGACGGTCACCGGCGACCGGAAGTCGATGTCCGGCCGGGTGATCGTGTACTCGCAGTTGTATCTCCACGCGTACTGGATCGGTGGAGCGATGCTCGGAGCGACCGCGGCGCAATGGATCCCGGAGAACATCGTCGGCCTCGACTTCGCGTTGACCGCGCTGTTCGTCGTGCTGTCCATCGAGGCCATCCGGGCCCAGCGTGGTTTCGCGGTTCCCTCGATGGCCGTGATGTGCGCGCTGATCGCGCGACTCGTCGACCCCGAACACATGCTGCCGATAGCGATGGGCGCCTTCGTGAGCCTGCTCGTCATCCGCTACCTCGTCACCCGGCGAAAGGTGCGCACCGATGCCTGACGCCGGTTACATCCTCGCGGCCATCGCGATCATGGCGATCGTCACGTTCGCCCTGCGCGCCGTTCCCTTCGCGATCGTCATGCCGTTGCGCTCGTCCGCACTCGTCGGCTACCTCGGTGTCTACCTGCCCGCCGGGATCATGCTGATCCTGGTGGCGTACTCCCTGAAGAACGTGTCCGTCACCGCCCCGTCGCACGGGATCCCCGAACTGATCGCGGTGGCGGCGACGGCCGCGGTGCACCTGTGGCGCAAGAATGCGGTGCTCTCGATCGTCCTCGGGACCGGGCTGTACGTCGTCCTGATGAACTGGGTATTCGCCTGAGCCCGGCGCGCCTCACGTTTACGATGCAACCACACGGGTAGGCAGGAACCACAAGACAGTCGGCCGTTTCTCGGGAAGGACGCACTGATGAGTGAACAAGATGCACGCTCGGTGACCGGTGTTCGGGACAAGGACTACAACCTGATTTGGTTCGTCGAAGCGTCACTGAGCAACGCTCTGCGTCTGGAGGGCTACATCTCGGATGCCGACATGGACGGCGACGCCGAGTTGGCCGACTTCTTCCGCCGCGCCCAAGCCGTGAGCCGGAAGGGTGGCGATCTGGGCAAGGCCATGCTGGCCGCCCGCCTGAAGAAGGAACAGTAGGCCACCGGACTACGGCCCGGATCGGAACCCATCCGCCGGTGTAACCGGATTCCCGGGCTCAGCTGCTCTGTGTATGCCAGGGATCGCCGCGGACAGGCCTGCCCGCGGCGGTCCGCTTTTCGTTGTCGCGAAACCGCGGCTCGTAGTGGTGGAAGAACACCTTGCCGACCAGGTCGCGTCGGCTGTGCACGCCGGTCTTGTCGAAGATGCTCTTCAGATGTTGCTGCACGGTCTGTGCCGACACATGTAGTTCGGCGGAGATCTGCGAAGTCGACGCCCCCTGCAACACCATCGACGTGACCTCCTTCTCGCGCTCGGTCAGCCCGTACGCCGACATCAGCAGCGGATACAGGCGGCTCGGATGCGCCGGCTCCACGATCACCGCGATCCGCCGCCTGCCCGTCGACGTCAGGCATGCCCCATGCAGCACCAACCACGCCCCCGACCTCGACAGCACCCGCGAGATGGCCACGTCGCCCAGCCGGTCGCGGTCTTCCACACACCGCAATACACGACCGGCGAGAGTGATCACCGCGGCCGGCAACTCCCCCCGATCCCAGTCCCCGCCCGGCAGATCCACCATCCACCGGTCGACTCCGGGCGTCGCGGATTCGATGTTCCAGTTCTCGTCGAGGACGAGCAAACCCGGCGAATCGGCATACTCCGGTTCCTCGGCCTGCCCGTACAGCAGTGCGCGGCGGGCACCGCCCGCGAGGACCGGCGCTATCTCCTGCACGAACGACTTCTCGGTTTCCGAGAACATCGGCATCCCCTCGTCGCGATAGAGGCTCAGCGCTCCCCACGTTTCTCCCGAGCGCGTGCGTAACCGCGCAATCAGCTCCTGGTCGCCGCCGAGTGTCCGGTTCCGGCGCCAGCGCGGACTTCCCGACGGATCACCGTGCGCGGCTTCGTGCAACGTGGAAATCCCTTCGGCCGAACGCATTACGTCGGGGACGGACTGAACGTCGTCCTCGTAATACTCGGCGGCCAGCCATTCCCCGGGAAATTCGTCCATGCCGAAGTGATAGTGACTGGTCATCAGCATGGACACGGGGTCGAGAGTGAACCAGCACGGCGTCCAGTAATACGGGACGACACCGGCGACGACGTCCGACGCGTCCCGCCACAGCGACACCAGGCCGCGTGGTGCGGCGCACAATCGTGCGACCTTGTCTGCCGCGCACTGCACGGAATCCACGCTCACGAGTCAATCGTACGAGCGCGGATCGGCGCCGGAAATACCAGAATTGTGGAATGGTGCGCCCGCTCCATCGCTCCTAGCGTCGGTGACATGTCCAAAATCGATACCACGAATGTGCGGCTGAGCCCGCCGCCACCCCAATTGATGCGGCTGGTCAACCCGTTGGTCCGGCGGGTCCTCACGACCCGGTCACTGGGGCGGCGCATCCGGCGCCAAGGGCTGATCGAGTTCACCGGCCGTCGTACCGGGCGCACCCTGCGGGTGCCGGTGTGCCTGCACGACGTCGACGGTCAGACGCTCGTGTTCACCGAGCGTCCGTGGCGGCGCAACTTCGCCGGCGGCGCACCCGTGACGGTCACCCACCGGGGCCGTGTCCGTCGGGGCCGGGCCCTGCTACTGGAGGCCACCCCCGCCGAGGCAGGCGCCGCATTCCGTGCCGCGCTCGACGACGGGGCCACCCCATTCGAACTGGGCCTGAAGGTCCCGCGGGGATACGAGCCGACCGAAGCCGACCTGGCCACGATCGCCCGGTCACTGATCCGCGTCGACTACGACGACTGAGGAGAGTTCCCATGCGTATCAACAATATCCGACGTGATATCACCGCTCTCAGTGACGAACTGGAAGTACCGGGGATCGGGCACCTACCGGTGAACGCGTACGTTCTCCACGCCGCCGAACCCGTCGTCGTCGACACCGGACTCAGCCTGCCCGGATGCGGCTTCATGGAAGCCCTGGGCTCGGTGCTCGATCCCGCGGACGTCGAGTGGATCTGGCTGACGCATCCGGACCGCGATCACACCGGCGCGTTGTTCGACTTGCTCGACGCGGCGCCGCGCGCCCGCCTGATCACGACCTTCGCGGGCGTAGGCATCATGTCCTGCGCACGGCCCGTCCCGATGGACCGGGTCTACCTGCTCAATCCGGGTCAATCCCTCGACGTCGGCGATCGGACACTGACGGCGCTACGGCCCCCGCTGTTCGACAATCCCAGCACCGTCGGCTTCTACGACGACCGCAGCGAGGCCTACTTCTCGTCGGATTGCTTCGGGGCGCCGATGGAGACCGCCGAACTCGCCACGGCCAACGACGTCGGGTACTCCACACCCAACGCCGTCCGTTCCGCGCAGCACCTGTGGGCCACCGTCGACAGTCCCTGGGTGCATCTGGTGGACGAGACGAAGTTCCTGCGCACCGTCGCCGCGCTCCGAGCGCTCGACCCGCGATGGATCCTCGGCACCCACCTCCCCCCGGCGGACGGACGCACCGCCGAGTTTCTGGACATGCTCGCCGAGGCACCGAAGTCAGACCCCTTCATCGGGCCCGACCAGGCCGCACTCGAGCAGATGCTGGCCGGATTCGAGCCTGTCGGGTGAGGTCCACCGCAGAACGAAAACCGCCGGCACCACATGGTGCCGGCGGCTTCTGCGACGGTGCCGTCATATCGCCTCTCGGCAAGTGGTCGCTCTCGGCGACAATTTTAATGTGGTACCCGGGGTATGTCCGACACCGTCGACGGGTTCAACTGTACCGTCCTCGGAGATATTCCGCCCCTCCCGCGTCACACGTCGTGGTTCGCCGTCGGATGCGCGATCGCGAGCAGCGCCGGCGCACCTCGGCCCGGCCAGGTGCCCTCCAGAGTGTGCGAGCCGACAGGCGCGACCCGATCCGGATCGATCACGCGGAACACCCGCACGCCGATCCGGTCCGTCGTGATGACGGTGGTCGTTCCCTCATTCGCACAGTTCACGGCATCGACGACCGGCACGGTCGAGCCCGGTGAGCCGCTACCCGACACCTTGGTCGTCACCTTTCGGCGCTCGCCGGGTATGTCGAACTGGAGTTCCGCCTCGGTCCCTCCCGTCAGGATCGCCGTCACGAGCGCATTCGCGTACACCGGGTCGGCGCACGCGTCGTAGACCCAGCGCTCACCCAGCACGGAATGCTGCATCGTGGTGATCAGCGACGCCTCCGCACCGGCCATCGGGGCACCGCGATAGGTCACCGGCACCTGCACGACCTGCCCGTCCGCCGTCCGGACCAGGTGGGTTTCGATGCCGACCTCCCCGGCCGGATCGTCGAACCGGTACGCACCGACGACCTCGACGGACGACGCGTCGGCGGACCCGATCCAGGGCTGGCGCGGAACCCAGTCACCGAGCATCTCGGCCTTGGACGGGGACAGCTGAGCGTGATGGATGAGAGCCACGCGGCCGACGGTACCGCGTCACCCGGCAATCGGTGCTGGGTCGACAGTGCCGATCAGGACCGCGGCGCCGCGGTGAGCTTGGCGATGTCGGCGGCGTAGACGGTCATCCAGTGCGGATGCAGCCGGTAGTAGACCACGTCGTTGTCCCAGTCGAAGAAGTCTTCGCCGTAGAAGTCTGTGAAGTAGGCGAGCAGGTCCGGCCAGTCCGCGGCCGGCTCGCCGTCCTGGGGGTTGAGGATCTCCACCGTCCCGTGCGTGAACACACCCAGGTCCTCACCGCGCAGGTGCGCAGCACTGACGGCGGGACGGGCGGCGAGGTGGCGGGCCTTGGCGGCGCCGCGCGCCGTGCCGAAGTGCCACTTCCCGTGCAGGAAGTGCCCGTCGACACCGCTGATCCGCGGTTCGCCCTTCGCCGTGACGGTGGACAGGGCGAGGGTGCACATGCCGGTGACGATCTGGGTGAGCTGTTCTGCGGTCAGGGTGCTCTCGGTGCCGATGATCGAACGCAGGTGTGCGGTGGAGCGGGACAGGGAGGCGTCGAGGAGGGTTTGGAGCTCGTCGAGCTCTTCTCGTGTTTCGCGCATGGAGGTCCTTGTCTGTGTCGATGTCGATCCGGGGCCCGGTGCCGAACGGTGAAACCATGCTCGCACCGAGACCCTGACATCCTGTGTCAGGTTTTTCCGTCGATCTGCTCGGTTCAGCTCGTGGACGTGTGTCCCAGTGCGGACATTCCGGCATCGAAACTCTCCAGGGCCGCGCCGACCGCCGCGGCGACGGTGACCTCGAAGACCTGATCCTCGTTTGGTCCGGCGGCGAGAAGTTTGTCGATGTCGCTGTCGGTGATCGTGTAGGAGGCGTCGCGGACCGCCGCCGCGTAAGCCTGCCACGGTTCGGGAAGCGGGTCGCCGGACGCGGCGGCGAGACGCAGGGCGGGGGCGGTGGTGGCAGGCCGGTGCAACACCGAGTGGCGGAGGTCGGCCACGGCATCGTCACTGCCGTCGGGTCTCGCGCCGTCGGCGAGCAGGAATCCGGGGAAGCGATAGCCGAATCGGTGCAGGGCGCGGGTACCGCTGTGCAACTGGCCTTCTCGGAGGGTGAAGCCGAACGCGTTGGCCAGGCGGTTGACGATGTTCCACACCAGGTTGACACGCAATGCCTCCACCAGCGCCTGTTCGGGCAGGTCGGCGACTCCGGCGGGGTCGGCACGGTCCGGCGTGCGGCTGATCGTGTCGAGGAACTCGCGGACGGCGCTCAGTGGGGGCCGTGCCGACGCGGGACGATCCGGGTCGATCTCACCGTGGCCGGCGATGCGGGTGAGTTCGGCGTGCGTGTCGATGCAGAACGGACAGCGGTGCAACTGCGCGGTGCACATCGCGAGGTACTCCCGTTCCGCGGCGGTCCAGTACGACGGCCCGCGCATCGCGTCGGCGGTGAGCTCCAACAGCGGACGGGTGAGGAAGCCCGGCCGGTACAGCAGGAGCTTCACGATGTCGGGGCTGTCCACGCGCGACATGGTGGACGTGAGCGTGAGGAACAGTTTGGTGCGTCGGCTGTGGCCGTGGTCGAGAATGGACAGTCTCATGGGGACTCCGTGAGGTCGAGTTCGAGCAGACGTCGGGCGAGGAATCGCCGGTCTGCGGGATTGCCGGCGAGTTCGTGTGCTCGCCGGTAGGCGATTGCCGCCTCCGTGGTGCGGCCGAGACGGCGCAAGAGATCGGCTCGTGCCGCATGAAGCAGGTGGTAGCGGTCGATTCCGTTGATTTCGTCGATCAGCGCGAGCCCCTCCTCCGGGCCGGTCGCCATTGCCGTGGCCACGGCGTGGTTCAACGCCACCACCGGTGACGGATCGACCGCGAGCAATTGGGTGTACAGGGCGGCGATGCCTGGCCAGTCCGTGTGATCGGTCGAAGCAGCCTGGGCGTGCAACGCGGCGATCGCGGCCTGCAATTGGTACGGACCCGGTCTGCCGAGGCGTAGCGCCCGGTCCAGTACGCCGATCGCTTCGGTGATCTCGGCGCGATCCCATCGTGAGCGGTCCTGATCCGACAGCAGCACCACGTCGCCGGCGGAATCGTAGCGGGCGGCGCGGTGCGAGTGTTGCAGCAGCAGCAACGCGACCAGTCCGAGCGCTTCGGGTTCGTCGGGCATGAGGGTGGCGACGAGCTCGGCGAGCCTGATCGCCTCCTCGCACAGCGTGCTCTGCTCGAGCCGACCGGGGGCGTAGCCCTGGGTGAAAATCAGGTACACCACCGCGAGAACGCCGGAAACCCGCTCGGGCAGTTGGTGATCGGCGGGCACATCCAGACTGATGCCGGCGTCGCGAATCTTGCGTTTCGCCCGCACCAAGCGCTGCGCCAGCGTCGACTCGCCGATCAGAAACATGCGGGCGATCTGCCCGGCGGTCAGCCCGGCCACGGCCTGCAGAGTCAGGGCGACCCGCGCGTCCTCGGCCAGGGCGGGATGACAGCACGCAAAGATCAGGCTCAACCGCTCATCACCCATGCGCAGCAGCCTGTCCTGCCCGACGTCCGTCATCACGGTCACCACCCGGGACTGTTCACCGACCTGCGCGAGCTTCTCCCGGCCGAGCCTGGCCCGCCGCAGCCGGTCGATCGCGCTGTTCCGGGCCGCAGTGAGCAGCCAGGCCACTGGGTCGTTCGGGACGGTATCGCCCCACTTGCGCAACGCGAGTGCACACGCATCCTGCAGCGCATCCTCGGCGAGTTCGAAGTCGCCGAGCACGTGGATCAGAGCTGCGAGCATCCGGGCCCTGTGTTCCAGGTAGACCTGCTGCAGCCCCGGTTCGACGTTCATTCGCCGACGACTGTCGCCGGACGGTGATCCAGGCCCGGCACATCGACGATGGGCCGCACCTCGATCGACCCCAGCTCGGCCAACGGGCACAAGGCGGCCAGCTCCAGGGCTTCGTCCAGATTGCGGCAGTCGAGGACATAGGCGCCGCCGAGGTGTTCGTGGGTCTCGGCGAACGGGCCGTCGGTGATCAGCGTCCGACCGTCCCGAACGCTGACCGTGGTGGCGGTGTGCTCCGGCTGCAGCGGGTGCCCGGAGACGAAGACTCCGCGGCGGCGGCACTCGTCGGCGAATGCGTTCACCCGGGCCAGCGCATCGGCGAAACCCGGATCGCCCGGTTCGGGCCGCTCACAGTTGTAGATCAACAGCATGTACTGCACAGGTCCTCCTCTCACCCGTGACAACTCGGCTGTAGAGAATGACGAACGAGCCAACCCTATCTCGACTTTTCGGCCCACTCGGTTTCGATGTCGATGCCCTCGACCGAACCGGCTCGACGTCCGAGCGCGTTCACATCACCGGGACGGAGGAGAGTCGGGCTGCGTCGACGTCGCGGTCAGGCCCGCGAGGAGGATGTCGACGCCACGTTCGAGTTCGGCGGCGCCGTCGTAGGACGCCAGCACCGGCGCCAGGCCCCGGATCAGAGGGAACTCGGCGATCGGCAGGCGGTGAAGGCCGAGGCGCAGAAGGTCGTCGGACTCGTCGGGACGCTCGACGAGTTCCTGCAGTTCGTTGAGGACGTGGCCGTAGAGGAAGCCGAACAATGCCCGATAGACGTGCAAGGCATCGGCGTCGGTGAAGCCCGCCTTGGTGAGCAGGGTCAGGATGTCCTCGAGTGGACGCAGGGTGCCGAGCGGCCTGAGCCCGAGCGGCGTCGACAGCGGCCTGGTGACCAATAGCGGGACCACCTGAGGATGAGCGAGGGCCAACCGGCGAAAGCCCCGCGCGACCTCCCGCAGCTGCGTCGCCCAGTCGCCGTCGTCGGTGTCGACCTCGAGTTCTTCGAGGACACGCTCGGCAACCCCGTCGAGCAGCGCGGCCTTGTTCGGGGCGTGGCGGTACAGGGTCATCGGGTCGCGGCCGAGTGCTTTGCCGAGGCGGCGCATGGACAGGCCGTCGATGCCGTCACCGTCGATGATCCCGAGCGCGCACTCGAGTATCCGCTCACGGGTGATCGGGCCATCGTCGGAGTGGATCGAACGACGCTCGGGCATCTTCGCCACCTTCCCTCGCGTTCAACTGTAGGCCTAAACCGTAGATCTACAGTGTTGACTTGCGACGGAATCCGGCGTTGACTTGATTATGCACCGTGGGCCACAGGAGGCCGTCATGATCGTCCGAGATCGTCGGAGGCGCAAGCGTGTTGAACTCCAGCGGCGACGCATTCCCGCTCACGAACGACGCCTGATCCGCACCCGCCGCGTAACCGAGAAACGAGAAGCATCGCCATGAGTATCGGGAAAAAGCTTCGGCACAAAGCTGAAACCGCTGAAGGCGCCGCCAAGAAGACCGTCGGGAAGGCGCTCGGAAACGAGCGCATGGAGGCAGAGGGACGTGCGCAGGAAGCCAAGGGCAAAGCCAAGCAAGCCGGCGACCAGATCAAGCAGGCAGGCCGGAAGATCAAAAGAATCTTCACACGCTGACCCTCCACACCAGTCCGAATCTCGACCCCCGTCCCGAAATCAGGCCTCATCATGATCATTCTCGGCATCATCCTCGCCATAGTCGGCTTGGTCCTCAGCGTCCCAGCGCTCCTGTACATCGGGATTGCGCTCATCATCATCGGAGTGGTGCTCGAGGTCATGGGGATGGCCGGGCACGCGGTCGCGGGCCGACGCCACTACTACTGACGCACAGCCGGTCCAGGGTGGGTCCGGAATCTGGAGTAGACCATGGCGATATCCGACATCAAGGAATATGCGCACCTCACAGCGGAGGACGTCGAGGCGCTCAGCACCGAACTCGACGCGATCAGGCGGGACATCACCGATTCACTCGGTGAGCGCGATGCCACCTACATCCACCGCACGATCGCCTTCCAGCGCGGGTTGGATGCCGCTGCGCGGCTGGTGATCCACGCAAGCCGGACGCGCGTCGGATGGGCACTCGGGACCACGGCTCTCGCCGTGGCCAAGAGTGTGGAGAACATGGAGATCGGGCACAACGTGTCTCACGGCCAGTGGGACTGGATGAACGACCCGGAAATCCACTCCAGCACCTGGGAGTGGGACATGGCGGGTCTGTCGTCCCAGTGGCAGTACTCCCACAACTATCGCCACCATGTGTTCAGCAACGTGATCGGGATGGACGACGACCTCGGGTTCGGCGTCATCCGCATCACCCGCGACCAGCCGTGGAAACCGGACAACCTGCTGCAACCGCTGCGGAACCTGTTGCTGGCGACCACGTTCGAATGGGGCATCGCCCTGCACGGGTTGTATTCCGAACAGGAGCGTGCCGGCACCGCCGCCGAGAAGTCCGGCCACACCCGAGCGCTGATCGGCAAGATCGTCCGGCAGACCGGCAAGGATTACGTACTCTTTCCCGCCGTCAGCGGGCGGCGGTGGCGACGGACGCTGAAGGCGAACCTCACCGCCAACCTACTGCGTAACCTGTGGGCCTACGTCGTGATCTTCTGCGGACATTTCCCGGACGGCGCAGAGAAGTTCACCCCCACCGAACTGGAAAACGAGACCCGGGCGGAATGGTATCTACGCCAGATGCTCGGCACCGCCAACTTCCGAGCCGGCCCGGTGCTCGCATTCCTCAGCGGCAACCTCTGCTACCAGATCGAGCACCACCTGTTCCCGGACCTCCCCAGCAACCGCTACCCGGAAATCGCGACGCGGGTCCGCGTACTGTGCGAGAAGTACGATCTGCCCTACACCACCGGTTCGCTAGCCAGGCAATACCTTTTGACCCTGCGCACCATCCACAAGTTGGCACTCCCGGACCGGTTTCTATCCGCGACCGCCGACGATGCTCCCGAGACCGCGTCCGAACTGAGATTCCGCACCGCATCCACCACGCCCGCCGACGGAGCCACCGGGCGCCGCAAAGGACTCCGCACCGCGCTGCGCGCGCACCGCCGATGAGCCGATACGGGACGAGCGGTGACACCGCGGGCATTACGCCGTCAGGAACGGTATCGACCGAGTCGGGGCGGTCGAAGATACCGGCGGTCCTTCTCCGTCGTGCCACCCCAGACGCCGAACTGCTCACCGGTGATCAATGCGTGATTTCGGCACTCGGTCAGCACCGGGCAGGGCTCGCAGACATGCTTTGCGGCTCGTTCTCGCCGAATGCGTGCGCCCTGCCCTTCCCCCTCACACGGAAAGAAGAGCTCTGTGTCCATGGACCGGCAACGCGCGTGCATCCGCCAATCCCAGTTCGACGCGGAGGGCGCGACCGGCCGGAGTTCGAACCTGTGCTGAGACATCCTGGTCGCCTCTTTCGTGAGAAACGGTGTTCGCTCGACGCGAGGTGTTGGCGACCGCTGGGGTACTTGCGTCCCTTCAGTATGTGAAGGGACGGTAAATACGGCCATTAGGTCGGTCGACGCCTGTAGTCGCGTTCCTAGCCTCTGAACAGCGGAGATGGTGCCGATCCGGACTAGATGGTGGCACCGATCGCGGGTGAATGTCAATGCGGGACTTGACGGAAGCATACATATCCGAGAATATGGCCGTACAAATGTTGTGCGAGTGCGAGGTGGAGTGATGGGCAAGCTGAACGAGGAAGAGGCGTACCTGGTCGAGACGGTGCGCGCCTTCGTCGACCGCGACGTGATGCCGACGGTGCAGGCGGTGGAGCACGCCAACGAGTACCCCGAGAAGTGGATCGAGCAGATGAAGCAGATCGGGATCTACGGTCTGGCGGTTCCGGAGGAGTACGGCGGATCACCGGTGTCGATGCCCTGTTATGCGCAGGTGACCCAGGAATTGGCCCGCGGGTGGATGAGCCTGGCCGGGGCGATGGGCGGGCACACCGTCGTGGCGAAGCTGCTGTCGCTGTACGGCACCGAGGAGCAGAAGCGGCAGTATTTGCCGAAGATGGCGACCGGTGAGATCCGGGCCACGATGGCGCTGACCGAGCCCGGCGGCGGGTCGGATCTGCAGGCGATGTCCACCAACGCCAAGTCCGACGGCGATGACCTGGTGATCACCGGGTCGAAGACGTGGATCTCCAACGCCCGCCGGTCCGGGCTGATCGCGCTGCTGTGCAAGACCGATCCGGCCGCGTCCCCCAAGCACAAGGGCATCTCGATCGTCCTGGTCGAGCACGGTCCCGGTCTGACGGTGTCACGGGATCTGCCCAAGCTCGGCTACAAGGGTGTCGAAACCTGTGAGCTGTCGTTCGACAACTACCGGACCCCGGCCACGGCGATCCTCGGCGGTACCCCGGGCAAGGGGTTCGCGCAGATGATGAAGGGCCTCGAGACCGGCCGCATCCAGGTGGCCTGCCGGGCGCTGGGTGTGGCCACGGCGGCACTCGAGGACTCCCTCGCCTACGCACAGCAGCGGGAGAGCTTCGGCAAGCCGATCTGGAAGCATCAGTCGATCGGCAACTACCTCGCCGACATGGCGACCAAGCTGACCGCGGCCCGGCAGCTGACCTGGCATGCGGCCGAGCAGTACGACAGCGGTGATCGGTGCGACATGGAGGCCGGGATGGCGAAGCTGTACGCGTCCGAGGTGGCGATGGACATCGCCCTCAACGCGGTGCGCATCCACGGCGGCTACGGTTATTCCACCGAGTACGACGTCGAGCGGTACTTCCGGGATGCTCCGTTGATGATCGTCGGTGAGGGCACCAACGAGATCCAGCGCAACGTCATCGTCTCGCAACTCGTGTCGCGCGGAGGGCTCTGATTCGCGTGCGACTAGTTGTCCGGCTTCCAGTGAGCGGACGGCCACTCACCGCGCTCGACGGCGTCGCGCATCTGGCGGACGAGCAGATCGGCCACCGCATGGACGGCAGGCGGGATCCGGGGGGCGCTCGGTAACGCGAGCACGACGGTGCGCTCGACCGCCGGGGAATGGAGCGGCGCCGCACTGAGCAGACCGCCGGCGACATCATCGGCAACGGCGATGCCCGGCAGGATCGTCCAGCCGTGACCGGCTCGCACGAGTCTCTTCTGGATGCTCACCTCGTTGGTCTCGACGACGATGTTCAGACCGATGTCGAGTCTCGCGCACGCCTCCGCAACCAATGTGCGAATTCCGTGGGGCGCGCTGGGCATCACGACCGGGTGGGTCGCCACTTCCTCGAGGGTGACCGGTCGTCCGGTGTCGAGCCCGCCGTCGGGCGGGGCAACCGCCCACAGGTTTTCGGCGAGCAATGCTCGCACGTTGAGCGACGACGTGGATTTCAGGTTGTAGAGCAGACCGAGGTCGATGTCACCGGCATCGAGCCACTGCCGCACGTGTCCGGCGTACCCGGACACTATTCGCAACCGGACGGCCGGATGCTCCTGCAACACGGCCGCGACGAGTCGTTCGGCGAGCAGTTCGGAGGTGGAGGACAGAAGTCCGACCGTCACGATCCCTTGCAGCACCCCCGGATTCGGGCGGATCTCGGCCCGGGCACGCTCGAGTTCGGACAGCACCCTCCGGGCGCGCTCGAGCATGAGCCGGCCGGACTCCGTCAATTCCATTCCCGCACGGCTACGTTCGAACAGCGGGACACCCAGTTCCTGCTCGAGCGTGTGAATTTGGCGTGTCACCGCCGGCTGAACCAAGTGGAGTAGTTCGGCTGCGCGGGTCACGCTCCCGGCGTCCGCCACCGCAACGAGTGCGGTCAACTGCTTGACGTCCACCGGACGACCACCTTCCCGAGCTACCGCCGTCCCGCACCATCAGCAGGCGATATGCAAGAGCGACATCGATCACAACGAAGAATAGCAATGGTCAACCTGAACGGTTTTGATCGGTGTCCCGTTCGAGGCCGAGTGCTGCGCGCGGTCGTGTGGTCCCGGGGCGACCGTCTCGTCGATGAGGTTGACGTCCCTGGTCTCACGCATGAACACGTAGGTGATCAGTGAGATGGCCGCGCAGATCGAGACGTATATGAAGAACCAACTCTCCCGGCCCGCGTCGCGGAACGCCAGAGCGATGTATGGGGCAGTTCCTCCGAACACGGCGGTGGCGATGCTGTACGGGATGGCAACACCGACCGTCCGCACCCCGGTGGGGAACAGTTCGGCCTTGACCACCGCGTTGACCGACGAGTACCCGACCACGAATACCAGACCGAGGACGGTGAGCACCAGGCAGGTGAGCCACGTGGGATTGTTCTGCATTCCCTGCAGGATCGGATACGTTCCGATCGTGGTGCCGATGCCGAAGAAGATGAGGACGGGCCGCCGGCCGATGCGGTCGGAGACGTACCCACCGATCGGCAAGAGGACCAGGAACACCACCAGTCCGATGAAGCTGATCGTCGAGGCCTGCGACTTCTCGAGGCCGACGCTGTTCACGAAGTAGCTGGTCAGGTAGGTGGTGTAGGTGTAGTAGGCGACGGTGCCCCCGAGGGTCAGGGTGAAGACGACGACGGCGGCGCGCCGGTTGCGCCATACCTCGGCCAGTGTTCCCCGGCGATCTTCGGTATCGACCGTTTCGGCAACCGAGTAGGCCGTCGTCTCGTGCATTCCGCGCCGCAGGTAGAAGACCGCGACGGCACCGATGGCACCCATCGCGAACGGCACTCTCCAACCCCACGACGTCAGCTGTTCGTCGGACAAGGAGAACTGCAAGACGATGAGGACCAGCAGGCCGGCGAGCTGCCCCAGGGTGACGGAGATGTATTGGAAACTCGCCCCCAGACCCCGCCAGCCCTTCTTGGATACCTCGGTCAGATACGCCGCCGACGCGGCATACTCGCCACCGACCGACAGTCCCTGCAGGATGCGCGCGGTGACCAACAGGCAGGCTCCCAGATTGCCGGCCGTCTCGTAGTTCGGCGCGAGAGCGATCATCAAGGCGCTCGCAGACATCATTCCGACGGACACCGTCAGGCCGGCTTTACGGCCGTTGCGGTCCGACAGACGCCCGAGCAACCAGCCGCCGAGAGGCCTCGCCAGGAATCCGACGGCGAAGATGGCCGCCGTGTTCAGGAGCTGCGCGGTGCGGTCGTCGCTCGGAAAGAATTGTCCGGCAAAATAGATTGCGAAAGTCGAATACACGAACCAGTCGAACCATTCGATCATGTTGCCGATGGAACCGACCAGCACCGACTTGACGTAGTGACCGCGCGAGCGAGGCGGCTCCTCGGATCGATCATCGGTTCTGTGAGCGTGCGGCGGTGTGGAGGGGGTCATGGCGACTCCTTGTGGTGGGAATGGATCCTGCAATGGCTGCGGGCTTCACCGATCGACGGTCCGGTCCGTCACGAACCGCGTCAGGGGCTCAGGACTTCGACACCCATTGGTATGCACTACGTTCCGTGATTGCTCGGCGTCGAGGAAGGCACATCGACCATGCACCACGCCCTCTGTAGCCTGCGATACTTCACCCCGAAGTAGTTATCTGGGTCTCACTTCGTTGTCGTGACTCTGGTGATTCTGCTACCTGATGGACCTGGCGCGATAATGCCAAATTCTGATGGATTGATTACGAGCAGGCATGGCTACCAGCAGAGTGAAACCGACTGCGCCGCACATTGTTCGGACGCTATTTGTCCGGCAGCCCCGTACGCGATTTCTCTTGCCGCCGCCGGCTGCGTGCGATACGGTGACCGCCATCCAGGAAGGCGCGCCGAGCGGCTATCCGATGCGTCCTCCAACTCCCAGCACCGACTCACCCAAGCGAGGCCTGAATGCGTGCAGCATGCGTGACCACACCCGGCGTCGTCGAAGTTCGCGACTTCCCCCGGCCGGTCCCGGAGCCAAACCAAGTGCTCGTGGAGATGCGATACGCCTCGATCTGCGGTTCCGACGTCCACATCGTCTTCGACGGATTCCATGACCCGGTACTCCTCGGGAGACCCGGATATCCGGGCCACGAAGGCGTGGGAATCGTTGTTCGAAGCGAGGATTCGAGGGTCGAAGTCGGACGTCCGGTGCTTACCGTCCCCCACGGTCAGCGCGGTGGTTGTTTCGCCGAGTTCCAGGCCGTCGACGCCAGTCACGTGATCGCGTTGAACGAGGGCGTAGACCTTCGGCGCATGCTGCTCGCCCAGCAACTCGGTACCACCCTCTTCGGGATGAAGAAGTTTCTACCTGCCGACACACCGGTCGAGCGGATGCCGCGGACGGCGGCGATCATCGGCGCCGGCTCCTCGGGATTGTTCTACCTGCAGCACTTGATTGCTCGGGGCCTCAAGGTCACCATTGCAGACCTGAACAAGGATCGCCTCGCCGTCGCCGAACGGCTCGGCGCGGCGCGGACCGTCCTCGAACCGGTCGAGTCGATCGCCGAGGTCGTCCTCGATACGACCGGCGGCGTCGGTGCGGACTTGGTGATCGAGGCCGCCGGCTACGATCTCGCCCGTGCCGCAGCGGTCGAAGCCGCGCGCGTTCGCGGAACGATCGGATTCTTCGGTTACCCCGAATCGACGGGCAACTCCCCGTTCCCCGTGGAGCGTTCATTCCGCAAGTCCCTGACCATGGAGTGGGTCAACGGTACGCAGTCCGAGGGCGGGCTGCTGTCGTTCCGGGCGGCAGTCGAGGCCATCGAGAACGGGACGATCGAGGTCGACCACTGTCTCGAGACGATGTTCGACCTCGAGGACACTCCCGCCGCACTCGACGCCGCCCGCGACCACGGCCTCGGTGCGGCGAAGGTCGGCATCGTCATGCCCGGATCCGGCAACTAGCGCGCCTCGACCCCACTCGCGAACGCGCTCTTACTGTTCGACGAGGAAGCCGATCGCCGCGGCGCCCGCGCCAGTGCACTCCTCTTCGAAGTACGCGTGCCGTGCGCCCGGGAGCAAGTGCACGCGGGAGTTCGGGATCCGTTCGGCGAGCAGGGGTGCGTTGTCGGCCGGGGACAGAAGGTCGTCGGTCCCGTGCAGGACGAGGGTCGGCGCACTGATCGACGGCAGCGCATCCCACGCGTCATGACCGTTGCTTGCCCGCAGGTGGGCGAGCTTGGCGTGCGCGGGCATGTCCGGGTCCCCGAGAGTGTTGTAGGGACCGGGATTTCGACCGAGCCACTCCGGCGTGTACATCAACTCCAGCAGGGCGCGGCGCGACCGGTCGGGATCGGATTGCGCCAGGCTCGCTCGGACTTCCCGGCTGCGCTCCACCGCGTGCGTTCCACCGGGCGAGGTGCAACCGAGGATCAGGGCGTCGACACGCTCCGGGTGACGCGCGGCGACCCACTGCGCCACCCGGCCTCCCATCGACGTGCCGTAGACGTGCGCCCTCCCGATTCCGAGGGAGTCCAGCACGCAGATCACGTCGTCGGCGAACAGTATTGTGCTGTACCCGGTCTCGGGCTTGTCGCTTGCTCCGGTGCCGCGGTAGTCCACCGTGATGGTGCGGAAGTGCGTGTCGAAGTCCGCGCGAACACGATCCCACCAATGGTGATTGTTGGCCTGACCGGCGAGCAGCAGCAGCGGCGGTCCTTCGCCGCTGACCTGGTACGCGATTCGAGTTCCATCGGACGCCACTGCGTGGGGCACTGCCCAGCCTCAGATCGAGTCGGCAGTACGCAGTTCGGAGATCGCCGCGCCGCTGTAACCGAGTTCCCCCAGAATGGCATCGGTGTGCGCACCCAGAGCCGGAACCGGATCGAATCGAGGTTCCACACCACTGAGGTTCGCCGGCGGCAGCAGCGCTCGCACCGGGCCGCCCGGGGTCTCCACCTCACGCCAGCGGTCACGGCCGGCCAGGGATGGGTGGGACAGAAAATCCGATACGGAGCCCAGCCTGCCGTTGGCGATCGACACCTTGTCGAGCAGGGCGAGGGCGTCGTCGGTGTTGAGCAGACGCGTCCGCGCGGAGATCAGAGCGTTGCATTCCTCACGGTGCACCACCCGCGCGGAGTTGCGGCAGAAACGTGGGTCGGTGGCGATCGACTCGTCGCCGAGCACCTCCGAACAGAAGGCGGACCATTCGCGGTCGTTCTGGATCGACAGCAGGACCGTGCCGTCGGCGGTGGGAAACGGGCCGTACGGGGCGATCGTCGCGTGTTCGGCCCCGACCCGGCTGGGCTGCGTGCCACCGTATTCGGTGTAGTAGGCGGGCGATCCCATCCATTCACCGAGCGCCTCGAACAGAGCGACCTCCACCGCGCGGGCGGTGCCGGTGGTTGCACGCGTGTACAGCGCGGACAGGATCCCGCTGTAGGCGTACATGCCGGCCGCGATGTCGGCGATCGACACACCGACCTTGGACGGGCACTCGTCGGGGCCGGTCAGCGACATCAGACCGGATTCGCCCTGGACGAGCATGTCGTAGGCCTTGCGATCGGACCAGGGACCGGTGTTGCCGTAGCCGGACACGTCGCACGGAATCAGCGCGGGATACCGCTGCTGGAGCGACTGGGCGTCGAGGTTCATTCGGGCTGCGGCGCCGGGCGCAAGGTTCTGCACGAAGACATCCGCTGTGGACAACAGCTTTTCGAGGATGTCGCGGCCCTCGTCGGACTTCAGGTCCAGCGTCAGCGACTCCTTGGAGCGGTTGAGCCAGACGAAGTAGCTCGATTCGCCGTGCACGGTCTCGTCGTAACGCCGCGCGAAGTCGCCGGCGTCGGGACGTTCCACTTTGATGACGCGGGCACCGAGGTCGGCCAGTTGCCGGGTCGCGAAGGGTGCAGCAACTGCTTGTTCGATGCTTACGACGGTGATCCCCGCGAGCGGTAGGGCGGTCTGCGATGCCATGGAGCCAGCCTTCCTCGAAATGTACGGCCATTTTGCCTCTATGTACGCGCCATAGTCAATCGGGTGGGGGCCAGGTTTTACACGTACTTGAGGTTGCCGGCGGTACCCGTCCGCCTTCTAACCGTGGTGACGGCGGTACGCCTCGACAGCCCCCGGATGGCGAGGGACGCCAGCTGTCTGGATCAGTGATCGGGCGTCGAGGAACTGCGCGCCGACGGTGTCGGCGGGAATCAGGTCCTGGGCTCGATCGATGAGAAGGTCGACGAGGGCACCGGCCACGGCGTCGGGCAGTTGCGGTGAGGCGACGAGCAGGCTGGGAACCCCTACCGTCGCGGTCTCGGCAGTGTCACCGTATGTCCGGGCAGGGACCGAGACCGGTTCGTACATGGGCCCGTAGGTCTTGCGCATCTCGACGTACTCGGCGGACAGGTCGAGTAGCCGGATTCCGCCGTCCGGACCGTGACCGGGCCGCGGCATCGCCGCCGGGGTGGGCACGCCACCGGCCCACAGTGCGGCGGCGACCGTGCCGTCGCGGAGGGAGTCGAGGACGGTGGTGAGTGAGACCGGGCGCACCGTCACGTCGTCGAGGGTCAGACCGCTCGCCTCGAGGACCCGCCTTCCGGTCTGCGCAGTTCCGGAGCCCGGGGCGCCGAGGCTGATCGTCTGGCCCCGAAGATCTTTCATCGTGTGAAAGGGTGAGCGGGCCGGCACCGCGCACTGGAGATAGTTCTCGTACACCCGGCCGATGGCCACGATCGGGGTGGCCGACTCGACAGCGGAGTCGGCCAGGGTCAGCCCGATGAGTACCTCACCTGACGCCAGCAGCGACAGGTTCTCCAGGGAACCGGTGGTGTAGCGCACCGTCAACCGGAGATCCCCACCCGAGGCGGGCGGGACGTCCGCAAGCAACTCGGCGAACTCGGACTGGAATCCGTCGCGCTCACCCGACGCGATGTCGTACGTCCCCGTGGGCTGGGCACGAGCGCATCCCGACAGTGCGACCGCTGCGGCCACACCACCGATGAACTGTCGCCGGCTAATCATCGTCCAGCTTCTCCACGTGCGGTTCGAGCCACAAGCGTACGCGCAGTCCGCCGGCGGGGGCCTCGTCGATGACGAGACGGCCGCCGTAGGCTGCGGCGACCACCTCGACAATGGAGAGGCCGAGACCGGTCCCGACCTGGTTGTTGGCCCGGAAGAAGCGCTCGGTGAGCTTGCCGCGCAACTCTTCCGGGACACCTGGACCGTCGTCGGCCACCCACACGCACACCCGAGAGCGGTCCGGTGACGGCTCCACGACGACGCCGATTTCGATGGTGGGGTGCGGGCCTGCGTATCGGGAGGCGTTGTCGATCAGCACATCGAGCACCTGGGACAGATCGTTCTCGGCGATCGCGACCGGAACATGGTCGACGTCGGGGTCTGCGATGGTGGCCAGACGCGCACCACGTTCGCGGGCCGTCACCGACCAGAAGTCGACCCGGTCGGCCACCACCGACAGTGCGTCGCAGACCGCCTCGGACCGATCGGCCCCGAAGCGCGGCGTCTCGGCCGAGGCGAGCGAGAGAAGACTGTCGAGAATGGTCTGCAAGCGTTTGGCCTCCTCGGTCACGCTGTGATAGTCCTCGCGCGCGCTGTCCGGTATCCCGTCGTCGAGGAGGTCGAGGCGGAACTGCAACGCCGCGAGCGGGTTCCGCAGTTGATGGGCGGTATCGGCGATCAGGCGCTGTTGCGCGTCCGCTGCCCGCAGCACCGCCGAAGACATCACGTCGAACGAATGCGCGAGCCGGCGCACCTCGGGCGGCCCGCCTGCGGCCGTGGCCGGCAGCACGGATCGCGGTGGCACGGAACTCGGCGGTGTCCTCGCGTCGGGCATCCGGCGGATGAGTTGCACGATTCCCTTGGACAAGTTCGCGAGCGGTCCGAGCACCCACCGGCTCAAGGCGATCGCGAGGACACCGAAAGCGACCAGTGCCAGCACGGCACCGGCCGCGATCACGGCCCATTGCCGGAGGATGTCGGAGCGGGCCTCGGCGGTCGAGGCACGCACCACGATGGTGCCGTTCACCTGAGCGCCCGACCCGACCGGCTTGACGAACAGGGCCTCGTCGGCGCTCCACGGGAACAGCCGGTCGACGGTGGAGACCCGCTCGTTGCGCAGTCCGCTGCGAATCGCGGCCTCGATTCCGGGTTCGTTGCCGTCGAGGCCTACCCCGAGGGTCGGGACACCACGCGTGGAGACCACCAGAACGCCCTCGCCGTACACGTCGTCGTATGCCTCGACCTCGCCGGCGATCCGGGCCGGGTCGCCGGTCCTGACGTACTCCTCGGCGAGGACGGCGAACCGTTGGATGTCTCCCTCGCGGCCGAGTGTGAACTCCTGCGTCCGCGAGTCCGCGGTCGCGAGCGCGAGGGGAATCGCGAAACTCGCGACCGCGCAGGATCCGAGTATCGCGAGAATCAGCAGTAACCGTCGGCGCATGTCGTTTCGACCCCGAGGTCAGCACACCCACCGGTAGCCGAAACCACGGATGGTGCTGATCAACCCGGGTCGGTCCAGCTTGGCGCGCAGAGTGCCGATGTGGACGTCGAGAGAACGCGAGACCGCCACGAACGCGTCACCCCACACCCGGTCCATCAGTTGCTGACGGCTGACCGCAGCCCCCGGGTTCTCGAGCAGGATCTCGAGGAGGGAGAACTCCTTCGACGTCAGGTCGACCTCTGTTCCCGCCACGGTGACGGTGCGGGAATCGAGGTCGACGCGGACGTCTCCGGTGACCACTTCTCGTGGTGCGCCGCCTTCGACGGCCATGCTTCGCCGGCGCACCACTTCGATGCGAGCGAACAGCTCGGACATGCGGGCCGGCTTGACCAGGTAGTCGTCGGCGCCGCCGCGCAGGCCGCGCACCACCGAACGTTCGTCGTCGCGGGCGGTCAGGATGATGACGGGGACGGCGCTGACCTGGCGGAGCTGACGCAACACCTCGAGCCCGTCGCGGTCCGGCAACCCCAGATCGAGCAGGACGAAGTCCACCTCGCCGTGGTGCAGCAGCAGTTCGGACCCGAACTTCATCCGCACGGGCTGGTGCGCCTGCCGGGTCAGACCCGCAACGAGTGCGTTGCCGACGCCGTCGTCGTCCTCGACCACCGCGATGCGCATAACCGGAATTGTCCCCCGGCCGCGGTGCGCCCGGGGAACAATGCCGGAGGACGAGGGATCAGACACGCTCGAGTCGGCGGTCGTCGCGGTCTTCCTCGCGTCCGTCGCGGGCGGGATTCTCCGTCTCCGGATCGAGGGTGGTGCCGCCCTTGCCCTTGGCCATGAACAGCGCGGCGATTAGGGTCAGTGCCGAGCAGCCGACGACGTAGTAGAAGAAGGCCGATTCATGTCCGGCCTGCTTGAGCGCGAGCGCGAGAGGCTCGGCCGTGCCGCTGAACAGGGCGGCGGTGATCGCGTGCGGCAACCCGACGCCGAGCGCGCGGACCTTCGTCGGGAACAGCTCCGCCTTGACGATCGCGCTCAGAGCGCTGTAGGCGGTCACGATGACCAGTCCGGTCATCATCAGGCCGAACGCCACGAACGCGTTGGTGGTGTTGCCGAGAACGGTCAGAATCGGGACGGTCAGCACGGTCGAGCCGACACCGAAGAACAGCATGACCTTGCGGCGACCGATGCGGTCGGAGATCAGTCCGGCCACGGGCTGCAGCAGCATGTAGATGAACAGTGCGGCGAAGTTGATCCACGCCACCGTTTCCGGGGCGATCCCCGAGGTGTTGATCATGTACTTCTGCAGGTACGTGGTGTACGTGTAGAACGCGACGGTGCCGCCGATCGCGAGGCCGAAGACCATCGCGAGCTGCTTCGGGTACTGCAGCAGCAGTCGGAGGGTGCCGCGCTTGGCCGACGGCTGCGTGCCGGACGCCTTCTCGGCAGCGATCTGGGCCGCCTCCTCCTTGTACTGGTCCGACTCGTCCATCCCGCGACGGAAGAGCATCACGGTCACGGCGGCGATCGCGCCGATCACGAACGGAATACGCCAACCCCAGGCCTGCATCTGGTCGATGGTCAGCAGCTGCAGCAGAATGATCTGGACACCGAGCGCAGCGAGCTGACCCAGGATGATCGACACGTACTGGAAGCTCGAGTAGAAGCCGCGGCGGCCGGGCGTCGCGACTTCGGACAGGTACGTTGCGCTCGAAGCGAATTCGCCTCCGACGGAGAGTCCCTGGATCAGTCGCGCCATCACCAGCAGTGCCGGGGCGAGCATGCCGATCGCCTCGAAACTCGGTGTCGCAGCGATGATCAGCGATCCTGCGGCCATCATCAGCACCGACAACGTCAGCGCGTTCTTGCGCCCGTACCGGTCCGCGTATCGGCCCAGGATGTACCCACCGATCGGGCGCATCAGGAATCCGACGGCGAAAACCAGTGCGGTGGAGAGAAGCTGGGCAGTCGTGCTGCTCTGCGGGAAGAAGGACGCCGCGAAAAACACACTGAACGCTGCATAGACGAACCAGTCGTACCACTCCACGAGGTTGCCGATGCAGCCGCGAACCACGTTCGCAACAACCCGCCTCTCGCCGGTCGACGACGTTGGGTTCGAAGTCGTGTGTCGCATGATGTTCCTTCCTCGACTGCTGTGATGATGCATAGCCACTGACACCAATGTGGTCGCCGCCACAGCGAGAGGGAAGGGATGGTCCGCTTTCCTTACATTCGCTTTAGACGGCACTGCCGCAGGTAGCTCGGAGCGCGGGCGGCACAAAATCCGGATTTCGGCGACCTCCACACCATGGGCAGACAGGTGTTCCAAATACGACAACGATGCGTTCTGCTGTCCATACATGAACATCTTGGGCGCGGGTATCGCCAGGAAGCGGTTCATCAGATCGCCCTGGTCGGAGAGTTCCACCATCGACTCGAAGATTCCACGCACGGAACCGGCCCGGACCTTGTGCCGCAGACTGGCGGAATACAGAGCGCTCGAGAAGTACCGCGAATTCCAGGCTCGGTCGATGAATTCGGCGAAGAAGCCTTCTGGGTCATCGTCGGGGTGGTTGATGATCTGCCGAGACCGGCCAGTCGCGGGGCATGGCAGAACAGCCACAAACGTCCACAAGGCTCGGTATTCGACGCCCAGGGTGTTGCCGCGCCGGCCCTGCCTGCCCGGCAACTCGATCAACTACTCGATCCCGGCTGCGCGCCGTGACCGGTCGTCCCACTTGGGGTCGACGCCTGCAGTGTGCGGTCCGTGTCCCTTGCGATACACCATGAGGGTCCGTTCGAAGGTGATGACGATGGTGCCGTCCTGGTTGTACCCGATGGTGCGCACGGTGACGATGCCGATGTCCCTGTGGGACGAGGACTCTCGTTTGGTGAGGACCTCCGATTGGGAGTAGATGGTGTCGCCCTCGAATACCGGGTTCGGCAGGCGCACCCGGTCCCAACCGAGGTTGGCGTGCACGTGCTGGGAGATGTCGGTGACGCTCTGCCCGGTGACGAGGGCAAGGGTGAAGGTGGAGTCGACGAGCGGCTTACCCCACGTCGTCTGACTCGAGTAGTGCGCGTCGAAGTGGATCGGCGCCGTGTTCTGGGTGAGGAGCGTCATCCACGAGTTGTCGACCGGCAGCACCGTGCGGCCGAGTGGGTGCCGGTACACGTCTCCGATCTCGAAGTCTTCGAAGTAGCGGCCGGGCCAGCCGGTGACCGGTGGCGCCGACTGCTCGACCTGGTTTTCGCTGCTGCTCAAGGTAGTTCTCCTTCGGTAGTTCGTCGCCGACGGCGCGACTCGGCCGACGGCGGAGGGAAGAGTGTGTGTCAGGACCCGACCGCTGCGTACTCGTCGAGCCACGTCAGGATGCTGTCGGTGTGTTCCCCCAGACCTGGTACGGGGCGCATCTCGTGTTCGGCGCCCATCACCGTCACCGGGGGAAGTAGTCCTTCGAGCCGTCCGACGGGGGAATCGAATTGCGCCCACCGGGAGCGTGCCGCGAGCTGCGGGTGCTCGGCGAACTCGTCCATCGTGCGCTGCCGGGCATACGCGATCTTCGCCGCTTCCAACCTGTGGACGAGGTCCGCGCCGGTGAGGCCTGCGGCAACGTCGTCGATGACGCCATCGAGCTCGGCGCGGTGTGCGACCCGGTCGGCGTTGGTGACGAACCGCGGATCGTCGATCAGCTCCGGCGCATGCAGCACGACACGACAGAACACGTCCCATTCGCGTTCGTTCTGCAGACCCAGGTTGACGACCTCCCCGTCGGCCGCAGTGAACGGTCCGTACGGCGCGATGGTCGCGTGGCTCGCTCCCGTCCGCTTCGGCTCCGACCCGCCGTATCGGGCGTAGTAGTCGGCGTACCCCATCCACTCGCCGAGCGCCTCGAGCATCGAGATCTCGAGGTTGGCGCCTCGGCCGGTCCGCCCACGATCGAGCAAGGCGGTGAGGATCCCCGAGTAGGCATACGTGCCGGCGCAGATGTCCGCGATGGACAGTCCGACCTTCGAGGGCTCGTCCTCGGTTCCGGTGATCGACACCAGTCCGGCCTCGCATTGGATCAGCAGGTCGTAGGCCTTTCGTGCCTCATAGGGGCCGCCGCGGCCATATCCGGAGATATCGCACGTGATCAGGTGTGGGTGGGTTTCCCGCAAGCGGTCGGCCCCGATGCCGAGGCGCCCTGCCGCGCCGGGTGCCAGGTTCTGGACGAGGACGTCGGCGCGGTCGACGAGTTGGTGCAGGATCCGGTTGCCCTCCTCGGAGCGAACGTCGAGCTCGATGCTCTCCTTCCCTCGGTTAGTCCACACGAAATGACTCGCCATCCCCTGGACCGTTCGGTCGTATCCGCGTGCGAGATCTCCGACGCCGGGACGTTCGATCTTGATCACCCGCGCACCGAGGTCGGCGAGTTGCCGGGTCGCGAACGGTGCCGCGATCGCCTGTTCGAGCGAGACCACCACGACACCCTCCAAGGGCCGATGCACAGGGTGGGAAACAAAATCCGAACGCTCGGTACTCACGTCATTCTCCTTGCCGGGGCAGTCGTGTCAGTGCCCTTTCACTGTCGCGCTCCCGCGGGTGTTTGTGAAATGCCGATATCCGCCGAGTCTCATACGACTCGCGTATAAGCTCAGGCAGTGAACTTGCAGGAGTTGCGGTGGTTCGTCGCCCTCACCGAATCGGAGAACATCACCGCTGTCGCCGCGGAGATGCATGTCACGCAACCGACGTTGTCGCGGGCCATAGCCCGGCTGGAGACGGGGTTCGGGGTGCGCTTGTTCGACCGGCGGCACAATCGGCTCCACCTCAACCGGTACGGCGAGATTCTCCGTGCACATGCGTTGCGCGCATTGAGCGAGGTGGATTCCGCACACAACCGGATCAGCACCCTTGCGGATCCGAACGAGGGCACCGTCTCCCTCTGCTTCCTGCACAGTCTCGGCGAGTGGTTGGTCCCGGAACTGATCAGCAGGTATCGCGCCGAACATCCCAAAGTGAGATTCGAACTACGCGGTGCTGCAGCAGATTCGGTAGTCGACGACATTCGGCTCGGGCGGTCCGATCTCGGCTTCGTAGCCCCCGAGCCCTCCGTCGACGACCTCGTGTGGACACCAGTGGCCACCGAACCGGTTCGCTTGCTCGTTCCCGTCCGTCACCGGTTGGCCCGCCGCAAGACGGTGAGTCTCGCCGAAGTCGCCGAGGACGATTTCGTGGCGCTCACGCCGGAGTACGGGCTGCGCCAACTCACAGACCGTCTCGCCCGAGCTGCCGGCTTCGCCCCGCGAATCGCGTTCTCAGTCACCGAGGTCGGCACGATGCGCGCCATGATCGCGGCCGGAGTGGGCGTGGGAGTTGTGCCTGCTCCATCTGCGGCCGCCGCCCCTCCCGACGGAACTGCACTGGTCGAACTCCGCGATCGCGATGCCTGGCGAACGATCGGCATGATCCGGGCCGATCGACCCCTCACCTCCTCGGTCGCCGCAGGCTTTCACAGGTTCGTCCTCGAGACGCTCGTCGAGAACACCACCGAACCCGCCGGGCCTCCTCGACGCGAATGATCGTGCCTGCCTCTCAGTCGACAGACGCCCCTCGGCGCGGGGGTCAGCGCAGGACCAACGGGTTTCCGGTCGGTGCCCCGGTGTTGATCCACACGCTCTTGGTTTCGAGGTACTCGTCGATTGCCTCGGCACCGTTTTCCCGGCCGATACCGGAGTCCTTCACCCCGCCGAACGGCAGCATGAAGCTGACCGCGCGGTAGGTGTTGACCCAGACCGTCCCGGACTCGATCGCCTCCGCCATGCGGAACGCGCGAGGCAGATCGGTAGTCCAGACCCCGGCACCGAGACCGTACTTCGAGTCGTTGGCGATGGTGATCGCCTCGTCTTCGGTGTCGAACGGGATCACCGCCAGCACCGGGCCGAAGACTTCCTCCTGCGCCAACCGGGATTGATTGCTCACCCCGGTGAACACTGTCGGCTGTACGAACCACCCATCGGTTCCGGTGCCGGTGGGCACGCCGCCACCGAGCGCGAGTTGTGCGCCCTCGGCGGTGGCGATGTCGATGTACTCGAGGACCTTCTTGTGCTGGTCCCGAGTCGTGATCGGCCCCACCTGGGTGTCGGGGGACATCGGGTCACCGAGCCGCGCGGTCGAGGCCAGCGCGACCAGCTTGGCGACGACCTCGTCGTGCACGGAACGCTGCACCAGAAGCCGGCTTCCGGCGATGCAGGTCTGACCGGTCGCGGCGAAAATTCCGGACACCGCGCCGTTGACCGCAGCGTCGAGATCGGCGTCGGCGAAGACGATGTTCGGTGATTTGCCGCCGAGTTCGAGCGAAACCCGTTTGAGGCCGCGCGCCGCCGCGGCGCCGATGTGCCGCCCGGTCGCGTCGGAGCCGGTGAATCCCACCTTGCGCACCAGGGGGTGCTCGACCAGCGGCCCGCCCACGTCCGGCCCGAATCCGCTGACCACGTTGACCACTCCCGCAGGCAGGCCCGCCTGCTCGAGGATACGAACGAATTCGAGTGTCGAGGCGGAGGTGTATTCGGAGGGCTTGACGACCACCGAACAACCAGCGGCCAACGCGGGTGCCAGCTTCCAGGTGAGCAGCAGCAGCGGTGAGTTCCATGGAGTGATGATTCCGACGACCCCGATGGGCTCGCGCCGGGTGTAGGTGAAGTATCCCGGTTTGTCGACGGGAACGACGCGGCCTTCGGTCTTGTCGGCGAGACCGCCGTAGTACCGGTACCACTGCGCGAGATACCGGCACTGGCCCAACATCTCGTTGTAGAGCTTGCCGTTGTCGCGGACCTCGATGCGGGCGAGGAATTCGGCGTTCTCCTCGAGCACGTCGGCGACGCGCTGGAGGACGAGACCGCGGGCGCTGGGACTCATGCTCGCCCACGGCCCCGTGGTCATGGCACGGTGCGCGGCCTGGGCGGCGTCCTCGACATCCGATGCTTGTCCGCGCGCGATCTGCGCCCACGGCCGGCCGGTGAAGGGATTGTCGGTCTCGAAGTAGGAATCGTCAGCGGACGGGCGCTGCTGGCCGTCGATATGGAGCAGGTATTTCTGCATGACAGTGTTCTCTTTCGCTTCGGTGTCGGCCATCAGAACGTGTCGAGGCCGAGCGCGGCACGGAACTTGTTCTTCACCGCCGTGCCGTCCCGGGGCGGAAGGGCGCGCGGCGGCTCGGTCTGCTCGATGAACACCTGAACGAAGGTCGTACCTTCCCGGGCGGTGACGATCCGTGCGACACGCTCGGCGTCGGCGATGTCGCGGACCCGTTCGGTGCAGGCAATGCCGAACGACGACGCGATGCCGGCCAAATCGGCGCCGAGGCTCGAGTGGCTGCGCTGCATGCCGGTTTCGCCGAAGTGCCCGTTGTCGACGACGACGATGGTGAGGTTCTTCGGGGCCTTGACCGCGACCGATCCGAGCGCGCCGATGCCCATGAGCTGCTCCCCGTCACCGGTGATGACGACCACGGACTCGTCCGGGCGAGCGAGCGCGAGGCCCAGGCCGGTGGGTACGGCGGCGCCCATGGCGCCCCACAGATAGAAGTTGCGGTCACGCTCCCCGGCGGCGAACACGTCATAGGAGGGGGAGCCGAGACCGGTGACGACCAGTGCCTCCGGCGCCCGGTCGAGCAGTGTCGCGACGAAATCGCGTCGGTCGAGGCGTTCGCCGGCGAGGGTTCCGATGGTCGAGTCGTGTGCGTTCACTTGCGCTCCCATTTCTTGCGTCCGATGAGCCGCTGGCCCAGGAGCACTGCGACGCGCTCACCAGCGAGGAAAGCCTGATCGAAGGCGGCGGAGACGACCTCGCCGACCTGATCGGGGTCGTCGACCCGGAAAACTGTGATGCCCATGAGTTCGAGGGCCTGCTGCGTGGTCGAACCCATGGGGATCTGCCAGGGGTTGAACTCGGCGTACTCACCACGCATCGTCACCAGCGTGAGGAACGGGAACTTGCACATCTCCAGCAGGGAAAACATGTTGACACAGTTGCCGACTCCGCTGCTCTGCATGAGCAGGACCGCGCGCTGCCCGCCGAGCCACGCGCCGCTGACAAGTCCGACGCCCTCTTCCTCGGTGGTCAGGACGACGTCTTCGATGCCGGGGTCGGCGATCGCTGCTTGGATTGCGTACGAGTGGCCGGCGTCCGGTACGTAGGCGATCTGCTTGACATCTCCTTCGCGCAGAACGTCGAAGACGGACTTCTGCCAGCCAGGTGCGCTGACGGTGGAATTCATGGGTGCTCCGATTCATGACGATGGACGCTCCCAAAGATCATGAAACAACATGATGGCGGGGTGGTAATAGAATTTCGTGATACTGCCATCAAAGGTTTTGTTTGCGGCGGGTAGAACCCGAACAGCCCTTGGTCATCTACGTTCACGACGGCACCGCTCAGCCCGGACGCGTTCCCGGCGTTCACACAGGGGTGGGCAACGCGCACCCTAGGGTGTCTGTCGAACCGCATGTCCGGACGGCAGTGTTGTTGTGGACAAGGAATACTCGACCACACACCACCAAGGACACCGCATGTTTCGCCACACTGCCATTCGCGCCGGCCTGATGTTCGCCGCGGTCGCGTTCTCTCTCACCGGCGCAGCCGGAATCGCGCACGCCATGCCCGCCTCGTCGGGGACTGATGTCGCGGTGGCCGCACAGTCGGACCGCGATGCCCGCGACCGGGATCGGCGCGACCGTTTCGACGACGACGAGCAGGCCATGCTCTGCGAGGGCCAGGCCATCGTCGACCGCCCCAGCTGCTCGTCTCTGCCGTACTGATTCGCATCGATCGAGCTGCCCTCCGCCGGCGCCGCTGCCGCGTTCAGTGCGGCAGCGGCGGTCGAACCGATGCGGCGGGCGCGTATCGTGTGCTGCACGGTAACCCCGCACCCGATGGCTTCGCCCATCGGTCCGCCTACTGCGCGGGGTCTGACGATGCTCGACGAACGACCACGGCGCACGCCTGACCATGCCTCACCCCAGACGTTCACGGTCTTCGTCGACGACGAGCCTGTCTCCGCAGACTCCGTCTGGCACCCGGGTGACACCGTGACCACTGCCCTCTCGTGGCTCGACGAGCAGCAGCTTCCCGCCGAGCTCCGATCACTGGCCGAGGAGGTCGAGAGTCGGCCGAACGGTGTCGGCCGAGGAGTCTTCTACGTCGACAGGTACCCGGGTTTCTCCCCTCAGCCAGTACTGTCCGTCAGCGGAGTGGTCGCGACCATCGAGGTCGTCGCGAACCTCGAACTGCACACCGACCAGGGCTGGAAACTGTTGCCCGCCAACGTGCAGATGTGGGACGTACCCGACACGGGCACGTGGCGCATGCCGAATCGCCAGTACTCGGTGCCCGGCACGTCCGGTGACCTTCGGTTCGTCGAACAGCACGAGTTCATCGAGCGGTACGGCGTCACCACACCGACCTTCCGTCGCGATTCCCGATACTTCCGGGTGGTTGTGCTGTTGTCACTGCGGTCCCGCAAATGGTGCGATCCTGACCTCGTCGAGCGCGTCGATCACGGAAACGTAGATGGCAGATTTGGGTGAGCTGCTGACGGATCGGCAACGGGAGGTCCGCGGCGGCGCCGAACACTATATGTATCCCGCTCAGTACGTTCCCGTTTCGTGGTGATCGACATGCTGCGTTCAGGGGCATATCTGTTGCGGTACCGGTCAAGCGATTGTCGAATCCTGCCAGAAGACATCGACGAGACGCTCGACGAGCTGCTGCATCTGGTGAAGGCCTTCGGGAATGCGGTCGGGGCCGAACCGATATCGCGGACCGTTGAGGGACACGATCGCCACCAGATTCCCCGACGAATCCCTGACGGGAAGGGAGAGGGAGATCAATTCTTCTTCGAGTTCGTTGTCTATGAGTGCGAAGCCGCTTTCGCGGATCTGATCGAGCTCGGCCAGCAGGGCTGTGCGGTCGGTGATGGTGTGCGCTGTGAATGCGTCGAGCCTTTCGGGCAACCGGCCCACGATCTTCTTGATCGGCCACTCAGCCAAGAGCACCTTGCCGCTGGAGCTGGCGTGGAGTGGAAACTGTTTGCCGATCATGTGATGCGACATCCGGGATGTGGTGCCCACGACATGCGATCCGGCGGCCTCGGCGATGAGGTCGAGTTCATCCTTCGCATTCGGCACCGACAACGTCACCGTTTCGTTGAACTGGTCGGCCAGCTCCCGCAGTAGTGGCAGAGCCCGGGCAGCGAGACCGGCATAGGGGTCGGCGTGCCGTCCGAGTCGGGACACTTCCGAGCCCAGGATGTAGTTGTTGTCGATGCGGTCCACCATGCCGGTCCGCTCGAGGCTGTAAAGCAGACGAAACGCGGTGGGACGGGAAATTCCGACCGCTTTGGCAAGGGTACTCACCGTCGCACCGGTCTTGGGTCGGGAAGCGAGCTCGCGCAGTAGACGAACAGCCTTGGTCACCGACTTGTTGGCAATCTCGGACGGCTCGCTCAAATTGACTGCGACCAGTGCAGCCGTCTTCTGCTCGTTCATTGCTCACCCGTTTCTTTGGCGTATCTCACCTCGGCCGAGTCGTGGGTCAGGCGGCGGTCAGTTGCCGGATTCCACCGAGTCGGCCCTGATGGAAAACGAGAGGCTCGCCGTGTCCGGCGTCCATCTGCAACACCCGAGCGATGACGATGACATGGTCGCCGCCGTCGAGTTCGTGGGTGACCTCGCAGTCGACGAAGGCGTGGGCGCCGTCGATCCGGGGTGATCCGGCCTCGGAGAGGGACCAGTCGATGTCGGCGAACTTGTTGGGCAGCTTGCTCGACAAGGCGCGGCACACCGACTCCTGGCCCGCGGCCAGCACACTGGCGCACAACCGTCCGGCGGCCCGGACCTTCGGCCAACTGGTGGAGGTGTGCGCGACACTGAAGCTGACCAACGCCGGATCCAGCGACAACGACTGGAAGGTACCGACCACCAGCCCACACGGGAACTCCGCGTCGGCGGTGATACCCGACAGGGCGACCACACCGGTGGGCAGGTTCCCCATCACATTCCGGTAGTGCGCCTGGTCGATGGTGGAAGTAAGCATGACGACTCCTCTTCGGGTCATAGGCTGGCGCACGCGCCGGTCAAGCGAGATGGACTCAAGATGTGTTCATAAAGTGAACGCATCGTTCAGACCGACGTAAGTATTGCGTCCTACGTCACACCCTGTCAAGCATTGAGGGTCGCTGGTCGAGTACACGAGCGGCCTGAGGTCGGGTGAGGATCCACACCGCTCCTCGATCGCCCGAATGTCAGAATTGTTCGTCCGAATCGATTCTGCAGCTCTGTTCGAATTGATTGCGCTCCATATGGTTAGAAAGCCATAGCTCTCGAGCGCAGTCGAGCTCGCCCCCCGGGCGACGTTGGCCGCACGGAGTCGAGCCAGGGGGTGCAAGGCGTCGGCGGGAGACGATCGATTCAGACTCGGCCCGAGACAGGCTCGACGGCCACCGAGGTCCCCGTCACACTTTCGATCGATGCGTTCGGAATACGAACACTTTCAGGTCAACCTCGCTGCCCGTCGCCGCCAGCGCTGCCCGTATCCGATCATCGTCGACGAACTCGCCCAGCAGGACGACGACATCGCCTTCGACTCTGCGCACGATGTCGCCGACTGCATCGGGCTGAAGATCTCGAAGGCAGGCGGGCTGATCGAGGACGGCGGCATCCTGCCCACTAACAGTCCCGGTCCGGGATCGAGGTCGACGAGGCCGTGCTCGGCGATCCGGTTGCCGTGTGGATCGCCTGACGTAGTAGGGCAGGCAAACAACGCCACCGTCAGAGGCGGACACCTCGCGCGGCGTACGTCCCGCGGGCCTGCGCCAGGGCCGCCTGCGCTCCCTCGTGGAGCACTTCGTAGTCTGCGGCGGGTGCAATGGTCCGGATTCCGTTCTCGGCGCAGGCCGTGGTCATTTCCTGACTACCGCCGTAGGCAGCGACGTCCAGTCCATGGCGAGTGCATGCCTCGACGATTCTGCGAACGGCATCGAAAGTGGCTCCCCCCAAGATATCCGAGGCGGAACCGGCCAGGGACAGCGTGAGGTCTGCCGTACCGATGAGGATCCCGTCGAGTCCGGGCGTTCCGCAGATGTTCTCGGCTTCGGCCAGGCCGTTCGCGTCCTCGATCATCAGGTAAACACGTTGAGGGGGTGCCGAGGCTGGGCGCAGTGCCGCCCGAACCGGTCCCCATGAGCGATGGCCCTCGGGGGCGTAGCGGCAGAAACCCACTGCCTCACGTGCCTGGGCGGCCGAGCCGATCTGCGGCACGACGACGACGTCGGCTCCCATGTCGAGCGCCCAGTTGGCTTGCGCGTAGTTCGTCGCCTGCGTGCGTACCCAGGCTTCGACGCCGGCGCCCTGCACGGCCGAGAGCAGAGGCACGACAGCGTCGGTACCGATTGCGCCGTGCTGCAAATCGATGACGGCCCAGTCGAATCCCGCGCGAACCATGAGTTCGACGGCGAAGACGGAGTCGAGTGTCAGCCATGCGCCGAGCGACGGTGAGGTCGAGGTCATTGTGTTGCGCTCCATTCGATGGATTTACGGGGGACCGTGGGTGACGCTCCCGGTCACTTCTGTGGCGTCGGTGGAATCAGCACCAGCTTGCCGATGTACTCGGCGAGGAAATCTTCCTGCGCGCGGACGATGTCGGACAACGGATAGGCGGCCGTGGTTGTCGATCGCTGCAGCGGCGACCTCGATCACCTCACCCCGATCGGCTCCGGGGACAGCGACGTCGGTGCGGTACTCGAGCCCGCCGTGGCCCGTCAGGAGAATTGCGGTCAACCGTTGGCAGGGTGCCCCGATCACCCCAGCGCAGCGACCGGTTCGCGGGAGGTGAAGGTCTGGACGAGTTCGCCGATGTCGGTGATACGACTACGCAGCACGTCACCGGGGCCCAGGAACCGCTGTGGTGTCCGGCCCACCCCCACACCGGCGGGCGTTCCCGTGAACACCACGTCGCCGGGATAGAGCTCGAGGGTGTGCGACAGGTGCTCGATCAGCGCCGGAACCGGGAAGATCATCTGCGCGGTGCGTCCGAACTGGACGAGTTCGCCGTTGATGCCGGCTTCCAGCGCGAGATCGTTCGGATCGTCGAATTCGTCGATCGTCACCAAAGCAGGTCCGATCGGGGCGAACCCGCGATGCGACTTCGCCAGGCTGAACTGCGGAACCGGTCCGGCCAACTGCCGGCCGCGGTCGGACAAATCCTGTCCGACGGACAACCCCGCGACGGACTCCCATGCCCGATCGGCCGGGATGTTGCGGCCACCCCGGCCGATCACGACCACGAGTTCGACCTCCCAGTCCACCGTTTCCGAGGGAAGTGGGACCGTGGTGACCGGGCCGGAGATCGCCGAGGCGAACTTGGTGAAGATCACCGGCGACTCGGGCCGCTCCACCCCGGATTCCGCCGCGTGGTCGGCATAGTTCAATCCGACGGCGAACACCTGGCGCGGAGCCGGCACCGGCGCCCCCAGCCGAGCCGGGTCGATTCCGCCGCATTGCGTCGGGGTGACCCGGTCGCGGTTACCCGTGTACCAGGTGACGAACTCCGCCCACCGCTCGTAAATCTTCTGCGGTTCGGCAGAAAAATAGCCGTGGCTTTCCGCCTCGACATCGACGAGGCCGCCTCGCGTCGACACCTGTAGGCGGCCATCGAGATTGATCAACCGCACTGAAACTCTCCCATCGTGTGCCCTGCGTGTCGATTCCGTCCACCAGAGGCAGGATCGTCCGGCAACTGTGATTCATTTGGCCACGAATCTTCAGTTTCTGAACAGAGCGTTCATTTTGCGTAATTGTTGATAGTGCGGTGCGGGTCACAGCTTGTCAAGACGAAGGCCAGACTCACGGCGGTCGCAGGACCTATCGCGACGGCCGCGCACTGAGGCGCGCCAGCACGCGATGACCGCGAGTTACGGCACGAGAATCCGATATTCGAGAGATCGTGCCACCCCGATCGACCCGGAAACCAACCCGGGGGCGGCGCGACTGGTCGCAGACGTGGGGGCGGGGTCTTGACTGGCCATGAGGTCCATGTCACAATTTTGAGCGTGGCGTTCACTTATTGAACGATTGCAATGTCGGTGGTTGAACACGGTGCCGCCGACACACGCGCACACTTCATCCCCGCCTTTCCCCGCCCCGGACGGCATTCGCACCGTCCACGTCGGCTGTCATGTCGACGCGCACCAGCAAGGAGTGACCTGGTGACGATTACCAACACGGATTCCGTCGGAGAGTATGAGGACGGCCCGGTCGGCACGAAGGCCGACCCAGGGCCGGTCGACAAGAAGCGATTCCTGGTCAAACTGACCGGTGTGATCGCCGGTGGCATGTTCATCGACGGTTACATCCTCGGCATCGTCGGCACCGTCATCGGTGCCATCACCCTCGATTTGGATATGTCGCTGTACTGGGAGGGGCTGATCGGCGCCTCCGCGCTGATCGGCATCTTCGTCGGCGGCCCCCTCGGCGGTTGGCTGGCCGACAAACTCGGCCGCAAGCCGCTGTTCGCGATCGACCTGGCGATCTTCATCCTCGGATCGGTTATGCAGTTCTTCGTCGACTCGGCCTGGCAACTGTTCGCCGTCCGGTTGCTGATGGGCATCGCGATCGGGGCCGACTACTCCGTCGGCTGGCCACTGCTCTCCGAATTCGCCCCCCGACGGTTGCGCGGCAAACTGCTGGCCTATTGCGAGGTCGCCTGGTACGTCGGCTTCATGTTCGCCTTCGTCTCCGGCTTCCTGATGACCACCGTGTGGTCCCTCGACTGGCGCATCGTGCTCGGCTCGAGCACCGTTCCGGCGGTGATCTTGTTCCTGGCTCGGCTGGGCATGCCCGAATCCCCGCGCTGGCTGATGAACAAGGGGCGCACCGAAGACGCAACCGAGATCGCCCACGCCTACCTCGAGGACCCGTCCGACGTCGTCGACATCGCCAACGAGGGCACCCGCAAGGGCACCTTCGGGATGCTGTTCTCCCCGGCCTACCGGCGGGCGACCATCTTCATCTCGATCTTCTGGTTCTGCGCGGTGGCACCGTATTTCGCGATCGCCACGTTCGCAGCCAGTGTGCTGGAGGGCTACGGCCTCGGTGACGGACTCGTCGGCGCCATCGGGGTCAACGGCCTCGCCCTGGTCGGTGTCATGGTCTCGGTCCTGCTCATCGAACGTGTCGGCCGGCGGAAGCTGACCATCCCGCAGCAGTGGGTCTGCGCGGTGGTCCTGCTGATCATCGGATTGTGGACGTCCGCCCCGCCCGCGGTGGTGCTGATCTGCTTCCTGGTCTTCGCGTTCGCCAACGCCATGTCCACCGCCCTGACCGGGGTCTACCCGGGGGAGATCTTCCCGACCGAGATCCGTGGCCTGGGAACCGGTTTCGCGACCGCGTTCAGTCGCGTCGGTGCAGGCCTGGGCACCTTCCTGCTGCCCTGGTCGATGCACAACCTCGGCGCCGGGATCACGATGCTGATTGCCGCCGGCATCTGCGTCGTCGGCGCCGCAGTCTCCCAGGTCCTCGCCCCGGAAACGATGGGCCGCAACCTGAGCGAAACCTCGGCCCCCCGCGTCGGTCAGCCCGCACGAACCTGACCGAAACGCCCCCAAGCGGAATCACGAGAGGCATCCGCAGAGAGCACCGGGAACCGGAGTCCGTACCAGGGCTCCGGTTCCCGGTGATTCACGCAGAATGGCTGATCGGCGGGACTATTCGCCCACCGCGTCCTGCCAGAACACCTCGACGAGGCGCTCGACGATGGCCTGCATCTGCTGGAGCGCTTCGGGAATGCGGTCGCGCCCGAAGCGGTAGCGGGGGCTGTTGAGCGTCAAGATCGCCACCAGCGTGCCGGAGGAGTCCCGCACCGGCCGCGACAGCGAAATCAGTTCTTCTTCGAGTTCGTTGTCGATGATGCCGAACCCCTGCTCGCGGACCTGATCGAGTTCCCGGAGCAGAACGGCACGATCGGTGATGGTGTGGGGCGTATAGGCCTCGAGCTTCTCGGGCAGCAGCGCGAGCACCTTGTCCAGCGGCATCTCGGCGAGCAGTACCTTGCCGGTGGAGCTGGCGTGCAGCGGATATTGCTGGCCGACCATGTGCGATGACATGCGGCTCATGATCCCGACCACGTGCGAGCCGGCGGCCTCGGCGACCAGGTCCAGGCCGTCCTGCGAATTCGGCACGGACAGCGTCACCGATTCGTTGAACTTGTCGGCCAGCTCCTGCAGCAGCGGTTGTGCGCGCGCGACGAGTCCGGCGTAGGGGTCGGCGCGCCGTCCGAGGCGGGCCATTTCCCAGCCGAGGATGTAGTTGTTGTCGATTCGGTCCACGAGCCCGGTGCGTTCGAGACTGTAGAGCAGACGGAACGCGGTGGGCCGGGAGATCCCGACCCCCTTCGCGAGCGTGGTCACGGTGGCGCCGGTGCGCGGGTGCGCGGCCAACTCCCGTAGCAGCCGAACCGCTTTGGTCACCGACTTGTTCGTCATCTCCGTCGGTTCGGGTACTTCGCTCATGCCACCCCTTTGTCGCGTCGGTGCGCACCACACCCTCGGGTGCGCGCTTCCACGACCACTCTACCGCCCCGGCGTTCATATAGTGAACGCCGGGGCGGCTGGGTGGGGAACTCTCGGGCGCATCCGCGCGCTCGTCGGTTGTCAGGACTGGGCGCGGCCCCAAGTGGACGATTCGCCGGCAGAGTTGACCGTGCGGGGGATCTCGAGGGGGTTGCGTTCCTGAATCGGTGCGGGCAGGAGCACTTCCGGGGCGTCCTGGTAGGTGACCGGGCGCAGGAATCGGCGGATCGCGGTGGTGCCCACCGAGGTATGCGAGACCGCGGTGGTGGCGGGGTAGGGGCCGCCGTGGTGCTGGGCGGGGGTGACCGCGACGCCGGTGGGCCACCCGTTGAACACCAGTCGCCCGGCGCGGGTGGCGGCGATCCGGGTGATCCTGCGGAGCTGGTCGCGTTCGTCGGGGGTCGGTTCGGTGCGGGTGTGGACGGTCACGGTGAGGGTGCCGTCGACACCGTTCAGGACTCGGTTCACCTCGTCCTCGGAGCCGTACTCCGCGATGATCGCGGCGGGGCCGAAACTCTCCTCGAGCAGCGTGTCCGCCTGGGCGACCAACTGCTCGGCGGTGGTGCGTAGCAGCGTCGGGGTGACCTCGGGTACCCCACTCTCGCCGGTCGATGCGGTGCCCTTGACGAGGACCTCGACGCCGGGTGCCGCGGCGGCCGCCTCGATCCGATGGTGGTAACCCTCGGCGATCTTCGCGGTGAGCATCCGCGCCGCGGGCACCTGCTGGGAGAGGGCGGTGATCTGCTCGGTGACCGGCGATCCGGCGGGCACCAGCAGGATGCCGGGTTTGGTGCAGAACTGTCCGGCTCCGAGGGTGAACGAACCGACGAACCCGGACGCGATCGCCTCGGCACGCTCGTCGAGTGCACCGGCGGTGACGACGGCCGGGTTGACGCTGCCGAGTTCACCGAAGAAGGGGATCGGGTTGGGTCGGGCGGCGGCGATGTCGAACAGGGCACGGCCACCGGCGACGGACCCGGTGAAGGCGGCAGCGGCGATCCGCGGGTCCTCGAGGGCACGGGTGCCGGCCCGGAAACCGCTGAGTAGCGCAAACGTGCCGTCGGGGGCGCCGGCCGCGGACAGTGCCCCGGCGACGACCTCGGCGGTGGCGGCGGAGGTGCGGGGGTGGCCGGGATGGGCCTTGAGCACCACCGGGCAGCCGGCAGCGAGCGCCGAGGCGGTGTCGGTGCCGGCGACGGAGAACGCGAAGGGGAAGTTGCTGGCGGCGAAGACCAGGACCGGGCCCACGGGGATCTGATACCGGCGCAGGTCCGGGCGGGCGCCGAGGACGAAGTCGGGATCTGCGCGGTCGATGATCACGTCCAGGAAGGTGCCGTCGATCAGTTCCTCGGCGAACATCCGCAACTGCACACAGGTGCGGTTCAGTTCACCGCTCAACCGAGCCTGGGGAAGCCCGGTTTCGGTGAGGGCCTCGGCGACCAGCGCTTCCGCGTGCGCCTCGAGGGCGTCGGCGATCGCGACGAGCACAGCGGCGCGACCGTGGGGGGTGCGGTCCTCCCAGAGCGGTGCGGCGGCGGCCGCGGCGTCGAGGAGGCGGTCGAGCTGTGCGTCGGTGGTGTCCTGCTCGATCGAACGGGTGTCAGTCATGAAATGCGAAATCCTTTTCTGAGTTCGAGGCTCGCGCCGGAGTGCGGCGCAGCCGGGGTGTGTGGGTCAGGCGGCGGTGAGTTGCCGGATTCCACCGAGTCGGCCCTGATGGAAAACGAGAGGCTCGCCGTGTCCGGTGTCCATCTGCAACACCCGGGCGATGACGATGACGTGGTCGCCGCCGTCGAGTTCGTGGGTGACCTCGCAGTCGACGAAGGCGTGGGCGCCGTCGATCCGGGGTGATCCGGCCTCGGAGAGGGACCAGTCGATGTCGGCGAACTTGTTGGGCTGCTTCCTCGAGAGTGCGCGGCAGACCGATTCCTGGCCGGCAGAGAGGACGCTGGCGCACAGTCGTCCGGCGGCCCGGACCTTCGGCCAACTGGTGGAGGTGTGCGCGACACTGAAGCTGACCAACGGCGGATCCAGCGACAACGACTGGAAGGTACCGACCACCAGCCCACACGGGAACTCGGCGTCCACACCGATACCCGACAGGGCGACCACACCGGTGGGCAGGTTCCCCATCACGTTGCGGTAGTGCGCCTGGTCGATGGTGGAAGTAGGCATGATGACTCCTTGTCAGATCGTGGTGCCGGACCCGGCAGCGGCGCGGGCGGAGTGGTCGGGGTGCAGTTCGGTGGCGATGTCTCGTGCGGCACGCAGTGCACTCTCGATGGCGCCGTCGATGAATCCGGCCCACAGATTGGCGATGTCACTGCTCGCGAAGTGCAGGACGCCTTCGGTAGCTTGCTGCGCGCCCAGGTAGCGAGTGACCTGGTTCGGGCGGTGCATCATCCAGGTCTCCCGCGAGTGCGGGTCGCTCATCCAGTCGTGTCCGGTCACCTCGAGGACATCGAGATCGTCACGCCAGACGGTCAGTGCCCGCTGCACGGCATCGCGATCGTTCGGATCCAGCCGCGTCGAGTCGGCGCCGAACGCCACCAGGACCGCGTCGTCGTCGCCGAGGTATTCGGTGCGCACGACCGACAGCGGGTGGGCGGCGGAGGAGTACGCGAAGAACGGGGCGATCGGACCCCGCACCCGGATCCAGCACTTGACGCCGCGTGAGGCCGCCTTCTCCTTGCTTGCGGAGAGCTTGCCGTCGTTGAGCGGTGGGGTGACGGAGAGATCGCCGAGGATGTTCTGGGGAACGGTGATCACGACTCGACGCGCCGTGATCACGTGACCGTCGCTCAGGTGCACGTGAGCGCGTTCGGCGTCGTGATCGATGCGGGTGACCTCCGCGCCGGTGCGCAGTTCCGCGGTGGTGTCGGCGGCGATCGCCGCCACCAGGGACTGGGTGCCGTCGGCGAGGCGGAATACTGCCGACGCCTCGTGCATCAAATGCCACGAGCCGGCGGCGGCGGCGGTCCACCGCAGGGCGGTGGTGAATGCCCCCTCGGTGAGAGGGCCATTGAAGTGGCCGACCCAGGCCGCCTCGTTCGCCTGGTATTCGTCCTCGCTCAGCTGTAATCGGTCGAGCATGTCCTGCACGCTGTACCGGTCGATATTCGCGAGCTCGGGTGCTGCCGGCGGCAGATCGGGCCGGGGGACGAACTTCATGGTGTCGGCGAGCAGCCGACGCATACCGGGATCGATCAGTTCCATGAATTGATCGAGCGTGCCGGTGCGCACCTGGTCGCCGGCGAGCCAGTACGCCTGCTCCGCGCGCGGTCCGCGGGTCACCTCGAGTCCGTATCGGGTGATTTCGGCCCACACGTGCGGCTGCACCCAGTGCATCCAGGTGCCGCCGATCTCGAGGTCCCGACCGAGACGATGGTCGGTCCACACCCGTCCGCCGAGCCGGTCGCGCGCTTCGAGCACCACGACACTCAGTCCTGTGCCGGACAGTTCCCGGGCGGCGATCAACCCGGCGATGCCGCCGCCGACCACGACGACATCGGCTTCGTGCTGCTGGTGGGCATTGTCCGCCATATCCACTCCTCACCGCCGTGAACTCAGGGGACGGATTCGGGACCCCTGCGTACCCGTGATGTTCATAAACTGAACGTCTCGTTCAAAATCTCTCGCCACTGATCCTGAGCTGTAGGTCACAATCTGTCAAGAGCGACGGACGCCGGGCGTGTGCCGGGCGGAGCGCGCTCAGGGGAAGCATGCGTACAGCCCGCACTCGAGCGACGCAGCCCCCGGCCAATCACCGACCCATGACCGCACGGGCCCAGGCGCTGGCGACTTGCGGTGCGGGTACCGAATTCCCAGCTGGCGCCATAAGTGGGGCGCGATTCGCCGGCGCCGACCGCGAGGCGGCACGCCCCGGATTCATCGCGCGTCCCGGGACAGGTCTTGACGCGCCCTGAGTCCCATGTCACACTTTTGACCACATCGTTCAGTTTATGAACACGTAGCGCGGTTGAGCTGCAGCGCCCTACCGATAGAGCCCATCCCACCGACCCGCAGTCGCCGGAGATCCCTCGGATTCCGCGGCCGTGCACCATTTCACGAAGGTTGTGACAACACGTGCGAACATCTGCTTCCCGCCCATCCGCCACTGCGCACGGCGATTGCCCACCGTCGTCGGTCGTGATCGCCATGCCCAAGCGCACGAGCGAGGAGGCCTGATGACCATCACGAACAACGAGGCCGTGGACATCGGCCAACAGTCAGTCGACAAGCAGCGCTTCCTGGTCAAGCTGACCGGTGTCATCGCCGGCGGCATGTTCATCGACGGTTACATCCTCGGCATCATCGGCACCGTCATCGGGGCCATCACCCTCGATCTCGGCATGTCGCTGTTCTGGGAGGGGCTGATCGGGGCGTCCGCGCTGATCGGCATCTTCATCGGCGGCCCCCTCGGTGGCTGGCTCGCCGACAAACTCGGCCGCAAGCCGCTGTTCACGATCGATCTGGCGATCTTCACCGTCGGTTCGGTCCTGCAGTTCTTCGTCGACTCGACGTGGCAGCTGTTCCTGGTCCGGCTTCTGATGGGCGTCGCGATCGGCGCCGACTACTCGGTCGGCTGGCCACTGCTCGCCGAATTCGCTCCCGCCCGTCTGCGCGGCCGGTTGATGGCCTGCAACGAGGTCGCCTGGTACCTCGGATTCATGACGGCCTTTATCGCCGGCTTCCTGATGACCACCGTGTGGTCCCTCGACTGGCGCATCGTGCTCGGCTCGAGCACTCTGCCCGCCGTCATCCTGCTCCTGGCCCGGTTGGGTATGCCCGAATCCCCGCGCTGGCTGATGAACAAGGGCCGCACCGAAGAGGCAACCGAGATCGCCCATACGTATCTCGAAGACCCCGCCGACGTCCTCGACATCACCAACGAGCAAACCCGCAAGGGCACCTTCGGGATGTTGTTCTCCCCGGCCTACCGGCGCGCGACGATCTTCATCTCCGTGTTCTGGTTCTGCGTGGTGGCACCGTACTTCGCCATCGCCACCTTCGCGGCCAGCGTGCTCGCCGACTACGGTCTCGGTGACGGACTCGTCGGCGCCCTGGGGGTCAACGGCCTCGCCCTCGCCGGTGTGGTTGTTTCGGTCCTGCTCATCGAACGCATCGGCCGGCGGAAGCTGACCATCCCGCAGCAGTGGGTGTGCGCCGCGGTCCTCGCCGCCATCGGGCTGTGGACCTCTGCACCGCCGGTACTGGTGCTGATCGGCTTCCTGGTCTTCGCGTTCGCCAACGCCATGTGCACCGCGCTGACCGGTGTCTACCCGGGTGAGATCTTCCCGACCGAGATCCGCGGCCTCGGTACGGGTTTCGCGACCGCGTTCAGCCGCGTCGGCGCCGGTCTGGGCACGTTCCTGCTGCCCTGGTCGATGCACAACCTCGGCGCGGGCACCACGATGCTCATCGCCGCCGGCATCTGCGTCGTCGGCGCCTCGGTCTCCCAGCTCCTCGCCCCGGAAACGATGGGCCGCAGCCTCAGCCAAACCTCCGCTCCGCACCAGCGGTAACCACCCACAATCCCGAGCGCGGAGTCGTCGGGCCGACAACGATGTCAGCCCGCGACTCCGCCTCGACCCAGAACGTCCCACCACACTCCGTGTGTTCGCCAAGGAAGGAGCCAGCGATCATGTCGACCATCTCGGACGCGGTCACCGCACTGGCAAACAAGGGAATGGTCCTCGTCGTCGACGACGAGGACCGCGAGAACGAGGGCGACCTGATCATGGCCGCCGAATACGCGAGCACCGATGCGGTCGCGTTCTTCCTCGAACACACATCCGGGTTTCTCTGCGTCGCCATCGACGAGGCCCGCGCCGGCAAGCTCGGTCTCGACCTGATGGTCCCCGACAACACCGAAGCCCACAACACTGCCTTCCTGGTCAGCGTCGACTACCGGCACGGCACCACCACGGGAATCAGTGCGGGCGATCGCGGCGCCACCATCCGGGCACTGGCCGACCCCGCCCTGCACCCCGCCGACCTCGCCAGGCCCGGCCACGTGATGCCGCTGCTCGCGAAGCCCGGAGGTGTTCTCGAGCGCCCGGGGCACACCGAAGCCGGAGTCGACCTGTGCCGCATGGCCGGGCTCAGCGGCGCCGCCCTGCTCTGTGAGATCGTCACCCCCGACCGGCGCGAGATGATGCGCCGCGACGACCTCCGGCAACTCGCGGCACGGCACTCGATCCCGATGATCTCCATCGCCGAACTGCGCGCCTGGCGCTCACGCGCGGCGAGCACGGTGACACCGCTGCGCCACAGTGCCGCCCGCTCCGAGAACATCGTTCTCCGGTCCGGTCGCAGCACCCTGCCGACCGAGGTCGGGACATTCGACGCGCTCGCCTATCAAGCACCCGGCAACGGCGTCGAGCACCTGGCCCTGGTGATGGGTGACGTTGCCGCCGACGACGCCCCGCTGGTCCGGCTGCACAGCGAATGCATCACCGGTGACCTCGCCGGCTCCCTGCGCTGCGACTGCGGCCCCCAGTTCCGATCCGCCATGAGCGCGATCGCCGAGGCCGGCACCGGCGTCCTGATCTACCTTCGCGGACACGAAGGCCGTGGTATCGGCCTGGGTCACAAACTGCGCGCCTACGAACTCCAGCAACATGAGGGCCTCGACACCATCGACGCCAACGTCAGCCTCGGCCTGCCGGTCGACAGCCGCGACTACCGCGTCGCCTGCGAAATCCTCGACGACCTGAGGGTGGGCCGAGTGCGGCTGATGACGAACAACCCCGACAAGGTTCGGGCCCTGAGCGATCACGGCATCACCGTCGCCGAACAAATCCCACACGAGTCGTCACCGACCGTCTACAACCGGTCGTATCTGACCACCAAACGCGACCGCATGGGGCACACCCTGCAGCGGCTCGGCTGACAACCGTCGCCGTGGCCGGTGCGCAGCGGATCCTCGCCGACACCGGCGCACCCTGACGATCGAGCTATCCCAGAAGGACGGACTAGCCCTGGTGGACTCCATTCCGCTGAACCCGCAGACTCCACCCGCACGAGACAGACTGGTTCTGGTCACCGGCGTCGAACAGCCTGAGGGCGCCTATGCCGCCCGCGCTCTCGGCACGCACGGATTCGACGTCATCGCACACAGTTTCACTTCGGAGGCGGCCGAGCGGGTCGCCCAGGACATCACCGGCATCGGTGGCCGCGCGACCGCCGCCGTCGCCGATCTCACGATCGACGGGGAGGTCGACCGGCTCTTCACCGGCATCGAAGACACCCACGGCCGGGTCGACACCGTCATTCACTCCGCGTGGATCCCCGGGCCCGAATCCACCGGCACGTCACTCCAGTCGATCCACCCCCACGACTGGGACCGATTCCTCCTCGCTCATCTGCGGATGTTGTTCACAACCGTGCGCCGGGCGACGCAGTCGATGAGTGGCCGCAACCGCGCAGGGTCCATCGTCACCGTCGTCGGCGTAGACCGATTAGCCGCTGACACAAGGGAATCCACCCTGACCCGTCGGGTGATCGACGGCGCGATCGAGGCTTTCACCGCCGCCGCGGCACACGACATCAGCGCGCGAACCGTACAGGTCAACACCATCCGTTTGATCGACGAACTCCCCTCACCCGAATTCCCTGACCAGCACATCACACCGGATTTCGACACCGCCCTCGTCTTTCTCGCCGACCCCGCCCACCGCAGCTGGTCCGGCAAGGTGCTCTCCGCACCCACGGCCCGGTTCGCCGACGCGCACTGAAATCCCACCACCGAGTTCCTCCCAACACCTTTGGAGTACACCCTTGACTGTCGTGTCCGAATCCACCGCACCGCAGAAGGTCGAGCTGACCGACGAGGAGATCTTCGCCGGCCACATCGGGGGGAAGCTCTCGGTTGAGACCACGACCGCCCTCGATACGCAGCGCGCCCTGTCCATCGCCTACACCCCCGGCGTCGCGCAGGTCTCCCGCGCCATCGCCGCCGACGAAACCCTCGCCGACCGGTACACCTGGACCAGCCGCCTGGTGGTCGTCGTCTCCGACGGCTCCGCGGTACTCGGTCTCGGGGACATCGGCCCCCGCGCCTCGCTTCCCGTGATGGAGGGCAAGTCCGCCCTGTTCAAGAACTTCGCGGGCCTGAACTCGATCCCGCTGGTCCTCGACACCAAGGACCCCGACGAGATCGTCGAAACCCTGATCCGGCTGCGCCCGAGCTTCGGGGCGGTCAACCTGGAGGACATCTCCGCACCGCGCTGCTTCGAAATCGAAAAGCGCGTCATCGAGGCCCTGGACTGCCCGGTCATGCACGACGACCAGCACGGCACCGCCATCGTCGTCCTGGCCGCCCTCAAGGGTGCGGTCACAGTCCAGGACCGCGACATCCACCAGCTGCGGGTCGTCATCTCCGGTGCCGGCGCCGCCGGTGTCGCCTGCGCGAACATCCTGCTCGCCGCCGGGATCGCCGATGTCACGGTCCTCGATTCGAAGGGCATCGTCTCCGCCGACCGCAAGGACCTGAACGAGATCAAGGTCGATCTGGCCGCACGCACCAACCCGGCCGGCCGCCGCGGCGGCACCGCCGAAGCCCTCAATGGGGCGGATGTGTTCCTCGGGGTGTCCGCGGGCACCGTGCCGGAGGAGCTGATCGCGACCATGGCGCAGGATTCGATCGTGTTCGCGTTGTCGAACCCGGACCCGGAGATCCACCCGGACATCGCCCGTAAGCATGCGGCGATCGTGGCCACCGGGCGCAGTGACTTCCCGAACCAGATCAACAATGTGCTGGCCTTCCCCGGGGTGTTCCGGGGTGCGCTCGATGCCGGTGCCCGCCGGATCACCGAAGGTATGAAGCTCGCCGCCGCCGAGGCAATCCTCTCGGTCGTCGGTGACGAGCTGGCTGTGGACAAGATCGTTCCCAGCCCGCTCGATCCTCGCGTCGCCCCCGCTGTCGCGGAGGCAGTCGCCGCCGCTGCCCGTGCAGAAGGCGTCACCGACTAGCGAGGATCCACCCGAGCACCCCGTCCGCGAACCCGCACCCAGGTTCCGCGGACGGGGTGTTCGGCGTGTCCGGCCCGAAACTGGTCGAGTCCTGGTCAGGTGCGGACGACAGACATCGACAGGGGAACAGTCTGATTCGTCGGTGACCGGAGATACCGGCCGCGGCGGGGCCGATCCTGCCCGCCGTTACGGATATTCCACCGGTACTCGTGCTCATCACTGATTGATACGGATGGTTCAGCGGCGCGGTGGCGGATGTCAGCGGGCACGCCGCTGGGTGTGCCGCCGGCCGAGGCGGGCGCGTTCGGTCTCGGACATGCCACCCCAGATGCCGTAGTGTTCCGCGGCGGTGAGGGCGTGGGTTCGGCATTCCGGGAGCACGGGGCAGTCCTGACAGATCTGTTTGGCACGGCGTTCGCGCCGTGCGCGGACGGTTCGCTGTTCGCGATCGTCGGGCGAGAAGAACATCTCGGTGTCGGTTCCGCGGCACGATCCCTCATGTCGCCAGTCCCAGCCAGAGGGGCGGTCGGATTGATGCTCGGTGATGGTCATTCGGTTTCCCGGGGTCGACGGTGCGGGGTCCGAAGCCCCGCCGAGAGGCGGCGGGGTGCACGGGCGGACGGCATCGGTAGTCCTACGACAAACGCACCGCCGTAACCGGCAGTCAGGCGTGGCCGGTACGGCGGTGCGTCGCACGTGGAGAGCGGGTGCCTGACGCCGACACATCAGGTCAGGCACCCGCGCAGTTCGTTCAGTCAAGAAGGCGCTCCTGATTCCTGAACGAACGTGTTGCCGCGGGGAATGCTCTCCCCGCGAGGATTTCTCGTGGACCGACTCGACGGGGCAGAGCGCAGAGCCCGTCGAGAGGGCGCGTCAGTTGTTGGCGGTGGAAACGTCGAATTCGATGGTGCCGAAGCCTTCGAACTCGCCTACCCAGCGGCCGGGCCGGTTCATGGGAACTGCCTGCAGGCAACTGCCGGGGAGGATGACCTGGCCGGCCTGGAACTCGACGTCGTAGGCGGCGAGGCGGTTGACCAGCCAGGCAACCGCGGCGAGGGGATTGCCGAGGATGTTGCGGGTGTTGCCGGTGATGACCTCGCGGCCGTTGAAATGCAGGGAGCCGCGCATGTCGCGCAGGGTCAGGTCGGTGAGGCGGCGGGGAGTGCCGCCGAGGAGGACCGCGCCGGTGGATCCGTTGTCGGCCAGCGTGTCCGGAAGGTCGATGGCCCAGTTCTGGACACGGGAGTCGATGATCTCGATGGCGGGCACCGCATAGTCGATGGCGTTGATGACATCGGCGACCGTGACATTGGGTCCGCGCAGACTGCTCTTCAGCACGAATGCGGGTTCGAGTTCGACGAACGGCTCGATGTAGTTTTCCCGTTCAAGGGTGGTGCCTTCGTAGGCGAAGATGCTGGCCAGCAAGAATCCGTAATCGGGCTGGCCGAGGCCGAAGGCTTCCTGCATGACCTTCGCGATGTTGCCGAGCTTGTACCCGACCAGGCGGTCACCGCCTGCGATCGCGTGCTCGACGTTGATGCGCTGGACGGCGAAGGCGGAATCCGCGTCGAGGGCGGGCCAGGTCTTGGTCGGTGCGGTGATCGGTGCACCGTTCACACGTGCGGTACGCAGGGTGGTCGCGACGTCGTGGAGTTCGGCGGTCTGCATGGGTGTCCTCTTTCGGTCGGTGGGGTCAGACGGCTGCGACGGTGCGGTTGCCGAGGCGGAGACCGGGGTGATCGTCGCGAAGCCGGACGGCGCCCTTGCCGTACAGCTTCTCGCGCAGGGTCGAGCCTTCGTACTCGCTCCACACGGTGCCGCGGCGCTGCAGTTCGGGGACGACGAGTTCGATGAAGTCCGCCATGTCCTGGTACTTGACCGCGTGCCCGAAGTTGTAGCCGGCGATGCCGGTTTCGTCCATCCACCGGGTCAGCTCGTCGGCGACGGTGGTCGGTGAGCCGACGATGGTGGGACCGGTGCCGCCGATGCCGATGAATTCGGCGATGTCGCGCGGGGTCCACTCCTTGTCGGGGTCCATCTTCGAGAACAGGTCGACCATGGTCTGGCCGGCGTTGGTCTTGACGTGCTTGAGCGGCACGTCGGGGTCGAACTGGGACATGTCCAATCCCGTCCAGCCGCTGTAGCGGGCCATCGCCCCGGCGTAGCTGACCAGCTTGCGGTAGCTCTCGTACTTGGCGTGGGCCTGTTCGTCGGTCGGTGCACAGACGACGTTGAGCATCTGCAGGACCTTGACGTTCTCCGGGTCACGGCCGGCCTCGGCTGCGAGGCTACGCAGGCTGTCGACCTGCTTCTTCAGCGCCGGGATGGACACGGCGTTGACGAACACCGCCTCGGCGCTGGCTGCGGCGAGGGCGCGGCCCTTGGAGGAGCCGCCGGCCTGGAAGATCACCGGGGTGCGCTGCGGGGACGGCTCGCACAACGCGAAGCCGGGAACGGAGAAGTACTTGCCCGTGTGCTCGATGTTGTGCACCCGGCTCGGATCGATGTACATGCCGCGCTCGGCGTCCCGGACGACCGCGTCGTCCTGCCAGGACCCCTCCCACAGCTTGTAGCAGACCTCGAGGTACTCGGCGGCCATGTCGTACCGCTCGTCGTGCGGAACCTGCTGTCCGGTACCGAGATTGCGGGCGGCGCTGTCGGAGTAAGAGGTCACCAGGTTCCAGCCGACGCGGCCGTCGGTGAGGTGGTCGAGGGTGCTGAACTTGCGGGCCAGCGCGTACGGGTGCTCGTACGAGGTGGACCCGGTCAACCCGAACCCGAGGTTCTTCGTCACCGCCGCCATTGCGGAGACGGCCATGAACGGATCCTGCGCGGGGATCTGCGCGGCGTCGGCGAGGGCCGCGTCGGCGCTGCCCTCATAAATGTCGTGGTAGCCGACGTTGTCAGCGAAGAAGATGCCGTCGAATCGCGCCTCTTCGAGCAGCTTGGCGTACTCGGTCCAGTAGGCGAGGTTCTTGTAGTTCGCGCCCTGATCCTTCGGATGCCGCCAGAGGCCGGCCGACAGGTGCGCCGGGCCCTGGTAGTCGAAAGCGAAAAGTCGCATGCGCTGAGACGCCATTGTCTATCTCCGTTCACTTTTTGAACACGTAGTTCATGTGTTGAACACCACTGTAAGAGGTGAAATGTGCGGGCGTCAATACCTCATTTCGTGCACCGCCGGGATCGGTGCCACGGCATTACACCGCCCGGCAAGTGCGGCGGAGGCGTGCGCTGTTCGCGGCGCAGGCCGAAGCGGTCTCTGCAGCGCGGCGAGGAAGCTACCGAGAGAAGATCACCCAATGGTCGGTGTGTTCAAATTTCGGTTCAGCATGTAGACATTGCCCATGCGCGCAATTCAGGTCGCCCGCCTCGGCCACCCCGAAGTCCTCGAACTCACCGAGATTCCCGATCCCGAGCCCGGGCCAACCGATCTTCTCGTCCGAACCGACGCGATCGGCGTCAACTTCATCGACACCTACTTCCGGACCGGCGTGTACCCGCACCCGCTGCCGTACGTTCCCGGCGACGAGGGGTCCGGCGTCGTCGAGGCCGTCGGCGCCGACGTCCGCGACTTCGTCCCCGGCGACCGCGTCGCCTGGTGCGGCGCGACGGACAACTACGCCGAGAAGGTGGTGGTGCCCAACGAAATCGCGATCGCGGTGCCGGAGGGCGTTCCCGCGCCGCAGGCGGCGTCCGCACTGGCGCAGGGCCTCACCGCCCACTACCTGGCGTACTCGACGTACCCGGTGCAGTCCGGCGACACCGTGCTGGTCCACGCCGGCGCCGGTGGAGTGGGACTGCTGCTGACCCAACTCGCTACGAAACTCGGTGCGCGAGTGTTCACCACCGTCTCGTCGGACGCGAAGGAGAAGTTGTCGCGGGAGGCCGGCGCGGCCGAGGTACTCCGCTACGACGACGACATCGCCGCTCGGGTACGCGAACTCACCGACGGCGAGGGAGTCGCCGCCGCCTACGACGGTGTAGGCGCAGCCACCTTCGACGCGAGCCTCGCCTCCGTTCGGATCCGTGGCACCCTCGCACTCTTCGGCGCGGCGAGCGGCCTGGTGCCGCCGTTCGACCCGCAGCGGCTCAATCCCGCGGGTTCGCTGTTCCTCACTCGTCCGACCCTCGCGCACTACGTCCGCACCCGGCAGGAACTGACGTGGCGGGCAGGAGAAGTGTTCGGGGCCATCGCGGACGGTTCGCTGAACGTCCGTGTCGGCGCGCGGTACCCGCTCGAACGCGCCGCCGACGCGCACCGGGACCTGGAGGACCGGAAGACGACCGGTTCCGTCGTGCTCATCCCCTGACGAATGGGCAGCGACCGTCACCCCGAGACACGCGGCCGAGGAGTCATACGGGCGTATAATTCTGCCGGCGATGTTTGTACCGGCGTGAAATACCGGGAGTGATTCGTGTCAAATCTGACAGTCGGCGACTTGGTAGCCATGAGGCAACTTGCGTGCAGCGTGGTCGCCGGTGAGGCCGGTGTAGACCGGCCCGTGGTGTGGGCGCATGTGTGCGAGTTGCCCGATCCGTGGAACTGGCTCAGTGCAGACGACTTGTTGATGACCACCGGAATGAGCCTGCCGGCAGCGGCGGACGAACAGACGCGGTTCATTCGACGTCTCAGCGAGGCAGGCTTGGCCGGCATCGCGATCGGCGACGACCTGCTGGCGCCCCCGCTCACCCAGGGCATGCTGTCCGAAGCCGACGAGCTTCACTTCCCCGTCGTCGCGGTCGGTCATGCAACACCGTTTGCAGCGATCGGCCGCACCGTCGCCGTCGCAGCCCAGAGCGTCCAGGTCAGTCGAATTGCGCGCTTGAGTCGGCTCTACGACGCCACGCACGCGTCGCCGGAGGACGAGACCTCGCTACTCGATCGACTGTCGGTGGAGCTTGGACACCGGCTCCATGTCGTCGATGTCGAGCTCGGCAGCGAAGTGCTTCGCGATGCACATCCACTGGAAGATGAACTCGTCGATCAACTGCGCACCCGCGTCGACGGACGGCTCGACCGTCTTCCGCCGAGAGTGGCGATCGAAGCCGGTGCCGAAACCACGGCGACGGCATTCGCCCTCGCGACCCACCGCAAGTGCATGCTCGTCGCCGCGGGGCACACCGACATCGAAGTCGATGCCTTCGTGTTGCTACATGCGCAGAGCCTGGTCGGCGTGGAAGTAGAGCGGGTGACCCGAGAACGCGAACGCTCCGACGTCGCGCGGGCGCAGCTGCTCGAGCAGATGATCGCCGGATCGATCAGCGCGGAGGCGGCTGCTCCTCGGCTCGGCCAACTGCATTTGACCGAAACCAACTGGTGCGTAATCGGATTCGACACTACTCACCTCCACGTCGTTCGCACTCTCATCGGAGACCGCGGATTTCCGTATCTGTCGTGCTCCGCGGGGGGAGAGGGCTATCTGATGGTCTCGAGCGCCGACGCCGACGCGGCGGCGGATCTACTCGACCGCCACATCGATGCGATGGGCATGTCGGCACGGAACGCGACGACTGGGCGAGTTCCGGACAGCGTTCGTCAGGCGCGGTGGGCTCTCCAGGCCGCGCGGGCAGCCGGTGGCGGCCTTGCCGAGTATTCGACCGCGGCACCCCTGTTCCTTCCCCGCACACTGACCGAGGCGCATTTCGCGACGCGGGCCGTACTGGGGAAGATTATCGACTACGACGCGGCTCATCACAGTGATCTCGTCGAGACTTTGGATGCATTCCTGTCCATGGACCGGAACTGGTCGGCCACAGCGAAACGGCTTGTCATCCACCGTCAGACGCTCGGATACCGACTACGCAAGATCGAGAGTCTGACGGGCCGCAGCATGAAGAGTTCCGCCGACATCGCCGATTTCTGGATGGCACTGATCACCCGCCGGATCAGCAGCGGCCAGGACTGAGAGACGAGGATAAGACGATGTCGAGATTGACTGTCGGTGACCTCATCGCGATGGACCAGCTCGGGTGCGCGGCCGTCGCCGGTGTCGGGGGGCTCGACCGTCGGATCGCGTGGGCGCACACCTCGGAACTCGACCCCTGGGACTGGCTGGGGGCGGACGAGCTGCTGATGACCGCCGGTTTGTGTGTGCCGTCGGACGAACGAGAACAGTGCACGTTCATCGAACGCCTTCACGAAAAGGGACTGGCAGGCGTCATCATCGGAGACGATGAGACCGCACCACCGCTGACGGCCGCGATGCTGGATAGGGCCGACAGACTGAACTTCCCCATCCTTCGGTGCAGCCACACGACCCCGTTCGCGGCAATAGGACGGACCGTGGCGGTTGCGAGTCAGAGTGTTCAAGTCAGCACGGTCGCACGACTGAGCCGACTCTACGAGCACGCACGCTCGACTGTGCTGGCGGACACGAGTCTTCTGGTCAGACTCTCGCGAGAACTGCGATTCACCCTGCACGTCGTCGACGTAGAGCATGGCACCGAGGTTCTCGCCACGGACAATGCATTGTCCGAGAACGCCATCCGGTCACTGACGTCGAGTGTCGCGGGCACACTCGATCGACTCCCTGCCCACCTCACGCTCGTAGAAGGCGCGGATTACGTGATGACCGCCCATGCACTCCCCACTCACCGCAAATGCATGCTGGTCATGGAGGGAAGCCCGGCGACGGATGTCGATGCCTTTGCATTGCTGCACGTGCGGACCCTGATCGGCGTCGAAGTCGAAAAGGTCACCAGGGAGCGGGAGTACGCCGACGAAGTCGGTGAAGCCCTGCTGCAGCGAATCCTCGCCGGCTCCGACGCACCCGAAGCTGTCACACCACTCCTCGAAGAATTCGACCTGTCCGCGCCCGAGTGGACGGTGTTGAGCTTCGATACCGACTTCCTTCCCGCTGCCAGGACGATAGCGGGAGACCGAGGCGTTCCGAACGTGACCGCCATACTCGACGAGCACGCCTACATGCTGCTCCCCACCGTAAGGTGCTCCGAGACCATCGACCTGCTCAGCGGCAAAACCCGGGCGATGGGAGCGTCGCCGTCGGCTACCGCGATCGGACAGATCTCGGACAGCGCCCGCCAGGCGAGCTGGGCCTTGGACACCGCCCGATCGACCGGCGTACCCGCCGCTCGATACTCCACCGATGTGCCACTGTTCGTGCCGCGCACCCTGACCGACGCCCGGCAAGCTACCGACGCAATCCTCGGAGATCTCCTGCTGTATGACCGGGGACACGAGTCGAACCTCGTCGAGACTCTCGAAACCTTCCTCACTCACGACCGAAGCTGGACCGCGACAGCGGACCAGCTCGGAATCCACCGGCAATCCCTTGCTTTCCGGCTCCGGAAGATCGAGTCGGTGACAGGACGAAACCTGAAGGCTTCATCGGACATCGCGATGCTGTGGTTGGCGCTTCGTGCACGCGCCCACGCGTTTTCACTCACCGACTGAACAGGGCTCGTAGAGGGCAGCGGCAGCCCGCAAGCCGTCGAGGACCGCCTCTTCGACGGTGCGCGGGGCGAGGCAGTCGCCGACTCCGGTGAACGGGATGCCGGTGGATTCGACCTCGGCGAGCAGGGCGTCGTTCTGCTGGTGGCCGAGGGCGAGGACGAGTCCGTCGACGCCGTCGAGAATGATCGGTTCGCCGGTCAGCGTGTTGACCAGGTAGACGGTGTCGTCGTCGGCCCCGAACAGGCGGGCATGCGGGATCACCCGAACCTTCGCCTCGGTAGCCGCCCGCAGCATCGCGATACGGGTGTACTGCTGCAGCTGTTCACCGGCCGCGTAGCCGTTGACGCACAGGGTCACCTTGCGCCCTTCCCGGGCGAGCATTTCTGCGACTCCGAGGCCGGTCCAGTCGCCTCGCCAGTCCGCCACGACGATCTCACCCTTGGGGGTGTTGCCGCCGCCCGTGCCGATCACATCCCACGCCTCGAGCACCGGCATGTCCCCGTCCAGCTCGAGCGGCGGCCGATAGGGGGTGGCGCCGGTCGCGATGATGACGTGGTCGGGACGTTCCGCGGTGATCATCGTCGCATCCACCTCGACGCGGGTTTTCACGATGACCCCGTAGCGGTCGAGTTCGGACTGCAGATTGGTTGCGGCGCCACCGAACTCGGACCGGCCGGGAAGCCGCTCGGCCAGCAACACCTGCCCACCGACTCGCCCGCTTGCCTCGTACAGGGTGACCCGGTGACCGCGCTGGGCGGCGACCGCGGCCGCCTTCATCCCGGCGGGCCCGCCGCCGACGACCATGACGTCCTTCGGCTTCGGGGTGATCACCAGGGTGCCGAACTCGCGTTCGCGTCCGGTCTCGGGGCGCTGGATGCACGAGATCGGGTAGCCGGCCTGGAAGTGGCCGATGCACGCCTGGTTGCAGCCGATGCAGGCCCGGATGTCGTCCGGACGCTGGGCCTGCGCTTTGGCAGGCATGTCCGGGTCGCAGATCAGGGCGCGGGTCATCGCGCAGGCGTCCGCCTGTCCCTTGGCGATGACGATCTCGGCTTCCTGCGGTTGGTTGATCCGCCCGGCGACGAGCACCGGAATCGACACAGCCGCCTTGATCTTCGCTGCGGCGGGTGCAGTGTAGGCGGCTTCCTCGCTCATCGGCGGAACGATATGCAACGATCCGGACCGGCTGGCGGATGTGCCCTCGGTGATGTTCAGGTAGTCCAGCGACCCGTCCGCGTCGAGCCTGCGGCACACCTCCACGATGTCGGTGGGCTCGTCCTCCACGGAGGAGTGTTCGATGCCGGATACGCGGACGCCAACCGCGAACCCCGGTCCGACCGCCTCTCGGACGGCCGAGATGATCTCGCGCAGGAACCGCATCCGATTGTCGAGGTCGCCACCGTATTGGTCGGTGCGCAGGTTCAGTTCGGGGTTGAGGAACTGGGCGGGCAGGTAGCCGTGGCTGGCGACGATCTCGACACCGTCGAGGCCGGCCCGCTGGAGGCGGCGCGCCCCGGCCGCATATCCAGCCACGACCTCGGCGATCATCGCCTGGGACATCGGCCGGGGCATGACCCGGAATCGTTCGTTCGGAACGGCCGACGGGGCGTACGCGACCGGAAGCGCACCGTCCTGGGATTCCATGATCTCCCGGCCCGGATGGAACACCTGGCCGAACAAGGCGCACCCGTGCTCGTGGGCGGCCTCGGCGACGCGCCGATATCCCGCGATGCAGCTGTCGTCGGTGGCCATGAGCACGTGGTAGGTGTACCGCGCGGTTTCGTGGATACCGGCGACCTGCATGATGATCAGCCCGGCACCGCCGGCTGCCCGGGCGCGGTGGTATTCGACGAGCTGGTCGGTGACCGCGCCGTCGTGGACCATCACAGTGTCGTGCCCGGAGGAGAAGATCCGGTTCTTCAGGGTGACGTCACCGACCTGCAGCGGGGACAACAGGGTGGGAAAGAGTGTGTCAGACATGGAATCCCAGTTCTGTACTGGTGATGGAAAGGGTCGGAGTCCAGCCAGGGGCTAGCTGGCGTCGGTGTCGGCGAGGACTCGCTGGGCGCCGGACACGGCGACGGCGTCCGCCTCGAACAGCATGCCCTCGACGAGGAACGAGTTCTGCACCGCGGTCACCGCGGGCCAGGGGCTGGTGAAGAATTCGGCGCGGACCTTCTTGAATGCGTCGAAGTCGTCGCGGTTGCCCAGGTAGGCGGTCAGCTTGACCACCGACGACATCGAGGCGCCGTGCTGATGCAGGATCTTCTCGATGTTGCGGAACACCTGGCGTGCCTGGGCCTCGAAGCCACCGTCGACGAGGTTGCCGGCGTCGTCGTAACCGGCCTGACCGGACGTGAACACCAAGTCGCCTGCCTTGGCGCCCTGGCTGTACTGGGCGGACTGTGCCCAGGTGAAGGGGGCGGGGCGGGTTTCGACGATGTTCTCGGTGGTCGTCATGATGATCCTTTCGGTGGGCGTCCCGGGAGTGCGGGACCTCGTTGGCGTCGCACTCGCCGGCTGACGAATGGGAACGCTATGGCATGGATCACCAGGGGGTAACCGTACTGTTGACTAAATCCGAACCGCCGCACTGTCCACCCGTACGTCTCCACTTCTCCGCCGTTGCGGGTGCTCCGGACATATTCGGGGTGCAGACTGGATCCATGGTGTCGATGCAGCGCGAGCGGGAAGACAAGTACGAGGTGGGGCTCGAGTTCGTCCTTCCGGATCTCGAGGACGTGTTGCCTGCCGGTGGACGGATCGAGCAGGGCACGGTGAATCTGAACAGCGTCTACTACGACACGGATGACCGCGATCTGCTCCGTCAGAAGATCACGTTCCGCCGCCGGACCGGGGACGCCGATGTGGGGTGGCAGTTGAAGGTTCCCGCAGACAAGGCCCGCACCGAGATTCGGATGCCTTCGGGTGAGAGTGACGCGCTTCCTGACGATTTGGCGACCATGATTGCGGGTGTCGCGCTGGGTAAACCTGTGCATCCGGTGGCGACGCTGAAAACCGTGAGACGCACACAGCGACTCCTCGACCGCGACGACCGCCTGCTGGCGGAAGTGGCCGACGACCGGGTGCGCGGTGCCGTCGCCGGTGAACGCGCTGTCCTGAGTGAGTGGCGCGAGGTGGAGGTCGAACTCGGCGACGCCGGGAACGAGAAACTGCTCAGGAAGATCGGTAAGCGCCTCACCCGCCGCGGTGCGCAGCCGTCCCCGTATCCGTCGAAGCTCAGCCGTGTGCTCACCGTCGCGCACCTCGCGGTCGACGGCAGGGACACGACCCGAACGACCGTGGAAGCGGTGCTCGTCGACTACCTGGACGCTCAGGTTCAGGCGATCGTCGCCGGCGACGTGTGGTTGCGTCGAGGGCTGGACCCGGTCCACCCCACCCGCGTGGGAATCCGACGTTTCCGCAGCACGCTACGGGTGTTCAAGCGCCTGTTCGAACCGATCGCGCGGGCAGAACTCGACGCGGAACTGTCCTGGTACGCCGGGTTGCTCGGGGAGGTGCGGGATCGGCAGGTGCAACGCGCACGCTTCGCGGACGCCCTCGCGGCCCTGCCTTCCGAACTGGTGATGGGCCCGGTCGCCGCACGCATCGAGAACGATCTGCTCGCCGAGCAACTCCGTCGTACGAAGGAAGTAATGGAAGCCCTCGACGGTGACCGCTACCGTGCGCTGCTGGCCACGCTGGCGCGGTGGCGCACCAGTCCACCGCTGACCGCCGAGGCCGGCGACGATCCCCGCGTGATCGACAAGTGCGTGCGGAAGGCCGAACGCAAGGCGCTCACACGCGTCACCACCGCGACTGCCGGCGACGACGATGCGGCCCTGCACCGCGCGCGGAAGGCCGCCAAACGAGCCCGGTACGCCGCCGAACTCGCCGCACCGATTCTGGGAAAGAAGACGGCGAAGAAGAAAGCGGCACGGTTCAAGAAGATGCAGAAGATTCTCGGCGAGCACCAGGACAGCGTCGTCGCCGCGGAGACGCTCCGGACTCTCGGTGCCCGCGCCGGCGCGACGCCCGGCGAGAACGGTTTCACGTTCGGCCTGCTGTACGGCCTGGAACTGCAGAAGGCACGGCAGGCCCGGGAGGACGCCGCCCGGCTCGCGTCGACCTAGAGGTCGAGATCAGCCCGCCGGAATCGGCGCGAGGTAACGCAGCGTCGGGGACGGACCTGCACCGCAGTCGACGAACCACGCGCCGCCTTTCGCGGTCGCGCCCGAGGGCGGGACGTCCGGTACCCCTCGCGACCGCGCGAACTCCGCCAGCGCGTTGAGGATCTCCCCGTGCGTGCAGAAGATTGCCCGGTCGGCGTCGGGCCCGTGGAGTACGGCGAACAGTTCGTCGGGGGACGCGTCCGGTGCCAGCAGCGGGTGATCGTGGACAGGCAGACCGCGCGCCTCGGCGAGTGGAAACAGGGTCTGGCGACAGCGGGTGGTGGGACTCGAGAACAGACTCGCGATCTCGATTCCGCCCAGCGCCGCGACGAAACCGTGGGCCTGCTCGTGCCCGAGTGGGCTCAGCGGCCGCTCGGCGTCGGGGCCGTGCCACAGCTTCTTCTCGCCTGCATGGGAGTGCCGAACCAGGATTAACATTCTCACCTTCTCCCGGCGCAAGGATGGTCGTTGAAGACTCCCACGCGAGACGACAATTGGCCACCGCGACCTGAGAATCGAAATGCTCTGCGGGGTAGCGCACACACCCCGACCGTCAGGTACGGAGGGAAGTGCGGATCCCGTAGATCACAGCGCCGAGCCCGAGGACGATCACACCCGAGATCACCGAGGCGAAGGGGAGGAATGCGGCGAGAACGAGGCACCCGAGGGCGCCGACGCCGGCAACCAGCCGCGACCACGGTTTCGAGGACAGGGTCCAGGCCGATGCGTTGGCGATCAGGTAGTAGACCAGCACCGCGAACGAGGAGAACCCGATGACGCCGCGCAGATCCGCTGTCGCGGAGAGGAGCGCCACCACCACACCGACCGCCAGCTCGGCTCGGTAGGGCACCGCGAACCGGGGGTGGACGGCGTCGAGTAGACGTGGCAGGTGGCCGTCCCGCGACATCGCGAACGTGGTCCGTGACACCCCGAGGATCAGGGCGAGCAGCGAGCCGAGCGCGGCGATCACCGCAGCCACCCGGACCACCGGCTCGAGGCCCCCGAACCCCGCAGCGGCAACGGCCTGCGCGAGCGGGTCCGTCGCGGCCGCGAGTGCGTCGGCGCCGAGCGCCGTCAGGACGGCGATCGCGACGCACAGGTACACGACGAGCGTGATCGTCAGAGCGATGGGTATCGCCCGGGAGATGGTCCGGGCCGGGTCCTTCACCTCCTCGCCGAGCGTGGCGATCCGGGCGTACCCGGCGAACGCGAAGAACAGGAGGCCGGCGGCTTGCAGAACTCCGGCCACGCCGTGCCCGGAGGTGATCGCGAGGCCGTCGAAGCCGGTATCGGAACCGGTCAGGCACACGACGACGACGACAGCGAGGATCGCGAGCACCGTGAACACGATGACCCGGGTGACCAGGGCCGACTTCTGCACACCCAGGTAGTTCACCGCCGTGATGGCGACGACGGCGATCACCGCGACGAGGTGCTCGCGGCCGGGCCAGGCGTAGGCGCCGACGGTCAGGGCCATCGCGGCACACGAGGCTGTCTTGCCGACCACGAATCCCCAGCCCGCGAGATACCCGAAGAACGGTCCCAGGCGTTCACGGCCGTAGACATAGGTGCCACCGGATTGCGGGTACAGCGCGGCGAGCCGGGCCGAGGAGTGAGCATTGCAGTACGCGATCACCGCGGCCACCGCCAACCCGACGAGCAGGGCGCCTCCGGCGGCGGCCGCGGCAGGCCCCAGCGCGGCGAAGATCCCCGCCCCGATCATCGACCCGAGGCCGATCATCACCGAGTCGAATACTCCCAGCCGCCGGCGCAACCGTGGCGTCGCGGTGGGGTGCGCGTCGTTGCCTTCCGAAATCTCGTCAGCGGCCATGCGTGGCAGTCTCCCCTTCGGACGTGCGAGTGTCGGGCACTCCAACGCTAGCGGTTGTCCGGAACTCGCACGTGAACCCCTCGGGGTCAAGCAGTTTCGGTGCGACGACGCCGCTCGCGGTCACGCCAGGGCTGCGTCGACCGTGGCGAGTGGGTGCGGGCATCGCGTGTAAAACACCGATAAGCGCTGGAAGGGGTGATTTCCGCCAACCGCTCGGACCATAATTGTTTCATCGGGAAAATGGCTACACCGAAATCATGTGTAACCCGAGAATCATCGGCCGGTGAGGCGCCGGGCGACAATCGAATCAAAGGTGACATCAGATGAACACGTTCGCGTTGCGCACGGCGATTACCTCGGCCGCGATCGCCGCCTGTTTTGCGCTCGGTTCGGGCGTCGCGGCGGCGGCACCGGCATTTCATGGGGACCCGAGCACACCCGGCTCGCAGCTCCACGTCCACGCCGACCCCAACACCCCCGCCGACAACAACAGTTACCAGTGCGGGGCGATCGGCGTCGGCGGTGCCGGGGTCGGATCGAACGCTCCCGGACAAAGTGGGCAACTCAACGGCGTCTTCTTCGGCAGCGGCCCCGTCCAGGGTGGTTGCATCGGGAATGACGGGTCGGTGCACTTCCCGTCCGGACGTGCCGAGTAGTACGGCCTGATCCGCACCTGGGCCGTCCGCTACGTTGCGCCCTGATTCGACATCTGTCAATATCGACGCATGTCGAATCAGGAGTTGTCGGACGGTGGCGCGTGTTGCTCGCCGCTCGCGCGTGAACCATTGACCGAGGACTGGGCCGGGGATCTGGCCCGGATGTTCAAGGCCCTCGGCGATCCGGTGCGCCTGCGCCTGCTGAGCCTGATCGCCAGCCACGCCGGCGGCGAAGCCTGCGTGTGCGACATCTCCGAGTCGTTCGACTTGTCGCAGCCGACGATCTCGCATCACCTGAAGGTGCTGCGCGCCGCCGGCCTGCTGGACTGCGAGCGTCGCGGCACCTGGGTGTACTACTGGGTGATCCCGTCGGCGCTGCAGCAGCTGTCCGCTGTGCTGCTGACCGAGAGCGGACCGGTCGTCCCGTCCGAGACCTGCACCTCCACGGAGGTTCCGGCATGAGCGAGGTCTCGACCACCGAACACCCGGCCGTCGTCGGCAAACTCTCCACCCTGGACCGGTTCCTGCCGGTGTGGATCGGCGTCGCCATGGTCGCCGGACTGCTCCTCGGCCGGATGATTCCCGGCCTGGGTGATGCCCTGTCCGCGGTGGAGATCGACGGCATCTCGTTGCCGATCGCCCTCGGCCTGCTGATCATGATGTACCCGGTGCTCGCCAAGGTCCGCTACGACCGACTCGACACCGTCACCGGCGACCGCAGACTGCTCATCGGATCGTTGGTACTGAACTGGGTGCTCGGTCCGGCGCTGATGTTCGCCCTCGCCTGGTTGCTCCTGCCGGATCTGCCGGAGTACCGCACCGGGCTGATCATCGTCGGCTTGGCCCGCTGCATCGCCATGGTCATCATCTGGAACGACCTCGCGTGCGGTGACCGCGAGGCAGCCGCCGTGCTGGTCGCGATCAACTCGGTCTTCCAGGTGATCATGTTCGCCGCGCTCGGCTGGTTCTACCTGTCCGTGCTGCCCGGCTGGCTCGGCCTCGAGCAGACCACCATCGACACCTCCCCGTGGCAGATCGCGAAGTCGGTGCTCATCTTCCTGGGCATCCCGTTGGTTGCCGGCTACCTCACCCGCCGCTTCGGCGAAAAGGCCAAGGGCCGCACCTGGTACGAAACCAAGTTCATCCCGAAGATCGGGCCCTGGGCGCTGTACGGGTTGCTGTTCACGATCGTGATCCTCTTCGCCCTGCAGGGCGACCGGATCACGTCCCAGCCGTGGGACGTCGTCCGGATCGCGGTCCCGCTGCTGGCGTACTTCGCGATCATGTGGGGCGGCGGCTACGCGCTCGGCGCCGTCATGGGCCTGGGCTACGAGCGCACCACCACTCTCGCGTTCACCGCCGCGGGCAACAACTTCGAACTCGCCATCGCCGTCGCCATCGCCACCTACGGCGCGGCGTCGGGGCAGGCCCTGGCCGGTGTCGTCGGACCGCTGATCGAGGTCCCTGTCCTCGTCGGGCTGGTTTATGTGTCGCTCGCACTCCGTTCCCGGTTTCGCGCGTCCGCTACGGAAGGTTCGCCGTCATGACCAGGCCCAGTGTGTTGTTCGTCTGCGTCCACAACGCCGGCCGCTCCCAGATGGCCGCCGGATTCCTGGCCCACCTCGCCGGTGATCGAATCGAGGTCCGCTCAGCCGGGTCCGCGCCGGCCGAGACCGTCAACCCGGCAGCGGTCGAGGCCATGGCCGAGATCGGGATCGACATCTCCGACCAATCCCCGAAGATCCTCACCCCCGACACGGTCGAAACCTCCGACGTGGTGATCACAATGGGCTGCGGCGACGCCTGCCCCGTCTTCCCCGGGGTCAGCTACCGGGACTGGGCGCTCGACGATCCGGCAGGCAAGGGCGTCGACGCGGTTCGTCCGATCCGCGACGAGATCAAGGCGCGAGTCGAAGCCCTGATCGCCGAACTCGTCCCCGCCACCGCCTGAGACGCGAACCGGCACCGAGTCGCGGTCGAGTGACTAGGGTCGATCCGTATGACCGCACTCAACGCTGTCGGACGTGTCGGCGCCACCGTCCTTGCGACCCTCGCGATCTCCGGCTTCCTGGCGTCGGGGACCGCGACAGCCGCACCGAGCACGGTTCCGTTCCAGGTCGACCCCGTCATCCCGCTCGTCGACTTGCCCACGCCCCGACTCGCCGCGACCGTCGGCGAACAACCAGGCGCCGCAGTGTTGCACGTGCGCCGCACTCCGGGGGACGGAAACCCGCACTTCGCGGTCGTCCACTGGGTGAGTCTCGGCACGGGTGCGTCCGGATCCGCAGCGTTCCCGACGCTGGATGCGCAACCCGTCACCATTCGTCCGGGCTCCGGTCAGGTCCTCGCATTCGTCGACCCGCAGGCGATCGGAACACCGGGCTTCGGGACCTTTTTCGTTCCCTGACACCTGGCTGACGGTCAGATCGCGGTCTCCTGCGCCGACAGGGCCATCCACGTGCCGTTCTGCTTGACGAACACGTCGGTGAAGCGTTCCCGGGCCAGCACATTGCCCGACTCGGTGAGGGTGTTGACGCCGTGGATCACGGCGGTGTCGCCGACGATGTCGACGGTCTGCTCGGTAGCATTCATCGTGAACGTCACCGGAACGATGCTCGCGATCTCCTCGTCACGACCAAGCAGTGTGCCCTCGCTGGTGATGTGCTTGAAGTCGGGACTCAGGATCGATTCGATCGTGTCGCGGTCGCCGGCAGTGATGGCCGTCAGCCACCTCGCTTCCTGAGCGAGAACCGCGTCCTGCGCCTCGGTGGCGTTGACCGATGCCGTCGCCGACACCGACACCGACGCCGTCTCGGTCGTGTCGCCGCCGCATCCGGCCAATCCACCGAACACCACTATCGCGACGACGACGCCGATCGCTTTTCGTGTCATACCGTCTCCAGGTGGGCCGCGGCTTTCGGTCTCTCCCAACAGTGGCACACCCCGCCCCGCGCGCGCCGACGATTCGGTAGCGTCGCAGTCGTGGCTCCAGCTCGTTCGGGATGACCGAACCTGACCGCGTAGGGGAGCTGGCACCGCTACCGCTCGATCACCGACACCGTATCGTCGGCGACGTTGACGACGTAGGCGGTGTGGCTGGTCGGGTCGACGGCCACACCCTGCGGACCGCTCCCGACCGGGACGGTGTCGGTGACGGTGCGGGTCTCGGTGTCGATCACGGACACCGACCCGTCATCCATGTTGGTGACGTAGGCGGTGTCCGCCGATGGGTCGACGGTCGCCCCGTAGGGTTGCTTCCCGACTCGCAGTGTGTCTGTGACGGTGAGGGTTTCGAGGTCGATCACCGACACCGTACCGTCGTCTGCATTCGGCACGAACGCCGTCCGGGTCGAGGGATCGACTGCGACGTCGTGAGGACTGCGGCCGGCGGCGATCGTGTCTGTGACGGTGAGGGTTTCGGCATCGATCACCGACACCGTCCCGCCCGGCCCCGTCGTCGCGACGTACAGCGCGTGGGTGGACGGATCGACGCCCATTCCCCCGGGTCGGTCCCCGACCTCGACGGTGGCGGAGACGGTGCGGGTTTCGGTGTCGATGACGGACACCGAACCGTCTTCGACGTTGGCGACGTAGAGGGTGTGGGTCGACGGATCCACCTCGATGCCCTGGGGTAGGGCACCGACGGGGATGGTGGCCGTGACGGCCCGGGATGCGATGTCGACCACCGACACCTCTCCCTCGGCCAGGCTCGTCACGTACGCGGTGTGGGTGGACGGATCCACCGCCACCCCGCTCGGTGCCCGGCCCGCCTCGATGGCACTGATGCCGCCGTCGGCGTCGATCAGCGACAACAAGTCGTCACCGCTGCTGGTGACATAGGCGGTACCGGTGGACGGGTCCACCGTCACATCGAGGAGTGGCCCCTTTCCGACACTTGCCGTGGCCGTGACCGTGGGTTTTCCCAGCGGGGCATCGTCGACGGCGGAGTCGCTACTCGATTGCCCGCACGCCGCCACGGTCAGGAGCATCGCGGCCATCGCAATCCAGGCCGCTCGCCTACGTGGCCGATGAGCTCCGAACATTCCGTCCACGACGTCTCCCGTCGACTCGGATCACCCGTAGTCGCCATTCTGTCACCGTCAACGGTGCGGAATGTCCGAGTCGGCCGACCGGAACTCCTGCAAGGATGACACTTCAGACCGCTCCTGCTCGGTCGATGCTCATGCCTCGGGTTTCCCGAGCACCGAGCATGACGGGTCCGAGGCACACGAGGAAGATCGCGCAGATGAGCCAGAACGGTGCACTCGTTCCCAGCTTGTTCTGGATGAAGGGGATCGATGCGACGACGAGGACTCCACCGAAGCACCTGCTCGCGGATTCCACGAATCCGGCGGCGGTACCCCTCGCATGGGTGGGGAATTGTTCGGACGTGAACAGCTTGGTGAAAGGAACCAGACCCGTGCAGAAGAACGCGCTGACAAACCCGCACGTGACAGCGAGTGCAACGTTCTGAGACAGTGCGAGCGCACTGAATCCGAAGATGGCGCCGACGCTGTAGAGGAGAAAGGTCTTCTTGCGGCCGAGCCTGTCGGCGAACTGTCCCACCGCGATCGCCCCCACCGCGCCGGCAATGATGATTCCGATGGTGGTGACCAACGCTCCCTGGGTTGTCATCCCCATATCCGCGTACATGACCGAGGCGTAGACCAAGAGCACATAGGCGCCCGCGCTTGCGCCGGCGCAGATCAGCAGGCACAGCATGAATCTGCCGAGCAACGGCCTGCGAAACAGATCGGCTGTCCCGCTTCCCCGTTCGGCGCCGGACTCGTACTCGGCGCGCACGACGGTGGCGATCTCGGGGTGTACGAGGTCATTCTCGTGGTGGTACCCGGCCTCGCGTTCCAACTGCTCGACCAGTGCGCGCGCTTCGTCTGTGCGGCCCTTCAGCAGCAGCCACCGAGGGCTTTCGGGCAGATTCCGGTAGATCAGCGGCACCGCGAGGATCGGCAGGCCACCGAGGAGGAACAGGATGCGCCAGGCCAGATCGACCGGCAGATGACCGACCATGACGAGGGCCGCCGCCTGCGGGACCAGATAGCTCAGCGCGAGCACCGCGGACGCCGCCGCGATCATTCGGGCGCGGGACCGGGTACCGAGTAGTTCGGAGAGCATGAGGTACGGAATGGGAAAGACCGCACCCAGTGCGAGTCCACCGAGAACCCGCATCGCCATGATCCACCCGACGTCCGCCGACACTGCACACAGGGCAGAGAACAGCGAGAACAACGAAACACCGCAGAGCAGGACACTTTTACGGCCGTACCGGTCGATGATGCGACCGGCGAGGGCTGCCCCCACGATGATGCCGCCGGTGGACGCGATCCCGAGCTGAGCGGTTCCCTGAGCCGTCAGACCCCAGGGCTCCTTCACGAGCAGCAAGATCGGGCCGATGACCCCCGTTTCGAATCCTTCGGCGACCCAGATGACCGTCACGAGTATGGTTGTCAGCAGAGCTGTCCTGGTCATCGGCAGACGGTCGAGACGCGACAGCAGGTTGGCAGTCACCATGACATCTGGTACCGCAGTGGTTTTGTCCATGACGAACCTCCTTGGGTGTATTCGGGGTCGACGAAGTCGAAAGATGCGGAACCGGGCGCAGATTCAGTGATGGGTCAGTCGGTGCCGAGGATCATCACCATGTACGCGGACATGACCATCCCTCCGGCCTGGACCAGACAGGTACGCGCATCCGGAACCTGGCGTGCGGCGCATTCGCCGCGTAGCTGACGGACGGCCTCGATCATCAACTGCATTCCGAACTGACCGGAATGATTGAATGAGAGCCCTCCACCGGAGGTGTTCAGCGGAAATGTCCCGCCGGGAGCTATTCGCCCGCCTCCGACGAATGGGCCGGCACCGCCTGGTTCACAGAACCCGAGCCCTTCGAGCGCGACGAGCACGTTGATGGTGAAGGCGTCGTAGATCTGGACGACGTCGATGTCCTGCCGGTCGAGCCGCGCCATCGCGAGTGCGTCGTCGGCGATCTCACGTAGCGCTCCGTTGTCGAGCCAGTCCTCCGTACCGAGCGGGGTCATGTGATGTCGGTAGGTATCACCGAAACCCCGAATCGACACCGGTTTCTGCGCCAGATCGGCGGCACGTCCCGCGCTCGTCAGAATCATGGCACCGGCACCGTCGTTGATCTGACAGATGTCGAGCTTGCGGAGTGGGTCGGCGATGACCGGTGACGCGAGATAGTCCTCCATGGTCAGGGTTTCCCGACGCGCCGCGTTCGGATTGAGCTGCGCCCACCGGCGAGCCGCGAGGGCTACCTCCCCGAGATGCTCTGGAACGCAGCCGAACCGGCTCGCGTACAGCTGGGCCAGCATGGCGTAGTACCCGACCGGATTGAGCATGCCGTACGGCGTCGCGAACTGGCCCATCGGTGAGCGCGGGTCCTGGACGACGCCGCCCCGCGCGCGACTCTTGTCCAAATGCTGTGTGCTGCCGTAGGTGACGAGGGCGACCTCGCACAATCCTGCGTCGATCGCCGCCATCGCGTGGACCAGGTGGGTGATGTTGGACTGGCCACCGACCACCGTGTTGTCGACGTACCGGGGGTGAATGTCCAGGTACTCCGCCACGAGCAGTGCGTTCGCGCGGTCGTCCCAGTGCGCGAAGACCCCGTCGATGTCGGCCGGGCCGAGTCCGGTCTCGAGCATCGCCGAGCGGGCGGCCCGGCATTGCAGCGACAGCGCCGTGGCACCGGCCGGCGCCTTGCCCAGACCGGCCTCGCCGACCCCGACGATGGCGTACCGCCCCGCCAGTGCTCTGTTGTCCGCCATCTCTCAGTCCGCCCGCAGGTGTGCGGCGATGATCTTGGCGCGGACGTCCTTCTTGAGGACCTTGCCGACCGCGCTGCGCGGCAGCGACTCCCAGAACTCGACCTGCTTGGGGGTCTTCATGCTGCCGAACCGGTTGCGGCACATCTCGATTATGTTCTCGGCGGTCGCCTCGGACTCCGACTTCAGTTCGATCACCGCGGTGAGCCGCTCACCCCAGTCCTCGTCGGGCACGCCGACCACCGCACAATCCTGAACGGCGGGATGCGACCAGATCAGCTGTTCGATCTCGCTGGGGTAGATGTTGAAACCACCCGAGATCACCACGTCTTTCGTCCGGTCGACGACATAGAGGTATCCGCTCTCGTCGAAGACCCCGATGTCTCCGGTGTGGTGCCAGCCGAAGCGGTGGGCTTCGGCGTTGGCCTCGGGATTGTCGAGGTACCCGGGACAGACCAGCTCACCTCGGACGACGATCTCCCCGCGCTCACCGGCCGGGACGACGTTGCCGCCCTCATCCATCAGCGCCACCTCACAGGCCCCGGTCGGCCGGCCTGCCGACGCGAGGTGCTTCACACCCGCGGGATCGTCGCGGAGGTAGTGATCCTGCCGAGACAGGCACGTGATCACGCCCGGTGCCTCGGACTGACCGTAGAACTGGACGAAGACCTGACCCCACAGCCTCAGTCCTTCTTCGAGTTTGTCGACGGACATGGGTGCGGCGCCGTAGATGACGTACTCGAGGGAGGAACAGTCACGTGTGTGGGCGTCGGGATGCGCCAGGATCCGGTAGATCATCGTCGGCGGTAGGAACAGGTGCGTGACGTGCTCGCGTTCGATCAGTTCGAGCACGGTGGCGGGATCGGTCGACGGCGCGATCACATTGCGGGTGCCGAAGGCCGAGAGCCCCATTGCCGTTGCTCCCGCAGCGTGGGTCAGCGGCGCAACCACCAGATGCACCGGATCCTTCGCGGGTGCGGTGAACTGGTTGGCGATCCGGTAGGCGGCGAGCAGACAGCGGTGGCTCTGCATGATGGCCTTCGGGCGGCCGGTGGTGCCGCCGGAGGACTTGATCAGCGCAATGTCGTCGAGGCCTCGTCGAGTGTTGCAGGTCTGTCCGCTGTGCTCCCGCTTCCAGGCCTCGGTGCTGAGCCCTGCCGCAGAGTGCTCGCCGAACGCGATGCAGGAGGTGAGCGTGGGTACTTCGGACCGGATCCGGTCGATGTGGGGGAGGTACTGCTCGTGGTACACCAGCGCCGACATCTCCGTGAATCGCATGAACCAGATCAGGTCCTCGATCTGGTCGCGGGCGTTGAGTGGCACATAGGTGGCGCCCGCGCGCAGGATCCCGAGCATCGCGACGAAGCCGTCGGGATGGTTGGGGGACAGAATTCCGATCCTGCTGCTCGCCAGCCCTTCCCGGGTCAGTCCGTGCGCGATCGCGTGCGACGCGACGACGACGTCCCGGTAGCTGAGCCGCAGTGTGTCGGACTGCAGAAACGTTCGGTCCGGGTACCGGGCAGCACCCGTGTCGAAGTAGTCGGTGATCATCGGTCGTCCACCTCTGTCAGAGTGAATTGGGGAAGGATCGTCTCGGCGCTGATCCGTTCGAAGCGCACTTCGACGCGGGCACCGACGCGGATGCGATCGATCGGGCAGTCCACGATGTTGGTCAGCAAGCGCACACCCTCGTCGAGTTCGATGACGGCCACGGCATAGGGAACCTTGTCGGCCATCGACGGATTGGCGGGAACCCGGCAGATCGTGAAGGTGTAGATGGTTCCCGCTCCCGCCGAGTCCACCCATTCGAGGTTCTCGGAGAGGCAGACCGTGCAGAAGGCGCGGGGGTAGAACTGATGACGCCCGCACTGCTCGCACCGTTGGACCACCAGGCGTTCCTCCCGGGCCGCATCCCAGTACGCCTCGGTCTCGGCGGTGGGCCGGGGTTCCGGCCGTACCGGGGTGTCAGCCATTGGCCCGCAGTTCGAGGCCGGGAGCCACCAGGCGCACGGTGTGCTTGCTCCGCATCCGACCGAGTCCGGCCACCAGCTCCACGATCGACTGCTGGACGGAGAAGGTGTCCTCGACCGGGACGAGTGCGTCGATCTTCTGGTCGCCGTACATGTACCGCAGGATCATCTCGTCCGGCGACAGGTGGCCGTACCGTCTGCGCAGTTCCGGCAGTATCGGGTCGAGTTGTGGCGGTGTTTCGGAGATGTCGCGCGACCCGTTGTTCATCACGAGATCCTTGACGTTGTCGTCGACGGGCAGCGGCAACGCACCGAAGTATCCGCACACGTACTTCTTCACCTCGTCCGGAACCACGGCGTAGCGCTCGGGGTTCAGGACATTCATGACGGCCTGGGCGGCGACGATGGCGGGGAACGGCGTAGCCATGACCGGGGAACCCAATTCCTCACGGACCCGGCCGATCTCCTCGATCACCGCCGGCAGTCTGTCGGAAATTCCTGCGGCCTTCAGCTGAGCCTCGAGGTTCGTCATGGCGCCACCGGCGTACTGCGTCTGGTAATTGGCGGGGTCGTACTCCGCGGGGACTCCGACGGGGTAGTCCAGTTGCGCGGCGAGCTTGCCCAGGTAGTCGCCGACCTCGTCGAGTGATCGGTCGTCGACGTCGACATCGAACCCCAGTGCACGCAGATCCCGGGCCATCATCTGAGCCGACGGCAACGAGTTGCCGTTGGCCAGCGGATCGACGGCGGTCAGGATTTGATCCGCTCCGTACACGGCCGCTTCGAGCGCGACCTGCGGACCCATCCCGGTCAAACAGTGCGTGTTCAGCTCCAACCGGGTCTCGCCGATCGCCGCTCGCAGCGCCGGTACCAGCGTCCGGGTGCGTTCGACGGTCAGGCTGCCACCCGCGTCGGCAAGAGAAATCGTGTCCACGCCGAACTGGTCGATGACCTCCCGTGCCTGCCGCACGTAGAATTCGTCGTCGTAACCCGGTGCGAGGTTGAACACGAGAGCAATCGTGACCTTCGCGCCGAGCCGCTTCGCGATGCGGATACCGGGTGCCACGTTGTCCCACGAATGCAGGGAGTCGAGGACCGCGAAGTCACGGATCCCGTTGACGAACATCCGCTCGACGAACAGCTCGTTGATGTCGTCCGGCTGCGGGTAGAAGCCGTGGAGCAGGTTGCTGCGGACCGCCGCACGTAGCGGAGCCGTCGAGATCCGGTCAGCGAGCAGCCGCACCCGTTCGAACGGGTCCTGATTCAGGAACAGAACTCCCGCGTCGAAGCCGACCATGGCGATGGCCTCGACGGCACCGAATCCCGCGTCGGCGATCCTGCTCGAGATGGGCAGCATGTGTTCGGTGCGCATCCGGGTCGCCCACAGGCACTGGTGCGCGTCCCGGAGCGTGCCGTCGGTGAGGGCGATCGTCCGGCGCCGACCCGTCCGGGCGAATTCGGCCTCGACGAGGTGACGAAGGTTGGTGAGCACGGTGATTCACCCTTCCTGTTGCAGATGGATGCGGAGACCGGGCGCAGACACGGTCAGCGTGGCGTAGCGACCGGCCCGCCCGAGCAATCCACGGGTGAGGCTTTCGTAGGGTGTCAATGCTTCGTAGGGCTGCACGTCCACTCTCCGCGGGACGGTCGCGACCGTGACTCCCGCTATCCACGCGAGCAGAACGTCCTCATCGGCAGCGAGATCTGCTTCGATTGTCGGGGAGTCACATTCGGACGTCAGTACCGAGCCGACCCGCGCCTGGAGGTCGACGCGTTGGTCACCGTTCACCGTGCCGTACACGCCCTGCAGCAACCTGCGCAGAACCGGCCGGAGGGTCTCGTACCTCTGCTCCCCACCGAAGTGGCACATCGCCTGCTCGGCGATCGCCCGGGCGAAGGGGGGCACCATCGGCGGCGAGCCCATCTCACGGCGCACGGCCGCGCATTCGGCGGCAAACTCGTGCAGGTCGGCCCACCGTCCACGCTCACGCAGAACGCTTCGCACGTCGGCCGCCACCTCACCCGGCAGCTGATGGACGTACGTCGCCAGATCGAATGGCCACGGGGTTGCCGCGGGCAAGCCTTCCTGATCGGCGATCCCGGCGAGGATCGCATCGGCGGACAGCAGAACGTCGAGGTCGGGCAGACCCTGAACGTCTTCGCGTCGCAGGACGCGGATCAACGACGGCAGCGACGGAAGGGAGGCGCCGTTGGCGACCGACGGCAGTGCGGTGTCGATGCCGCGGACGCCGAGCCGGCCGGCCTCGAGGGCGACGACGGTTCCGAGTGCGGTGTGGCACCGGGTGTGCAGGTCGAGGGGAGTGTCACCGAGCGCCGACACCAGTGCCGGGACGAGGGTGCGCGCCCGGTCCGGTGTCAGGACTCCGCTCTCGTCTCGCAGCATCACCCGGTGGGCGCCGGCAGCGATGAGCGATGCGGCGCGCTCCGCATAGGTTTCGTCGGACACTCCGTCATCGGCTGTATAAGGAAGCGCGGCAATGGCGGTCAGCCCCGCCGTGGTGGCAGATTCCAGAGCGGCCTTGAGGCGGACCAGGTCCAGCAACGGATCCAGCAGGACCACCTGCCGCAGGCCCGCAGCTGCCAGTGCCGTCAGCCAGCCGTCGATCGCCGTGGGTCCGAGGACGTCGGCACCCGGCCGCCCATGCCCGGTCAGCAGGTTGACGGTGGCCCGCAACGGAACGGGGCCGTAGTGCCGATGGGCGAGTTCCACCCGCTGCAGCGGGTGTTCGTCGCGGGCCAGGCATTCGTCCAGCACCGCCGGGCTCAGCACCTCGACCGCAGCGAGGCCGCTGGACGACAGCGCGGCGGCGGGTGCGAGGACCATCCGATTGTCCAATGCACCCGCCCATACCGCGGCCTGGCCGTCGGTCAGGCTGGTGTCGGTGAAGGTGATCTGATGGTTGCTCATGCCGATGCTCCCGCCTCGGTGAGGGACTGGCGAAGGAAGGTGTCCTCGACCCATCTGGTGGTGACCGCTCCCGCGGCGAAGTCGGGGTGAGCGAGCACCGAGTGGTGGAACGTGGCGGTGGTCGTCGGACCGGTGACCGTCAACTCGGACAGGGCGGTGCTCATCTTCTGAATCGCCTCGGCTCGGGTGGGGGCGTGCACGATGATCTTCGCGAGAAGTGAGTCGTAGTACGGCGAGACCGTGTATCCCGAGTAGCAGTGGGTGTCGACCCGAACGCCCGGCCCGCTCGGTGGTCCCCACTCCTCGACCAACCCCGGACTGGGGAAGAAGCCGCGATCGGGGTCTTCGGCGTTGATGCGGCACTCGATCGCATGACCGTCCAGGATCACCTCGTCCTGTGTGAAGGACAACGGTAGCCCGGACGCGATACGAATCTGTTCGGCCACCAGATCGCGCCCGCTGATCATTTCGGTGACGGGATGCTCGACCTGGATGCGGGTGTTCATTTCCAGGAAGTAGTAGCTGTTGTCGCGGTCGTCGACCACGAACTCGACGGTGCCCGCACCGACGTAGTCCACGTTCCGGGCGAGGCGGACCGCGCTCTCGCCCATCGCTTCCCGTTCGCTCTCCCCGAGTACAGGCGAGGGCGCCTCCTCGATCAGCTTCTGATGCCGCCGCTGCGTCGAACACTCTCGCTCACCGAGGTGGACGACGTTGCCGAACTGATCACCGATGACCTGGATCTCGATGTGCCGTGCGCGTTCGATGAACTTCTCGACGTACAGGGTGGGATCGCCGAAGGCCGATTGGGCTTCCGACGACGCGGACCTGAACAGTTCCGGGAGTTCCGCCGCCGACCCCACGACCCGCATGCCGCGGCCCCCGCCGCCCGCGGTCGCCTTGATCAGCACCGGAAACCCGATCTCCGTGGCAATCGCCAGAGCCTCGTCCGGATCGGACACTGCCCCCGAGCCGGGCACGCAGGGAACCCCGGCCTCCGATGCCAGGCCCACCGCCGTGATCTTGTCGCCCATGCTGTCGATCGACTCGGGTGTCGGGCCGATGAAGATCAGGCCGGCGTCGCGGCAGGCACGGGCGAACGACGCTCGTTCGGACAGGAATCCGTAGCCGGGATGGACCGCGTCGCAACGGGTCCGCTTCGCCGCCCGGATCAGCAGGTCCGCGCGGAGGTAGCTGTGGGTCGGCTGCGGCGGACCGAGGACTACGACCTCGTCGGCCATCCGCGCGGCCAGGCTGTCGACGTCCGCGTCGGAAACCCCGACCACGGTCTCGACGCCGAGGTGACGGCACGCCCGGATGATGCGGACCGCGATCTCGCCGCGATTGGCGACGAACACTCTCCGGATGTCGTGCCGAACGACTGGGATGTCGTCGGTCATGCTGCGGCCTCCGCGTCGGTGGGATCGACGATCATCAGGATCTGCTCGTGCTCGACGGCCTGACCGTGCTCGACGAGGATCGAATGAACGCGGCCCGCTGTCGGCGTCGGGACCGAGTTGAACATTTTCATCACCTCGATCAGGCAGAGTGTCGCGGATGCCTCGATCTGCTGACCCTCTTCCACGAACGGCGGCTGAGTCGGTGCCGGCGTGCGGTAGAACGTGCCCGGCATGGGTGCCCGGATGGCGATCATCCGATCCGGGACTTCGGCGAGTGCCGGGCTGCTCACGGTGACCGAGGCGGCCGGCGCGGGCGGCGGCGTCACGGCCGGGGCGGGGGCCGGGGTGGCGGGGGCGGTCGTCGGCGCCAGGGCTTCGACCGGCAGCGCACTCGTCGGCGCGGCGCCCGGTTTACGCGCCTGCAGGACGACGTCGCCGATCCGGAGGTCCAGCGAATCGAGATGCTCTGCGGTGTCGAGTAGTTCAAGGATGCGTCGGACGTCTGCGTGTTGGAGATTCATGGTCTGCTCCTCGTAAGTGGCGTTCGCGATGAGGTGTCGGTCAGGCCCGCATGGTGCGTGCGGTCGTGCCGAGCTGTGCGGGCAGGATTCGGTAGGCCTGACGTACCCATTCGCACAGCATCGGACGGGTGTCGCGGGGGTCGATGACGTCCTGGATTCCGAACCTTTCCGCAGTTCGGAACGGGTTCTCCACGGGTTGGAACCGCGCGTAGAGTTCGGCACGGAGCGCGTCCGGGTCATCACTTTCAGCCAGGGTGCGCCGGTAGGCGGCCTCGACGCCGCCCTCGATGGGGATCGATCCCCAGTGCGCCGTCGGCCAGGCGAGGCGCCGGTTGATGCTGCCACCACCTATCGGCCCGTAGGCGGCGCCTGCCAGCCCGTAGGCCCGACGCACGAACAGCGAGAGCCAGGGGACGCGAGCCTGCTCGAGGGCCATGGCCGTCCTGATGCCCTTGCGGAGGGTGCCCTTCTGCTCGGCGTCGCGGCCGACAAACGTCCCGGGCTGGTCGATCAGGTTCACCACCGGCAGGTGGAACGTGTCGGCCATGTCGACGAACCTGGTGATCTTCTCCGCGGAATCGACGGTCAACGATCCGCCGAGCCACCTGGGATCGTTCGCGAGGACCGCCACGGTGTGACCGTCGAGACGGGCGAGCATCGTGATCTGAGACTGTCCGAAATACCGTCCGATCTCGAACAGGCTACCGTCGTCGAAGACCGAGGCCAGCAGCGTGCGCATGTCGTACGAATACTGCTTGATTTCCGGGATCGTCGTGGACAGGGCCTCGTCACGACGATCCACCGGATCGGCGCAGGCCCTCACCGGAGGGAGCTCGTGAACGCTCGACGGAAGGTACGACAGGAATCGGACGACGTCGTCGAGTGCCTCGAACTCGTCGGCCGCCTCGTTGTCGACGACACCCGATGCACGCGCATGCACACCCGCGCCGCCGAGCTCGGCGTTGGTGACGTCCTCGCCCACCGCCTTCTTCACGACTGCCGGTCCACCCGCGAACAGGTAGGAACCCTCGGCGGTCATGATCGATAGGTGACTCGCGCACACCCGGACCGCGCCGAGGCCTGCGGCCGCGCCGAGCGCGACGCCGACGACGGGAACTGTGGCCAGCAACTCCACCATCGGCCAGTGCGGGTATCCCGGAATCTTGGTGGCGGACATCTGCTCGAGGAGGTTGACGCTCCCGCCGGCGGTCTCGACCAGCCGGATCACCGGCCACCGGTACGTCAATGCCAAACGCTCTACGTACTGCCATTTTTCGGGGTTGGTCGCCTCCGACGATCCCCCTCGGACTGTGAAGTCCTCGGCGACGACGATGACGTCCCGACCGTCGATCTTCGCCTGCCCGCACACGACATTCGACGGTTCGACCGAGATCAGCTGCCCGCGTTCGTCGTAGCGGGCCGATCCGGTCATCATGCCGATCTCGCGCCACGATCCGTCGTCGACGAGCCGTTCGATGCGTTCGCGCGCCGTCAGTCGGCCGCGCGCGTGTTGGCGCTCGATCTTGTCCGGGCCGCCCATCGCCAGAGCGAACTCACGGCGCTTGGCGATCTCCGCTTCGAACCACGGCCGGCCGGTGCTGTCCGCTGCGCTGGTGCCGACGGTCAGGACCGGGGCCGCCGCTCCGGATTCGATCTGGGTCATGACGAGATTTCCTTCTGTCTGGGATGACGGTCAGCGAAGCGCAGCGGCCGGCAGTACGTCCGCGAGGTGGGCGCGCACGTGGTGGGTGGAGCGGGCCACGAGGACGCCCGCATCGGCGAGCGCTGCACACTTTTCCTGCACGGTGGCTCCGTCGGCGCTGCGCGGCGCGTGCCCGAACGGCAGCGTCGTCGGGAGGGAATCTGCGGCACGCCCGGCCACCATCGCGATGACCGGCACGTCGATTCGTCCGTCTGCCACCGCGACTGCCAGGTCGATTTCCTGGCCGCCGGACGGTTCGCCGAACACCACCACAGCACGGGTGTTCGGGTCACTCGCGGCGAGTTCGACGCCTTCGGTGAGGGTCGTCCCGACCGCGGGCGTGCCGCCGATGGACATCTGCACGCTGGTTCCCCATCCCCAGTTGCGCATCAGCATCGCCAGTTCGGAGGCCATGCCGCCGCTGCGGGAGACGATGCCCACCGAGCCGGGCGCGAATCGCTGCCACGGTTCGTTACCGCCGGGGCAGCCGATTCGGCCCACGCCGGGGACGACGACACCTTGGGAGTTCGGGCCGATGACGTGGCAGTGGTGCTCTCGCGCGACCGCGAGTGCCCGGAGCCAGCGATGCTGCGGGATGTTCTCCGAGCTGACCACGATCAGTTCGACGCCCGCCTGTGCGGCTTCGACGACCGCATCCGCGGCGGCGTGCGGCGGCGCGTAGCTCATCGCGACCCGGGAGTCTGTCGCCGCCACTGCCTCGGCGACGGTGTCGAAGACCGGCACGCCGAGCACCGCGGAACCCCCCTTGCCGGGGGTGACACCGGCGGCCACGTCGACACCGGAATCGAGCATCCACCGCGTTTCCAGCTGCCCCTGCCTGCCCGTGATGCCCTGCACGAGAAGACCTGAACGGGCTTCGAGAAGCTCACGAATCATCGGACGAGTCCTTCCAGTTCCTGCGGCGACTGCTCCATCGCGGTCAGCAGTAGGTCGCATGCGTCTTCGAGTGAGGCCGCGCGATCCAGGACGAGAGCCCCGGGCAGACGCCGACGGAGGACGGCGTGCGCCTCCGCTTCGTGTGGGCCGGCCAGCCGGACGACGGTCGGCACCCGTGTGGAGTCGAATCCGGCCCGATCCGCGGCAGCAGCGAACTCGACCGCCACGTCGCGGGCATCGGCGAGACTCAGCACGGCGCCGCCGAACAGCACCCCGCGAAGCCCGGGGACGGAGAGCGCCGAACTGAACAGCGTCTGCAGCTTCGCGCTACCGGCACCCGGCGACGCGTCGAGGTAGCAGGCGGGACGGATACCGAGGTCGGTCAGGTAGTCCAGGGCGAGAAGCCCCGCACCGCCGCCGGTGATCATGCAGGCGACGTCGCCGTCCAACTCGAAGAACTTGATGCCCGCCCTGTTCGGTTCGGCGGCGTCGGCCTCGCGGACTGCCAGTTCGCGTGGGGTGGGTGCGCGGTCCACGACGGGGTCGGCATCCACCAGTGCCGACGGACGGAGTGCCTGTGCGTCGGGATGACCGTGGGGGTCGAATTCGACCGCCACACCGACGGCGACCAGTCGCTGACCGTCCCAGCGGAACGGGTTGACCTCGACGAGGACGGCCTCCGCACTGCAGAAGGCGCTCCAGAGAACCTGAAGCGCATCACCGATCGCACTGCGCAACCGAGGGTCCGACACGGCGGCCCGGTCGAGCAGGCCGGCGACCGCGTGGTCGTCGGGGCCTTCCGCCAGGCCGACCGTCACGGCAGCCGCCTGGTGCGCATCGAATCCGACTCCACCGGTGGCGGCGGCGCGCACGACAGCACCACGAGTCGTCTCGTCCAGGGCGATGGAGAGGTAGCACTCCTCGCCCTCGACGAATTCCTCCACCACCGCGGGCGCACCGCTCCGAAGAGTTGCGGTGACGGCGGAGGACAGCTCGTCCCGGGACCTGCAGATGTGCACGAGGCCGGCGAGGCCCTTGCCGCTGCCGGCGATGTCCGGCTTCACGACCCACGGCGGGCCGAACGCCGGCCCGTCCGGCAGAAGTTCGTGCTCATGCGTCACGACGACCAACTCGGGCGTCGCAAGGCCGACCCTGCGCAGCCATGGCATTGCGGCGCTCTCAGTGGCGCGGGGCATCGCGTCTCCTTCGTTTGGGGCCCTCCCCGGGCCTCTCGATTCGTTTCCCAGTGTGATCCGGGTAACTGATTCACGGAAGTGAGCGCAGGCGACCAGGGTGATTGCCATCATCGATCACTCGGGTCTAGGGTCGCGGCATGAGGTCGGAGCAGATGCGCTATCTGGAGGCCGCGATCCGCCTCGGTTCGCTGCGCAAGGCCGCTCAGGAGGTGGGCATCGGGCAGCCGACCCTCAGCCAGCAGATCCGGCGCCTCGAGGAGGACCTCAATGTCGTCCTCTTGATCCGCCGCGCCAACGGGGTTCTCCCCAGCGCGGAGGCCCGGATTCTGCTACCGCACATTCGGCAGGTGTTGCAGGCCGATCGCGCGCTCCGCGAGGAGGCGGGGCTGATCAACGGACTGCGCAGCGGCAGCGTGCGCCTGGGTGCCGTCACCACGGCCAGCCAGATACTGCTACCGAGAGTGGTTCCCCTCTACCGGAACTCGTTCCCCAACGTGCGCTTCTCGGTGTGGGAATCGGGCTCCCAGGGTGTGCGCGACAGCGTGACGAACGGCGAACTCGACCTCGGACTCGTCGTGAGGGCCAACGACCCGGCCTCCGACGCCAGCCTCACCGCAACCGATCTGATCTCCGACGAGGTCGTGCTGTGCGTGTCCCGGCGACATCCTCTGGCCGGCAAGTCGACAGTGGGAATTCAGGACCTCGCCGGCCAGTCCTGGGTGGTGTCCGCGCACGGTTTCGCCCTGCGGGAGTTGGTGGACACCGCGTTCGCACCGCCGGCACAGGACATCGTCTACGAGACGACGAACCCGCACACGAGCCTGCTCATGGTCGCGGCCCGGGTGGGCATCGCAATGCTGCCCCGGCACACGCTCCGCGACCACTGCGCCGACGAAGTTGTCACTCCGGCAACGGAATGGAATCCGCCTCAGTTGACCGTCTGCATGATCAGGCGGGCGGACACTCAGCCGGCACCGGCCGTGCGCAAACTCATCCAGGCTTTACGCGAGGTCAGCGCGGACTGGTCACGCGACCACCCGATCACCAGGTAACTGATCGCGCCATCGCCAGGGGATCATGCAGTCGCTTCTCGCCCTGATCTCACCCTTCGCCCTGCGATTCCACGACCCACGCCGCGATCTGCGCACGTGAATTGAATCCCAGCTTCGTCAGGAGATGTTCCACGTGCCCCTGTGCGGTGCGGGGCGAGATCACCAGCCGAGCGGCGATCTCCTTGTTGGTCAGCCCCTCGGCGATGAGGGTGGCAACCTCACGCTCCCGCTTCGTCGGTGCAGGCGACGGACCGGCGGACGTCGGAGAGGGCGAAATCTGCTCGCCCAGCGCGTAGGCGACGGCTGCGTCGAAACCGAGTGCCGTGCCCCTTCTGCGGGCCGCGGTGAAGGCCTGCTCACTCATCGCCTCTCGGGTCCGGCGTTCGCACTCGTCCTGGTACACGCTCAGGCCGGGCACCAACACCGTCGAACTGCCCACCGACCGGGTGAACTCGTCTGCGGCGCCCAGCAATACGACCGCGCGTTCCATGTCCTGTTCCTCGGCGGCTATCCATGCGAGTGCCTGCAGACACACACTGGCATTGAGTCGATCGTTCACCCGACGCTCGACTCGGAGCGCCTGCCCGAGGAGCTGGACCGCTCGTGCTCTCTCCCCGAGCCGCCACACCGCGACGGCCAGCGCCCACAGCGAATACGACCGATACACCGATTCGCCCTGCGCCTCGGTGATCGCGAGGACGCGCTCATGGCATTCGATGGCTCGTTCCGTGTCGTTCACGAGGTCATGCGTCATGCCGAGGCCGACGACTGCAGCCACCTCGTAAAGGTCGTTGCGTGCCGTGAACCCTCGGACGGCCTTCTCGAGGTGTGCGCGGGCGTCGGGGAGGCGCCCCGCGAACAGTGCCGCGTATCCGACCGTGTGGTCGGCGTGCGCACGCACCAGCGGGTCGGTTGTCTGAGCGGCGACCGCCTGCGCTTCCTCCGCCAGCGTGTCCGACACGGGAATGTCGCCCTGCACTCCGGCCAGCACACTGGCGGCGTAGAGCGCCTTGACCCGATCGCCGGTAGGCTCGGCCGGTTGTCGAGCCAGGAGGCGACCGAGCCATCGCCGACCCTCGCTGAGCAATCCCCGGGACAGCCAGAACGGGTACAGTGCGGCAGCGATCCGCAGTCCCGTTGCGGGACTGTCGGACACACAGAAATCCAGCGCCTCGCGGATATTCGGTTGTTCCCGACCCAGTCTGGAGATCAACGCGAGCTGCCGGGAGCTGATCCATTCGGTTTCCGCCTCGACCGCCAGCCGCTCACACCAGTCGCGGTGCCGACGGCGAAGCGCGATGTAGTCGCCGTTCTCCTGCGCCTTTTCCCGTCCGTAGGCGCGGACGGTCTCGAGCATTCGGAACCGCACCGCGGAACCCGACTCTTCTCTCGTCAGGATCGACTTGTCGACGAGGAACGTCACGGTGTCGAGGAGGTCGTCTACGTCGTCACCATCGCAGACCTGTTCCGCGGCCTCGAGTTCGAAACTGCCCGCGAACACCGAGAGCTGCGCCCACATCCGTTGTTCCGCAGGGGTGCACAGGTCATAGCTCCAGTCGATGCACATCCGCAACGTCTGCTGCCGCGAGGGCGCGTCCCTGCTGCCGCGAGTGAGCAGCAGGTAGCGGTCGGTGAGGCGCTGCAGGATCTGGTCGGGCGTCATCGCGCGAAGCCGGGCCGCCGCCAGTTCGATCGGTAGCGGCAGCCCGTCCAGCCGCTGACAGATTCGGGCGATGGTGACCTTGTTCTCCTCGGTCAGCTCGAATCCCGGGACTACGGCGGCGCCGCGTTCCGCGAAGAGAGTGACCGCATCGTTGCGGGGCAGTCCTTTCGGCAGGTGGTCGGGATCAGGGACGGGCAGCGGGGGAATCAGAAGCGCTGTTTCCCCGCCGATTCCGAGCGGTTCGCGACTCGTCGCGAGAATACGCAGCCGAGGGCACACGCGGAGCAGGATCTCGGCAAGTTTCGCGGCCGCGGCCACCACCTGCTCGCAGTTGTCCAGCACGAGCAACACTTCACGCGGGGCAAGGAACTCGACGAGCACCTCGTGTGAGGGTCGGGCAGACTGGTCGCGCAACCCCAGTGCGGCCGCCACGACCCCCGACAACAGCGAATCATCCAGCAACTCAGCCAGTTCCACCAGCGTCACACCGTCGGAGAAGTTTCGTTGCGCCTTGGCGGCTGCGCGTAGAGCAAGCCGGGTCTTTCCCACCCCGCCGATTCCGGTCAACGTCACCAGCCGCGACGTCGACAACAAGTTCGTCGCCTCGGCCAGTTCCGTGCGGCGGTCGACGAAACTGGTCAGCTCCAGCGGAAGTCCACCCGTTCGGCCCGAATCCGCCGGTGACCACGACGGCCGGACTGACGCTCCGCCCTGCACCGCGGCCGGTTCGGTGTGCATTGCCATCTCGTCGACCGGGAAGCCGTGATGCAGTTGGGACTCGCGCAGTTGCCGACCCAGTTCCACAGCGGAGGGGCGAGCGCCGGCCTCGGCGGACATGGCACGTTCGATGACAGCGCTGACCCCCTCGGAAATGCCGTGTTCGCGCGGGTTCGGAACCGGCTCGGACGTGATCCTCAGGAACTGTGCCACCAATTGCTCACCGCTTCGCCGTTCGAACGCCGCATGACCGGTGAAAGCAGCGAACAGGGTGGCGCCGAGGCCGTACACATCGGCGGCCGGACTCGGGGACTCACCGGCGACCACCTCGGGGGCGGTGAACGCCGGCGAACCCGTGACGACGCCGGCCGTGGTTTCGAACCCGCCGGCGATGTGGGCGATGCCGAAATCCGTCAGCGCAGGCTCGCCGTAGTCGGTGATCAGGATGTTCCCGGGCTTGACGTCGCGGTGCAGGATCCCGAGGCGGTGCGCGGCCGCCAGCGCGCCGGCCATCTTCACCCCGAGTCGCAACGCTTCGTCCAGCGGGAGCGGTCCGTGACGCCGGATCCGCTCGTCGAGCGACCCCTCAGCGTGGTACGGCATCACGATGAAGGGCCGGCCGTTGCCGGTGACACCGGCGTGGAGAACGGTGACGATATTGGGGTGACCGGTCAGCCGGCCGGCCGCACGCTGCTCACGCAGGAACCGTGCCCGGTTCTCCTCGTCGAGGTCTGCGGTGAGGACCTTGACCGCCACGGTGCGGTCGAGCGCAGCCTGCGTGCACCGGTACACGACGCCGAAACCGCCGCGGCCGATCTCCTGGGCATCCTCGAATCCGGCCGCCGCCAACTCCGCCGTGACCGAACCGGACACGTCGCGTTGCGTCGCGAACGGATCGACGTCCGTCATCGACTACATCGATTCATCCCGCTCGAGGCACTGCCGACGAATGCCACACTGCTCACCTCTCGACGATGTACCCCAGGATATCGCCGCGCCGCACCGCTGCGAAGTCGATGAGAATGGTGAACACGGGGTTGGCTGGACGGCCGAAGGCGAACCGGGTGGCTCGGAATGAGCCACCCGGTCGCTCTCAGCTCGTGCGCTGGCGCGCACGTCATGGTCGTTATCGAAGCGACCGCAATCCCACGCGGAGCTCGTTTACCAAATGCTGGGGCTGCTCCCAGGCGGCGAAGTGCCCGCCCTTGTCGAGCTTGTTGAAGTGGATGAGGTTGGGATAGGCCTTCTCTGCCCAACTGCGCGGTGCCTGATAGAGCTCGTCGGGAAAGACGCTCACGGCAACCGGGATGGAGACGCTACCGGCGGCGAAGAACGGGGCCTTGTTCTCCCAGTAGAGACGAGCCGCTGACAACGCCGTGTTCGTCAGCCAGAACAGGGTGATGTTGTCGAGTACATCGTCTCGCGTCAGGCCTTCGGGCTGTCCCGCGAAGACCCGCGAGATCAGCGCCAAACTCGCCGGGTCGTGGTCGATCATGAAGGCGGCCAGACCGACGGGCGAATCCGCCAATCCGATCAGTGTCTCCGGCCGCGATCCCATCTCCACGGCGTAGCCGATGTGCTGATAGAAGAATGCCAGCTGGTCGCACGCAGCCTGTTCGTCGTCGGACAGATCGGCGGGCACGGGATGCCCGGTGAGGAGCGCCTGGTCGATCTCGGGTGGAACCACCTTGGCCATGTTGGTGTGAATGCCGAGCAGCTCCGGCGGCGCCTGCACCGCCATCGCCTCAGTCACGATCGCGCCCCAGTCCCCGCCCTGTGCCACGTACCGGTTGTACCCGAGGCGCTTCATCAGCTCCACCCAGGCACGTGCGATGCGGTCGGGGCCCCAGCCGGTCGTCGTGGGCTTGCCCGAGAAGCCGTAGCCGGGCATCGACGGAATCACCAGATGGAAAGCATCCGACGCGTCACCACCATGGGCGATGGGATTGGTCAGGGGGTCGATGATCTTCAGCTGCTCGACGATCGAACCGGGCCACCCATGTGTGACGATGAGCGGCAACGCATCCTCGTGCTTCGAGCGGACGTGAATGAAATGGATGTCCAATCCGTCGATCTCAGTGATGTACTGCGGCAGAGCATTCAGCTTCGCCTCGACCTTGCGCCAGTCGTATTCCGAGGCCCAGTACTGCGCCAGTGCCTTGCTCGTCGCGAGCGGTGTGCCCTGCGACTGATCTGCGACGGTTTCCGTTTCGGGCCACCGGGTGGTCTCGATGCGCTCACGCAGTGCCTCGAGTTCGGAGTCGGGGAACTGGACTGTGAACGGCCGGATGGTGACGTCGGTGGTGAAAGACATGTAGGTTTCCTTGCTGTGTCGGTTGTTGGTCGAGAAGGGTTTTCGTTGGATTGGCGCCTGCGTTCGACGGTGCGACCGTCTACCTCGGGGTGCTGCTGCCCCAGCCGTCGAGGATCTCGTTGCCGATGGTGATTTCGGCGCGGCGGTCCTGCCTCTGGTCGCGTTGACGGTCGTGCCGGCGCTGCTGCATGGTGTTGTCGTGATCGCGGGGGATGTCGTGGCTGGCGACGGCGGCGAGGGGGCTGAGCGCCGGTGTGCTGGTGGATGCGGCCGCGACGCCGGCGGGGATGACGGCGAGTGCGGCGGCGGCGACTCCGACGGTGGCGAACCGCTTCCAGGAGGTGCTGGTGGTGTGTGTCCTGGTGTGGTGTTGGTGTGTGCTGTTCATGCCGATAAGACTCGCAATTGCGCGGCGAGTGGGACGGCGAAGATCTACGTGCTTCACTACCCGCATTTCCTACGCAGGTATCCGCGGGGACCAGTGAAGCCCTCGATGAGTTCAGCCCGGGTCCGCACCCAACGTAGCGGGGGCACTGCCCGAACTACGGATTTCGGGACTCGATGCTCTCTTCGCGGGCGATCCAGGCGGCAAGCTGCGCGCGGGATCGATGCCCGGTCTTCGTGAGGATGCGATCTACATGTCCTTCTGCGGTACGGGGCGAGATAACCAGCCTTTCCGCGATCTCCTTGTTCGTCAGTCCCTCGGCCACCAGCTTTCCCACTTCTTTCTCACGAGGTGTGAGTTTCACCTTCGCTGCAGGAGTGGCCGCCGCTGCGGGCTGGGACGTGCGCTTTTGCAACGTGAATTCAATCGACGCGAGGTGTTCGAGACGCTCACCGGCCCGGGATTCTTTCTCGAACGCAGAGTCACCCAGCAGCTGACGGGTGCGTTGTTCGTAACGAGTCCGCGTGCGGATCAACGTGTCGTTTCCGAAGAGTGGAGCGCTCCCCATCTCGCCGCACAGTGTGCGCCCGATACCGAGCAGGCGGGCGGATCGGACGGGGTTTGCTTCCTCGATCGCGATCCACGCCAGAATCTCGGTGCATGTACTCACGCCCAACCAGTCACTCAATGACTGCTTCAGCTCGAGCGCTTCTTTCAACGAGTCCGAGGCTTGCGGGTACTTGCGCTGGGTCCACAGGGCAAGTCCGCGGGCCCACAGCGCCCATGACGTCGAGAAGTGCTCCTTCAGCGACCTACCTGAGGCGATGGTGTCGTCCGCCCAGGCAAGGGATTGTTCCAGGTTTCCGGACAGGCAGTGCACTAAAGCGAGCTGAGCGCCGCCCAGCAGTGTCAGGGAGTTGACCTCCCCTGACTCGGCGTGAAGTGCCATGCCGGCAGTGAGGTACTCCAGTGCGACGTCGAGATTTCCGTTTCCGAGCATCTCCGCCGCACCCCGGAACTGAACTGCAAACGCCTGGGCGGTTCGATCACCGATCGCTTCCGCGACGGCGCTGCATTCCAGCAAATACTGCTTGGAGGTCGGGTTGTCGCCCTGAACCATGGCGTTCCAAGCGATCACCCAGAGCGCTTTCGCCCTCTCGCTGCTCGGCTCCCGGTCTGCCTCCAAGGCTCGGGTCAGCCAGTACCGCCCGTCGCGCAGCAGGCCACTCGCGTTCCAGAAGAACCACAACGCACCCGCCATCCGAAGACCGGTTCGGGCCTCCCCGGGGGTAGACAGGCAGTACTCCAGCGCCGCCCGCAGATTCGCCCGCTCGTGCCGCAAACGACGGTTCCATACCAGCTGCCCTGACCCCAGTGACTGGCTCTCGCTGCGTTCGGCCAAACGCAGGAAGTAGTCTCGATGTCTTCTGCGCCACGCATTCTCGTCGCCGTGCTCGGCAAGTTTCTCGGCCGCGTAGTCCTTGATACTTTCCAATAGTTTGTATCGAACTGTGGATCCGGATTGAACGGTGGAAATGACCGACTTTTCGACAAGACTGGAGATCAGGTCAAACGCGTCCGGAACGATGTCCGGATCGGTGCACACGCTCTCGACCGCGTCGAAATCGAATCCGCCCGCGAAGACGGACAGCCGTGCCCACAGGACTTGTTCCTCCGGCGAGCACAGATTGAAGCTCCAATCGATGGCGCCACGCAGCGTTTGATGCCGTACCGGTCCGCCACGGTTTCCCCGCGTCAGAATTTCGAAGAGTGCGCCCTCGCGCGACAGGACGCGGTCGAGGGGTAGGGACCTGATCCGGACCGCTGCGAGTTCGATCGCCAGAGGGATGCCGTCCAGCCGCTGGCACAGGCGGGCAACCTCCAGGCGGCTCTCGTCGTCGAGGGTGTATCCGGGGACGACGGAGGCAGCGCGTTGCTCGAAAAGATCGACCGCCTCGGAATGAAAGCTCTTGGCGTTCTGCCCGTCGGCGAGCTGAGCTTCGTCGGGGACCGGCATGGGGGGTACCTCGAACACGGTCTCACCCAGCACACCGAGAGGTTCCCGACTGGTTGCCAGGATCTCCACACGGTCCGACCGCCGAACAATCTCGGCGGCGACGCTTCCGCTCGCCTCGATCAAGTGCTCGCAGTTGTCCAGGACGATGAGTGCATGTCTTCCACCGAGGAATTCGAACAGGTAGTGACTACCGTCCGCATTCATTCCGTCGCGAATGTCGAGCGCCTCGGTAATCGCACTGACGACAAGGTCTGGAGTGGAGATCGCGGCGAGATCCACAAACCAGACGCCGCCGGTGTAGGTTCTGCGCACTTCCGAGGCGACGCGGCACGCCAGCCGGGTTTTCCCTACCCCACCAAATCCGGTGAGGGTCACTATCCGGGAATCCGACAGACGCGCCTTCACCGCGGCTACTTCATTGCGGCGTCCGACGAAACTTGTCACTTCGCGGAAGAATTCGTGTGCATGAGAGACGAGTTGGTGAGGCGGCGGCACCATCACGTCCTCCTTCGGCTGCACGGCTCCCGCTTCGGCGTGCAGTGCCATCTCGTCGACGGGAAAACCATGGAGGCGTTGAGATGCTCGGAGTTGCTGACCGAGTTCCGTGGCGGAGGGACGGCCCTCCGAGGTGCCGGACATGGCACGTTCGATGATCGTGCTGACGTCCTCGGGAATGCCGTGCTTCCGTGGGTCCGGACCAGGCTCGGCGGCAATCCTCAGGAACTGGGCCACCACCTGCTCCCCGCTACGGCGTTCGAAGGCAGCGTGACCGGTCATCGCAGCGAACAACGTGGCACCGAGGCCGTACACGTCGGCAGCAGCACTCGGGGGTTCGCCGGTCACCACCTCGGGGGCAGTGAACGCCGGCGAACCCGTCACGACGCCGGCGGTGGTTTCGAATCCGCCGGCGATCCGGGCTATGCCGAAATCCGACAGTGCCGGCTCACCGTAGTCGGTGAGCAGGATGTTCCCGGGCTTGACGTCACGGTGCAGGATCCCGAGGCGGTGGGCAGTCTCGAGGGCACCGGCCATTTTCACCCCGAGTCGCAGCGCTTCGTCGAGCGGGAGCGGTCCGTGGCGGCGGATCCGCGTGTCGAGTGAGTCCTGGGCGTGGTACGGCATGACGATGTACGGCCGACCGTTGTCGGTGACACCTACATGGAGAACATTGACGACATTGGGGTGCCCGGTCAGCCGGCCCGCCGCGCGCTGCTCGCGGACGAAACGTTCCCGGTTCTGCTCGTCGAGGTCGGCGGTCAGGACCTTGACCGCCACAGTGCGGTCGAGGGCCGCCTGGGTGCAGCGGTAGACAACACCGAAACCGCCGCGGCCGATCTCTTGCGCGTCCTCGAATCCAGCAGCCGCCAGATCGGCCGTGACCGAACCCGACGCGTCGCGTTGCGTCGCGAAGGGATCGTCGTCGGTCATCGACCGGACCGATTCTTCCGGTCCGAGCCACTGTCGAAGAAGTGCACCACCGCTGGCCTCTCGAGGAGATACCCAAGGATATCGCCGACGCCCCCCATCCGATGGCCGACTTACGACCTACCCTGGGCGGAGTACTCGAGGATTCCCGGTCAGGGGGCGACGAAGCCTCCGACTCCGGGGAGCGAGGGCTGGCCGGCCCGCGGGTAGAACCCCGAACCGATGACGGACACTGTGAACGCAACCGGACCGGAACCCGTGCGCACGGTGGCGCGTTCCGGTGCGGGCTCCAGGAAATTCACGCACGGCTTCACGACCACCGACCCGCGGTCACCGCTGGAGACGTTGAGATAGCTGACCCTGACGAGGGCGCCGCCGGCGCTGGACGAGCAGAGCTCCGGCCGAAACGGCGCCGAGAACGTCGTCTCGCCGGGAACTCGCCACCCGCACAGATCGTGTTACGCACAACTAAACACCCGCGCTCTCGAGCGCGTCCGGCGGGGTCGCCCGCGAGAAGGATGATCTTCGCAGGTCAGACTGTCGCGGGCAGCATCGTCACTAGGACGAAATTTTTCCTGCCCGAAGCGAGTAGCCCCGCACGTCGGCGGGTACCCGGCATCCACGCTGCCCCGGGCTCGACGGCCCCGAGTGGCAGCCAGGCCCCCTGACCGGTCCCCCTCGGCTGGGAGGCCGTCCGCCGCTCGTGGCCGGGGACGCCCCCCTCTTCCTCTGCCGCGGGCGGCTCCTCGTGCGCCTGCACGTGGTGCGGTCAAGACGGGCGACGATGTGCCGGCGACCGGCGACATCCTATACGTGGCCAACGGAAGCCGCAGAATACTGTAATCGTTCACACGACCCGCCGAAGCCGAAACGCGGTTGTCATTTTCTGCGCACCTTGCACATCGAATGGGCTCTCGCATAGTCACTTTGACGTTGACGACACATCAAAGGTAGGCCACGATCATGCGACAACCGGGCTGCGGCGCCCCGCGTCGTGACCCGACATAGGTCGCTACTCGGCCGTCCTCGCCCGCACACTTCCGAGGTACTCGCCGCAAGTAGTTCGATACAAGGAGTCGCACGTGGGCGCTGCGCAGATCGTGTTCTTAGTCGGCCTCGCTTCTCTGATCGTGGCCATGGCGCTACGCAAGAACGTCATGATCCCCGCGGTAGTCGCGACATTTGCCACAGCACTTGCGTACAGCGGCAGCGTCCCGAATGCCATCATGTCGGTGTTCCGGGCCACCATCACTTCCGGCACCGCGCTGTTCGAGATCTTCATCGTCATCGCCGCGGTGACCTCGATGCTCGCGGCGATGCGGGCGATCGGTTCCGATGAGGTGATGGTGCGCCCCATCAGCCGGTGGATGGTCAATGGCCGCGTCGCTTACATCGTGTTGTTCGTCTTCACCTATCTTCTCTCGTTGTTCTTCTGGCCGACCCCGGCACTGGCCCTGATCGGTGCGGTCCTACTTCCTGCCGCGATCAAGGTGGGTCTGCCGCCGCTCGGAGCCGCGGTGGTTCTCGCGATCTCCGGGCAGGGAATGTCGATCGCCTCCGACTACGTGATCGGTCTTGCGCCGTCGATTTCCGCGAGCGGCGCAGGCGTTCCCGCCGACGACATCGCCGACCGTGCCCTGGTGATCTCATTGATCGTCGGTGTCACCGCGGCGGTGCTCGCCTACTTCCTGACCGTCCGCCGCAGGATGCGTACGGACCCAGTTCCGGGCACCGAACCGATGGGTGGAACCGTGCATCCCACCGGCGGTGTCGGTGGCACGCCCGCCGGCAAGTCTGCTGGTTTCCCGCCGGGTCAGGACGTCGCGGTCTCACCCACCGCCACGGACGTGCTCGACGAGGAACTGCCCGGCTTCGAGGACGACGGAACGAGAATCACGGATCGCCCGACACTGACCCGTGCGTGGGCGATCGGCGTGCCCGCCGCGTTCCTCGCCGTCCTTGCCTACATGTTGGTCGGTCGTTTCACCGACATCGTCCCCTGGGAGGACGGCGGCGGCGCGTCCCTGGTGGGAGGCACGGCAATCATCCTGATGGCACTCGTGACCATCACGTCACGGCGATCCGAGGCTCTCGAATTCTGCGCCACCCACTTCGTCGACGGTCTGTCGTACGCCTTCAAGGCGATGGGCATCATCCTTCCCGTCGCAGGGTTCGTGTACATCGGCATTCCCGACTATTCGGGCGCCATTCTCGGACTCGACGACGACACCACCGGTCCGGCCTTCCTCTTCGACACCGTCGAACGCGTGCAGCCGTACATCCCCGACAACGGCGTATTCGTCGCGCTCAGCATGCTCTTCATCGGTATGGCGGTCGGTCTCGACGGTTCGGGGTGGGCCGGCCTACCCCTCACCGGTGGATTGGCTGCCGCGCTGGCGCCGCAGTCCGGGATGGACACCGCGACCTTGGCGGCCATCGCCCAGAACGGTGCCACGTGGACGGGCGGGGGAACTCTCGTGATCTGGTCGTCGCTGGTGGTGGTCGCCGGTTTCTGCCGGATACCGGTTGCCGAACTGGTCCGCCACCTCGTCGTCCCGGTGATGGCCGGACTGCTGCTGGCCACCGGAGCCGCCGTCGTCATCTGGTAGCGGCTCATCGCCGAACAAGGTTTCCGCACAACCCCTGACATGGAAGGACACCACGAATTGAGCTCGGTCCCGTTCCGCTACGACCCCGCCCGGTGCGCACTGATCGTCATCGACATGCAGAACGATTTCTGCTCCCCCGACGGGTCGCTGGCACAGAAGGGCTTCGACGTGACCGCCCCGGTGGCGATGGCTCCGCGCCTGGACCACCTCGTCTCGTCTGCGCGCACGGCCGGGGTCCGGGTGATCTTCGTACGCACCCTGCACGACGAAACCACTGATACACCCCAGTGGCTCGGCCGCGTGGGCGAGGGACCGGACGCGGCACGCACCGGAATTACTTGCCGCACAGGAACACCCGGAGCAGACTACTATGCCGTCGCTCCGCGGGACGGCGACGTGGTGATCACGAAGAACCGGTTCAGCGCATTCGTCGGCACCAACCTCGACCTCACCCTGCGTTCCCTCGGCATCGATTCCCTGCTCTTCACCGGCGTCGCCACCGAGGTGTGTGTCGAGTCGAGTCTGCGTAGCGCGCTGTTTCACGAATACTGGGTTTCGCTCGTCGAAGACTGCGCTGCCACCTACAGCCGAACTGCCCACGACGCTTCGGTGTCCGTCGTCGCACAGAACTTCGGCACCGTGATCACGGCCGAGAAGCTCGAGACGTTCTGGACTGCAGGATCGTGAACGGCTTCCGCCGGCGACGGGCGCGACCCGCGAGGTCGGCCAGCGATCAGCTGTGACTGTGCAGTGGTGTTCCCGCGAGAGCGAGGTGTGCCTCGCCGAGCGCTTCGGCCTGAGTGGGGTGCGCGTGAACCAGGGTGGCGACTTCGTCGGGGTAGGCGCCCCAGTTGACGATCAGTTGGGCCTCGCCGATCAGTTCGCCCACGCGTTCTCCGACCATGTGGATCCCGACAACCGGTCCCTCCGTGGCTCCGGCGCGCACCAGTTTGACGCCGCCGCTGGTTCCGAGGATCTGGCTCTTGCCGTTGCCGGCGAGGTCGTAGACGACGGTGGCGACGTCTCCGTGCCGCTCGCGGGCCTGGTCTTCGGTGAGCCCGACCGACGCGACCTCGGGGTTGGAGTACGTCACCCGGGGGATGCCGCTGTCCTCGATCGGTGCCGGGCTCAGGCCTGCGATCGTTTCCGCGACGAAGATTCCCTGCTGGAATCCGCGATGCGCCAGTTGCGGACCGGCGACGATGTCACCGACCGCGTACACGTCCGGCTGCGAGGTCCGCAGGGAGTCGTCGACCGTGACGAAACCGCGGGGGTCGAGTACGACGCCGTTCTCGGTGAGTCCGATGTCGGCGGTCCGGGGTCCGCGGCCGACCGCGACGAGCAGCAGGTCCGCCTCGATCGTGTCGCCCGACTCCACCGTGACGCTGACCGTGCTCTCGTCCTGGACCGCCTTCGCGAATCGGGTGCCGGTCATGATGGTGATGCCGCGTTTGCGGAGGGCCCGGGTGAGTTGCTTCGACGACCACTCGTCTTCGGCGGCGACGAGCCGGGGCAGCGCTTCGACGATGGTGACGGCGGCACCCAACGATGCCCAGATGCTGGCGAATTCGACCCCGATGACACCGCCGCCGAGTACGACGACGCGCTTCGGAAGTTCGGGAAACGTCAGTGCCTCGTCGCTCGTGAGGATGCGGCCACCGATCTCGAGTCCGGGCAGGCTCCGGACCTGCGAGCCGGTCGCGAGCACCAGCGACGTGCCGGTGATCGTGCGATCGCCGACGTGCACGGTGCGCCCTCCGCCGTAGCGGCCGGTGCCGTGCACCACCTCGATCTTATGGCCGCGGACCAACCCCTGCAGGCCCTTGTACAGGCGGTCGACCGTCGCGTTCTTGTACGCGTGGACACCGCCGAGGTCGATTCCGTCGAGCGTCGCCCCGATCCCGAGGGCCGACGCGTGCGTGACGGTGTCGGCGACCTCGGCGGCGTGCACGAGCGCCTTGGTGGGGATGCACCCTCGGTGCAGGCAGGTTCCGCCGACCTTGTCCTCTTCGATCAGGGTGACGGTCTTACCCAGTTGCGCGGCGCGGAAGGCGCAGGCGTACCCGCCGGATCCACCGCCGAGAATCAGGACGTCCGGTTGGTCGGACATGGGAAAACTCCCTCGGTCGGGCACGCCATGGGACGTGCAGCAAGGTCGAAGTGGACTGGATTTCAGCTCAGTGCGATCAACGTCAACGGGTCCGACAGGATCTGACCGATGGCCGCGAGGAATCTCGATCCCTGCTCGCCGTCGACCAGTCGATGATCGAACGACAGGCTCAGTGTGGTGACCGACCGCAACGCGATCTCTCCCTGGTGTTCCCACGGCTGCCTGCGGATCGCCCCGAAGCACAGGATCGCCGCCTCCCCGGGGTTGAGGATGGGCGTGCCCGCGTCGACACCGAAGACGCCGACATTGGTGATCGTGATCGTGCCGTCGGCCAGATCGGCGGGCCCGGTCTTGCCCTCCTTCGCCGTGGTCGTCAGATCCGACAGGGCGATCGCGAGGTCTCGCAGACCGAGGGTGTGGGCGTTCTTGATGTTCGGCACCATCAGCCCGCGCGGGGTGGCGGCCGCGATGCCGAGATTCACGCAGCGTTTGACGACGATCTCCTGGGCGTCCTCGTCCCAGGACGAATTCAGGGTCGGGTTGGTGCGCAGCGCCACGAGCAATGCCTTGGCCACCAACGTCAGTGGTGTCAGGCGCACGTCGGTGAAGTGCTTCGTGTCGCGCAGGTCAGCCAGGAGGTCGATCGTCGGGGTGACGTCCACCGTGACGAACTCGGTGACGTGCGGGGCGGTGAATGCGCTGCGGACCATCGCTGCGGCGGTGTGCTTGCGGACACCCTTGATCGGGATGCGTTCCTCGTCGGCGTCCGCCGGGACCGTCGCCGCCGACGTCGTGACCGGGGTGGCGGTGCGGTGGCGCTCGAGGTCGTCCCTGGTGACTTCACCGTGCACCCCGGTTGCGTCCACTTCGGTGAGGTCGACTCCGTGTTGCTTCGCGGCGAACCGCACCGGGGGAGAGGCCAGCGGCCGCGACGTGCGCGGCGCCGGGGTGACGTCGACCCGGGTTCCCGCCGGACGCCGCTGCCGGCGCCGGCTGGAGGAGTCCTCGGCCACGCCGTAGCCGACCAGGACCGGGGTCCGCTCGGCCGGGGCCGCGGGAGCGGTCGGCTCGGGCGCGTCCGCCTGGCCCTCGCCGGCGACCGCGACGTCGATGAACGGGCTGCCGACGTCGATAGTTGTCCCCTCCTCGGCGTGCAACGCGACCACCGTTCCGGCGTAGGGCGAGGGCAACTCCACCGACGCCTTCGCCGTCTCGACCTCGGCGATGATCTGGTTGAGCGTCACGGTGTCGCCGACCTTCACCAGCCAGGTCAGCAGTTCGGCGTCGGTGAGGCCCTCGCCGAGGTCGGGCAGCAGGAATGTCTGGACAGTGGGCATGGCGAACTCCTGGTTCCTACGCGGTGAAGGTGCGGTCGACGGCGTCGAGGATGCGGTCGACGTCCGGCAGGAAGTGCTCCTCGAGTTTCGCCGGCGGATACGGGACGGTGAAGCCGCCGACGCGGGCCACCGGCGCTTCGAGGTGATAGAAGCAGCGCTCGCTGATGCGGGCAGCGATTTCGGCACCGATCCCGAGGAACACGGGCGCCTCGTGGGTGATCACCAGGCGTCCGGTGCGCTGCACGGACGCGGCGACGGTGTCGACGTCGAGCGGGGAGATGGACCGCAGATCGATCACCTCGATCGACCTACCCTCGCCCGCAGCGACTTTCGCGGCCTGCAGTGCAGTTGTCACGAGCGGCCCGTAGGCGACGACGGTGGCGTCGGTGCCCGGTGCGACCACCCGGGCCTTGTGCAGGGGACTCGTCTCGGCCGCCGGGTCTATCTGCCCCTTCTCCCAGTACCGGCGCTTGGGTTCGAAGAACAGCACCGGATCGTCCGACGCGATGGCCTGCTGAATCATCGTGTGCGCATCGGCGGCGGTGCTGCAGGTGACGACGCGAAGACCGGCGGTCGCGGCGAAATACCCCTCCGGCGACTCGGAGTGATGCTCGATCGCACCGATGCCGCCGCCGTACGGGACGCGGATGGTGATCGGCATCTTCACGTTTCCGCTCGTGCGGTAGTGCAGTTTGGCGACCTGCGAGACGATCTGGTCGAAGCCGGGGTAGATGAACCCGTCGAACTGGATCTCGCACACCGGGCGGTATCCGCGCATCGCGAGACCGACTGCGGTGCCGATGATCCCGGATTCGGCGAGCGGGGTGTCGATGACACGGTTGGGACCGAAGTCCTTCTGCAGTCCGTCCGTGATGCGGAAGACACCGCCGAGTTTGCCGATGTCCTCTCCCATGAGCACGACCTTCGGGTCGTTCTCGAGGGCGCGGCGCAGGCCGGCGTTGAGGGCCTTGCCGAGCGGAAGCGTGGTCGGGGCGGCCGCGGAGATGGCTGTGCTCATGCGTCGGTTCCTTCGAAACTGTCGAGGTAGGCGGCGAACTGGCGCCGCTCTTCGTCGACGAGGGGATGAGGTTCGGCGTACACGTTGTCGAACAGGGACATCGGCTCGGGTTCGACGGTCTCGAGGCATCCACGGCGCAACGCCGCTGCGGTGTCATCGGCGCGCTGCTGCACGGTGGCGAGGTAGTCGTCGTCGATCGCGCCCGCCGACTCGAGGAGGGCGCGGATGCGGTCGAGGGGATCCTTGCGTTTCCATTCCTCGTCGAGCGCGGCCGGCCGGTACCGGGACGGGTCGTCGGACGTGGTGTGCGGACCCATCCGGTAGGTGACCGCCTCGATCAGGGTGGGTCCGCTGCCTTCCCGTGCCCGTTCGAGCGCGGCCCGGGTCACGGCGATCACGGCGAGGACATCGTTGCCGTCGACGCGCACGCTGGGAACCCCGAAGCCCCGGCCCCGCGCGGCGATACTCACCCGCGATTGCAGGCTGACCGGTTCGGAGATCGCCCACTGATTGTTCTGGCAGAAGAACACCACGGGCGCGTTGAAGCTCGCGGCGAACCCGAAGGCCTCGGAGATATCGCCCTGACTGGTGGCGCCGTCGCCGAAGTAGGTGATCGCGGCGCCGTCGGAGCCGTCGAACTGCATGCCCATCGCATACCCGGTGGCGTGCAACGCCTGCGCGCCGACGATGATCGCGGGGGTCGTCATGTTGTATTCGAACGGGTTCCAGCCCGAGTGCGTCGACCCCCGCCAGAACCTGAGCATGTGGGTGGGGTCGACGTCGCGGCAGTACGCGACACCGTGTTCGCGGTAGCTGGCGAAGACAAAGTCGTCCGGACGGAGGGCGCGCGCCGACCCGACCTGCGCGGCTTCCTGCCCCAGCAGCGGAGCCCACAGCCCCAGTTCGCCCTGACGCTGCAGCGCGGTCGCCTCCGCGTCGATGCGTCGCACCACGACCAGGTCTTCGTACAGCGCACGCACCGCGGTGATGTCGACATCGTCGACGTACCGGGAGTAGTCCGGATGCTCTACTCGCGCACCGGTTTCGGTGACCAGCTGCACCACATCGTCATTGTCGAACACGAAAACCTCCGAAAGTGATGTACCGGGAGAGCTCGCCACCCGCGAGTGACCGTGTCGGTCAGAATGTTGCATTCACACAATCATCAGGATTCATCATGCGCAAGTGCTGTCATTCAAAATAAGCAGAATGCTCAAATAGCAAGCGCCAAACTCTGGCATACTGCGCTACATGACGAAACTCGATCGGACCGACGCCCGGCTGCTGCTCGCCCTGTGCGACGCCCCTCGCGCCACCGGGGTGCAGCTGGCCTCGCTGCTGGGGATGGCACGGAATACCGTGCAAGCACGGATGTCTCGCTGGGAGGAGCAACGAGTGCTCGCACCGGTCGACCGCTGCGTGTCACCCCGCGATCTGGGATACCCCCTGCAGGCGTTCGTCACCGCGGTGGTCGATCAGCATCGCCTCGAGGACGTCATCGAACACCTGCGGGACATCGCCGAGGTCGTGGAGGTCGTCGGCATCTCCGGGGCGGCGGACCTGCACATCGGCGTGGTCGCCGTCGATGCCGACGATCTGTATCGGGTAGCCGGCCTCATCCTCGCCGTGCCCGGGATCGAGCGCACCACCGTGTCCGTCGCGATGCGCGACGCCATCCCTTACCGAACCCGGCCGCTGCTCGAGCGGATCGCCGAGGAGCAATGACGAAGGCGCTGCCGTCGACCGCCCGGCAGCGCCTGTTCTCCGATCAGCGATGTGCGGCGACGACCTCCCCGCCGACGTCTTCGACACTGCGAGTGGGAGTTACCCGCGATCTGAGTACGAGAACCAGCACCACGGCGACGAGCATGACCGCCCCGACGACCCACAGGCCTGCGCGTGAGTTCCCGGTGGCGTCGAACAGCCATCCCGTGACGTACGGGGCCCCGAAACCGCTCGTGTTGCCCACCGAGTTGACGACGGCGATGCCTGCCGCGGCGCCCGCGCCGGTGAGGAACGTGCTGGGCAGGTACCAGAACACCGGCAGGGCACAGAACACACCGACCGCGTTGACGGTCACCGCGATCATCGTCGTGAGCGGAGACTGCATGTACAGGGCGATCGGGATGGAGACGGCTCCGATCAGGGTGGGGATGGCGACGTGCCAGATCCGCTCCCCGGTCCGGTCGGAGTGCCTGCTCCACAACACCATTGCGACAGCACCGACCGCGAACGGGACCGCGACGATCAACCCGGTGGTGACCAGTGAGAAGTCGGTGTCGAACGTCTTCTTGAAACCGGCGACGATGCTGGGCAGGAAGAAGCTGAGCGAGTACAAGCCGTAGGTGATTCCGAAGTAGACGAGCCCCAGCATCCACACGCGGGAGTCGGTCAGCGCCCGGCGAACCGAGCCGCTGATGTGGGAACCGGATTCGGCCGCCTCGGATTCGAGTTCACGAGTGAGCCAGACTTTTTCGTCCTCGTCCAGCCATGTGGCCTGCGAGGGCCGGTCCGTCAGGTAGAACCAGGTGACCACCGCGAGCACGACGGCGGGGATCCCCTCGAGCAGGAACATGACCCGCCACCCGGACAGTCCGAACAGCCCGTCCCAGTATTGAATGATGGCGCTCGACAGCGGGGCGCCTAGCGCCGACGACACCGGGAGCGCGAGAAGGAACAGGCCCATCAGCCGGACCCGATAGGCGCGGGGAAACCACAGGGTCAGGTAGAGCAGCACACCCGGGAAGAAACCCGCCTCGGCGATACCCAGCAGCATGCGCAGCGTGTACAGCGAGCCGGCATTGGGCACGAAGGCCATGGCCGCCGCGATGATTCCCCACGTGAGCATGATCCGGGCGATCCACCGGCGTGCCCCGAACCTGTGCAACGCGAGATTGCTCGGCACCTCGAACAGGAGATATCCGATGAAGAAGAGCCCGGAGGCCAGACCGAACATGGTCTCGGTGAGTCCGAGTTCCTCGCTCATCGTCAGCTTCGCCAGCCCGATATTGGTCCGATCGAGATAGTTGACGAAGTAGGCCAGGCCGAGGAACGGAATGAGCCGCCGGGCGACCTTCCGGACCACCCTCGCCTCGATCTCGGGTTTCTGCAGTACAGACGACATGAATGACTCGGCTTCCTGAAGAGTGGGCATGGGTCGGACCGCCGTGTCCCGCTCGGCCGAAAAGCTTGCGTGACAGGCGTTGGTGCTCGGGGTGGTTTACGAGAAGATCTTCCCGGGGTTCATGATTCCGTGTGGGTCGAGGGCGTTCTTCACCGCTCGATGCATGCCCAGGACGACCGGATCGAGTTCCTGGGCGAGGCCGTCCATCTTCAGTAGACCGACACCGTGCTCGCCGGTGACCGTGCCGCCGAGTTCCAGTGCCGCGTCGATGATGTCCGCGAACGCGGCCTGCGCGCGGGCGCGGGCGGCCTCGTCGTCGCGCGGCGTGATGAGGAGTGGGTGCAGGTTTCCGTCGCCGGCGTGTGCGATGTTGGCGATGGTGGTCCCGTGGTCGATACCGATCTGTTCGATGCGCGCAAGCATCTCGGGGACAGCCCGTTTCGGCACGCACACGTCTTCGGTGAGGACCGGTCCGAGCCGCTCCATCGCGGGGTAGGCCAGACGACGCGCAGCGAACAACGCGTCGGCTTCCTCCTGGTCGGTGGAGACGACAGACCAGGTGGCTCCGGCTTCCTCGAAGCACGACAGCATCTTCTCCGCTTCCTGGTCGCCGACGACTCCCGCGGTGTCGATGCGGCCGAGCAGAACGACGTTCGCCTCCACCGACAGTCCCATTTTCTTCCACGCGTCGACGGCGATGAGGCACTGCTTGTCCACCAGTTCGAGCGCCGACGGGGTGAGTCCCGCCGCGGCCACCGCGCTGACGGCCCGGCCCGCGTCGACTATGGAGTCGAAGTAGCCGGCCACCGTGCGCTGCGGGTCCTGGAGTGGACGCAGCTTGACGGTGATTTCGGTGATGACGCCGAGCGTTCCCTCGGACCCGACCATGAGACCCGCCAGATCGTAACCGGCCACACCCTTGGCGGTCTTGCGTCCGAGGCGCACGAGGTCACCGGTGCCGGTCACGATCTGCATGCCGAGCACGTAGTCACGGGTGACGCCGTACTTGACGCAGCACAGTCCGCCCGCGTTGGTGGCAACGTTCCCTCCGATCGTCGACCACGGCGAACTGGCCGGATCCGGCGGATACCAGAGTCCGTGTTCGGCGCACGCGGCGCGGAGATGGTCGTTCACCACGCCGGGCTCGACGACGGCATACCGCTCGAGCGGATCGATTTCCTTGATCGCGTTCATGCCCTCGAGGGCGAGGACGACGCAGCCGTCGGTGGCGTTCGCTCCGCCGGACAGACCGGTCCCGGCGCCCCGGGTGACGACGGCGGTGTCGTGGTCGAGGCAGGCGCGCACGACAGCCTGGACTTCGAGGGCCGTTCGGGGCCTGACGACCGCGAGTGGAGCGGCGTACGGCGCCCACTCGGCTTCGTCGTGCTGGTACTTCGCGACGACGTCGGGGTCGCGCACGACGCGATCCGCGGGGAGGGATGCCAACACTGCATCGATCAACATGGCGAAAACCGGTCCTTTGCGGGCGAGAAGGTGATGTCTCGAATCTAGCTGTGATCTGCATCTCGGCCAATGTAGATTTCATCTATCAAATCCAGGAATCCATGGATGGAGGCACCAGTGAGTACTGCCGATCGCGGCTGGATGGAACTGCTGCTCGACGACGCACCCATCGACGAACTCGATGCCCTCCGGCGCACGTTGATCGAGGAATCCGACGCGTCCGACAGGGCCGCGGTCGAACGCGAAGCCAACGCCGCACTTCGGCTCCGGGCGCAGCTCGACCAGCGCCAACAGCGCAGTAGGGAGTTGGCGGCGCTCAACGACATCGCCGCCCGATTGACGACCGTCCGCTACGACCGGGTGTTGCTGCAGGAAGTGGTCGATCAGGCGCGGCAGCTGCTCGGTGTGGATCTCGCCTACATGGGGTCGGTCTACGACGAGGAATTCGTCATCGAGGTCACCAGCGGGGCCCTGACCCCGAACCTCGTCGGAATCCGGTTGTCCCTGGACGAAGGACTCGTGGGCCTGATCGTCCGCAGGTCCGCGCCGGAGTGGACGCCCGACTACCAGAGCGAACCGGCGTTCCGGCACATCACCGGAGCCGACAGCGCAGCGCGGTCGGAGAACATGCGCGGCCTGCTCGGGGTGCCCCTGCGCGTCGCCGACCGCGTCATCGGTGCCCTGTTCGCGTGCAAGCGTCAGGAACGGGCCTTCACCGAATCCGAGATCGCGCTGTTGTCGGCGCTGGCAGCCCATGCGGCGATCGCGATCGAGAACGTTCGCTCGTTGGAACGTGAGCGAGACACCATCGCACGGCTCGAATCGGTGAACGCCGAATTATCGCAGCGCACAACCGAGCTCGAACAGATACTGCAATGGGATCGGACGCTGACTCAGGTGGTGCTGCTCGGCGCCGGGGTGCAGCGTCTGGTGCAGGAGGTCGCCCAACTCTCCCGGCAACCGGCCTATTTCGTGCAGGACGAATCCGAGTTGCCCGTGGACCTGATGCCGCACGCCGACGAGGTGTCGGCGGCGGTCCGTGAGCTGCGCGCGGGCGGCAACGACCACGCCGAACGCGGCGAGGTGATCGCGCAGCGTGTCGCGGCTGCCGGCGAGATGCTCGGCGCGCTCCTGTCCGTGGGAGCCGGGCAGCCGACCACTCGCCTCCTGCTCGAACGCGCGGCACCCGCGATCGCACTGTCGCTCGCCGAGGAACGTGCGGCGGGGGAGGCGACGCGTCGCGCACGGGATGCGTTTCTCGTCGACCTCCTGACCCATCCCGCCGCCACCGCACAGGACGAGCGCCGCCAACTGCGGTTGGCCGGACTCAACCCCGACACGACGTACTGCGTCGCCGTGGCGATCGCCGCGGGCCAGGACACGGTCCGCACCGCTCTCGGGACATTGCCCTTCCCCTCGGGAACCGTTGCAGCGGAGCATGGCTCCCGCGCCCTGGCGGTCGTGCCCGCCAAAAATTCGGCCTCCGCCCAGGCGGTGTTCACCGCCGGACGGCTCGGCGCGACGATCGGTATCGCGGAGCCCGCGCGTGGCGCGAAGGCGCTCGCGCGCGCCTACGTCGAAGCCCAGCAGACCGTCGATGTGCTCGACACATTGGGACGCGCAGGCGAGGTCTCGTCCGCGCGCGGTCTGGGCATCTACCGGATCCTGCTGAGCCACATGGCGCGTGAGCACCTCGACGAGCTCACCGAGGCGCAACTGGGCCCGCTGATGGCCGAGCAGGCCAAACGCGGAGTGCCACTGCTGGAAACACTGTCCGAGTATCTGGCTCACGGCCGTCACCATTCGGCGACCGCGTCGAGTCTCGGCGTGCACGTCAACACCCTCTACCAGCGTCTCGACGCGATCGACCGCCTCCTCGGCCCGGACTGGCGCGACCCCGACAAGGCTCTCGATCTGCAGGTGCTGATGCGGTTGCGGAGAACCGCAGAACTACTCGGCGCACGAACTCGGTGACACGGTTCAGGCGCTGATGCCGCCCGTGAGGATGGCGGCGAGTTCGGCGTAGGCGTGCGCGTCGTCGAGCCCGGTGCTGTCGCGGACCCCGCGCTGCTGGATGCGGACCATCATGGTGGCGGCGAGGTCGGCGGCGAAGGCGGCGTGCACGTCGCGGAAGTCCCCGCCGGCGACGCCTTCGGTGATCAACTCCTGGACCCGGCCGGCCGCGAACTGCGTGTTCCGTTCGTATACCTCCCGTGCCGGCGGGAAGGCGTCGAGGTCGGTCATGAACTGGTCGGACGCGGCCGACAGTGCGGTGCCCACGGCCGACAGATAGGCGGTGATCCGCTCGCGGGCCCCGGTGATCGGCTCGATGTGCGACTCGACGTCGTCGGTCGCGCGGCGGAAGAAGTGCACGGTGGCGGCCCGGACCAGCTGTTCCTTGCTGCCGGCGAGGGTGTACAGCGTCGACTTCGAACAGCGCAGCCGGTTCGCGATCTCGTCGAGCGTCAAGTGGGCGAACCCCTCGACCAGGATCAGGTCGACGAGGGCGTCGAAGAGCTGGGTGCGCCGTCGGGTGGCGAAACCGGTTCGGGTGGGCTGCTCCATGACAGAAATAGTACTGGGCGATGCCTTGCAGTACTATTTCGCAATCAGTACCCTGGGGCGTAATCCAGTACTGTTTTCCGTAGCCTTCTCGAGGAGAAACCGTGGCCGTCGATCGCTTGCTGCCTACTGACGAAGCCCGTGACCTGATCCAGCTCACGCGTGACGTCGCCGACAAGGTCCTGACGCCGATCGTCGACGAGCACGAGAAGGCGGAGACCTACCCCGAAGGCGTGTTCGCCACCCTCGGCGAGGCCGGACTGCTGAGCCTGCCGTACCCGGAGGAGTGGGGCGGCGGCGCGCAGCCGTACGAGGTGTACCTGCAGGTGCTCGAGGAGATCGCCGCCCGCTGGGCATCGGTCGCGGTCGCGGTCAGCGTCCACAGCCTCGCCTGCCACCCGCTGATGGCGTTCGGCACGGACGAGCAGAAGCAGCAGTGGCTCCCGGAGATGCTCGGCGGCAACACCATCGGCGCCTACAGCCTGTCCGAGCCGCAGGCCGGATCCGACGCCGCCGCACTGACCTGCAAGGCCTCCGCAACCGACGGCGGGTACGTCGTCAACGGCGCGAAGGCGTGGATCACCCACGGCGGCATCGCCGATTTCTACAACCTCTTCGCCCGCACCGGTGAGGGATCGAAGGGAATCTCCTGCTTCCTGGTCCCCAAGGACACCGAGGGCCTGACGTTCGGCAAGCCCGAGGAGAAGATGGGCCTGCACGCCGTGCCCACGACGTCCGCGCACTACGACGACGCCTTCGTGCCCGCGGAACGACGTATCGGCACGGAAGGCCAGGGTCTGCAGATCGCGTTCAGCGCACTCGATTCCGGCCGGCTCGGCATCGCCGCCGTCGCCGTCGGTCTCGCGCAGGCCGCCCTCGACGAGGCAGTCGCCTACGCCCAGGAACGGACTGCGTTCGGCAAGAAGATCATCGACCACCAGGGGCTCGGCTTCCTGCTCGCCGACATGGCGGCGGCCGTCGACTCCGCGCGCGCCACCTACATCGACGCGGCCCGCCGCCGCGACGCCGGCCTGCCGTACTCCCGCAACGCGTCTGTCGCCAAGCTCGTCGCCACCGATGCCGCCATGAAGGTCACCACCGACGCCGTCCAGGTGCTCGGCGGCTACGGCTACACCCGCGACTTCCGCGTCGAGCGGTACATGCGGGAAGCGAAGATCACGCAGATCTTCGAGGGCACCAACCAGATTCAGCGCCTGGTCATCAGCCGCACCCTCGCCGCGAACTGACGCATCCACCTTCGAGAAAGGCTCCTCCACTCATGCCCACCTCTGTGATCGTCGCAGGCGCCCGCACCCCGATCGGCCGGCTGCAGGGTTTGCTCGCCGGGTTCTCCGGCGCCGACCTCGGCGGAATCGCCATCGACGCGGCGCTCGGCAAGGCCGGTGTGGCCCCGGACCAGGTGCAGTACGTCATCATGGGTCAGGTCCTCACCGCCGGCGCCGGGCAGATGCCCGCCCGTCAGGCCGCCGCGAAGGCCGGCATCCCGATGAGCACCCCGTCGCTGAACATCAACAAGGTCTGTTTGTCGGGGGTCGAGTCGATCATCCTCGCCGACCAGTTCATCCGGTCCGGCGCATTCGACGTGATCGTCGCCGGTGGCATGGAGTCGATGAGCCAGGCACCGCACCTGCTGCCCGGTTCACGCGGCGGTTTCAAGTACGGCGACGTCACCCTCGTCGACCACATGGCCCTCGACGGGTTGCACGACGCGTTCACCGATCAGCCGATGGGCCTGCTCACCGAGGCCGGCAACGACAGGGACGTCATCGCCCGCGAGGACCAGGACGCGTTCGCGGCCCGCTCCCACCAGCTGGCCGCCAAGGCATGGGACAACGGGATCTTCGACGACGAGGTCGTCCCGGTCGAGATCCCCGCCCGCCGCGGTGAGAGCACCTGGCTGCGCCGCGACGAGGGCATCCGCCCCGACACCACGCCCGAAACCCTGGCGCGGTTGCGTGGCGCGTTCCGGGACGGTGGCACCGTCACCGCGGGGAACGCGTCGACGATCAACGACGGTGCCGCCGCGGTGGTGGTGATGAGCAAGGAACGCGCCGAGGCGGAGGGGCTGACCTGGCTGGCCGAGATCGGCGAGCACGGCATGGTCGCCGGACCGGATTCGGGTCTGCAGTTCCAGCCGTCGGGTGCCATCGCGAAAGCCTGTGATGCGGCAGGTATCGCGCCGGCCGAGCTGGATCTGATCGAGATCAACGAGGCGTTCGCGGCGGTCGGGATCGCCTCGACCCGGGAACTCGGCGTCGACCCCGACCGGGTCAACGTCAACGGCGGTGCGATCGCCCTCGGTCATCCGATCGGCATGTCCGGCGCCCGGATCACGCTGCACCTCGCGCTCGAGTTGCAGCGCCGCGGCGGCGGCACCGGCGCCGTCGCTCTCTGCGGCGGCGGCGGACAGGGCGACGCCCTGATCCTGCGCGTCCCCTGACAACCCCGCTTACCCAACACTGCCGCAACCCTATTCGAGGAGAACTTTGTGAAGATCGATGGAGCCGTCGCTGTCGTCACCGGCGGAGCATCCGGACTCGGCAACGCCACCGCCCGGGCCCTGCACGAGCGCGGCGCCCAGGTCGTGCTGCTCGACCTTCCGTCGTCCGACGGGGAAGTGGCCGCCAAGGAAATCGGGAAGGGCGCCTACTTCACGGCCGCCGACGTCACCTCCGCCGGTGACGTCACCTCCGCGATCGACTTCGCCGCGTCGCTCGGCGACCTTCGCGTGGTGGTCAACTGCGCCGGAATTGCCACGCCCGGCAAGGTTCTCGGCAAGGCCGGCACCCTTCCCCTCGCGGACTTCGAACGCGTCGTCCGCATCAACCTCGTCGGCACGTTCAACGTCCTGCGCCTCGCCGCCGAGAAGATCGCCCAGACCGACCCCGTCGACGGGGAACGCGGCGTCATCATCGACACCGCCTCCGTCGCCGCATTCGACGGCCAGATCGGTCAGCCCGCCTACGCGGCGTCGAAGGGCGGCGTCGCCGCGATGACACTGCCGATCGCCCGCGAACTGGCCCGCCACCTCATCCGCGTCGTCATCATCGCGCCCGGAATCTTCGAAACGCCCATGATGGCCGGGCTTCCCGAGGAGGCCCAGAAGTCCCTCGGACAGCAGGTGCCGCACCCCTCCCGGCTCGGCAAGGCTGCCGAATACGCCGCCCTCGCCGCGCACATCATCGACAACGCCATGCTCAACGGCGAAACCATCCGCCTCGACGGAGCCATCCGGATGGGTCCCAGGTAGGCGACCGACGGTCGCTGCAGGCGGCACCCAGTCAGCGGGTGCCGCCGATGAACGCCGGGACGGTCAACGGCTCGGGGACCGTGTTGTGGTCGTGCGGTTGACCGACCGTATCCGCCACACTCCTGCCCATTCGATCTCGCTGACCGCGCCGTGGACGATGCGCGGCACCGCAATGCCACAGAGATCGCCGAGCACCGCGCGGATGAGCGCCCCGTGCGTAATGACCACGATCCGGCATCCGGGACGATCGCATCGAGGGCGCGGCGTCCACGTGCAGAAACCGCCTCGAGGGGCTCGAGGTCGGGGAAGTCGCAGTCGGGCCATCGCTGCTCGGCGTCCGCCCGGGTCAGCCCTTCGGCGGCACCGTAGCTTCGTTCGATGAGGTCGGAGTATGTTCTTGCGATACCGTTTCCGAGGTGCGCGGCGATGATCCTGCCGGTGTCGACCGCTCGCGAGAGCGGGGAGGTGACCACCGTATCCCACGCATCGGCTCCGAGCATCCGCGCGGTATCGCGGGCCTGCGCGCGGCCGACGTCGTCGAGTGGTGTGTCGGTGTGGCCCTGCAGCAGCCCTCGCCGGTTCCAGTCTGTGCGGCCGTGACGCACCAGCGCCAATCGGGTCGTCTGGCTCATCGCGACGTACTTGCCAGCGCTGCCGCACCGAGAGCGGGTGCGGCGACCTGCGTCGGGTCCGGGTAGAACAGGGCTCGGCGAATCGTCAGCCCGACGCGGTCGCCGACCACCGGACGGGTTCCGCTTACAGCACAACGGAATTGCGCACCGTCGCAGGATACGACGACGTCGCTCGCGTCACGCCCGAACAGAGACGACATGACGATCCCCTGCGTGGTTCCCACGTTCTCCACCGTCGTCACCGCGATGTCGGTGGGCAGCACGGCGAGGGTGCCCACGCCGGACGACGTGTCGGCCAGCCGATCCCGCCCCACGTGAACGGTGCCGTCGGCGCTCGAGAACCCGTTATCGGACACGGTGCCGTGCAATAGATTCGCGTCCGAGAGGAATTTCGCGACGAATGCCGAGCGCGGTCGCTGCACCAGTTCCTCCGGTGTGCCGACCTGCTGAATCTGCCCGCTGTCGAGCACGACGACCCGATCGGCCAGGGCGAGGGCCTCGGCGCGGTCGTGCGTGACGTGCACGACTGTTAGGTTCTGCGTGCGGGTGAGGGTGCGCAGTTCCAGACGTAACCGATCGCGCAGCGGTTCGTCCAACGCAGACAGCGCCTCGTCGAGCAGCAACGCGCGCGGCTGTGCCACCAGTGCCCTGGCGAGCGCGACGCGCTGGCGCTGACCACCGGACAGGGTCGCCGGATCGCGCTTCGCCAACCCGGGCAGTCCCACCAGCTCGAGCACTTCGGCGACCCGCTCGGCCCGCCGGGCGCGCGGCACCTTCCCGACCTCGAGCGGGTACGCAACGTTGCGCCCGACGCTGCGGTGCGGCCAGATCGCATGCTGCTGGAAGACCATTCCCAGGTTGCGCTTCTCCGGGGGCACGGTGTGTGCGCCGTCGGCGACGACCTCGTCGCCCAGGCGCACGAGGCCGGCGGTGGGGGCGAGAAAACCGGCGACGGTCCGCAGCAGGGTGGTCTTACCCGAACCTGACGGTCCGACGAGCGCGACGAACTCGCCATCACGCACGTCCAGGTCGATACCGGACAGTCCCACGGTGCGGTCGGGGTAGTGAAGGTCGACACCGGTGAGGGTGATCGCGGACATGACGATGACTTCCGATCTGTGAATGGGTCAAAAGCGCCCGGCGCGGCTGCCGGCGAGCAGGCCGATACCCGCGATGCCGACGAGCGCGACGAGCAGGGACAGCGCGGACGCGGCGTTGTAGTCGCCGGCCTGCTGCAGGTTGAAGATGGACACCCCGAGGGTCTGGGTGCCCGGTGCCACAAGCAGCACCGACATGGTCAGCTCGCGCACCGCGGTCAACGCCACCAGCATGCCGCCTGTCGTCGCGGCCGGCACCGTCATCGCCCACGGCACGTCCCGTAATGACCGCAGGCGGGACGCACCGGACGCGCGCGCAGCCTCTTCCAGCGAGGTGGGGGTGGTGGACAACGGCGCACGCACCGCTTGCACGACGATCGCCAGGAATGCGGTGACGTACGCGCACAGGATCACCCAGCGTGTGTCGAACAAGCTCGTGTAGCGGCCGACGATCAGCCAGCCCACAGCGATGACCAGCCCGGGCACGGCCTGCGGCAGCATCGTGAGCAGATCCAGGCTCGTGTTGTCCCGCGCACGGGTGCGGGTGGTGAGCACTCCGACGACCAGCCCGGCGACCGCGCACACGATTCCCGCACCGACGGCGAGGAAGAGGGAGTTCTGTACGCCGACCAGGGTTCCCGGCGCGGTCACCGCTGCCACGATGCTGTCGAGTGTCAGATTGTCCAAGGTCAACGGCACGCCGGGCGCGGGGAGGAGCGCCTGGGACGCCAGCGCGAGGATCGGGAGTCCCGTCAGCGCGAGACCCACGGTCCAGGCCAGTGCACCGGACAGGATCCGGACACCGCCGAGCGGCAGCAGTTGCGGGGCGGTGACCGGGCCGTCGAGTTGCCGGCTGCGCCGAGACAGTCGCCGATCGACGACCACCGCGAGTACGGCGAGCAGCAGCAGCACGATCCCGATGGTGGAGACCACCTCGAGCGGCCGGTCCACCGTGCCGGACTGGATGTAGCGATACACCATCGTCGACAACGTCACGTACCGGTCCGGCAGACCGATCAGGGCGGGAATCCCGAAGTCGGCCAGGTTCGACACCGCCGTGAGGGTGAACGCGGCGAGAAGGGCGGGCCGCAGCAGCGGCAGCGTCACGGTGCGCATCGCGTGCACAGGTGAGGCACCGCCGATGCGGGCGATCTGTTCGAGGTCGCCGGGCACCCTCCGCAACGCCGTCGCGACGATCAGGTACGCCATCGGGTACGAGTGCACCGTCAGCAGGAACACGACGCCGTCGCCGCCGTAGATGTTCCACAGCGGACCACCGAACCGTTCGGACCAGACCCGGTTCACCATTCCGCTCGCGCCGAGAAGGCCGGTCCACGCAATCGCCCCGACGAAGGGCGGGATCAGCAGCGGCGACAACAGAATCAGGCGCAGAATACCGCGACCGGGCAGATCGGTGCGGTCGAGCAGCAACGCCATCACGGTCGCGAGAACCACCGCGAACACCGCCGACAGACCGGCCGACACCACGCTGTGGGTCGCGGCGCCGACGATATCGTCGTCGATCAGCTGTCCGATGTGGTTGCCGCCGAAGCCGAGTGACACGACAGTGGCGAGCGGCGCGACGATCACCGCCGCGACGAACAACCACACCGCCACCCGCACGGCGCCGACGGGCTCGAACCGCCGCCCGGGCAGGGCTCGGGCGGCGGGAGAAGATTCGGTGCTAACCGACGAGGCCATTGAACTTCCGGACTGCCTCGTCCTGGATCTGCGTGATCTTCTGCAGATCCGGGGTGAGCAGCGCGAGTTCGGACAGTGCCGGTGCTCCGTCGGGGGTGCCGACGTCGCCGCGCACCGGCAAATACTGCTGCTCGACGGCCAGTTCCTGACCCTGCTTGCTCACGAGGAAGTCGACGAACTTGCGTGCCGCCTCGGCGGCGTCCGAGTCGGTGAAGATGCCTGCCGGCTGCGAGATGTAGGGAATGCCGTCCGTGGGATAGGCCAGCCCGATCGGAGATCCCTTCGCCGCCAGTTCCCGCACCAGGTAGTCGACGACGATGCCCACCGGCTGCGTTCCGGCCGCGACGGCCTGCCCGACCGGTCCATTACTTTCGGCGACCACCGGTTCGTTCGCGGCCAGTGCCTCGAGCCAGCTCTCGCCGAGTTCGGGGGTGCTGAGCCACACCGCGGTGTTGAAGGCGGCGGCACCGGACACATCGGGGTTCGGCAGCGTGATCTTGCCGAGGTACTTCGGGTCGGCCAAGTCCTTCCACGAGGTGGGAGGCGCGTCGACCGCCGCGGTGTTGTACGCGATCACCGTCGGGATGATGCGGGTGCCCACGTAGAAGCCGTCGGGGTCGACGACGTCCGGGTTCAGTGCGTCCACGTCGGCGGGGGTGTACTGCTGCAGGAGCCCTTCGGCCTTGTAGCCCTCGAAGGTCGGGGCGTCGGCGGCGAGCAGCACGTCGGCGCCGATCGTGCCGGTTGTGCGCTCGGCCTCGATGCGGGCGGTGAGGTCGCCGGTGCCCGCGCGGAACACCTCGACGTCGATGCCCGTCTCCTCGGTGAACGCGGCGACGAGCGCATCGATCTTGGCCTGCGGTTCGGAGGTGTACACCGTCAGAGTCTGGGCGTCGCCGCTCGCGGCGGTGCCGGTCTGTTCGGCGTCGGATGCGGCGGGCTCGGAGCACGCGGCGAGGGTGAGCACGGCGACGGTGCCGAGCGCGGCGACCGATATGCGGCGGGACAGGGATTTCACAAGTTTCTCCTGGTCGAAAGGGGTGGGTATCGATGGGATGAGGAGTTCGGGTCAGGGCGCGGCGGCGGTGAGGGTGGGGCTCGACCTGAACAGCACGTCGGGGGTGTGCAGGGGAATAGGCAGCGCGCTCACCCCGTGCCGTGAGCAGCGGACTATCGAATACGTCGGGGCATCGAACCCGACGACGGTGTCGGCGGACGTCCCGATGTCCTGCAGGTAGGCGAGCGAACCACCCACCCACAACGGGATCCCGGCGAACATCCCACTCATCGGGTGGTGGAAATGGCCGGCGAGGATCGCCATGACGTCGGAGCCGTCGAGCGCCGCGGCCAGTTCATCCGGGGCCGCCAGTTCACGTCCGGCGAGTGTGGCCGCCGGTGACGGTACCGGTGGGTGGTGCAGGGCCAGGATCGTGCCGTTCGGTGCGGGCGAGCCAAGCTCGGCGCGCAGCCGGTCCAGGTCCTCCCGCGACACCGATCCGGCCGCGGTGTCGAGCCCGATCACCCGGAATCCGTGCACGTGTTCTATCGGGTTTCGCCCGAAAACCGTTGTGAAGCTCGATGATTCGTCGTGGTTTCCGGGGACGACGACCACCGGGCATCCGAGCCGGGCGCGCAACTCGGCGAACGCCGCGGCGAGGGCCGGGTAGGTCGAGGATTCACCGTGGTGCGACAGGTCTCCGGTGACCACGACGACGTCCGGACGCAGCATCGACGATTCCACGCGCTCGGCGACCTGCCGCACCCGGGCGGTGCCGTCGACCTGTGTGTAGAGCGGTGCGGCGGCGGTGGCGTGCACGTCGCTCAGGTGCAGCACCGTGAGTTCGGTGGTGTCGAGCAATCGCACGCGCAGCGCCTCGAAGTCGGTCTCCGTGAACCCGTGGGCACGAAGATAGTTCGTGACTGTTTCGTACCGGCCGCGGACGTGAGCGAGGGCGGAGGCCATCGCCGGCGGTGGCGAATCCAGGTGGAGTTCGAGTGCCCGGGTGTAGTCGGCGGGGTCGAGTGAAAGCCCCGCCAACAGTCGCCGCACCGGTTCCTCACGGTGGGGTCGCACCTGCGTTCCCGACCGGGCGTAGTCGTCGAGGATCACCGCGTCCGGAACGCCCACTGCCGCGAGAGCCAGGGCGACGACCAGTCCCGTGCGGTCCTTACCCGCGGTGCAGTGCACCAAGACCGGGGCGGGGGCGTAGGCGAGGGCGCGTAGCGCCTCCGTGAGGGCGCCGCCACGTTCGTCGAGCAGTGTCCGGTAGACGACGGCGACGTCCCCGATCTGCGGCGGACCCGTGCGCGGGTCGTACAGCGGATGGTGCGCCACTGACCAGTCGCCCGTCGTATCCGCGGTGGCACGTTCGGTGACGTCGCGCAGGTCTATCACCGTGCGGATACCACACGCGCGCAAACTGTTCCGACCTTCGTCGCGAAGGTGATCGAGCGCTGCGGAGCGGAACAGTACGCCCGGTGAGAGGCCGGGCCCCGCGACCGCCCGCACATTAAATGTGCCGGCAACCTCCATCGCCTCCACGATCCACCTTTCACCACTCAACGTTCCATTCGTTCCGGAACGGCGTTCCGTCGGTGACATCGTGTGGGGCGGGATTGAACGGGTGGGACCGCGTCGCCCAACAATCGGTGGCGGGAACGCTAACAGTCAGAGGGGTTCCGAGTGTCGCAACCGCTCGTACGATGCGGTTCATCGGGAAGTGAATCGCTGAGCGCGTCAGCGACGACGTCGCGCGCCCCGGTGTCCACCGCACCCCGCTCGGGATGGCCCAGCACCGCACGTTGCAGGGCATACAGGATCGTGAACTGGCTGATCCTCGCCGAGAACGAATCCGCCTCGTTCTCGTGCAGACCTGCTCCTGCCCACAAGACGTGCTCGGAGATACGGGTCAGCGGGGTATTGGAGTAACTCGTGATCGCTATTACCGACGCGTTCCGTTCACGCGCCGCCGCGCACGCCCTCAACGTGTGGGTGTTCGCGCCGGAGTAGCTGACCGCGAGACACACATCCTCGGCGTTCAGCAACCGCGCCGAGAACTGCTGCCCGAGGATGTCGAGCGGCGCCTCCACACTGCGACCTGCGGTGGTGAAACGTAACGCCGCGTCCTGGATCGGTGGGGACGAGAAGCCGTTACCCACCATCAGGATCCGTCGGGCCCGGACGATCAGGTCCACGACGACCGCGAATCCGGCGGCATCGATCGTCGCGTGGGTCGCGGTGAGCGCCTCGGTGGCAGCCCCGAACGCCGCGTCCACCGGGGTAGCCGCCTGATGCTCGGGGTCCGTTGTGACGCGGGCCAGTTCGAGCCGGAGATGCTGAAATCCACGAAATCCCAGTCTCTGACATGCGCGCACCACAGTAGCCGGGGACGTGCCCGATGCCGCCGCGAGTTCCGCCGTCGACAGCTCGACCACCGCCGCCGGCTCAGCGAGTACAGCCCGCGCGACTCGCTGTTCACCGGGGCCGAGTGTGGCCAGACCGGCACGCAGCCGGGCGAGAGTGGCGCTCGAACGCCACGGGTCGGCGAAGGAATGCGACATGTCGGCTGCTGTCCTGTTCGTCCCCACGCCGGTGGACTCCGGCGGTGTCAGGATCGTCAGGGTAGCCACCATTGCACGGCTGTCGACGAGGGGCGGCGCCGGTTCACCACGGCGTCATCGAACGGTTGCACACCGTCCATCGGCTCGCCACCGGTGACGATCGGATTTCACAGTCCGGGTGGGTGAGGGTGCGCTAGGTGCGATACCTCTCGGGCGCGAGGGGTGCACTCCGCGACACTAGTGCGGGCGCGTCTGGCCAAGGAACGTCTCCGGGATGGACGGCCATTCGGGCTGCCAGCGGCCGCGGCGTTGATCGTCGGCGATTTCGGTGAGGAGACCGGTGACGGGTTCGCCGCCGTCGGCCACCAGGCGGGGCAGTCCGTATTCGGCGCAGTCGGCGGTAACGGGAATGAGGACCCGTTTCGCGTCCGTGGCCCTTCCCGCGGCGGCCAGGCACCGGGCGTGCAGAATCCTGGCCTCGAGGAGGGCCCGCGGTCGCCGCGCTGTTTCGAGTGCCCGTACCACCGCTTCCACACGGGCACAGGCATGGTCGTAGGCGTGAGCGGTCACGAGCAGCCGGATCTGGGAATCTTCGTCGATTTCGGTTGTTCGTGTGCTGATCGCGGCTGGCGCGCTCGAGTCGGCGGCGGAGAAACTCGGCGAACAGATGGTGATAACGGAACCAGTCGCGGTCGACGTCGAGGCTGCGCAGGAAAAGATCCCGCTCTTCGACCTCCTCGAGCAGCTGCCCGCGGGTCGTGTCGGCAAGGACCCCGCGAGGTCGCCGCTGATTCGTTCCGGAACCGCAGTGACCATCAGGAAGTCGAGAAGTTCGGTGGAGGAGGAGAGGTAGCGAAACTGGTCTCGGCCCGTGGGCCGGCGGAGCACTGGCCATCGGCGGGCGGATCGGTCACGATCGACGGGTGGACCGCACCGCCCGACTCGCCCTCGCCGTCGACCGGCAGGGCGGACGATGCCTGTGGTGCGGTCGTCGTTTCGGACCGTTGATTCCGCCGACCACTGAACACCTCGTGCCACGACTCAAGGGCGGACCCAGCATCGCAGCCAACGAGGCCGCCGCCTGCCCGCGATGCAATGCGGACCGCGGCCACACCGGTCCGGTCGACTGGCTCGCGCAGTGCCGGAGCCGACACGGTTGGGCCCCGCAGGCAAGCCTGCTCGCGACCCTCCTGAACGCGTTGGACGTCGAACTCGACCACGTGGGTGGGCATCGCCGCGCCAAGCGGTACCTGTCCGGCCAACTGCGGCGCTGCCGGGGCGGCCAGTGATGTGCGCGAGCGCGTGATGGCGGCCTGTGTGGCTGCGCCCGGGTCCGGGCACTCTCCAGTATGGGATCGAACGCAGGCCGCCCCGCCGGCTCGACGGCCGCTGCACTCGGTGGTCGCCTGATGAAACTGGTCGGAGACCGCGACGCCGCCCGGTTCTCGTGCGAGATATCCCGAGTGTCCGCCGAACCGCACCCCGTCGGAGAGCGGTCGCTCTACGGCGATCTGCTCGCCTGGGTTGTCGATTCCATCGTCGGAGTGGTGATCGCGCGCCTGGGCGCCGCAGGCCCGGGAGAGAGGTTCATCCTCGACCTGCGCTTCACGGACGGCGGGTACGTCGACGTCGATGCCCTGCCGGCATCGGCGCGGTGGGTGCTGCGGACGGTGTCGGCCTTTCTCGCCGAGGATCACGAAGAGGTGCAGCGGTCGCTCACCGCCGCCGAACAGCAATTCGACCTCACCATGCGCGCGGAAACCCTGGCCGACGCACTCATCTGGCTCGACTTCGTTCTCGAGGTCGACCTTCCCGACCCACCGGACGTCACCACCGCATAGGGAGGGACACCTGGTCGGGAGCGGTTTCTGCGGGATGCCGGCCACCAGTCAGCCCGGTGCCCCCGGATGGGTGTCGAGGTGCACGTGTGCGGTCAGGAGTAGGTGGTCGAACCGGGCGCGAAACGATTCGGGGAGGGTCGCCTCGGCGGCGAGGGCGTCGACGAAGCGCTGGGCGAGGGTGTGAAGTTTGGTGTTGGTCTCCTGTGAGCGCCAGGTGAGGATGCCGAAGGCACGCTCGGAGGAGATGCCGTAGACGAGCATGAGTGCACCCTTGGCCTGCTCGATCACCGCCCGCGATTGTTCGAGTTCGGCGACGGCCTCGGTGAGCGCCGCGTTGAACTCGCGGAGGTCGGTCTCCAACGTTTCGGTGACGTCGATGTAGTAACCCGAGGTGCCGATGACCTGGCACTTCTCGTCGAGCATCTGATCGCCGACCACGATGACGTGGTGGATGCGGCGGTCGGTGTCGATGATGCGGTGCTTGCTGCTGAACGGCTCACCCGCGTGGATCATCCTGTCGAAGAGTGCGGCGACCTGCGCATGATCGTCCGGATGCTTGTGGGAGAGCATCAGTTCGGTGGTGGGGATGATCTCGCCCGGGTGGTAGCCGTGCATCCGAGCGACGGGATCGGACCATTCCCAGCGCTCGCCGTCGAGGTAGAACCGGAAACTTCCGCCCTGTGGGGGAGCGTTCGAGCCGAGGAGCTCATGACTGTCCACGACGACACCCACAGCCGGCCGTGCTCGACCACCCTCGCCTCGACGCCACTGTCACAGTATGCCGAGAACTGACATCCGAATGCGCAGAAATCAGCTGCCCGCACTACCGCCTACTCGCTCAGTTCGGGCCCTGGGTGTGCTTGCCCTCCGTCGGCGACGTGACGGTTGCCGGTTCCGTGGTCATCGGAGTGCGGCCCGCAGCGTCCCCCAGTGACACTCCATTGGCGGGGGTGTTCGTGTCGGAGCCGCGGTGGGTGGCCTTCTTCGCCAGTTCGCCGACCTTGTGCTGCACCTGCGGCGCCTTGTCCTTCACGGCCTCCGTGGCCTCGCTCACCTTCTCCTGCACGGTGGGGTTGTGCCAGAGTTCGACGGACTGATGCCTCATCTTCTCGTAGGTCTGCCGGCCGGACCGAGTGCCCAGGACGAACCCCGCGGCCGCGCCAGCTGCGAAGATCAACGCTTTCTGCATGACATCTCCTGATTGTTGTGGGGCACGAGCGGTCGGCCGAATCATCGTCCGAACGCCCTCCTGCACAGCTTGCCCTCAACTGCCGAACCCAAACCGCGCCGGCGACGACCTCCGAACTCACCCACATCTCATCTGCACGTAACCTACGGTTGCGTAACTTGCCGTAGCGTTAGGTCATGGCGATTTCGGATGTCAAGATGTACACCCACCTGAGCGAGGCCGATGTAGAAGCCCTCGGGATCGAGTTCGACGCGATCCGGCGAGACATCGAAGCCTCGCGCGGGGAGAGTGATGCCCGCTACATCAGAAACGCGATCCGACTGCAGCGGTCACTCGAAATCGGTGGGCGCGCAATGCTGTTCGCGAGCCTGTTTCCGCCGGCATGGCTCGCGGGCACCGCGATGCTCGGCACCGCCAAGATCATCGAGAACATGGAACTCGGTCACAACGTGTTGCATGGTCAGTGGGATTGGATGAACGATCCGGAGATCCACTCGTCGTTCTGGGAGTGGGACATCGCCGGCCTGTCGGAGCATTGGAAGCAGACCCACAACTACGTTCACCACAAGTACACCAATGTGCTAGGAATGGATGACGACGTGGGCTACGGCATGCTGCGGGTCACTCGCGATCAGCAGTGGACGCCGTTGAGCGTCGGCAACCCGGTCTACAATCTGTTGCTGCAGTTGTTCTTCGAGTACGGCGTTGCCCTCCAGCACCTCGAGCTCGGCAAGGTGGCCACGGGCGATTTCGACCGCGACGAGCTCGAACGCCGGTTCCGCGAGGTGCTCGAGAAGGTCGGCCGCCAGGTGCGCAAGGACTACGTCGTCTACCCGGCGCTCACCGGTCCGGCGTTCCTGACGACCTTCACCGCGAACCTGACGGCGAACATGATCCGCAACGTGTGGACGAACGCCGTGATCTTCTGCGGTCATTTCCCCGACGGCGCCGAGAAGTTCACTACGAAGGACCTCGAGAGCGAGACGCGCGGTCAGTGGTACCTGCGGCAGATGCTGGGTAGCGCGAACTTCGAGGCCGGCCCGGTCATGGAGTTCATGAGTGGCAACCTCTGCTACCAGATCGAGCACCACCTGTTTCCGGACCTGCCGAGCAACCGCCTGCGTGAGATTTCCGTGCGGGTGCAGGCGCTGGCCCAGAAGTACGACCTGCCCTACACCACGGGTTCGATGTCGACGCAGTACTTCGAGTCGTGGCGGACCATCGCCAAGCTGGCGCTGCCGAACAAGTTCCTCACAGCAACCGCCGACGACGCGCCTGAAACGGCATCGGAACACAAGTTCACCGACCCGCGCCCACAGATCGATCCGGTCACGGGCAAGCGTCGTGGGCTGCTGTCAGCGCTTCGCGCTCGGGCGGGAGTCTGAGGATCGCCGGAGGATGGGGCAAGTGCCGGTTCGTGGCCGGCACTCTCATCTGCGTTCGGTAATCCGCTGCGCGATAACACTCAACCGGGTGTTGGTTTCCTGGGAGAGTCTGCTGAGCAGCTCGAACGCACGGATCGCGTCGATGTCGAATCGCTCCATCAGCATGCCCTTCGCCTGCCCGATGACGTCACGTGAGGCGACCGCCGACCGCAGCTGCTCTTCGGTGCGTACAGCGGTGAGCGCCAGCGCGGCGTGGGCGGCCAGAACCTCGCCCGCTACCTCCTCGTTGGGACCGAACGCGTTCGGAGTGAATGCAAAGAGGTTGAGTGCCCCCATCTTTCCTTCGGAGGTATACAACTGAAAAGACATCGAACTGAGAATTCCCACATCGACGGCGGCGGCAGCGAACTGCGGCCATCGCGGTTCCGAGCGAAAGTCGTCGCTTCGCACCACGAGGTTGTTGAGCGCCGCCGCCACACACGGTCCCTGCCCGAGTTGCTGCTGAGCGTGGTCGAGCTTTCGGAGCAGCTCGGATGTCGGCGCAACGGTCTCGAATTTCTTGCCGCCGGATATGAGCAGAATACCCGCGCATGTCTCGTGCGGCATCAGCTCGACCACTGCGGCGGTGACTGCGCGCAGGCGTTCGTCGAGGGTGCGTGGACCGGAGAGACTGCGAGCCAGCTCAGCCATGGTGCGACTGAGGTCCCCGGCGCCGGAATCGCTCATTACCGCTCCTCGGTTCGATCGAAAAGGATGGCTACAGGAAGCCACCCATACCACCATAAGCACCCCGGCTCATGTGCCGAACCCGAAATGCAGGTTCTTTCCATTGGCAGGGAGTGCGGCGCTGTTTCGGTGAAGGAAGCAGCACGCCGTTTTCGCGGTGGTCGGGATGAAGCAGCAGCGGTGCGAGTGACGCCGTGGCACCCGTTCTGCTCGCCCCTCCCTCGTCGAGCGAGCCGGATGCGGGGAATACTCCAGGACTCTCAGTCCGAGCTCGCTGCGCATGGAAGCCGAATACCCTTCACCGAGAACGATAATCACCGAATCGATGCCCCGCCGGCGCACCCCGGGCCGAGTGTCTGGTCATCCGGAGGACGGTCCGGTGCTCACAGCCTCCCGGCTCGGGGCGCGGTCGCCGCGGTGTTACGGGAGAGCAGGAACCCGAGCGCAACCATGGCGACACCGAGTGCGAAGTGCAGCCAGTTGTCGGCACTGTTGACGGGCACGAAGTTCGCGCCACTGTTCTGGTCGATGAGCAGGCCGTAGATCCACAGGACGAGGTAGATGACTCCGCCACCGATGAGGAACAGTTTGGCGGTGTCCGCTCGGCGGGACATCGCGATACCGGCGACACCGAACAACAGGTGCACGATGTTGTGCAGGATCGAGACCTCGAACACGCCCAGCAGCTTGGCTTCGGAGTGGTGGCCGGCGAAGGTGAGCATGTCGTAGTTGGTGGTGATACCCGGGATGAAGCCGAGGACTCCGACCAGGAGAAAGACCGCACCGACGATCAGGGCGGCGAGTTGGAGTGGTGAGCGCGTCGTTGGTGACGCAGCCGGTCGAGTCATGGGAGTGCCTTTCTCGGAGGGTAGGAACTCGAATGTCTGTTCCCGAGTGGTACCCCTGCATCCCACCGTGAAACAGTCACGGGAACAGCGGGCCGTGTTAGCGAACGGCGCGGTTGGGTACAGCGTAAGGACGACGTCACCGTGCCCGCGGTCAGTTGCGATGGATGACGTGCACGTCCCGACCAACTGTGAGGTATACATGTCCACTGATGCGATCGTGCTCCTGAAGAACGACCACAGGGAGATCCGGAAACTGTTCCGCGACTTCCGCGGTGCCGGGCCGAACGCCCGCGTCGAAAAAGGACGCATCGTCGACGACATCATCGAAGCCCTCACGGTGCACACCTACATCGAGAACGAGGGCATGTACCCGGAGGTGCGTGATCTCGCCCCCGATCTCGAGGACGACATCCTCGAATCCTACGAAAAGCACCACGTCGCGGACGTGCTGGTCGTCGAGCCGGCAGCCATGAAACCCGACGACGAGAGGTTCGACGCGAAGACCACCGTGCTGATCGAGAGCGTCGAGCACCACATCGAAGAAGAAGAACAGGAGTGGTTCCCGAAGGTGCGAGAAGAGCTGGGGCGTAAACAACTCCGGGAAATGGGGGCGCGGATGCTGGAGCTGAGGGACAAGGCACCCAGGTCTCCCGCCCAGCCGTCGGCCCTGAAGAAGACGGTCGACGCGGTGATCAAGTAGCGGCGATCGCGTGGAGGGCCGGCACGGCGAACCTGACCGGACACGCTGTCGGTGCGGCGAGGACCGTGTTCGTCCGCGCACCATTTCAGGCGGCCGCCGCGTTGCGGGGAGGCAGTCCCTCACCGACGCGGGGGAAGTCGCCACGGACGCGGCGAACCGTCCCCGGAGACCCCGCCGGTCAGCGTTGCCTCCAATCGTGCTCTGCGCCGGGCTTGTTGCCGCCCTCTCGCTTTGGGCGGCCCCGCCGGCTATGGGCTTAACCGGGGAGCCTGGCCGTCGTCGCGTCCGGACACGACGAGGACGTGAGTATCGAAGTACCCCGCGGCGAGCGAGAGTAATCCGTGTCATCGCAATTGCTTTCACCTCGAGCGCCGGGGGCACACGGATGGACATCGCAGACAGAGAGGTGGGTGCTGCACCTCAGAGGTATTCATGCGCTATTCATCACCTACCTTCCACACCGGTGGCCGTCGATTGTCCCCCTGCGGTGGCGAGCGTTGGGTGGCAGATACTTCCGGGTTCGGAACCCAGCGTCGCGTGGTGGGCGACACCGCGCGCAGCGGGGTCCTGGTGTTCTCGCCGTCGGCGTCGGCGGTCACAGCCGGTGCCGAGTCCGTGTGGACGGGGGCGAGCGCGTCGGCGAAGATCAGGTCCACCTCGGCGGCCAGCATCAGACACTCGAGGTCATCCCATTCGTACTCGGCCTGTGGCAGTTCCGGTTCCACGGTCGAGGGGCTGATTTGTGCGTACACCATCGTGTTCATCCCTCCGCGGTATGTCGGATCGGCCAGGCGCTACGTTTCTACGAGCAGCACGGCCTGATCAACCCGGCGCGCACCAGCGGCGGAACCCGCCGCTACAGCGACGACGACCTCCTACGCTTGCGGCGCATCGCCGAGCTGATTGCGGACGGGGTCAACCTGACGGGCATCGCTCGCGTCCTCGACCTCGAGCACCTCAATATGGAACTCGCGAGCGACAACGCTCGGCTCGTCGAGGCCAATAGCCGGCTCGAGAGCGACAACGCTCGACTCAGAACGGACGAGACTCGCGGCGGGCCGACCTGAGCACCCAATCAGGCTGTCCGGTCAGCGTTGCCCGTTGGCTACCGTCTCGTTGCGGCGCTTGGACTTTTCCGCTTCGGCCAGTTTCTCGACGCGGTCGGCGCGAGCGCGTTTGTCCGCTGCCTCGTCCTGTTTGTTCGCGGCGTCCTTCAGCTGGGCCTTGGCCGGCGCTGCCGCCGCTTTCTCCGCCTCCCGGAGTGTGGCCTGCTCGGCGCGGTGCTCGGCCTCTGCAGCCTGGGTGCGTTGGGCGGCAAGCTGATCGGCGTTCTTCTTCGCGACCTGCTTGCGCTGCTCGGCGTCTCGTTCGGCGGCTTGTTTGCGCTCGTCCTCACGTCGGCGTGCCTGCTCGATGTCGCGCTGCTTCGCCTCGCGCGCCGCCGCCTGCTCGTCGTGAACCTGCTTACGCTTGATTTCCAGTGCGGTGTCGGCCTCGCCCTCGGTGCGTGCCGCTTCCTGGTCGAGTTCCGCTGCCCGCGCCAGTGCGTCGCTGCGCTCGGTGAGTGCGTCGCCGCGACGCTCGGTGTCACGATCGCCGAGCGCACTGCCGACGGCGCCGTCGAGCACTCCGAGGGTGCGTTCGTACATCAGCCGGGCCGGTGATTCGGTTGCCAGCCGGGACATCAGCTGGTCTTCGACGAGTTGCAGAGGAATCCGCAGGATCGTGTACTGCAACCGCAAGATCGTGATGGGGACGGTGAGGATGTTCATGGAATCTCCGATGATTCGTGGGGTGTGGATCAGGACAGGCCGGCGTCGCCAGTGAGGTCCTCGGCGGCGCGCCGAACTCGTTCTGCCTCGTCGCGGGCGGCGTTCGCTTCACGGACGGCGCGCCTGTGTTCGTCGGTGGCGTCGACGGCTTCTTCGGCGGCGGCGGCCGTCTTCGCTCGTTCGACAGTTTCCGCTCGGGCCGCTTCGTCGCGGGCGTCGGCCGCCGCGCGGGACTGCTCCTGCGCAACCAGGCGGTGCTGTTGCTGCTCCGCGGCCCTGTGCTCTGCGTGCTGCCGGTTCCGGGCATCTTCCTCGGCGGCTGCCGTCTCGGCGCCGATCGCAGCGCGTTCCTCGGCACTCTCGCGACGCACCTGTCCGAGTTCCTCTGCGGCCTGCGAGGTTTCCGCCCGTGCGACGGCCTCTGCACTGTTCGCCTCTTTACGTTGCTGCGCCTGGGCCTGTTGCAGCTGTCCCTCGGTGGCCAGCGAGTCGTTGCCGGTCACTGCCCCGGCCACTTCCTTCACCTTGCCCTTGACCGAGTCGAGGAGACCCTTGCGCGCTTGTCCGGACGTGTTCTGCTCGTTCATGGGAATGTTCTCCTGGTATTCGGGCGGGCGACGGAACCGCCACCCGCGTGGGGCGGTGGCGCCAGATCAGTTGATGCCGACGACTTCCTGCGCGATGGCGGCGAGGCGGGTCTGCGCTGCCGATACCACCCCGTGGCGGTTCTTGTTCACCTCTTCGTGGGCGACGATGATGCGGATTTCGGCGGGTGCAGTGAGTTCCTTCACCGCGGCCACGGCGCCGGAAACATTGAGTTCCGTGTAGTCGGATATCGGGAGCTCTTCGTCGACGAGTGAACCGTTGACGGTTCGGGCATTGCGGATGGCGTTCGCGACGCCGGACGCGCCTTCTCGGCGGGTCACCTCTTCGGCCGACTCGAGTGCCGCGTCGCGACTGGCGACGAGCGTCTTCGTGGCCACGTCACCGGCGTGGGCGCCCCGGCTGAGAAGCGCACCGATCCGGTTCGGGGTTGCCCGGACGGTGTCGATGGCGCGATCGAGTCCGCGCGCCGACCATGTTGCCGGGACCCGGTCGCGGCCTGCATCGGGGTGCGTCGCAATGCCGCCGGGCCACCGAGGGCGCCCTCCGCCAGCACCGTCGAACGGCTGGGCCTGCTCGGCCATCGCCTTCACCATCGCAGTCGCGCGACCGAGGAACGGGCCCACGACATCGGGAAGTCCACCCAGGGAACGGACTGCTTCCTCCACCGCACCGGCGCGCTCACGCGCATTGCCGGCATTCTGCGACAGCTCCCGGCGGACGGCTCTGTTCGGGCTTGCCCGATCCTGGTCTCCGCGACCTGAATTTCCGTGTGCGTCAGATCCAGTACGACTCGCAGCTGGTTGATCACTGTGGCGGTGTTGTCGGTCATGCATTATTCCTGAGGTCGAGTGAGGTCGGGTGTGCGGTGTACGCCGGCCGGACGCTTGCGGGCGTCATCGGCGCCGGCCCTGCGACGAGCGAACCGCGAGATTCCGAGCAGCCCGCGTGATGTGGTGGTCGGTTTACCAGCGCGGCGTTCGAGGTGGTTACCGAGTCGGGACAGTACGGTGGCCACGAGGGGAAGAGCGAGAACGATCATCTTCCATCGGCGTAGCAGACGGCTGACGAGAATCCACATAGGGAGAACCTTTCTTATCGTGCAGTCAAGCTGCGGCGCAGCGCAACCCGGGCGCCGATCACGGTGAGCAGACCGAGGGTCGCAATTGAGAAGGATGTCGTGGCGGCCGCGGCCACCGACAACATGGTGAGCGCCGCGAGGTCGAGGACACGCCGGACGGTGGGTAGTTCGACCAGGGACGGGTGCACGGCGTGGACGGGGGGAGCGGTGTGGATTTGCGACGGCGCTGCACCGTCAACGAACAAGGGTGAGAACAATTCTGGCACGATTTCGATCCAACTGTCTGGGGCGCGAACACATCTCGTTCGAGAGAGGTGTCACGGATTCGATCGACAACGACGTGGCGAGGAAGGGTTAGACGCCGGTATTCCGATCGGTGTCCGTGTAGTGCTCGCGGCTACCGGTCTTCACGTTGCCCCGGCTGGCGATGTAGCCGAAGAATTCGGTGGTCTTGAACGCGGCCTTCGTCTCGGTGCTGCGGCGTGGATCGCGATCGGCGCGTGGGCCGTGGGCTGCGGTTCCGGTTGCGGTGCGGGCGACGGGGTTGGTGGAGGTCATGGACGACCTTTCAATGGGGTGCCCGGCATTGCAGATTCGGGTCACCACGTACGTCTCCTCGAATGAGGTGGACGTTGGTGAGCGCGACCCTCTGCTGGAGCGAACCCATACACCGCAAGTATACCCATTAGTAACTTCAGTGCAATTCTACAGCGTAGGCACCGACGGCGAATTTCACCGGTTACGCTGCCTCGCTTTCGTATTCGCCGACTATGCCGGTACGCAACACAGCTCGACGAGGGTCCCGACACCACCACCGGCGGCGTCGAGACCCTCGTCCAGACCATTCACTTCATCCGGTCACGTCACACCTGACGCTCCCAGACCCGGTGGGACTTCATCAGCGCCGTGAGGCCGTCGAACAGCGCGGACGCGTCGTCGGCGATCACGATGCCCGGGGCCTCTGCCGGGATTCCGGCCGCTTCGAGGAGGCCGCGGCCGGCGGCCCATCCCCCGATCGCCTTGCAGTGGCGAAACGCTTCCGTCAGCAACACCTGTACCCGCGGGTCCGATGCCGGCGCCGCGACGAGAATGGCGTCGAACTCCACCGACCGCATGGTGAGGAACGTCCGGGACACCGGGACGGCGCCCTTACCGGACCCCAATTTGCCACCGTGCGGTCCGATGACGAGCGGCACCATGCCGTTCTTGCCGATCATTTCGACCGCGTCGGCCACCTCGGACAGGTCCGACTCGTCGTCGGCGACGATGCCGATGATCCGGCCGTCCAGCGGCCACTCGGCTCCGACCTGCGACAGCGCGGGACTGGGCGTGGGGGCCACGTCGTAGGCGACGGTCGGCGCGGGCGCCGGGAGGCCGAGACCCGCGGCCACCTGCTCACACAGACCGGGGTCGATGTTCGCGACGACACCGAGTGCGCGCTCCTTGATCACCTGCTCGTAGCACTTGCCCAGCTCGAACGTGTAAGCCTCCGCGACGTGCGCCTGCTCGACCGGGCTGAGGCTGGCGTAGAACAGTCGGGCCTGCGAGAAGTGGTCGTCGAAGCTCGCGGGGGCGGCGCGTAGTTTCGTCGACTCCGGCATCGGCACCGGCACCTCGACGAACGCCGTGTCCGCTCCAGCCAGGAACGGGCAACCGGCGTCGAGGGAATTCGGCCGATACGGCGCGACACCCGGGTGGACGCCCGTCTGGTGCATGCCGTCGCGCAGCATGTCGTTGACCTCGGCCTGGGGCCGATTGATCGGTATCTGACCGAAGTTGGGCCCACCGAGCCGGCTGATCTGGGTGTCGAGGTAGGAGAACAGCCGCGCCTGCAGTAACGGGTCGTCGGTGACGTCGATGCCGGGAACGAGGTGCCCGGGATGGAACGCCACCTGCTCGGTCTCGGCGAAGAAGTTCGTCGGATTCGCGTCGAGCGTCATCAGCCCGATCGGCTGCACGGGGGCCAGTTCCTCGGGCACCATCTTGGTCGGGTCGAGCAGGTCGATGCCCTCGAACGTCTGGTCCGGGGTGTCCGGGAACGCCTGGATGCCCAGCTCCCATTCCGGGTACGCGCCGGACTCGATCGCGTCGGCGAGGTCGCGGCGGTGGTAGTCGGGGTCCATGCCGTTGACGATCTGCGCTTCTTCCCACACCAGTGAGTGCACACCGAGTTTCGGTTTCCAATGGAACTTCACGAGTGAACTCTCGCCCGCCGCGTTCACCATCCGAAAGGTGTTGACGCCGAAACCTTCCATCATCCGGTACGACCGCGGGATACCGCGATCGGACATGTTCCACAACGTGTGCGCGGTGGCCTCGGTGTGCAGGGACACGAAGTCCCAGAACGTGTCGTGCGCGCTCTGCGCCTGCGGAATCTCGCGATCGGGGTGCGGCTTGGCGGCGTGAATGACGTCGGGAAACTTGATGCCGTCCTGAATGAAGAAGACCGGGATGTTGTTTCCCACCAAGTCGAAAGTGCCTTCGCTGGTGTAGAACTTGGTCGCGAACCCCCGGGTGTCGCGGACGGCGTCGGCCGACCCCCGGGAGCCGAGGACGGTGGAGAACCGGACGAAGACCGGCGTCTCGACGTCCTTGCCGAGGAACGCCGCCTTGCTGATCGGGTCGGCGGAACCATATCCGCGGAAGACGCCGTGGGCGGCCGCCCCCCGTGCGTGCACCACGCGCTCCGGGATCCGCTCGTGATCGAAGTGCGTGATCTTCTCACGCAGATGGTGGTCCTGGAGCAGGGTCGGTCCCCGGGTTCCCGCTTTCAGCGAGTGATCGGTGTCGTACAGCCGCGCCCCCTGCGCCGTGGTGAGGTGCTCACCCTGCTGGCCGCGGGCCGTGTCCGGCCCCTCGACGGGCAGCCCGGTCGCGGTGCCGAGCGCGGGAGCCCGCTGATCGGGCTTGGGGGGCAACGGCTCGGTGGGTTCCGTGGGCTCGGCGAGCGTCGGGGTACCGGAACCGGGAGTTCCGGGAATGCGCGGGTTCTTCTTGGGCACGGCGTAGCTCCTCGCTGAAAAATCCGTGGGATCGGCGCCGCATCGTGGCTGTACGGGCCGTTCTTCTCGGAGTGCCCAAACGTTCGCAAAACGAATCAGGGCGGGCACTGCGCCGCATCGTGCCCCAATCGGAAGACGCGGTTTCGCATTCGCGTCCCAGGGCATAGCTACAACAGATATCAATCACCAACGAAGTAAGAATCCGGCGTTCTGCTGCGTCGGAAAGGAGTGATCATGGGTACCGAACCAGGCACGCAGTTGCACGAGGAACCACAGTCGGAGCGTGGCCCCAAGGGCTCACGAGACGCAGGCCCGGACCAGGCCGGAGCAGGCCAGACGGACCGTAAGCCAGGATCTCTGGACCAGGAGGAAGTCACCTCCTCCGCGGAGTCGGGCACGAACCCGGCGCCCGCCGGTGGCTCGCTGCCCCCAGGCGACGCCGAGCCGGCGACACCGCCCTACGACGGCCGGACGACCAGTACGAAAGAAGGACGCCCGGAGCACGACGACCACGTGGACTCCGGCGGAACGCAGTCACCGAAGCCCGGGGAGACTCCCCGCGGTGCCGTCGCCTCGCCGGCCGAGGAGACACCCGCCGCACACGCCGCCGAGACCGAGGGCAGCGACTCCGGAGTGGGACCCGCGCATCAAGGAGGCGTCGGCAAGGCCGAAGACAAGAAGTGACTGTTGCTATGAAAATAGCTGTGTGATATCAGTTCCGAAGCACCACTGAGTTCCGAAGCACCACTGAGTTCCGAAGCACCACTGCGCTTCGGACGATTCGTCTCGACGCCGGCGACGTCGGGTGCAGGTGCCGCCCAACCAGCAGCTCGGGCGACACCTGCACTCCACCCCTCGCGTGAACCGACTCGTGTGCCTGAGACGTCCGCGTCGTCATGTGACCACCATGACGGCCCAGACGTTACCAGAAAACGGGCCAATTGGTTTGTTTTATTTCTGAGGTGCCATTCCCGCGTGCCGGGGCGGACACAACCGCAGTGGAAGCGCCCTCGGGCCGTATGGCGGTTTTCTGAGGTCCGATCGCGCCGGTGCTGGCTGTTGCAGCCGCCACCGATTCAGGATCCCACGGGTGGCTGGCATACCCGCCACGGCGGCATGCCGGCTCGGCGACAGGAATTGTCCTGTCGCCGAGTCGGTGATGTACTGTGCCGCGCGGTCAGGAGGCTCGGGGCCGGGCCCGGTTGTGCGCCGGCAGCGGCTTCCGTTCCCAGTCGACCTGCCGCGGTGGAATGAACGTGGGGTGCCGATCCGCTCCCATCTCTATCTCCCAGTCACTGTGATGCAGCAAGCGGTGGTGGAAACCGCAGAGCAGCACCAGGTTTCCCATGTCGGACGGCCCGCCTGCGGACCAGTGGACGATGTGGTGACCTTCGCACCAGGACGGCGGCGCACCACACCCGGGGAACGCACATCCTCGATCCCTCGCCACCAACGCTTTTCGCTGCCTCTTCGTGACGGTCCGGGTGGAAATACCGAGATCGAGTGGCGCCCTGTTCTCGTCGAGAACGATCGGCGTGTAAATCGAATCGCAGCTGAGGAGCCGGGCCGCCCTGAGACTCAGCGGCCCCATCCACTCCGTCCACGCCACCCCATCGACGGCGAAGAGCGAGTCGTCGGACGAAGCAGCATCCTGCTGTGCTCGTGCACTGCAGTCGGTGCGGTCGGCGAGATCTTTGACGTTCACGTGGAGCGAGACGTGTGGCCGTTCGCCGCCTTCTTCGCCGGCGATCCCGGAGTCAAGATAGCGGCGCAGGAGTTCGGTGAACCCATCGGCCCGCCGCTGTCCGGGCGTGCGGGGGTCCTTGGTTCCGTCCTGCGCGGGCCGTGGCTTGGACAGTCCGGAGAGCGCCGAGAGCAGCATCTCGCCGGTCACGGCATCCAGGTCGCCTTTGACGGCGACACGGCCGTTGAGTGTCTTGGAGGCGTGGAACTCGTTGAGGTCGGTGTCTTCACTGGGCGGCGGATCGTCGGACTCGAAGGCGCGTTCCAGCCTGGCGATCACGGCGCGCACCGCATCCGTGTTCGCGGTGGGACCGGTTGCCGCGAACAGCAAAGCATTTCGGCAGTCATCCAACGCTTCGAGTGGCATGCCCTTGGGTGGCCGTTCGCAGAACTTCATGATCAGCGCAGCATGCTCCGCCGAAATGTTCGTATCGAAGTACTCGTCCGCGATCTCCGGTTGGAGACGCAACCCTCGGCCCAACAGCACGATTCGCCCCGCAGCACCTACCTCGAGCAACGTCTTGGAGGCCAGCCACATCTTGGCGTTCGGAAACCCCAGCACATCAACCTTGCAGCGATGGTCGACGGCACCGACGAGCTTGACGCGCAAGGCTTCAAGCCGCTGAATCTCTTCCGAGATACGAACGACCGATTCGAGCAACTCCGCCTCGGCCAGACGCCACGCATCACCGACCGCGGTCGCCAGAATCTCGTCCGACAACGCCCCCTGGATATCTCCCCCGAGCCCCATCCTCGAATTCTAGTTCGAACACACTTTCGAGTCAATGGCCTCCCGCCATCGGCATCAGGCCTGGTCAGCACCACACGTAGGCGACCGCGACCCCAGCCCCCGCGAAAACGCACGCACGCGAACGCGGGATGCCGAAGGACCGCGGGTTCCGGCGTTCCAGCGCGATCAGCAAGGCCCTTGCCGGACCACATCAACTTCCGGAGACGGCTGCCGATGGCCGGGCTTCACCGGCCTGATCGGGATGACCAGTGGCTGATCACACGCACATGCTCGACCGCGAAGGTGCGCCGGGCCTCCACCATAAGGCCCCGTTTGCTGTTGTCCCCCTTAAGCGTTCAGCATCGCACATCGCAGTCCTCTAATCAGAGTCCTATAGTTCAACCATGAACATTTGTGTCTTCCTCTCCTCCGCCGACCTCGACGAGCGCTATACCCGACCGGCTCGCGAGTTCGCAGAACTCATCGGAAACGGCGGCCATACCCTGGTATGGGGCGGATCCGATACCGGGCTGATGAAGGTTGTCGCCGACGGAGTACAGGAGACCGGAGGGCGGCTCGTCGGGATCTCGGTCGAGTTTCTCCGGGCTTTTGCCAGAAAGGACGCCGACGAGATGGTGATCGCCAAGGATCTCGCCGAACGCAAGGCGCTGCTGCTCGCCAGATCGGATGCGGTGGTGGTGATGGTCGGCGGCCTGGGCACGCTGGACGAGGCGACTGAAATCCTGGAGTTGAGGAAACACGGACTGCTCGACAAGCCGGTGGCCCTGCTGAACACGGTCGGCTTCTATGACGGGGTGATACTTCAGCTCCGACGGATGGAGGACGAAGGGTTCCTGCCGCTACCCCTGATGGAGCTGGTCTACCTCGCCAACGAGGGTGCCGACGCACTGGCCCACCTGGAGGATTCCGTCAGGAGCCGGTGATGGAATCATGCCGCACTGAACACATTGGCGCCTCCGGTGCGAACCGACTGTCAGCAGCATCGGGCTGCGGCACCGCCCTGTTTAGGGCATCACCCTGCACAATGCGTCCAGCGCGCCTGCCCACGCACTGTCCGAGGGAGCCGCGTAGTTGACCACCAACGCGTCCCGCTCGGGCAACTGCCACCCGGCGTCCGCCACTTCGTAGCAGAACTGAGCGATTCCGCTGACCGCCAGTCCTTGCCGGGCCGCCGCCTCCACGACCGTGCGCTCGGTCCCGCGCGGGAGTTCGAGGACCGCTTGCAGCCCGGCGGCCATGCCGGTCACGCGGATGCCGGGCGCCCTCTGCGCCAGGGCCGCGACCAGTTGGTCACGGCGGCGCCGGTAGCGCAGCCGCATCGAGCGCACATGACGGTCGTACGCGCCCGATGCGATGAACTCCGCAAGTGTCAGCTGCTCCAGCGCACTCGACATGTAGTCGCCGTGCGCCTTGGCCGTCACGATCTCCGGGACGAGTTCCTCTGGTAGCACCATCCAGCCGAGCCGCAACCCCGGCGCCAGCGACTTGCTCACCGAACCGAAATACACCACCCGCTCGCGGTCGAGGCCCTGCAGAGCACCCACCGGCTGACGGTCGTATCGGAACTCCCCGTCGTAGTCGTCCTCCAAGATCAGGCCGCCGGTGGCACGCGCCCAGTTGACAGCCGCCGAGCGCCGGTCCGGGCTCAGCGCGACCCCCGTCGGATACTGATGCGCCGGAGTCATCAAAACCGCACCTACTCCGCGCAATCGTGCCAACTCGTCTGTACGGGCACCATATTCGTCGACATAGAGGGGCGGGGTACGCAGTCCTGCGCCGGTCAGCAGGTCCCGATAGAGGTCGAGGCCGTACGACTCGACTGCCACCGCCTGCACCCGCCGCGCCCTGAGTGCCTGCGCCATCAACGTCAGACCATGATGGAAACCGGAACAGATGACGACCCGCTCCGGCTCGGCGTACACCCCACGGGCCCGCGCCAGATAGTCCGCCAGGGCGGTACGCAGCTCGACCCGGCCGAGGGCATCGCCGTAGCCGAACGCTTCGTGCGGCGCCGCGGTCAGAGCGCGGCGGGCCGCGGATAGCCACTGCATGCGCGGAAAGTCCGTGAGGTCCGGTGAACCCGGCAGCAGTCCGTACGTGGGACGGCGCTGAGTCGGCCTCGCACGGGCAGCTGCAGGCGCGGCCGTGCGCGCCACGGCCCGCCTGGCCACCCATGTCCCGGAACCCTGCTGCGCGCTGAGCCAGCCCTCGGCTACCAATTCGGCGTAGGACTCGGTCACGGTATTGCGTGAGATACCGAGATCGGCGGCGAGCGAGCGGGACGCCGGCAGCCGGGTGCCAGGCGCCAGCCGCCCCGTGCGCACGGCCTCTCGCAATGCGTCCGTGAGACCGGCGCGCAGCTTGGGTCCGCTCAGTTCCACCAGCAGGTCGGCACCGAACCCGGAAGGTGGCAAGCCCCCAGAATTGGTATGAATTTCTGGCATAGAAATGGACCATACTCTAGAGCCACTCGGGACGTAGCGTTGCTGGCATGACGATGAACGAAGTACACGAAAGCACTGAACTTCTCCCCGAGCACGCACCCCGCCTGGACTGGGCAAAATTCGCACCCGAGGCCTACAAGGCCATGATCCGCCTCGACACGGCCGCCGGGCTGGGCGTCGAGCCGACGTTGCTCAACCTGGTCAAGATCCGCGCATCGCAGATCAACCACTGCGCCTTTTGCCTGGACATGCACAGCAAGGACGCACTGGCCGCCGGCGAATCGGCGGAGCGGATCATCCAGCTCAACGCATGGACGGAGTCGAAACACTTCTACACGGCGAAGGAGATCGCAGCGATCGAGCTGACCGAGACGATCACCGTGCTCACAGACGGATTCGTCCCGGACGAGGTGTACGCGAAGGCCGCGAACGAGTTCGACGATACCGAGCTCGCCCGACTCATCGTCGCCATCGCGACGATCAACACGTGGAACCGCTTCGGCGTATCCACCCGATTGGTCCCCGGTCACTACACGCCGGACTCCTAACGACCCGATCGAGCGAACGCGATAGGGCGACCAGCGAACTCGCGGAGGGGCTCGCGTCTGAAATCTGGTATCCGGGCGGCCGGTAGCCGAGAACGACCGGGACCTGCTGTCCGGATGCGTCCGGAATCCACGCCGCTTCCGGCACACCGACGCACCGACACACCGACACTAGGAGATCATGGTGAGTACCGCTTCGCCTCTGCCACGCCGGCAGCCACTGGCGCGCGCCGCCGACGAGTTCGCGCTCACCACCGTCCTGCTGTTCCTCGCGGTGACTGTCGTCCGGTGGTTGCGTGATCCGGCCTCCACCCTCTACATCGCCGACCTGCACGTCGCACTTGCCGTCATCGGGGTTCTCAGCGGGATCATCCTCACCGGCCTGATGTTCAGTCCACCCGGCAAACGCGCTGGCGGGCACATGAATCCCGCCGTGACCATCGCCCTGTGGCTCATGAACGGCTTCCCTGGTCGCAGCGTTCCGCCCTACATACTCGCCCAACTTGCGGGTTCAGCGGTGGGGACGGTGCTCGGGCGCCTGGTGTGGGGGCATGCGGTCTCGTTCGCTCCTGTCGACTACGCCGCGATCAGGGCCGCGTCCGACTGGCAGCCCGCGTCCGTCTTTCTCGCCGAGATGGGCTCGATGATGGTCCTGATCGTTGTCGTCGGGTTCTTCCTTGCCTGTCCCGGCCGTGCATGCCTGCTGCCGTACGTCATCGGAGTGTCGGTCGGGCTGGTCATCGCCCTCCTCGGTCCCCGCAGCGGGGGATCGATCAACCCCGCCCGCCAGTTCGGTCCTGCTGCACTCTCTGGGCGTACCACCGATCTATGGATCTATCTGGTCGCGCCGGTCCTGGGAGCGGCACTCGGGGCCTCGTTCGACCACGTAATCAACCGGCGGTTCCGCACACCGCACCACGAGCGGGGCCCGCGATTGCATGAATACTTGCGCAGCCCACAGCCCTCCGACACTCGTCACCTGGGGCCGGAGCGATGACATCATCGCATCCACTGACCTCACAAGCTGGGACGTACCGATTCGCGTTCGCCCCGTTCCCTTCTCGGCATCAGATTGCCTGGAAACACAGAAAAGAGTTCGACATGAAGAATTTTGCGCGTGGTGCGCTGATCGCGGTTGCGGCCGTCACAGTCGTCGGAGGGTACGGCGCCGGCGCCGCGTCGGCACATCCGACAGGCGCTCCGGACAGTCTGGCATCGGTCCACCAGTCGTCGATCGAAAACTCGTTCCCTCCCCATCCTCACCACCCCATCGCCCCTCACCGCGTCGGCCCCAACCCATTCGGTCACGAGCGGGGAGGCCCAACAGAACGTCACAGGTTCAACCCGTTCCAGTGGGGTATCTGTCCCGGCTCTTCTCCCCAGAGCCATTGCTTCCCTCGAGGGCCGCGGTAGTCGGCCTCCTTGGGCCTGCACAGAGGCCAGCGCTTCCGAAAAGGCAGGGACCCGTATGACATCACCGTGCCGCGGTTGACAGCGGCGGTTCGTGCTCACTTCCATTTCGTATAGTAAGGAGTAATCATGAGGATATTTCTTGCCGGCGCATCCGGCGTGATCGGGCAGCGGCTGATTCCCCGGTTGATTCAGGCGGGGCACGTAGTCGGCGGTATGACGCGCTCACCCAGCAAGACGGAGCTACTGGGCGACCTCGGTGCCGAACCGGTGCTGTGTGATGTCTTCGATCGGGAGGCTGTAATTCAGGCGGTTCGTGACTTCACACCGGACGTCATGCTGAACGAGCTGACCGATCTGCCGGATGATTCGGCGCAGATCAGTGAACACGCAGATCTGAACGCTCGCATCCGAACCGAGGGAACCCAGAATCTTATCGAGGCCGCTCGGCAGAGCGGGTCGCCGAAGATCCTGGCTCAAAGCGTCGCCTGGCAATTGCCTGATGGGCCCGCCGCTCGGGCGGTCGCAGAATTGGAGCGTTCCGTTCTCGCCGAGGGCGGTGTTGTATTGCGCTATGGACAGTTCTACGGTCCCGGTACCTATCACGAGCAGCAACAACCCGAGGGACCTCGGGTTGGTATCGACCGAGCTGCCGAACGAACGGTGGAGGCGCTGGGCGAGCCTACGGGCGTCGTCGTCATAGTCGACTGAGCGTTCCCGGGCTCTTACTGTTTCCACAGTCCTGACACGGCGACGACGTTGTCCGCCAACAGTTCCGTGGAACTGTCCGCCGGTACTGACGCCATCGACCGTTGGTGGGACTCACATCTGGAGAAGCGGGCTCGTAAACATGTTGCACACGGGGTTCCGACCGGCACGGACGTCTGGTCGACTACCTACAGTTGAGTGTCTACCTCGGCAAACCCAGGATTCTTTCGCCGATGATGTTGCGCTGAATCTGATTCGACCCGCGAGCGATCCGGCGTCCCCGGCTCTCGAGGAACACTCGCTGCAGGGAGTCGAGTTGATATCCGTCCCCCTCAGGACGGGTCAACGCAGACGCGCCGAGAAGCTCCAGCGCCGTCGAGCCGAAGATGCAGTGATACTCCGACCAGTTGACCTTGTCGATAGCCAGCAACTCGTCGACGGCCTGCCCCTCTGCGACTCGGGCACTGATCACGGAACCAACGGCACGCATCAACTCGACCTCGACCACCAGATCTGCCAACCGCTGGCGGACGATCACGTCGCCGAGCCGACCGTTCTTGTCCAGCCGCTCCACCAGCACGTCCAGTTCGTGGCGATAGCCGACGTACTGCGTCGCCGCCTTGCCCGCTCGTTCGGCGCCGAGTGTGGTCATCGCGACCACCCAACCGTTGCCGAGCCCACCCACCACATTGGTCAAGGGGGCGCGGGCATCGGTTATCCGTTCCTGCGCAAACCCCCTGTCGCCCGACGCCATCCGGATGGAGTCGACGTCGATGCTGTTGTCCGTCATGGGAACAAGGACAAACGAGATACCGCGGTGTCTCGGTGCTTCGCGGTCGGTGCGGCATAACAGGAACATCATGTTGGCCCGGGCTCCGTTGCTGGTCCAGATCTTGTCACCGGTTATCCGCAACTCGTCACCGTTCACGATTCCGCTGGTCCGCAGCGAGGCGAGATCGGATCCGGTCTCGGGTTCGGAGAAGCCCTGGCACCACGTGTCTTCGCCCGACAGAATGCGGGACAGGAACCGGCGCTTCTGGTCCTCGCTCCCATGGGCCAACAGGGCGGGCGCGAGCAGGGTCTCGCCCATTCCGAGTTGCGGGCGTCGAAGTCCCGCGCGCGCGAACTCCTCTTCCACAACGAGAGTTTCGACCGGTCCCAGGCCCCGGCCGCCGTGTTCCTCCGGCCACGACACGCACAGCCAACGCCCCTTCCGCAACAGATCGGTCCAGTGCTTCTCGGCATCGGTGTCTTCGTGCCCGAACGGTTCCTGCGCGTATTCGAGTGGCATCCCCTCGGCGCGGTGGTCGGCCAGCCAGGCGCGGACCTCGGTCCGCAGGTCCGCCAGCGGAGCGGGTTCGTCGGCCCGCGCCGGCGCCTCGAACGCGGTGCCGGTGGCGAGGACTCCGGCGAGCAGACGCTCGCGGTGCCACGCCGACGACCCGGACATCAGCTGATCCGTCTTCGCCCGCTTGAGATGAACATGAGCCTCGTGCTCCCAGGTGAATCCGATCGCACCGTGCAATTGAATCGTCTCGCCGGCGATCTGCAGGTACCTCTCGGTCCCCGCGACGCTGAGCAGGCTCACCAGTGCCGGCAGTTCCGGTGCTCCGTCATCCGCGGCGTGAGCGGCGACGTCGACGGCGGCGGCGATCGGTTCGAGCGCACGGGTCAGATCGGCCAGCCCGTGTTTGACAGCCTGGTTGGTACCGATCGGACGACCGAACTGGTTGCGGGTCTTCGCATAGTCAACTGTCAGGTGCAGGCACCTGCGAGCGCCACCGACCCTCTCCGCCGCCTGCACGACGAGCGCCTTGTCGAGCGCTCGGGACAGCGCCTCCGAAATGTCTGCGGTGCCACTGATCCGTTGTGCTGCTGCGCTGTCGAAGGTGATGGTCGTGAGCGGGCGGGTCAGGTCCAGCGCGGGTTGCCGGACCCGCAGCATGCTCGCGTCCGATGGTTCCACCAGAAACAGGCCGGTCCCGTCTTCGGTTCGGGCGGCGACGACGATCGTGTCGGCGCAGTGTCCGAAGATCACGTGATCGGCCCGTCCATCGATCCGCCAGCTATCGCCGTCCGGCTGTGCACGCACGGTCTCCGAGCCGGCCTGCCACCACCCGTCGGCGTCGGCAAATGCCAGACACCCGAGACGAGTGCCGGCGGCGAGACCTGGCAGCAGCTCACTGAGCCACCGCTCCCGGGCGCAATCCGCGATGGCGAGCGTGGTCAACACGGAACTCGCGAAGAAGGGGCTGCACGCTGCGGAGCGCCCGAATTCCTCGGCGACCACCACGAGGTCACCGATACTCGCGCCTGATCCTCCGTATTTCTCGTCGACGAGCAGTCCTTGCAGTTCGAGTTGTTCGGCCATCGTCGCCCACATCTCGGGTCGGTATCCGAGTTCCGTGTCCTGGACGGCCAATACTTCGGCCGGTGCACTGGTTGCGGTGAGAAACTCTCGAACCGCGTCGCGAAGCGCGCGGTGTTCAGCGGTTGTAGTCATACCCATTCGATTGTCTCCTTCGAGTGTCCCGTGTAGCACCACCTCGGTCGGGATCCCCAGACCTGGGATGACCGGGCGGCCTGCGACCTGCCCGCCCGGCTGTGCATTATGTTGTCTTATATGGCTTTTCGACAGCAGGTGCCGCCGTGCGCACGCACTCACACGAGCAGTGTTCGGCGCGTCAGAATCGCTTGCTTCATGGCGATTCCCCCGCCGTTGGGGTAGGCCGCAATCTTGTCGGCGAGCTCGGTGGCCCGGACCAAAACCTGCTCGTCCGGCACCATCTCGTAGGCGAAGCTGCGGCGCAACAGGTCGGGACCGTACTGACGTTCACAGGCCAGCGTGAGCTGCAGTGCCTGGTTCACGTCGAATTTCGCGAGCAACCACCGCAGATTGTTCGGCGCAGCCACCCCCATCTCCGCCTCGCCGACCATGAGGAACGACGTCTCTCCCACCACGAGGAGGTCGCAGGCCAGCGCGATCGCCGCAGCACCGTTGACAGCGGCCCGCTCCAGCGCCCCGATCAGCGGCTTCTCGAACCCGGACAGGGTCGCGTGCAGGTCGGCGATCGCCGCGGTAATCGCCGGTTCACCCGGGCGTACCTCGGCCAGATCCAAACCGGAACTGAAGCACCCGTCCGCGCCGCACAGCAACACCGCTGTGACTGTGTCGTCGTCCTGAGCGTCGGCGAACGTTCTGGCGAGCTGGGTGACCATCGGGACCGTCAGGGCGTTCTTGCGCTCGGGACGATTGAGTTCTATGTCCAGCCGTCCGCTCTGATGGTGCCGAACGACCACGACATCGCTCTCCGTAGAACTCACAACATGCTCCTCACGAGGCCGTCGAACTGCCCGACGGGAGCAGCCTGCCGTCCCGTGGCGCGTTCGCCGCCTATCAGGGACACGTTGCCTCTCAACCACATTGGTGTGCTCATCGCTTCCTTCCAGAGTCGCTGACGACCGGCTGGTGCCTTCAGGCCAGGTTTATGGACGGCGGTGCCGTCGAACGTTCTGGTTCTGCCTAACTGTTCGGGTGGTGCGCGGCGATCGTGGTTGCGTCGCGTTCGGGGTTGACCAGGATGGTGGCGGCGAGTGCGCCGACCAGCATGATGACTCCCACGATGACGAAGCCTCGGCCGTATCCAGCGGCGGTATCGGCGGCGCCGGAGACGAGGGAGCCGATGAGAAGTGGTGCCGCGACACCGCCGAGGCTGTAGATCGCGACGGTGATGGACATGACGGATCCGCGTTGTTTGGCGGGTACTACGTCGGAGAGCAGGGAGAACGCCAGTCCCCAGGCTGCGGTGTTGAGGGAGAACGCGAGCGCGATCAGCACCATTTGAGTGGGTCCGACGGGCAATGTTGTGAATCCGATCATGCACACACCGCCGGCGGCGAGTAGGCCGGCCGCGAACAGGGCGCGGGCGGTGCGGGACGATCGTCCGGCCAGCGAGAGGCGGGTGGAGATCAGGCCGGCGAGGAAGGTCAGGATGACGGCCGCGGCGAAGGGCAATGTGATCAGCAGTCCGGTGGCGTTGGCGCTGTAGTGCAGGCCTTCGCGCAGGTACAGCGGTAACCAACTCACCTTCAACGCGGTCGCCCAATAGGAGCAGAACGAGAAGATCGCGACACCGATCACCGTGGGGCGAGTCCACAGGAGCCGGACGGGCACGGTGTCGGGAAGCGTCACCGCCTGTTTCCCGGTGCCCGCCCCGGCATTGCCGGCGGGTCCTTCACCGCCGATGAACAGCCAGGCCACCAGCCAAATCACTCCGGCGGCCATGAGCACGAGAAACGCTGCGTGCCAGCTGTAGCTCTGGATGATCCAGGTCAGGACCGGGGCGGCGATCAGCGGGCCGAGGGAGGCTCCCATGATGACTACTGACGCCGGTAGTGAACGGCGGGTCGGGGAGAACCAGGTGTGGGCGATCTGCTGGGACAACGCCCCGGCGGGGCCTTCGGCGAATCCGAGCAGCATCCGGCAGGCGAGGAAGACCCCGAATCCGACCGTCGTGGTCATCGGGGCAAGGCTGAGCACCCACAGTCCGACCAGACCGGCGAGGAGCCATCGCGCGGAGATACGGCCGCCGAGGGATCCGAGAACGATCGCGCCCAGGGCGAACAGCCAGAAGAATGCGCTTTGGGCGGTGCCGAACTGTTCGCTGGTGAGTCCGAGGTCGGCCTTGATCTCGACGCCGGCGAGGCTGACGACGACCTTGTCGGCGAAGTTGATCAGCATGAACGCCATCAGCATCAGGGTGATGATCCAGCCGCGCCGGCGAACGCGGGGGCTGTCGAGTTCACGGTCGGCGGCGAGGCCGCCCTCGGTGCGGGTTTGTCGATTCTGTAGGGACACGAGTGCTCCTGGGGCCGTGACGGTGAGGGGTGGGTGGCGCGGTGGCGTGTCAGGTCACGTCAGGGAGTACTCGCCCAGCCGGTAGCGCGCGACGATCTCGTGGCTGTGTTCGCCGAGTTCGGGGACCCGCCCGGCGTCTGCGGTGCGGGGGGTGCTGCGGGAGCGGTAGGGGAGTCCTGGGATGGAATAGGTGTGTCCGTCGGCGGTGCTGCCGGTGGTGAAGATGCCGCTGGCAATCACATCGGGCGCACTGGGAACCTGGTCGTAGGTGCGAACGGCGCCGGCGACGATGCCCACGGAAGTCAGCGCCGTGAGGGCGGCTTCGGTGTCGAGGCCGGCGAAGAAGGGTGTGAGCGCGGCGAGGAGTTCGCCGCGGTGGGCGACCCTCGCCGGGTTGTCGGCGAAGCGGGGATCCTTCGGCAGGTCGGGTCGGCCCGCGAGGTCGCAGAGCTGGGTGAATCGCTGCTCGGTGTAGGCGGAGACGACGATCGAGCCGTCGGCGGTGGGGAAGATGTCGGCGGCCGGTGCCGCGGTCGGTTGCCCGTTACCGCGCCGGTGGGGCGCGACGCCGGTGAGGGAGTATTCGCCCCAGTTCACGCATTGCAGATCGATCGCCACGTCGAGCAGTGAGACGTCGATGTCGTCCCCGAGGCCGGTACGTTCTCGTCGGAACAGGGCCGCCAGCACCGCCTGCGTGACCACGTAGGAGGTGGCGTGGTCGACGAGCGGGAAACCGACCCGTTGCGGGTCTCCGTCCGCCTCTCCGGTCACGGACATCATGCCGGTTTCCGCCTGGGCGGCGATGTCGAGGCCCGGCCGGCGGCGGGAGGGTCCCTCGGTGCCGAAGCCGGACACCGCGGCGAGGACGACGGTGGGATTCAGTTCGCGTATTTCGTCGGCCGACAGGCCTAGCTTTTCCATCACCCCTGGTCGCAGGTTGTGGATCACGACGTCGGCTCGGGCGATGAGGGCCCGCGCGTGGCGGAGATCGTCCTCGGCTTTGAGGTCGAGCACGATCGACTTCTTGCGCCGGTTGTAGGCGCGCATGATGGCCTCGCCGTAGACGCCGATACCGCGCGCCTGGTCCCCGCCGGGGCCTTCGATCTTGAGGACGTCGGCGCCGAGGTCGGCCAGGGTCTGCGCGGCGCCTGGCGCCGCGATGTACTGACCGAAATCGACGACCATGATCCCGGTCAGGGGCAGGTCATCGGGAGCGTACGCAGAGTCTGGCATGGTTCCTCATTCTGTGCCGGTGTGGACCTCGGGGCTGGTGGAGCCGTTCTGGGTCCTCAGCCTGGCCGAATGGGTTGCTGTCGTACCATCGGCGGCTGTCACACTCTTCACGTCTGTAGTGTGTGACCCGTCACACCTAGGAGGCGTTCGATGCGCACCGCGCCCGAGGCAACCAAAGACGATCTGCAGGGCACCATCGCCCGTATTCGCCGGTCGGTGCCGCGGATGGCACGGACAATCATCGACCGCTACATCGCCACCTCGCCGCTCTACACGCAGACCGCGGTGCCCGAACATTTGCACCGGGAAAGCGCCCACACCGTTCGATCGTTGCTCGAGGTGTGCCTGCAGTCGATCACCGACGAGTCCATCGACGTCGCCGACACGATGCGCGAGAACATCGAACGCGGCACCGAACGAGTCGCGGAAGGGTTGCCGCTACGGGAGTACATGCGCTGCTGGCAGATCGGATTCGACGTACTCTCCGAAGAACTCGAACGCGAACTCGGCACCGACCACGGACTGTTCTGGTTCGCATACCGCCGAGCCCATACCACGTTTGACTGCATGCTACGAGAGGTCGTCTCCGCGTACGAGATCCACGCGCACGACCTCATTTCGGCGCAAGACCGAAACCATGCCCCCATCATCGATGCCCTCCTGCGCGGCGACGGGTGGGTGTTCGACGACCCCGACTCCGTCCCTGCCGAACCGAGCATCATGCTGCTGCACATCGGTGACACCCCCGCCGAAGGATCCGGCGACCGGAACGCCCGATCACTGGCGGCCACACGGAAGGTCCGCGCCGTTCGCGCCCACCTCGCCAGGGCGGTCCCCGGCCTGTGGCTCATCGATGTCCGGCCTCGGCACGCTCGGATTCTGATGCATCCACCGATCGGGGCTCTCGACCCGCTGGCCGTGGACCTTGCGCGGGTCAGCGGCGCACCAGTGACGATCGCGATCGAGGACGCCACTTCGATCGAGGATCTTCCGCGGGCCGGCACCACGGCCGCCGAGGTACTCGACATCGCGATCCGGTCCGGCCGCACCGGCACGGTCAGCCGAATGGGCGATGTCGCACTTGCGCACCATTTCGCCCACACCAGTGCGTCGCTGCCGGTGCTGCTGGAGCGCTGCGCCCCGTTGCAATCGCGACCGGACCTGATGCACACCCTCCGGGTCTATCTGGCCAGCAACCTGGATCGACGGGCCACTGCGGACACCCTGGTGGTCCATCCCAACACCGTCGACAACCGGCTCATCCGCGTCCGCGAGCTGACCGGCCTCGACGTACACGTAACCACGGAGCTGCTCACTCTCGCGGTCGCGGTCAGCGCCGCCACCGTTCACCCCGACGCGGGGGCCGACCACCCGCTGTGAATCTGTGATCGGTCACAGACTGGGGCCGCCAGGGGTGTGCGCGCAGACGATTGTTCGGCTGATGTCCGGTGCACAGAATGAGGCGCACGGATCGCAGCGTCGCGGTCCGATACCCACGCCGAGGAGAGCGCCACATGACGGACATCATCGACTACGCCGACAAGGTCTGGAAGGGCGAAGCCAACCAGAACGCCTACCACCACGGAGACCTCCGGAAGGAGGGAATGCACTACATCGCGGAGGGCGCATACATGTGGCCGGCGTTCGGCAACGTCTACGTATTTCCCACCAAGGCGGGTCTTTTCGTGTACGACACCGGCGACCGCCGCACCGCCGAAGACCTGTTCGCAGCCACCCGGCGAATCTCCGAGCAACCGGTGCACACGGCTGTCTACTCGCACGGACACGTCGACCACGTCTTCGGCATGGACCCCTTCGACACCGAAGCGCGCGAGCGCGGCTGGACCCGCCCCACGGTCCTCGCACACGAAAACGTCATCAGCAGGTTCGACCGCTACAAGGAAACCCGCGGCTACAACGGCATCATCAACCAACGCCAATTCCAGGCACCGAACCTGATGTGGCCGGACGAATACCGATACCCCGACGCCACCTTCACCGACCAGACCACCCTCGCCATCGACGACCTGCAGGTGCACCTCCATCACGCCCGCGGCGAGACCGATGACGCCGCGATCGCCTGGATCCCCGACCGCAAGATCCTGTGCTGTGGGGATTTCTTCATCTGGGCCAGCCCCAACGCCGGAAATCCGCAGAAGGTGCAGCGCTTCGCACACGAATGGGCCCAAACCCTGCGGTGGATGGCCGACCTGGGCGCCGAAATCCTGCTCCCCGGACACGGGCTCCCGATCCTCGGCGCCGACCGAATCCGCACCACCCTCACCGACGCCGCCGAACTCCTGGAAATCCTGCACGGCCGCACCCTCGAGATGATGAACGCCGGAGCGACCCTCGACGAGGTCGTGCACACTGTTACCGCCCCCGCGGAACTGCTCCGCAAGCCCTACCTCGCACCCTCCTACGACGAACCGGAATTCGTCATTCGCAACGTCTGGCGCCTCTACGGCGGCTGGTACGACGGCAACCCCGCCAACCTCAAGTCCGCCCCCCGCACCGACCTCGCCCGCGAGGTCGCGGACCTCGGCGGCGGCGCCGCCCAACTGGCCGAGCGGGCCCGCGCCCTACTGGCACGAGGCGAACACCGGTTGGCGGGACACTTCGCCCAGATGGCCACCGACGCCGATCCGCAGAGCCGCGACTCACATCAGGCCCGCGTCGACATCTTCGGCCAACTGGAACAAGGCGCCACCTCCACCATGGCGAAAGGGGTCTACGGATGGGCGGTGGCGGAATCGCGGGCCTTCCTCGACGGCAGCGACCACGCGACCGAACTGAAAGCCAAAACAGCCGGCCGCGCGCGATGGGCATTCTGACCTCAGACAATCCCCGTCCATCAGCGGACTCAGGTTCGGTGGATGAGGAACCGGACTACCGGTACACGCTGGCGAACGAACGCACCTACCTTGCCTGGATCCGCACTGCTATGGCGCTCCTGGCTGCGGGTGTGGCTGCCCATCAGTTACTTGCTTTGCCCTCCGGGGCACTGCAGATGACGATCACGATGGTGTGTTTCGGGCTAGCTGCCGTCCTCGCCTCCGGCGCGTATCTGCGCTGGAGGGCCGCGCAGTCGGCCATCAGGCGGAACCTGCCACTTCCGGGCTCCGTCCTCGTGCCCGCTCTCGCTCTCGGTCTGGGGATCCTCACGCTCCTCGCCGCCGGAGCGGCATTGTGGTCGTGATCGGGTCCGCCGACCGGGATCCGGGACTACAACCAGATCGCACGGCATTGGCCTGGCGGAGAACCACACTCTCCGCCGCGGCGGCGACGGTGGCGCTCCTCCACATTCCCACCGTCCACGGTGACCGCGCTGCTTCGCTCAGCTTGGTACCGATGGCGGTGCTGCTGCTCGCGATCACGTACGTCAGCCACCGGCGAGGCCGTTCGCTGCGGCGGGGGACTCAGGGAATGACCGGACACCATGCCGGTCTGATAGCGCTACTCGTCACGGCCACAGCGGTCGCCGCTGCCGCGACCGCAGCCTTTGCCCGATAGCCGCAGTCTCGAAACACAATTCGAAGCACACACTGGAAGGAGACACCGATGCCCGTAGCGGAAGTCGACAACAACCCGCTGTTCGGCGGCACCGAAATCACCGTTGTGGCCCCGGGAATCTTCACGATGGGCCTACAGGGAAATAGCTTGGCCGTAGAAACCGATGAGGGGTTGCTCGTCGTCGACTCCGGACCGAGTCCATCCGTGGTTCCTCAGGCACTCGCACAACTCCGCGAACACACCGACCAGACAGTCCGCTGGATCGTCTACAGCCACGGCCACCTCGGCTACAACTACGGTGTGCCAGGGTTCCTGGCCGAAGCCGAGAGGCGCGGAGAACCCCGCCCGACGATCATCGCCCACGAGAATGTCGTTCGCCGCTACCAGCGCTACATCGAGACCGCCGGACTCCAGAACCACATCAACTCCCGCCAGTTCCGTCGGCCGATCGAACAGTTCGCGCCGGTGCCGACCCTGACATTCCCCGACCAAACCTACCGGGATGCAATGACACTCGGCGGCCCAAGCCGTCAGGTTCGGCTATTGTGGGCGCCTTCGGAGACGGACGATGTCACCGCCGTGTGGTTGCCCCATGAACGGATCCTCTACGGGAGCGCCGCAGTCATCGACAGCATCCCGAACATCGGCACGCCCATGCGCACCACGCGGGACGCCGTGCGGTGGGCGAACACCCTCGACAGTCTTGCCGCCCTCAATCCTGCCGTCCTGATCCCCGAGTTCGGATCAGTCATCCACGACGTCGGCGCAGAGCAACTGGCCACCACCTCGGCGGCACTTCGCTGGCTGCGCAGAGCCGTCGTGGAACGCCTCAACAAGGGAATGGGCGTCGACGACATCGTGCACGATATCGACTACCCGACCGAACTGTTCGACGTCCCGTGGATGAAACAAGCCTACGGACATCGGGACTTCATCGTGCGGGACATCGTCCGCTCGGAAACCGGGTGGTGGGACGGCAACCCGACCCACCTACACCCCGCCCGGCCCGACATCGCCGCCAACGCACGCGCGGCAGCGATCACCGACAAGCAGGCCGTGCTCGACCAGGCACACCGACTGCGTGACGCCGGACAGGTTCAGGAAGCGCTGCACGTCGTCGATCTGCTGGCACTCGCGACCGCAGACTTCCCGGAGGCCCACCACGCCCGCACACTTAAATCCGAACTGAGTGCGCTTCTGGCCAAAGACGCACCAAGCTACGTCTCGCGCAGCTTCTATCGAGCCGTGGCCTAAAGCGGCACCCAGCAAGACGACAGGGCGGAGCCGGTCGAACTTGCGCAGCTCTCACCCGGCAGATCGACGGCCGTCAGCTCGTAACTTCCGGACCCGAACGATCCGGAGGGGTTGATTCCCCCCGCGCTACGATCCATCGACGGGCCCTCGGTGCCGGAAATTTCAACGTCGGCAACCATACGAACGATGAGCTTTCAGCGGCGAGGCCCACCGAATACGCGACGACACCCGGGAGAGCAGCCACTGCTCGGCCCGGGCGTCGCGAAACTACGGTGCCGCCGGTCAGCCCACGGACATCGCATCAGCGGCGTCGACCGCGGGGTAGATGGGGTACTCCACACCGGACAGGTACTGGACAGTGCGCACCACCTGGCACGAGTATCCGAACTCGTTGTCATACCAGACGTAGAGGATGGCGGTGTCGCCGTCGACGATCGTCGCGTTCGCGTCGACGATGCACGCGGCGCGCGAACCGATGAAGTCACTGGACACGGCATCGGTTGCGGCGGTGTAGTCGAGGTTCCGGCTCAGCGCTCCGGTGAGCGACTCCTGGCTGAGATGCTCGAGCACCTCCTCCCTGGTGGTCTCACGACCCAGCTGAAGGTGGAGGATGGCGACGGATACGTCCGGAGTGGGAACGCGGATCGAGTTGCCGGTGATCTTGGCCTTCAGCTCGGGGAGCGCCTTGGCGACCGCCGACGCGGCGCCCGTCTCGGTGAGCACGAGGTTGAACGGCGCTGAACGACCACGGCGGTCGGCCTTGTGGTAGTTGTCCAAGAGGTTCTGGTCGTTGGTGAACGAGTGCACGGTCTCGACGTGGCCTCGAGACACACCGAATTCGTCGTCCATGGTCTTCAGCGGCGGGACGATGGCATTGGTGGTGCAGGACGCGCACGACACGATCTGCTCGTTCGGGTCGAGGTCGCGGTGATTGACGCCGTGGACGATGTTAGGGACGTCTCCCTTGCCGGGCGCGGTGAGCACCACCTTCGCGACTCCGGGGCGGAGGTGCTTCGACAGTCCGTCGCGGTCGCGCCAGATTCCGGTGTTGTCGATCAGGATGGCGTTGTCGATGCCATGCTCGGTGTAGTCGAGGCTCTCCGGGTCGTTGCTGTAAATGAACTTGATGACGTTGCCGTTGGCGATCAGCGTGTTGTTGTCGGTGTCGACCTTGATCGTGCCGTTGAACTGCCCGTGGACGGAGTCACGGCGCAGCAACGATGCGCGCTTGGTCAGATCGTCGCTGCCACCCTTGCGGACCACCACGGCACGCAGGTTCAGCCCATTGCCCGAGCCGGCCTTCTCGATGAGCAGTCGAGTGACGAGGCGACCGATACGCCCGAATCCGTACAGGATCACGTCCTGCGGCTGCGCGGGACTCGTCTGGGCGCCGCCGACCAGGTCGGCGAGGCTCCGTGCAACGAACTCTGGGACCGATGCTCCGTCACCGTTGGCGCGATAGGCCATCACCAGCAGTCCGAGGTCGATCTTCGAGGGCCGAAGATTGAGGTGAGTCAGCGCTTCGAGGAAGGGGAACGTCTCCTCGACCGACAGTTCATCGCCGCTGATCTGCCGGGCGAAACGATGGGTCCGCAGGATACTGATGACCGACTTGTTCACCAGGGAGCGACTGTGAAGCAGAATGGTCACCGAACGTCGGCGGTGCAGGCCGCCGATGACCGGGATCATCGCCTCCGCGAGAGCTTCCTCTGAATTCCACTGGGCCAGTTCCACTGTGCTCACTGCGCTTGTCTGCCTTCCCGGCTCATGTGGCGTGTCCTTAGGTGGGATGCCGGCGAGCGCACACCGTTCCACCAGCGGTGACCTGGATCACCGGACCCGGTTTCGCGACTCGCGGACACCGGCGCGCCCGACGCACTCATCATATGGAAGCGTTTCGTCGGGCCGACAGCCGGTCGCCGAAACGTCCGGTGGGACGAGAATCCGGCCACCTGCAAGCACGCAAGCGGTAGCCGTCAGGCAACAGGCCGAGTGCAGGAGGAGGGAGCGGCGGCGGCAGCAAGCAGGCGAGCTGCTGCTGTTATCGTCGGCGGCGGCGGTACTAGCCCCGCGCCATGTCGACGAACTTGGATAGGTGAAGCTGGTGCGCCACGGTGATCGTCGCTGTCGGGCCGTTACGGTGCTTGCCGAGGATGAGGTCGGCCTCGCCGCCGCGGGGGTCGTCGCGTTCGGTGGCGTCGGGGCGGTAGAGCAGGATTACCATGTCGGCGTCCTGCTCGAGCGATCCCGACTCACGAAGGTCGGCGACCTGGGGGCGCTTGTCCTGTCGCTGTTCGGGACCACGGTTCAGCTGGCAGATCGCGACCACGGGAACCTCGAGTTCCTTCGCCAAAAGCTTGAGGCTACGGGAGAACTCGGAGACTTCCTGCTGACGTGACTCGACCTTCTTACCCGAGCTCATCAGCTGCAGGTAGTCGATCACGATGAGCTTGATGTCGTGTTTCTGCTTGAGCCGCCGGGCCTTTGCGCGGATCTCCATCATCGTGAGGTTGGGGGAGTCGTCGATGAACAGCGGCGCTTCACTGATCTCACTCATACGTCGAGCGAGCTTCGTCCAGTCGTCGTCGGTCATCTTGCCGGAGCGCATGTCACCGAGCTTGATCTTCGCCTCCGCCGACAGCAGTCGCATGACGATCTCGGTCTTGCTCATCTCGAGCGAGAACATGACGCTGGCCATACCGTGCTTCACCGAGCACGAGCGCAGGAAGTCCATTCCCAGCGTGGAGTTGTGGGTGGGCACCATCGCGCGACCCGCAAGGTACAGGTGGTCGGCGTTGTCGACCTCGACGCAACGCACGGGGACGCTGTCGACCTTGCGCACGTCGGTGATGAATCGCGAATCAGAACGGACGGTGCTGCTACTTGCGCGACGCTCCTTGTGAAGCAGAGCCTTCCGTGGGAGTCCGAAAACTTCGTCATCGGTTGCGAATGTCAGGGTGTAGGCAGTCGACGACGCCTCCGTGCGACCGCGCACCTTCTTTGTGCTCATCTGGCAGCGGTAGCCGAGGCTGACGATCAGCTCCTGCGCGTCACGCACCAAACGCTCACTCGTAACGGAGAATTGCACGGAACCACCGGCCGTCACAGTGCCGTCGGTATCCAGCAAACCAGCAAGAACCCAGCGGCGCTGCAGCTCAGATCCGCGCAGGTACTGGACGGGAATGTGCTTGTTACCCAACACCCCGAGGGTCCGAAGTCGCGCCTGTAGGGTGCCCACCTCGTTCCGGCAGGTCTGGCAGAGCCTCAAGCCGATCGAAGGCCCGCCGCAATGTGCACAGGTCGGAGCCGGCACCGGATCCGACATGAAACGCGCCTTGCCGCCGCAAGACTGACCACAGGTGCGCACCTGGCTCGTGAACGGCACGAACGATTCTCCGCACACCACGCAGTCGCGGGGAGCGGTCGGAGCCTCAGGTGCCAACTGCAAGCTGTATCGCAATTTCGCAGTCGTCGACGGAACCGCGACCAAGCCTTCCGCCTCGATCAGCATGATGATCTCGGGGTCGGCACACGTGATCTGAGCAGCCGCCGAAGTGCCGTCACCGAGCCACGCTCCGAGCGCGTACGGAGGCACCAGCAGGTCCTGTGCAGGCAACTCGAGCGGTTTCGCATTGGTGACCGAATGATTCACGCGCGCATCCACGGTAGAGCAGCGGAGTGTGGCGGCGATTTCGGTAGTTGTGCGGACTTCCGCGAACGTGCCCTGGTTCTTGTATCGGTTGTAGCCGGTGGCGGCCTGCTGCGCGGACCGCCGAGATGCCCGCGTCTCCGTCAACCACTGATGCTGCTCGTCGGCGACGAGGACGGTGCCGTCGGAGAACTCGACCTCGTAGCAGGGCCGGCCGACCATGATGTCGGTGGCGGCGACGACGCGGGTGGGCTTGCCGTCGGCGTCGATGAGGTGGTCGCCGACCTGGACGTCGCCCATGGTGGTCCAGCCGGTGGGTGTGGCCAGGGGAGTGTCGAGGGCGAGCGCCTTACCGACACCGGGTCGGGCCGCGACGATGATCATCTGGCCGGGGTGGAGGCCGTTGGTGATCTCGTCGAGTTCGACGAAGCCGGTGGGCACACCGAGGGAGATGCCGCCGCGGCTGGCGATGGAGTCGATCTCGTCCATCGTGGGCTGCAGGAGCTCCTCGAGGGGGACGAAGTCCTCGGTGGTGCGGCGTTCGGTGACCTCGAAGATCTCGGCCTGCGCGCGGTCGACGACCTCGGCGACGTCCTGACCGTCGGCGCCGGTGTAGCCGTACTGGACGATGCGGGTGCCGGCGTCGACGAGGCGACGCAGGATGGCCTTCTCCGCCACGATCTCGGCGTAGTAGCCGGCGTTGGCGGCGGTGGGGACGGTCTGGGTGAGCGTCACCAGATAGGGCGCTCCACCGATCCGACGGAGCTCGCCCCGGCGATCCAGCTCCGCGGACACCGTGACCGGGTCGGCGGGCTCACCGCGGCTGTAGAGGTCCAGGATCACGTCGTACACCGACTGGTGTGCGGGACGGTAGAAGTCGCCGGGACGGAGCACCTCGAGCACGTCCGCGATGGCGTCCTTGCTGAGGAGCATGCCGCCGAGCACCGACTGCTCCGCCGCCATGTCCTGAGGTGGCTGCCGGCCGAACTCTTCGCCGGGCTCCGCGTCAGGCGGACCCGGGTATTCGGAACGGCCCCGATCGTCTACTACAGCCACTCGACCGACCTTCCCCATCACTGTTGCGCCACCCCGGGAAATACTTCCCGGTGTTGGTGCCCCGAACTCTTTGTACTCGCCCCTACCGACAACCTTCGCAGGCTCTTCGCGGCAGCCGGCGTCGTGATCGCGAGACACGCCGGGACGACGTTAGGGATTAGCTACCCGGTGTTCAAACCAGCCTGTGTACACAGCTGGGGACAAATTGTGGAAACTGCTGGGTACGTTTGTTAACCCCATGGGGATAACCTGAGGATAAGTGCACATCACAATCCCAAAAACCCAGATCAGAGCCGTTTTTTGGTTTCTCACCACTGTGGATGAAAACCCGTTCGGCGTGTCTTTCGCGTTGACGACTCGGGCGTGTTGAGTTGGTCGCCCCTGCGTGGCAATATGATTCACCTCACAGATCGTCGGCGGGGCGGCTAACTTCCAGACACAGCTGGAAGCCGCTCCTCTGCGTGCTTCACACCAGTGAAAACGGGTTCGAGAGGGCGGCTGCGAGCCGGAATCGACAAGCACAGACCCCCCCACACGCCGAGGCGTCCGGGGGGGCCTGTGAGTGAACGAGTCGACTAGGCGCCGACGACGTTCAGGTGGAACTTCGCAACCACGTCGGGGTGCAGGTTCACGACGATGGCGTGCTTGCCGGTCGCCTTGATGTGAGCCTTCGGCAGCTCCAGATTGCGCTTGTCGACGACGGGTCCACCGGCGGCCTTGATGGCACCGGCGACATCGGCGGCGGTAACCGAACCGAAGAGCTTGCCCGAGTCACCGGCGGTCTTGACCGACAGCGAGATGTTCTCGAGGCCCTCGATGGCGTCCTTGAGCTCCTTGGCGTGGTCGAGTCCGCGCACGGCGCGAGCTTCCTGCGCACGACGGATGCCCTCGACCTGCTTCTCGGCGCCACGGGTGGCGACGATGGCCAGGCCGCGGGGCAGCAGGTAGTTGCGGCCGTAGCCGTCCTTGACCTCGACGGTGTCGCCAGGCGCACCGAGGTTGTCCACGTCAGCGGTGAGGATGAGCTTCATGTCTTTCCTCCCTTTCCTTAGCGAGCCACGGTGGCGTAAGGCAGCAACGCCACCTCACGTGAGTTCTTGACGGCAATGGCAACGTCGCGCTGGTGCTGGACGCAGTTGCCGGTGACACGGCGCGCGCGGATCTTGCCGCGGTCGCTGACGTACTTACGCAGAAGCGTCGTGTCCTTGTAGTTGATCTGCGTGTTCTTCTCTTTGCAGAAGATGCAGATCTTCTTCTTCATTACCTTGTCGCGCAAGGGCGGCTTCGGCATTAGTTTGCTCTTTTCTGGATGTTCCGATCAGGTACGGATCAGAACGGGGGTTCGTCGCTCCCGCCACCAGAGCCTCCGAAGGAGCCGGACGCCTGCGGCGCGCTGCCCCACGGATCATCTCCGCCGGTGTTGGATTGCGGACGTCCGCCGCCCGATCCGCCGGAGGAACCGAAGCCACCGCCGCTGCCGCCACCACGGTTGGCCTTGTTGACCTTGGCCGTGGCGTACCTCAGCGAGGGGCCGATCTCGTCGACCTCGAGCTCGACGACAGTGCGCTTTTCACCTTCACGAGTTTCGTACGAACGCTGCTTGAGCCGGCCGCTCACGATCACTCGCGAGCCACGGGTCAAGCTCTCCGCGACGTTCTCGGCTGCCTCGCGCCAGATGTTGCAACGCAGAAACAGTGCTTCGCCGTCTTTCCATTCATTGGTCTGACGGTCGAAGGTGCGGGGCGTGGACGCGACAGTGAAGTTCGCGACCGCGGCACCCGCGGGGGTGAATCGAAGCTCCGGATCAGCCGTCAAGTTTCCGATGACGGTGATGACGGTGTCGCCTGCCATATGGTTCCTCCTGCAGAATGTGGAGTTCGGTTGGGCACGAGCCTAGGGCTGGTGACCGACAGAAATCACTTGTTGTGGCGCAGAACCTTCGTACGCAGCACCGACTCGTTCAGACCGAGCTGACGGTCGAGCTCTGCGACGGTGGCGGGAGTAGCGCTGATGTCGATCACCGCGTAGATGCCTTCGCTGTGCTTCAGGATCTCGTAGGCGAGACGACGCTTACCCCAGACATCGACCTTGTCGATCTTGCCGCCGTCCTGGCGAACAACATTGAGGAACGTATCCAGCGAAGGAGCAACAGTGCGCTCGTCCAGGCTGGGGTCAAGGATGACCATCAATTCGTAATGACGCATAAGACCTCATCACCTCCTATGGACTAGTGAAAACGGCCACGGACTGTCCGTGGCAGGAGGGTCGTTGCGTCAGCAACCTTTGCAGGTTACACGACGAGCCCCTGACCAGCGAAATCAGGCAAGCCGGTGTGACACCGGGAACCGCGGGGTACGCCGACACGATGGCAGAGGACAAGAAATTCCGACAGGGCGACGAGGTGGAGTGGAACACCCACGGCACCACCACGTCGGGGACGGTCGAGGAGAAGATCACCGAGGACGCCGAGGCGGCGGGCCGCACGGTGCGGGCGTCCGAGGACGACCCGCAGTACCGCGTCGTCAGCGACAAGAGCGGGCGGGACGCCGTCCACAGACCCGACGCCCTGCGCCGGCCGAGCGACTGACCTCCGCACCCGCGGCGTTTCCGCTTCGCACGTGGAGGCCCGCGCACCCTAATGTGGATTCATGCATATCGGAGCTCGGCAGCGGTCGCCGATCACGGCGCTCGTCGTCGGGTTGGCGGGCCTCTCCATGCTCGCCGGCTACCTGCAGAAGGCGCGGTGCGCCGGGGCTCCGTTCGACGGCGTCGGGCGAAGCCTGATCTTCGACCGCATCAAGGACACACAGGTCTGCTACTCCGATATCCAGTTCCTGTGGCTCGGACGCGACGTCAACCTGCACGTTTTTCCGTACGTCACCGGGGGAATCAACGCCGACGGCATCCTCACCGGCGGCACCGTGGAGTACCCGGTGCTGAGCGGTGTGCTGATGTGGCTCGGCGGCATCGGTTCACACACCGACGCCGACTTCCTGCTGCACTCGGCGCTGATCCTCGCCCCGTTCGGCCTGCTCACGGCGTGGATGCTGGGACGGCTGGCCGGCTGGTGGGCGCTGCTCTGGTCGGCCACTCCGCCGCTGGTGCTGTATGCCTTCCACAACTGGGAACTGCCCGTGGTCGCGACGTCGGTGGCCGCGATCTTCGTCATGACACTCGAACGGATCCCCCTCCGCGCCCGTGCTGTCCTCGCGGCGGTGCTCCTCGCCGTCGGCTTCTGCCTGAAGGTGTATCCGGGTGCGTTCGTGCTTCCGCTGATCGCCTACGTCCTCACTCGGAACGGCACCGCCGGGCGGCGTTACGACGTGCGCGGCGCGGTGATGGTCGCGGTGGCCGCGATCACCACCGTCGTGGCGGTGAACCTGCCGTTCGCCCTCATCTCCTACAGCGGGTGGCGGGCGTCGTTCACGTTCCAGGAGAACCGTCAGGCCGACCTCACCACCAACTCCATCTGGTACTGGGGCCTGCGGCCGCTGTTCGGTCCGGTCGCCGACGACGTCCCGCTCCCCGCGTACGACCAGACGGTGAGTCTGCTGTCGCCGCTCCTCGTGTGCGCGGCGTTCGCGATCGCCCTGCGTCTCGGCTGGCTGCGGTTCCAACGCGACGGCGCCTACCCGTGGATCGCCGTCAGCGCCGCCATGCTCTGCGGATTCCTGCTGCTGCACAAGGTGCATTCGCCGCAGTACACGTTGTGGCTCATCCCGTTCTTCGTCCTGCTGCGCGTCCCGTGGGGGCTCGTCGCGGCGTATCTGGTGGCCGACCTGTCGATGGGGATCGGCGTCTTCAAATACTTCGGCGCGCTCGCCGCCCAGACCGACGCGTCGACGTTCGAGGTTCTCGTGAAGTTCGGGGTCTGGGGCCGCGCGGGACTGCTGGTGGTGCTGTTCTTCGTGTTCCTGCGCGCCGCCCAACGACATCCGCCCGTCCGCGGGCGCACCGGTCCCGATTCCGGCCGGCGGCCGGTGCTGAAATCTCCCGAGCCGGTGCGATGAGCGAATCCTGGTTCGCGCACCCCACACTGACCGGACGGCACGTCCGACTCGAACCGCTGGGCGAGGACCACGTCGACGGCCTGCTGGACGCCGCCGACGACCCCCGCATCTTCCACTGGACGTCCGCCGCCATCGCCGATCGCGACGACGCGGTGGCGTTCGTCCGCACCGCCGACGAGGATCCGACCCGCCTCGCGTACGCGCAGATCGACATCACCACCGAGCGGATCGTCGGCTCGACGTCGCTGTATCTGATCGACCCGAAGAACCGCAGCCTCGCGATCGGGCACACCTGGCTGTCCCGTTCCGCGCAGGGCACGCTCATCAATCCGGAGGCGAAACTGCTGTTGCTGCGGCGGGCGTTCGAAGACCTCGGCGCGGTCCGCGTCGAATGGCACACCGACGAACGCAACGCCCACTCCCGCGGCGCCATCGCGAAGCTGGGGGCCGAGTTCGAGGGAATCCTTCGCAAGCACCGACGTCGCCGCGACGGAACGTGGCGCAACACCGCACTGTTCTCGATGATCGACGAGGAGTGGCCGCGCATCTGCCCCCGACTCGAGGCACGAGTCGAGGGCTGACACGGTCGGGTCACGTCACGTCACGCGACGGGTGCGGTGGCTGTCACTCTCTTCACGAACTCGACTACCGCCGAGCGCATTTCGGCACTGCGCGGAACCGCCCCGGACATCCAGAACGCGCCGTGCATCAGCCCGTCGAAGCGGATCGCCTCGGTGTCGACCCCCGCCTGCCGCAACGACTCGGCGTATGCCTCCGCCTCGTCGCGGGCCACCTCGTTCTCGGTGGTGAGCACGAGGGCCGGCGGCAACCCCTCGAGACCGCCGGCGCGACTCGGAACCGCGTACGGGTGCTTCGCATCCTCGGGGGAGGACAGGTAGTTGCTCCAGAACCAGTCGAGGTCCCCGGCGCCGATCACGTACCCCTCGGCGAACTCCGTCTTGGACGGGAGGTCCGCGTTCGGATCGATCACCGGGTAGATCAGCACCTGCCCCCGCAGGCGCGGTCCGCCCTCGTCCCGGGCCCGCAGCGCGGTGACGGCGGCCAGGTTGCCGCCGGCGCTGTCACCCATGACGACGACGTTGCCGGGGTCACCGCCGTAACTTTCGACGTTGTCGGCCACCCACTGCAGGGCGGCGGACGCGTCGTCGGCGGCGGCCGGGAACCGGTGTTCCGGCGCGCGGCGGTACGTCGCGGCGACGACGATCACGCCCGCGCCGTTCGCGACCGCCCGCGCCGGTTCGTCGACGACGTCGATGTCGCCGGCGACGAACCCGCCGCCGTGGAAGTACAGAACCACCGGGTGCGGCGCCCGGCCCTCCGGCACGTAGACCCGCAGCGCGATCTGCGCTCCGCCGCTCTCGTAGTGCGCTTCTTCCACCCGGGCGACGGGTTCGGGCGGCGCCTGCAGTCCGGTGAACGTCGCCACCACCGCCCGCGCCTCCTCCACGGTGCTGTGCTCGAAAGCCTTCAGCCCCTGCGCCTGTAGTCCGGCGATCAATTCTGCTGCGTGTGCGTCGAGTGCCATGTCGGTCTCCTTCGTAGGGGGTTTGGGGTCAGGACACGGTGGAGGCCACGCGGGCCTCCGCCCGGGAGAGTGCAAAACCGGAGTAGCCGCCTGCCACCACCTCGTCACACGTCGCCCGGTAGGTGGGGGCGCCGCCGAGGTAGACCATGCAGGCACGAGGCTTGCCGGGAATGTTCGCGCCCATGTACCACGAGTTCGTCTCCGGCAGCAGGGTCTGGTTGGCGATGTCGTTGGTCAAGGCACCCCAATCGCTTTCGGCCTGCGCGGTGGGCTCGATGACGTCGAGGTCGCGGCGGTCCAGGTAATCGATCGCGTCGGTCGCGAAGTCGACGTGGTCCTCGATTGCGAGGGGCATGTTGTAGAGCACCGACGGCGACTGCGGTCCGGTGATGAGGAACAGGTTCGGGAACTCGTTGACCATGATGCCGAGGTAGGTCTTGGGTCCGTGCTCCCACTTCTCGGCCAGCGGCAGACCGCCGCGACCGCGAATGTCCATGGCCATCAGCGGACCGGTCATCGCGTCGAATCCGGTTGCGAGGACGATGGTGTCGACCTCGTAGGTGCGGTCACCGACCCGGACTCCGGTTTCGGTGATCTCGTCGATCGGCGTGGACTTCACGTCGACGACGCTCACCGAGTCGCGGTTGAACGCCTCGTAGTAGTTGGTCTCGAGCGGGGGACGCTTGGTGCCGTACGCGTAGCCCGTCGGCGCCAGCGTCGCGGCCTTCTCCGGATCCTGCACGCGCTCGTGGATCCGGTCCCGGATGTAGTCGGCGATCGTGTCGTTGGCCTTCTTGTCGAACAGGATGTCCTGGTAGGAGTCGATGAACAACCGGAACCCGCCGGCGTTCCAGCGCTCGTCGAACGTGCGGCGGCGCTCCTCGGCATCGACGGCGAGCGCGGACGGCTGCACCTGAGTGAACGGGACGCCGAGGAAGTGGTTGCGGGCCGCGTTCCGCACGTCCGCATAGTTGCTCTTGATATCCGCCACCTCGTTCGGGTCGATCGGACCGTTGCCGAGGGGGGTCGCGAAGTTGGGGGTGCGCTGGAAGACCACCAGTTCGGCGGCGTCCTCGGCGATGAACGGGATGGCCTGAATGCCGCTGGCCCCGGTCCCGATCACGGCCACCCGCTTGCCGGTGAAGTCGGCGCCCGCACGCGGCCAGTTTCCGGTGAGCAGCACCTCGCCGCGGAAGTTGTCGATACCGCCGAACTCCGGCGTCTTCGGCACCGACAGGTTGCCTGCCCCCGAGATGAAGTACCGGCTGCGCACGACGGCGCCGTCGTCGGTGCGGACCGTCCACACCGAGTTCTCGTCGTCCCAGTGCACGCCGACCACGCGGGTGTCGAACGTGATGTCTTTGCGCAGGTCGAAGCGGTCGGCGACGTGTTCGAGGTAGCGGAGGATCTCCGGCTGTCCGGCGAACTTCTCACTCCACTGCCATTCCTGCTGCAGGTCCTCGTCGAACGAGTACGAGTAGTGGACGCTCTCGATGTCGCAGCGGGCACCGGGGTACCGGTTCCAGAACCAGGTGCCGCCGACGTCCGAGCCGGCTTCGAACACCCGCGTCGACAGCTTCATCGTGTCGCGCAGCTTGCGCAGCGCGTAGAGGCCGGCGAATCCGGCACCCACGACGACGACATCGACGTCGGCAGAAGAAATGGGCTTTGACATGGTGTTGAGCTCCTCGAGGCGATGGGTTCCGGCCGGAGTCGAGCGGGCAACCGGGGTATGCCAACGACAATGACCCACGTCACATCACCCCCACACCGGGTAAAACACCCCCTCGGTTACCTGTGTTGTCCGTCACATTCGATGGGGGTAGGTTTCGTTCCACACCTGGCCACCGGACACGGGAGAAATCCACTGACTCGCTCGAGAGAACTCACGAGGTCGATGACCAGCTTCGTCGGCCGGCGCCGCGAGATCGAGGAAGCCCGCGCACGACTGCAGCAATCCCGGCTCGTGTCGCTGCTCGGTGCCGGCGGCGTGGGCAAGACGCGGCTGGCCGAGGAACTCGCGGTCCGCTCCGCGCGTGCCTTCCGCGATTCCGTCCGGTGGATCGACCTCGCGCCCGTCCGCGATCCCGCCGCGCTGCCCTCCGCGGCCGCGGCCGCCCTCGGCGTCACCGACCAGTCGAGCCGTGCGGTGATGGACAAGGTGATCGACCAACTGCAGTCCCGGCACATGCTGGTCGTCCTCGACAACTGCGAGCACCTACTGTCCGCGGCAAGCGAATTCGTCGGTGCCGTCCTCGCCTCGGCGCCGGAGGTCCGGATCCTCACCACGAGTCGCGAACCGCTCGGGATCGCCGGCGAATTCACGTACCTCCTTCCGCCACTGAGCACTCCGGGTGACATCGAGGACTGCCGCGCCGCGGACATCGCCCCGTTCGAATCGGTGTCGTTGCTCGTCGAGCGCGCGCAGGGCGTCGTCGCCGACTTCCGCCTCACCGACGCGAACGCCCCCGCCATCGCGCAGCTGTGCAATCAGCTCGACGGGATCCCGCTCGCCATCGAACTCGCCGCGGCCCGGCTGCGGTCGCTGTCCGCGTCGCAGCTCGTCGAACGACTCGACCAGCGTTTCGCACTCCTCACCGGCGGTGACCGGGCGGCGATGCCCCGCCAGCAGACGCTGCGCGCCCTCATCGACTGGAGTTACGAACTGTGCTCGGACACCGAGCGGCTGCTGTGGTCGCGGCTCGCCGTGTTCCCCGGAAGCTTCGATCTCGAAGCCGCGGAAGCCATCAGCGGGTTCGGTGCGTTGTCGGACTCGCCGGTCATCGACGTCCTCGACCGCCTGGTCGGAAAATGTCTTGTCACCGTGGACCGTTCGACCGAGCGTCTCCGCTACTCGCAGCTGATGACGGTGCGGGAGTACGGGCACGAGCTCCTCGAGCTGAGCGGGGAGCGCGACGAGCTGTACCGGCGACATCTCGAGCATTATTCGGAGCGTGCCCGCCGGTCGTCGCTCGACTGGTGCGGGCCAGGACAATCCGAGATCCTCGCGGAACTGCGGATCGACCACCCCAACCTCGTGGCCGCCCTGGACTGGGCGCTGCACGACGACTCGCAGCGGGCGGCGGCCGCGGAACTGGCCGTCTCGCTGCGGTACCACTGGATCGCGGGCGGCAACCTGTCCGACGGGAGGACCCGGCTCGAGCGGATACTGCTACGGCTCACCGAACCCACCCGGGAACGGGGCGACGTGCTGTGGGTGACCGCGTGGACCGCGCTGATCCAGGGCGACCGCGACGCCGCGCGCGAGCACCTCGACGAGTGCACGGCGATCGCGACCGCGCTCGGTGACGAACGACTGCGCGCGCACGCCGACCACTGGGCGGGGATCCACGCCGTGTTCTCCGGCCGCCCCGACGACGCCATCGGACTGTTCCGTGATGCCATTGCCGTTCACCGCGCCGTCGGCGACACGGCCTCGGTGCTGACCGCATCGTTCGAGATGGGCATGGCGCAGACTTACGACGGGCGACTCGACGACGCCCTCGAGACGTGCCGCGACGTGATCGCGGTGGCGGACGTGCACGGCGAGAAGTGGAACAAGGCCTACGCCCTGTGGGTTTCGAGCGTCGCGTACTTTCACCTGGGCCGGGGCGACGATGCCGTCGACGCTGCCCAGCAGGCACTGCGGATCCAGCGCGACTTCAAGGACAAGATCTGCACGGCCCTGTCTATCGAGGTGCTGTCGTGGGTGGCCACGTCGAGCGGTGACGCGAACGCGGCGGCGAGGCTGTGCGGCGCCGCGAAGGGTGTGTGGCATCGGCTGGGCACGTCCGTCGCGGCGTTCGGCCCGCACATCACCGACGACTCCCTCTCGTCGGAGCGCACCGCGGCCCGCATCGTGGGACCGGACGAGTTCGCCCAGCTCGCAACGCCTGCGGTCCGGCTCACGATCGAGGAGGCCGTCGACCTCGCACTGGGAACCCCCACCGAGCACAGGGCACCTCGCGCCGAGGCGTCACCGCTCACCAAACGGGAACAGGAAATCGCCGGCCTGCTCGCCCAGGGCCTCAGCAATCGGCAGATAGCCGAGTCGTTGGTGATCTCGCGGCGCACCGTCGACGGACACGTCGAGCACATCTTCGACAAGCTGGCCGTCAGCTCCCGCACGCAGGTGGCGGCGTGGGTCGCCGCCCGGGCTCATCCGCCCGCCGTGGAGACCGGCCGATAACCGGACCGTTACCGCCCGCCGCGCGAAAGGCACTGCACAGTCGGGAATCTCGACGGTCTATACTCCACCTCGTCGCCCACGGTCGTGGGCTCCACCACGGGGAGGCAACGCATGACGTCGCAGCAGCAGGACACCTCGGCGGACCACGGCGGGCCGCTGGCACCGCCGCCCGCCAGCAGTCTGCCGCTCGCCATTGTTGCGATCATCGCGTTCGTGCCGTTCGGCATCGTTGCACTGCTGCGCTCGCTCACCGTCCACCGCCTGTGGGAGCGGGGCGAATACGACCTTTCGGTGCGCGCCGCCGCGGACGCCCGACAGTGGTCGATCCGCGCGATCGCCCTCGGCCTGTCGATCGCGGTGTTCGCGGTCGGGGCGGCGCTGGTGCTGTCGAAGCCCTAAACGCTGTGAGCGGGAGCCGATTCTACCGGCGGCCGCGGCCGTAGCCAGGCGGGCAGCCACCGCGGCTGCGCATCGGGCGCCTGGTCGAGCACGCCGCCCGCCGGATCGTCGATGAAGCCGTATCGCACGAGGTCCTCGCCGGGCCGGTAGATCTGGCGGATGATCAGCGCGCAGATGACCACGACCGCAATGTCGCGGACCACCACCGCGGCGGTGAACCACTGCTCGGGGAGTCCCTTGTTGGACACGCCGAGGTAGTAGAACATCCGCGGCACCCACACCAGCGCGTCGATCGTCATCCAGGCCAGCAGGATCCGCCGGTGCGGGAACGCGAGGACGGCCAGCGGGACGAGCCACAGCGAATACTGCGGGCTCCACACCTTGTTGGTGAGGAGGAAACCCGCGACCAGCAGGAAACACAGTTGGGTCAGCCGCGGCCGTCGCGGCGCCGTCAGCGCGATGTACCCGATCCCGACACACACGAGGGCGAACAGCAGGAACGACACCGCGTTGAGCACGGTGGGCGCCTGACCGGCCGACAGGATCCCGTCGAATCCGGTCCAGCCCGTGAACGACGAGATGACGTTGTAGACGGAGTCCGGGTCGGCGCCGCGTTCGGAGTTGAGCCGGAAGAATTCGGCCCATCCGCGTGGGAACAGCAGGGCGATCGGCAGATTGACCGCCAGCCACGCGCCGATACCGGTCAGCGCCGTCACCGACCACTCACGGACCTTGCCCGTGCGCAGGCACAGCACCAGCAGAGGTCCGAGGAGCAGCAGCGGATACAGCTTGGCGGCACCACCGAGCCCGAGCAGGATTCCGGCGAGAACCGGCCGTTTCCGCGACCACGCCAGCAGCCCACCCGTAGCGAAAGCCGTTGCGAGGGGATCGAAATTCGTGAACACGTGCACGATCACCAGCGGGGACACTGCGATCAGCGCGGCGTCCCAGATGCGCCGTCCGGCCAGCAGCGCGCTCGCCCAGACGGTGACCAGCCACGCCAGCGCCAGACCGAACGCGACGACGTTGAAATAGATCGCTACCTGCAGCGCACCGGGCAGCCAGTGCACCGCATCCCACGACTTCGCGATCGTCATCGCGCCGTACTGGTAGAGCCCGGAGATCACCGGGTACTCCATGTAGCGGCGCTGGGTCTGGCCGTTGCCGGCGTCTTCCTCCCACCACTTCTTGTAAGGGAAGGCGCCCTCGTTCAACCGTTCCGCCCCGTACAGCGGGACCGTGTCCGAGTAGCACATGGCGACGTACTGCCGGCTGCCACTCCAGTCGAGCCCGAGCGCGCCGTTCTCGCCGACCGGCGCCTGCTGGATGCACGGCGCCTTCGCGAACCAGCCGAGCGCGAGAAACACGATCGCCAGCAACAGAATGGCGCGCATCGGCGTGAAGAACCGGCTGCGCCCGACGACCGCATGCCGTCCGACCGGACCACCGATCACCCCGGACAGGTCGGCGGTCAGCGGGTCGGTGCGCCCGGGAAGGTCCCGCCAATCCGCGGAACGCCGATCCTTCGCCAGCGGCGCGGGCGAGACGAATCCCGTCTCACCCGCGTCGCGGACGGCGTGCGCGTCAGGGTTGTCGGCCACTCCGCGAGGCTACCGGTCGCCGTTAACGGGCCGGAACCTGCTGTTGGCCGTTGCCGTTACCGGCGTTCGGCGGCGTCGTCGTCTCCGGTTCCTCCGGAACCGCCGGGGCCGCGGTGGTCGGCCTCGGTGCCAGACCCGGAATCGGAATGGTGATCCCGGGCAGGATCTCGACCGGCGACGGCGTCACGACCACCGGCGGCACGAGCTCCGTCGGCAGCTGGAACGTGCTCGTCGGCGGCGCCGACGTCTTGGTCGGTGCCGGTGCCGAATAGGCGGGGATACCCGACTGGCCACCGATCGCACCCGGCTTCGGGAACTTCTCGACGTCCGTGCCCTCGAGGGCGCCGTCCATCGTGTCCTTCCAGATGTCGGAGGGCAGACCGGAACCGTAGATCATGGCGCCGCTGCTGTTCTCCAGCGCCTGACCGTCCGTGGTGCCCACCCAGACCGCCGTGGACAGCGACGGGGTGTACCCGACCATCCAGGCGTCCTTGTTCTTGCCGGTGTCACCGAGCTGCGCGGTACCCGTCTTTGCCGCCGACGGGCGTCCGCCCGCCAGGTTGTGGCCGCGCGAGTACCCGGCGATGGGTTCCATCGCCGACGTCACGTTGTCGGCGACGTCCTTGTCGATGCGGTCCTCACCGGTGTCACCGCCGCGGTCGAGCAGGACCGTTCCGTCGGCGCTGACGACCTTCTGCACGAAGTGCGGCGCGTGGTACGTACCCGAGGCGGCCAACGTGGCGTACGACGACGCCATGTCGAGGACCCGCGACTGGTACTGGCCGAGCACGATGCCGTTGTTCGGACCGCTGCCGTCGGGCTCGGTCAGCGACGGCCCGACGCCGGGGATCTCCTTCGGGATGCCCGCCTTGTGGGCCATCTCGGCGATCGCCTGCGGTCCACCGTCGAGTTCGAGTTCCTGACGGTAGAAGCTGGTGTTCAGCGAACGCTTCAGCGCCTCGGCGATCGTGCAGGTGCCGCAGCCCTCGCCTTCGACGTTGCTGATGGTAATGCCGTTGACCGTGAGCTCCGAGCTGTCGTACATCTGCGACAGCGGAATGCCCTGATCCAGGGCCGCGGCGAGACCGAACACCTTGAACGACGAACCGGTCTGCAGTCCCGCGTTCGCGAAGTCGTACCCGCCGCCGTCCTCGCCGCCGTAGTACGCGCGCACCGCGCCGGTCTTCGGATCGACCGACACGACACCGGTCCGCAGGTTCTCCGGCTCACCCTCCATGTTGGAGCGCGCCGAATCCACCGCCGCCGCCTGGGCGACGGGGTCGATCGTCGTGGTGATCTCGAGACCCTCGGTGTTGAGCAGCTGCTCGCTGATCCCCGCCTCACCCAGCTCCCGCAGAACCTGGTTCTTGATCAGGCCCTCCGGCCCGGAGTCCTGGTTGCCGTTGTCGACCTGCGCGATCGGCACGTACGGCGGGTACTGCATCACCGACCGGGCCGACTGCTCCAGAGTTCCCGCCGACACCATGCCGTCGAGCACGTAGTTCCAGCGCGCCTGCGCACCCTCCGGGTTGTTCTCCGGATCGAGCAGCGACGGCAGCTGGATCGACGACGCCAGCACCGCGCTCTCCTCGACCGTCAACTGGTCGACGGGCTTGTTGAAATACGCCTTCGACGCGGCCGCGATGCCGTACGCACCACGCCCGAAGTAGATGGTGTTCAGGTACGCGGCGAGGATGTCGTCCTTGGACCACTCGCGGGCCATCTTCGACGAGATGACGAGTTCCTTCATCTTTCGCGTCAGCGAACGCTCGGAACCGACCATCGTCTTCTTGACGTACTGCTGCGTGATGGTCGAGCCACCGCCGGCGCTGTCCTTGCCCAGGACGTTGTCGCGGGCGGCACGCGCGAACCCACCGATCGAGAAGCCGGGGTTCGAGTAGAAGTCCCGGTCCTCGGCAGCGAGCACCGCGTCACGAGTGTGCTTCGGGATCTGGTCGAGCGTCACCTCGGTGCGGTTGCCCTCCGGCGGCACGACCTTGCTCAGCACCGACGTTCCGTCGGATGCGTAGATCGTCGCCACCTGGTTGGTCTTGAGGTCGCCGGGCCGCGGGACGTCCTGGACGACGTACGCCGCCATGAACAGCAGGATCGGAATGATCAGACCCATCGCGACGCACGCGTACGCCGTCCGGCGAACGATCTTCCACCGCGACTTCTTCACAGCCGTCTTCTTTCCACCCTTGGGCGGTTCGCCACCGCGGCCGCCGCCGGTCTTGCGACCGTTCGACGGCGGAGGTCCCGGCGGGCGCCCACCGGGACCCGACTGGTTACGCGCCACCGGGGGCGCGCCTGCGGGGCGTCCGGGCGGCGGGCCCGGACGACGCGGCGGGGGACCCGGCGGACGCCCACCACCCTGCGGCGGCGGACCGGGACGACGCGGCGGCGGGCCGGGGGGACGGCCACCACCCTGCGGGGGCGGAGGCGGCATCCGACGCGGCGGCGGGCCGCCCGATCGACCCGGCGGGGGCCCACCCGCAGGCTGTCCGCCGCGGGGTGGTGGACCTCCGGGGCGTCCCTGTGGCGGGGGGCCACTCGGTCGTCTCGGTCCGTTCGGTCGATCACCCGGGGCGTTGCTGCGGGGGGAACTCACGTACAAATCTCCAGTGGTTGTGGACCGGCTTCAGTCCTGCGTTACGTCTGTGGGCACTCTTCTGCCCGCGTCCGTGTTCGGGCGTGTCTACTCGCTCGCGGTTCGACGGCTCGGAGGCCGCGGCCGTGGCGACGAACGCCTGGGCCGTTTCGGTTCGGGCACGGTACCGAGAACATAGGACTGGACCAAATGGTTCCAGCTGCATGTCCGGCACACCTCGACCACGTGAACCGAGAACTCCTCCTGAGTGGACGCGAGACGCACCAGCTCCTCGGCCGTACGAGCCGAACCCGACACCGGGCCCAACTTGTCACCGAAGACCCAGGAGACCAGAGTCAACTGCTCCTTACGGCAGATCGGGCACACCACATCACTGCCCTTGCCGTGGAACTTTGCGGCACGAAGCAGGTAGGGGCTGGCGTCACACACTTCCGTGACACCTGTCCTGCCCGAGTAGACCTCGGCCAGGAGTGACCGGCGCTGAAGCGCATAGTCCACCACCTGCCGCTGTATCCGCACGGAGACCAGAGTACGTGCGTCGCGTCCGGAGAGAAGGGGTCGGTCGAGTGACGCTGGTCAAACACGGTTGCCGCACTACGATGCCGGTGTGGCCTCAGGACCGTCCTCGCAGACTCGCGCACGTGACCTCGATCGGGTCAACGCATGCAGCCAGCTCGACGCCGCCTACGCCGACGGGCAGCTCGGCGCCGGCGAGTACCACGACCGCACCGCCCAGGCCATGTCGGCGAAGACCCTCGCCGAACTGAACCTGCTGATCAGCGACCTGCAGCTGCCGTCGTCGATCACCGCACAGGCACCTGTCCGGACACCGGGATCGCCCCGCCGGGCGCTGCGGATCGCGCTCGCGTGCGGTGCGGTGATCACGGTCGGCGCGGTCGGTCTCGCGCTCACCGAGCAGGACGGCCCGGACCCCGCCACGCCACCGGTCCCGGTGCAGGTCGACAAGCCACTCGCCCATCCGGAGGTCGAGGTGCCCGCGGTGGAACCGATCATCGTGGGCCAGGCGCAGCCCCTCACCCAGGACGGGATCCACGCCCTCTTCGAGCAGTACCGGCAGAGGTTCGGCGACCTCACCGTCCACGAACTGGGGTTGTACGACGAGTACGCGATCCTGTCGCGGACAGCCCCGGACGCGCCCGACAAGGTCGACCGGTACGACTTCCGCGGCGGGTTCAAGACGTCGGGCATCCGCACGCAGCGCCTCCCCGGAACCGGCGAGGTCGACCTCGCGCAGGTAAACGTGCCGGCCCTCGTCGCGCTCATCGCCGACGCACCCCGGCTGGTCGGAGTCCCGGACGGCACCATCGGGCACGTTCTCCTCGCCGACGGCGGCAAGGGACCGACGATCAACGTGTACGTCTACGACAGGCAACAGACCGGCGGGGGCTATCTGCGGGCGACGCTCGGCGGAGACGTATGGCAGGTGAACCCCGCGAACTAGTTCTAAGATCCACCCGTGGCCAGCCGATACCCACCGAACACGCGGGCACGCGACGTAGATCGAACCAACACGTCCGCACTGCTCGACGCCGCGTTCGGCGACGGCCAGATCAACGAGGCAGAACACCGCGCGATGTCCGAACTCGCCGCGGAGGCGCGCACCCTCGCCGACCTCGAGGTCCTGGTCAGTGACCTGCAGCGACCCGCCGACGCACCACCGGACGCACGTCCCCCACGCGACACCGCCAAGCACTGGTTCCCGGCCGCCGTCGCCGTCGCTGCAGTGGTGGCGGCCGTCGGCGCCTTCACGCTCGTCGACAGCGACGACGCGCAGGCCACCGTGACCCCTGTCGCGCAGCAGGTCGATTTCGATTCCGTCGAACCGCTGGTCGTCGCGACGCCGAATCCCGTCACCCCCGAGGGCATGAAGGTGTTCCTCGACCGGTACCGCACCAAGTTCGGCGACCTGATCGTCGACGACCTCACCCTCTACGAGGGCGGCCACGCCAGCCTCGAACGCGCGCTTCCCCTCGAACCGAACCGGATGGTCCGCTACGACTACCGCGGCGGGTTCACGCCGTCGGGACCCCCGACCACCCGGAAGGTCGACACACCCGTGTTCGACCTGTCGACGCTGAACCTCGATCGGATCGGCGGAACGGTCGTGGGTGCCCCGGTGAGCCTCAACGTCCCCGACGGAGAAGTCAGCCACATCTCGTTCGAAGCCGACGAGGACGGCCCCAGCGTGTCGATCTACGTGACCAACGAATTCAGCGAGAGCGGACACATGGAACTCGCCCCGTCCGGTGAGCCTTTGAGCGTCTACCCCTTCGGCCGATAGGACGCAGATGCCCAGCACCACACTCGCGGGAATCCGCGCCCGCGACTCCGACCGCGCCGACGCCTGCGGGATGCTCGACGCCGCGCTCGCCGACGGGCAACTGTCCGCGGAGGAACACGCCTCCCGCACCTCCACGGCGATGCGGGCGAAGACGTTCGACGAACTGGACCGCCTCATCGGGGACCTCCAGATCCCCAGCCGGCTCGCGGCCAGCCCCGTCGTGTCGCCGCGACGCCGCCGATCGTCGCGGCGGTGGGTGTATGCCGCGGTCCTCGTCGTCGCCGCAGCTGCCGTGGGCGGCATCGCCGGGGCCGTCGCGAACAGCGACCTCGGCCCGGCGAAATCGGTGCCGAAGCTCACCACCGGCGCCGGGCTGCACTTCTTCCTCGACGAGTACCGCGCCGAATACGGCGACACCGTCGCCGACGAACTCGGCCTCTACCCGGCCCACGCCGTCTTCGACCGGCCGTCCGCCGGCAACGCCCGGCAATCCGACTCCTACCTCTACGACGGCGAATTCGACGACTGGGGCAGCTCCTCCACCCGATCCGACGACGAGAAGTCCTTCGACCTCGGCACCGTCGACCAGGTTGCGATCGCCCGCCTGCTCGCCGGGGCACCCGAAACCCTGCGCGTCCCCGACGGCGCGGTGGAGATCGTCTCCTTCCGGTACGAACCCGGGTCCGACGACGGACCGCCGACCATCTCCATCCACGTGAAGAACGCCGCCGGCCACACCGGACACATGGTCGTCGGATTCGACGGCGAACCGTTCGACATCTACCCCTACGAGGACTGAGCGTCCGGGGTCGTGCCCGCTGGGTTCCGTCGGCCGCTGGTTGGTCGCCCGATGTGACATTCGTTCAGTCAGACGGCACCGGTGTGACATTCGGCGACGCAGCCGGACACCCGGACCGGTGTTAACAACCTGTGACGGCTTGTCCCATGTATCGAGCGCGCGTATCCTCCTATATATCGGTGCGATATAGTTTTGAATCGCATCACGCGGTTAGGTCGGGCGACTCAGGGGGTGGACGTGCTCGAATTGGCAATTCTCGGGCTGCTCCACGAGTCACCCATGCACGGATACGAGCTGCGCAAACGGTTGACGGGACTGCTGGGTGCATTTCGCGCCTTTTCGTACGGTTCCCTCTACCCGACGCTCCGACGCATGCAGGCAGACGGTTTGATCGCCGAGGACGCAGGCCCTCCGGGGACCGTCAAGCGTCGCGCCCGCCGCGTCTACCAGCTCACGCCGATCGGCAAGGAGCGGTTCAAGGAACTGGTCGCCGACACGGGTCCGCAGAACTACACCGATGACGGATTCGGCGTTCATCTCGCCTTCTTCAGCCGCACTCCCGCAGAGGCGCGGATGCGGATTCTCGAAGGCAGACGACGCCAGGTCGAGGAGCGCCGCGAGGCGCTTCGCGACGCGATCGGAAAAGCGAGCGGCACGCTGGATCGCTACACCAAGCAGCTCCACCAGCTCGGTCTCGAATCCAGTGAGCGTGAAGTGCGCTGGCTCAACGAGCTGATCGCCGCCGAGCAATCGACAGCAACACCTAAGAAAAAAGGAGAACCCGACCATGGGTGAGAACAGCACCGCGGTGCGCGTGGCCATTGTGGGCGTGGGGAACTGTGCCTCGTCCTTGGTTCAGGGCGTGCAGTACTACAAGGACGCCGACGAGACGGCGACCGTTCCCGGCCTCATGCACGTCAAGTTCGGCAAGTACCACGTGCGCGACGTCCAGTTCGTCGCCGCGTTCGACGTCGACGCCAAGAAGGTCGGATTCGACCTGTCCGAGGCCATCTTCGCCAGCGAGAACAACACCATCAAGATCGCCGACGTCCCGCCGGCCGACGTTCCGGTGTTGCGCGGCCCCACCCTCGACGGCATCGGCAAGTACTACGCCGAGACCATCGAGATCTCCGAGGCCGAGCCCGTCGACGTCGTCAAGGCTCTCAAGGACGCCAAGGTCGACGTGCTGGTCTCGTACCTGCCCGTGGGTTCCGAGGACGCCGACAAGTTCTACGCCCAGTGCGCCATCGACGCGAATGTCGCGTTCGTCAACGCCCTGCCCGTGTTCATCGCTTCCGACCCCGAGTGGGCTGCGAAGTTCAAGGACGCCGGCGTCCCCATCGTCGGTGACGACATCAAGTCGCAGGTCGGCGCCACCATCACCCACCGCGTGATGGCGAAGCTCTTCGAAGACCGCGGCGTGCAGCTCGACCGCACGATGCAGCTGAACGTCGGCGGCAACATGGACTTCAAGAACATGCTCGAGCGTGACCGCCTGGAGTCGAAGAAGATCTCCAAGACGCAGGCCGTGACGTCGAACCTGACGCGCGACCTCGGTCCGGGCAACGTGCACATCGGCCCGTCGGATCACGTCGGCTGGCTCGACGACCGCAAGTGGGCGTACGTCCGCCTCGAGGGTCGCGCCTTCGGTGACGTTCCGCTGAACCTGGAGTACAAGCTCGAGGTCTGGGACTCCCCGAACTCGGCCGGCATCATCATCGACGCCGTCCGCGCAGCCAAGATCGCCAAGGACCGCGGCATCGGTGGACCCGTCTACCCGGCGTCCGCGTACCTGATGAAGTCCCCGCCGGTCCAGATGGCGGACGACAAGGCTCGCACCGAGCTCGAGGCGTTCATCATCGACGCGTAGTTCACCACGCAGCAATATCGGGCGAATGCACCTTTCGTCGTCTTCACGGCGATGAAAGGTGCATTCGCCTTTGTGTTCGATTTCTTGTCAGACCCTCCCTCTACGGTGACACCCAGGATTCATCGAGGGAGGCGTGATGTCCGACAACACTTTCGATCGAGAGATCGACGACGCTTGGACCGAGCTCCAGGACCGTCTGACCGGGTACGTGCACGCTATGGAGGACGACGACGAACTGGTGCTGCAGTCGCAGTACGACAGCGTCGACGACGGCCTCGTCGAGACCGCCGCGTGCGTGCGATTCTTCGCGTGGGCCGGCGACAAGGTGCGGTGCGAGGTGCCGTCCAACCGCTTCCTGCACCCGGCGCGGGCGCTCACCGAGGAGGAGCACGATCGGCTGATCGAGCTCGGCTGGAACCGCCCCGACCTGTGCGAGCACGTCGACGAGGGCAACGGTTCCGCGTCGTACTACCTCGACGCCGACCGGGAGGACGCCCACCTACTGGCGTCGATGACGGTCACCGTGTTCCGGGAGATCTGGGACCTTCTGCATCCCTCGTTCCTGAAGGCGATCACCGGTGGCCGGGACGAGACTCCGGAGTTCGGCTCTGCTGACGTCCCGGCCCAGCTGCGTGACGGCGCCGGGTTGCGCGACCGTGTCGATGCCGCGGTCGAATCGATGCTCGAGCAGGCACCGGGCAAGGACGCGGACGGCGACATCCTCGTGTGGGTCGGCGACCTCCCCACGTATGTGCGGGTGATCGAGGAGGACGCCCGCGTCGAGGTGTTCGCCCGCGTGGTCCACACGATCAGCGATCGCACGCGCACCGCGGAGGCGCTCGCCGACCTCAATCGCCAGTGGCCCGACATCAAGTTCCTGCTCATCGTCGACAACGTGGTCGCCGTCATGCGCGTCGACGGGTCACCGTTCGTCGCCGATCATCTGGTGTCGGTGTTCCGGATGTTCGAGCATTTCGTGGACACCGTCGACGACGCGTTCGCCGAAAAGCTCGGCGGCAAACTCAATTCCACACCCGGCGCCACGTCCTCGTACGCCGACCACGAATGCGAGGACGAGTTCCCCGCCGCGCTCGTGACCCTGATCCACCTCGACTCGGAGAGCGGGCTCGACCCGGACGACGTGGCGGAGATCTGCGGACGCGACCGCGACACCATCCTCGAGTTCCTCCGGCTCTGCACCGAGCAGGAGTTCGAGTGGCGTCACAACGCGGAACTCGCCCGCGACGAGGAGCCCGAAGAGGCCGACATGTGCGAGGACGAGGCGAGGGCCTGGGCGAAGACGAAGGAAAGCCTCCGCGCCGCGCTGCGGGTTGTGGTGCTGCCGAACAGGACTCCGCCGCGCGGCGGGATTCAGAACCTCGGCTAACCCGGCAGCGGGATGATGACGCCCGGGAGGATTTCGATCTGGGTCGGCGCCGGGAGGGGTGCGGGCACCGGGGGGACGGGCGGGACCGGGACGGCCGGGGGCGGAACCTCGACGGGCGCCGGGGTGGGGGCACCGGGCGGCGGGACAACCCCACTGGCGCCGGTTCCCGTTCCGTCGCCGCTGGTTTGACCGGACCACGTGGGCACACCGGCCTGGCCGCCGATCGGGTCGGGCCACGGGAAGTCTTCCCAATCGGTGTCTTCGAGGGCGCCGTCCATCGTGTCTTTCCAGATGTCGGACGGCAGACCCGAACCGTAGATCAGCCCGCCCCAGCTGTTGTTGATGGCGGTGGCGTCGGCCTTGCCGATCCACACCGCCGTCGCCAGCGACGGCGTGTAACCGACCATCCAGGCGTCCTTGTTCTCGCCGGTGTCCCCGAGCTGCGCCGTGCCGGTCTTCGCCGCGGACGGGCGTCCCCCCGCCAGGGCGTGGCCACGCGAGTAGGAGGCGATTGGCATCAGAGCTTGGCTGATGTTGTCGGCCACCGCGGCATCGAGCCGGCGCTCACCCGGGCTCGGCGCACGGTCCAGGAGCACGACGCCGTCGGCGGTCACGACCCGCTGCACGAAGTACGGCTGGTGGTAGATGCCCGACGCCGCGAGAGTCGCGTACGCGGACGCCATGTCGATCGGCCGCGACAGGTACTGGCCTAGGACGATGCCGCCCTCGGGTTCGCCGCCGTTCTCGCTGAGCGTCTTGCCCTGCACCCCGGGGATGAACTCGGGGATCCCCGCCTTGTGGGCGGCGTCGGCGATGGCTTGCGGACCATTGTCCAGCGACATCATCAACCGGTAGAAGCTCGTGTTCAGCGACCGCTTCGTCGCCTCGGCGATGGTGCACGTGCCGCAGGACTCGCCCTCGACGTTGCCGATCTGCACGCTGCCGACCGTCAGCGGAGCACTGCTGAAGCGGGCGGACAGGGGGATGCCCTGCTCCAGCGCCGCGGCCAGGCCGAACACCTTGAACGACGACCCGGTCTGCAACGGCGCCTGGGCGTAGTCGAAGCCGGCGCCGTCCTCGCCGCCGTAGTACGCGCGCACCCCGCCGGTGCGGGGATCGATCGACACGACTGCGGTCCGCAGCCCCGGGTCCTCCCCTTCGAGGTTGTCGTGGACGGCCTCGATCGCGGACTGCTGCGCCCTCGGATCGATCGTGGTAGTGATCTGCAGACCCTCGGTGTTGAGGGTCTGCTCGGAAATCCCCGCGTCCGACAGCTCGCGCAGCACCTGGTTGCGGATCAGGCCGTCGGGCCCCGGCGCGGAGTTGGCGTCGGTGGGCCGGTTGGACGGCGCGGTGACCGGGAATTCCGCTGTACTGCGGTCCTGCTGAGCGAGCACGCCCATCGCGACCATGCCGTCGAGGACGTAGTTCCACCGGGCCTGCAGCTGGTCGAGGTTGGCCTCGGGGTCGAGGTAGGACGGGCTCTGGATCACGGAGGCGAGCACCGCGCCCTCGGCCACCGACAGGTCGCCGACCGGCTTGTCGAAGTAGGCGCGCGACGCCGCCTCGATGCCGTACGCGCCGCGCCCGAAGTAGATGGTGTTCAGGTAGGCGGCGAGGATCTCGTCCTTGGACCACTCGCGGGCCATCTTGGTGGAGATCACGAGTTCGCGCATCTTGCGGTACACGTTGCGGTCCGCGCCGACCAGCACGTTCTTGACGTACTGCTGCGTGATCGTCGACCCGCCGCCCGCGCTTTCCTTGCCGAGGACGTTGTCGCGGGCGGCACGCATGAACCCGGTGACCGAGAAGCCGGGGTTGGAGTAGAAGTTGCGGTCCTCCGCCGACAGGACGGCGTCGCGGACGTGCTGGGGAATGGCGTCGAGCGCGATCTCGGTGCGGTTGCCCTCCGGCGGGATCACCTTGGTCAGCTCGGTGGTGCCGTCGGCGGCGAAGACGGTGGCCACCTGGTTGGTCTTCATGTCCGACGGGCGCGGGACCTCGGCGCGGACGTAACTGACCAGGAACCCGACGAGGGGGACGACCAGCAGCAACGCGATCACGACCAGGCTGACCCGGCGGACCGTGCGCCACCGGTTGCGCTTCTTCTGCCCGTCCGGTGGTGGAGTGGTCGTGTCAGCCGCACCGTCGTCCACGGGCGGTGTGCCCCCCGCATCGGAGGCATGGTTGCCCGTCGCGTCGTTGCCAGAACTCACTTCCACACTCCCGGTCAGTTATCCGGTCACGGAGGATCATCGCACCCACCCGTACGTATGTTATGTGAATGGCCTCGAGTGTGACGCGCGCCGCGCTAACGCTCAGCAAATGTCCATACCGACCGTACTGTTTCAGCGCATCCGATTCCGGGCGACGACCGCCAGCCCCGACAGCACCAGGCATCCGAGCAACACCAGCGCGGGGGTGACGCCGGGGTCGCCGCGGACGACCTCGACGACCGCGGCGATGAACGCCATCACCGTGAAGAACCCGAGGACGCCGATCAGAACCTCGAGCCGCTGCCGCTTCGCCACCGGATGCACGGCCGACGCCTTTCCCCTCGCTCCGCTCGACCGTTAACTCTTCACGCCGCCGGCCGTCAAACCCGACACGATGCGACGCTGGAACAGCAGCACCATGATCACCAGCGGAATGGTGACGATCGTGCCCGCCGCCATGATCGCCGCGTACGGCACGACGTGCGGGTCGTTGCCGGAGAACCGGGCGATCGCGACCGTGACCGGTTCGGTGGCATCGCTGGAGAGCTGGCTGGCGAGCAGGTATTCGTTGACGGTCGCGATGAACGCGAGGATGGCGGTGGTGAACAGGGCGGGCGCGGCGAGCGGCAACATCACCAGACGGAACGCCTGACCGCGGCTGGCGCCGTCGATCCGGGCCGCCTCCTCGAGCTCCCAGGGGAGTTCCTTGAAGAACGACGTCAGCGTGTAGATGGTGAGCGGCAGGACGAACGAGATGTTCGGGATGATCATCGCCTGGTAAGTGCCGATCCAGCCGATGTTCGTGAACAGCTGGAACAGCGGAGTGACGAGGGCGACGACGGGGAACATCGACGCGCCGAGCACGATCCCGACCACCACGTACTTGAACCGGAACTCGATGCGGGCCAGCGCGTAGGCGGTGAAGATGCCGACGGCGAGGGCGACGACGGTGGTGATACCGCCGATGATCATGCTGTTGACGACGGCCCGGGTGAAGTTGTTGCCGCTGCTCGTCGACAGCGCGTTCTGGAAGTTCTCGAGCGTGACGTGCGTGGGCCAGGGTGTGGTGTCGAACGTGTAGTCGGGGTCGCGGAACGCCGTCACCATCATCCAGTAGAACGGTGCGAGCCCCCAGACGAGGATGATCGCGACACCGATGTAGATGCGGGAGTTCTTGAAAGCGAACCGCTTCGGACGGTTGCGGCGGACGGGCCTGCTCGGGAGTTCGAGCTCCGGGGCGCGATGGGTCACGACTTCGGCCCCTTTCGCTGGGCTTCCTGAGTCTCGACGGCGTTGGCACCGAGGAATTTCACGAGGACGAACGCCACCGCGAAGATCAGGAGGAACGTGATGGTGGAGAGTGCGGACGCGCTGTTGAACCCTTGCCGCACCTGGTCGACCACGAGGATCGACACCGTCGTGGTGGCGGGGTTGCCGCCGGTCAGGATGGCGGGGAGATCGTACATGCGCAGGGCGTCCATCGTGCGGAAGAGGATCGCGACCATCAGCGCCGGCTTCACCAGCGGGAGCGTGATCTGCCGGAACCGCTGCCACGCGGAGGCGCCGTCGACCCGCGCCGCCTCGTACACGTCCTGCGGGATCATCTGCAGGCCGGCGAGGATCAGCAGGGCCATGAAGGGGGTGGTCTTCCAGACGTCCGAGATGATCACCGCGAACCGGGCGGGCCACGCGTCCGACGTCCACAGAATTTCGGTGCCGAGGAGGCGGTTGGCGATGCCGTCGTAGGCGAAGATGAAGTACCAGAGCTTGGCGGTGACCGCGGTCGGGATGGCCCACGGGATCAGGACCGCCGCACGCAGCAGGGCGCGGCCCTTGAACGTCTTGCCCATGATGATCGCCATCCACAGGCCGATCGCGACCTCGAGGCCCACCGTGACGACCGTGAAGAACGCGGTGTTCCCGACGGCCGACCAGAACTGCGAGCCGAGCGTGCCGGGCGGGCACGCCACGGCCACGCCGCTCGGGGAAGTGCACTGCTGCAGAATCCAGTGCGTGTAGTTGGTGAATCCGGCCCAGCCGCCCTCGACGAACATGCCGGTCGTCGGATCGAGTCCCGCGTCCTTCTGGAACGACATCACCACTGCCCGGATCACCGGGTAGCCGATGACGACGGCCAGCACGGCCAGCGTCGGCACGACGAACAGCCACGCGCGGCGACTGCTCAGCCCAAAGCGTCGCCTGTTCTCGCTCACCTCACGCGAACCGCGGCCGGGGTCGTTATCCCCGGCCGCGGGACGGGCCGGCGCTCCACTGGTGGTCCCAGTCGGAACGGCCATGTTCACTCCTGTGCTCTACGAGCCTGCGGACTGGATGCCGGACTGCATGTCCGTGATCGCCTGATCCACCGACTTCTCACCCTTGATGGCAGCGTAGGCGTTGTCCTGCACGGCCTTCGACACGGCGGGGTAGAACGGCGTGACCGGACGGGGGACGGCGTTCTCGATCGACACCTTCAGCGTCGGCATGAACGGGTAGGCCGCGATGATCTCCGGGTCGTCGTACAGCGCAGCGCGGACCGGCGGCAGCGAGCCCAGCGCGATGATCCGCTGCGCCTGCTCACCCTGCAGGAAGGTCAGGAAGTCGCGGGCCGTGGCCTTGTTCTCGGAGTACGCGCTGATGGCCGCGTTGTAGCCACCGAGAGTCGAGGCGCCGATGCCGTCCTTGCCGGGCAGCGGGGCGACCGCGAACTTGCCCTTGACCGCGGACGAATCCTTGTCGGCGGTGCCGTACACGTACGGCCAGTTGCGCAGGAACAACGCCTTGCCGTCCTCGAACGCCTTCTGGCTCTCGGGCTCCTTGAACGTGGTGTCCTGGGCCGGGATGTCACCGTTCTTGAAGTTGTCGACCAGAACCTGCAGGCCGGCGCGGGCCTCGGGGCTGTCGACGGTCGGCGTCTTGCCGTCCTCGCCGACGAACGAGCCGCCGTACGCGTTGATGACCTCGGCGGTGTTCACCGTCAGGCCCTCGTACGGTGCGAACTGACCGGCGTAGCAGTCGATGTTGTTGGTCTTCGCGACCTCACACGCGGCGGCCAGCTCGGCCCACGTCTTCGGTGCGGCGGGCAGCAGGTCGCTGCGGTAGTACAGCAGGCCGCCGTTGGTGTTCTTCGGAGCCGCGTACTGGGTGCCGTTGTAGGTGGCGCTGTCGACCGTGGCGGGGAGGATTCCGGTGTTGTCCACCGCGAACTCGCCGGTCAGCGGCTGCAGCCAGCCCTTGGCCGCGAACTCCGCGGTCCAGGGGACGTCGAGCGCGACGACGTCGTAGTCGGACTGCTTGGCCTGCAGGTGCTGGACCAGGTCGTCGTGCGCCTGATCGGCGTCGTTCGACTGCTCCTTGAACGTCACCTGCTCGTCCGGGTGCTCGGCGTTCCACGCGTCGATGATCTGGCGGACGACACCGGTCTCGGTGGTGTCCTTGCCCTCGACGTACGTGATGGGTCCGCGACCGTCGAGGTTCTCCGACGTGGAGTCGCTGCCGCTGTCGCTCGAGCAAGCGGTGAGCGTGACCAGCGAGGCAGCGGTGGCAAACACCGCGGCGCGCCGGACCGCTCTCGAAATCTGAACCATGGAGTCTCCCCGTAGGTAGATGTGGATGAACCCGTTACCGGCACGACAGAACTCGCGGCACCGGCGCGGTGTCGGAACATACTGTGGCATGGAACACCGTCGAAGTGCCGCATTACCCCCGACCTGAATCGGTCACGAGCCGTTCTGTTCACCGCCGGTTCAGCTCAGCCGGTAGCCCTCGGACGCCGAGAACAGATGCACCTGGGACGGGTCGACGTGCAGTTTCACCAGGTCACCCTTGCGGGGCGGGTTCCGCCAGTCGGCGCGGGCCACCAACTGCTGCGTCTCCCCGTTGACGGTGCTGCGGCCGTAGATGTAGGCGTCGGATCCGAGTTCCTCCACCACCGCGACCTCCATCGGGATTCCGGTGGTCGACAGTTCCAGGTGTTCGGGGCGGATCCCGACGACGACCTCACGTTCGTCGGTATCCGCACGCAGCTGCCGGGGCAGCGGAATGGTCGCGTCGCCGAGCACGACCCCGTCGGGGGTGATCGGCAGCGTGAAGAGGTTCATCGACGGCGACCCCATGAAGCCGGCGACGAACACGTTGGCGGGCCGGTTGTAGAGGTCGCGGGGCGACGCGCACTGCTGCAAAACCCCGTCCTTCAGCACCGCCACCCGGTCGCCCATCGTCATGGCCTCGACCTGGTCGTGCGTCACGTACACCATCGTCGTCTCGAGCCGGCGCTGCAGCTGCGCGATCTGGGTGCGCGTCTGCACGCGGAGCTTCGCGTCGAGGTTGGACAGCGGCTCGTCCATCAGGAACACCTGCGGCTGCCGGACGATGGCACGTCCCATCGCGACACGCTGCCGCTGACCGCCGGACAGAGCTTTCGGCTTGCGGTCCAGGTACGGCTCGAGGTCGAGGAGTTTCGCCGTCTCCTCGACGCGCTTGCGGATGTCGTCCTTCGCGGCACCGGCGAGCTTGAGCGCGAAACCCATGTTCTCGGCCACCGACATGTGCGGATACAGCGCATAGTTCTGGAACACCATCGCGATGTCGCGTTCCTTGGGTTCCTGGGTGGTGACGTCGCGGTCACCGATGAGGACCCGTCCGCTGTGGACGTCCTCGAGCCCGGCCAGCATCCGCAGCGACGTCGACTTGCCGCAACCGGACGGGCCGACGAGGACCAGGAACTCACCGTCCTCGATCTTCAGGTCGAGCGTATCGACGGCCGGTTTGTCCGAGCCGGGGAACAGGCAGGTGGCACCGTCATAGGTCACTGTGGCCATGAACGTCGAAGTCCCTTCTACCCGGCGCCGCGCACAGGTGCGTGAGAATGTACCTGTTGACGCACTTTCTCACTCACCTACGGGTCGGTGGATGATCGGCTCGCGCAACCGCCGTCAGGCCTCGTCGCGAAGCCACCGATGACAATTCGGCCGAATTACCCTCGGTCCGAATCATGTTGGTGGCATTCATCTACAGGTTTCTCCACAGCTGGGGATGAATGAGCCGATGAATCGGCGCGGTGAATTCCGCGTGAACACCACGAGTCGCCGGCACAACCGCAACGAGACCTCCTGCCGCAAGGGGCGCTTCGCACCCGTGCGCCTTTTTGGTTGCCCTAGCTACCAGAACGGCGCACGGGTGGCGGAGCCGCCTCGAACCGGTCCGGGCTGTCCACGACACCCGCGCTGCAGGCGGTCAGGCGGGGTTCGGCGCGGGTCGTGCGAACCCGGACCAGGTCGGTGCCGTCCGGATGCCGGACCAGGACGTCGGTGTCGCCGTCCGGGCGTGGGACCGCCGACAGCGGGATCACGTCGTCGAGTCCGAGCAGCGACCGCTCGGCCCGCACGGTGTGCTCGGCGAACTGCATCACCGGGTCGTCGGTGCACCGGCCGCGATAGTGCTCGAGCACCACGCGTCCGCGATCATGTTCGGCGACAATGTGTTCCGCGGACTCCGCGGTGACCCGGCCGTAGTAGATGCCCGACGGCAGGCACACCACGGTCGCGGCGAACCGGTCGCCGCCGACGTGCGTCGACTCCCAGACCCGTCCGTCGCGGTGGCCGAGGCCGGTGACGACGGGGCGTCCGAACGACGCGCAGCAGGCGTCCTTCTTGCCGTGGGTGCAGACGAGGAACAGTGACTCGGTGGGGTCGAGGCGTTCCCCCACTCCGGGTGGCAGGTCGAGATCGAGGTCGAGCAGCTCCCGGTCCTCACGCACCAGCAGACGCTCCGCCCAGCCGTCGGCTCGTCCGGGACGCACGAGGTAGACGTGACGTCCGGCGGCGACGTCGCGGCGCTGCCGGGTGCGGATCAGCACCGGACGCACCCCCGCGTCGGCGCACCGGGCGGCGAGCGCGTCGCCCAGGACCGGGTCGAGGCGGCTCTGCCGGAGCCGGTCGCGGCCCCACGGTCCGGGTTGCTCGATCAGCAGCCAGCCGCGCACCCGGGGCGCGGTGCCGCACAACGGCTCCTGGAGTGACCGGGAGAGCGCCGCGCAGGCCGGTGGCCTCCACCCCTCGGGCGACATCGTCGTCTGCACGCTCACACAGCAGACTGTATAAGGTTAGGTTCGCCTATCTTCTACCCCCTTCGAGATCGAGGTCCAGGATGCGTTCAGCCACGTGCTCTCCGAATGTCACCGACGTCCAATGGCAGGAGATCGTCGACGCCCTGACGCGACGCGAATTCGGGGCCGGGCTGGGAGCAGCCGCACTGGCCGCCCTCACCGCCGCCTGCGCGCGACCCGACTCGGCGACGGGCAGCGACAGCGGCGCCCAGCGCACCGTCACCCACGCCATGGGCACGACGACGGTGAGCAACCGGCCCAGTCGCATCGTCGCCCTCGACAGCCTGCCCATCGACACCGTCGTCACGCTCGGGAAGACACCGGTCGGGGCTGCTCAGGCCGGTTCCGCCGACGCGCTGCCCGCCTACCTGGGCGGCGGACTGGACAGCACCACCGTCGTCGGGTCGATCGCCGAACCGAACCTCGAGGCGATCGCCGCGCTGCAGCCCGACCTCATCCTCAGCAGCAAGCAGCGGCACGGCGACCTGTACGACGCGCTGTCCGCGATCGCGCCCACCGTCTTCTCGGTGTCGCCTGCGGTCGACTGGCAGGGGACTCTCCGGTTGTTCGCCGAGGCCATGGGTGAGACGGAAGCAGCCGAGCAGAAGCTGTCGGCGTTCCACGCCCGCGCCGCCGCGTTGACTGAAACCAACCGGGGACGCACCGCGCACGTCATCCGCGTGATGGACGACGGTCTGCGCCTGCACGGACCCGGCACGTTCTCCGGTTCCGTGCTGACCGCGGCCGGCTACACCATCACCGGGCAGCCGTGGGACGCGAAGAACGACATGTCCGAGATCTCGCTCGAGAACGTCGCCCAGATCGACTCCGACATCGCGTTCGTCGCCAACACGTCCGCACCGGGAGAACTGGGGATCGACCCCGTACTCATCGGGCAGATGGGGCCGTCACGACGCGACGGTGTCCGCCAGACCGACTACCGGGTGTGGATCACCGGCATCGGCCTCACCGGCGCAAACCTGATCCTCGACGACCTCGAGCGGCTGTAGGCGGCTCCGCCGCCCGTGCGCCTTTTTGGTAGCGCCGACGACCAGAAAGGCGCACGGGGGCTAGCCTGCCTGGGTGAGTTCCGACAAGATGCTGACCCGCATCGGTGGGCTCCTCCGGCAGGCGGAATCCACCGACAACCCGCACGAGGGCGAGGCCTTCATGGCCGCCGCCCAGCGGCTCGCCACCGCCTCCTCGATCGACCTCGCGGTGGCGCGCGCACACGCGGCAGGCCGGGAGAAGCGCGCCACTCCCACGCAGCGCCTGATCACCATCGGTGAACCGGGGAAGAAGGGGCTGCGCACGTACGCGCAATTGTTCCTGGTGATCGCCGCCGCCAACGACGTCCAGTGCGACATCGCCCAGACGTCGGCCGTCATCTACGCGTACGGGTTCGCCGGCGACATCGACGTCTGCGAAGCCCTGTACGCGAGCCTGCTGATCCAGATGGTCCGGGCGTCCGACGCCTACATCAAGTCGGGGGAGTACCGCGGCGAGACGACGGTGCGGACGCAGGTCGAGACGCGCGGACGCCGCCGCGTCGCGACACGGGTGCGGCGCCCCGTCGCCGGTGTCACCGCCCGGTTGAACTTCCAGCTCGCCTACGCCGCGCGGATCGGGCAGCGCCTCGCCGACGCCAAGAAGGAGGCCGAGGAGCAGGCGGTGTCCGTGCCGGAGTCGTCGGCGGAGACGGCGCTGGTCCTGCGCGACAAACAGCTCGAGCTGAAGGACTACTACTCGGAGAACTCGCAGGCCCGCGGCACGTGGCGCGGAGGGCGGGCGTCCGCAGGACACTCGTCGAGCGCCCGCCGGGCAGGCGACCGCGCCGCCCGGACCGCCCGCCTGAGCAACTCACCCGAACTGTCGACCGCCCGCAAGCAGATCCCGTCGTGAAGCGACCCCGCGACACTCAGCGGACCGCCGTGTACGACGCGGAAGCCCTCGTGCGCACCATGTTCGACCGCGCCGACGAGCGCGGGCTGCGCGTCGTGGACGTGATGGGGTCGCAGGTGACGCTGCCGGTGGAACGCAAATTTGCGTCGATCGTCTCGGTGCAGGACTACGTCGACCGGGTGCTCGCCCTGAACTGGGTGCGGTCGACGTGGACGCGGGCGGCCACCCCGGTTCACGTCCGCGCGCGGTCGGGCAACAAGGCCGCCCACTACGAAAGCGATTGCGCCACAATCGCGGTCCCCGAGCATCGGAACGGAAATGCCTGGGCGTTCCGCGAACTGGTGGTGCTCCACGAGGTGGCCCATCACCTGGATCCGTCCGACCCCGAGTACCCGACGGTCGCCCCGCACGGACCGGAGTACGTGGACCGCTACCTCACCCTGGTCGGGGAGATCATCGGCCCCGAGGCGGCTTTCGTCCTACGGACCATGCTCCTGGCGGGCGGGGTACGGCTGAACTGAGGTGCCTCAGGCGCGGGGGCGCAGCCGGACGAAACGGATCTCACGGCCGGCCGCCCGGAAGTCGGCCGCGCTGCCGTCGACGTCGAAGCCCATGCCTCGGGCGATCCGCATTCCGAGTTTCGGATGCTCCGACCCGTAGTGCGCCATGAAGTCCGCACCGGTCTCGGGGTCGAGGAATTCGGCTGTGACGGACAGTCGCCGGCGGCCCAGCTGGATCCTCGCGTTCGGCTGCGCCCGCAGGTTCCGGTACCAATCGGATTTGGGACCGAACCCGGCGGCCAGCACGTAGCCGTCGCCGACGGCGTCGTGGTTGACCACCTCGAGCACGACCTGCCGCCGGGCGCCGGTCTTGCGCCCGACGTGTTCGAGGAGCAGGAATCGGCCCCCGAGGAGAAAACCGAGGTGGACGCGGTAGAGGTAGATCGGCGCGCGGAAGAACGCCCGCCGGATGCCGGTGGGCGGGTCAGGCCTCTGCGTGACCTTCACACACCCAGTCTTCCACGTCCGCCGTGCAGTCGGGTGGTGATGCGTCCTCGTCCATTTCGGAGACGATGGGCGGAAGACGCGCCGACAACCGGGTGAATGTACCGCTTGGCGTATCTGGGGCGCCGGACGGTACATTCGCCCGCTCAAATCGCCCGCTCGGCGGGTTCGTTGTGCGCCCGACCGTCGCGCGAGCACTATGGATCGAGAAGGCCCAACGTCTACTCCGAGGAGCCACGAATGACTCGTCCAGTTCGCATCGGTGTCCAACTTCAGCCGCAGCACGCGCCCGACTACGGGCTGATCCGCGACGCGGTACTGCGCGCCGAGGACGCCGGCGTCGACATCGTCTTCAACTGGGATCATTTCTATCCGCTGTACGGCGACCCGGCCGGCGCCCACTTCGAGTGCTGGACGATGCTCGGGGCGTTCGCCGAGCAGACGGAGCGGGTGGAGATCGGCGCACTCGTCACGTGTGCCGGCTACCGGAACCCGGATCTGCTCGCCGACATGGCCCGCACCGTCGACCACATCAGCGGTGGACGGCTGATCCTGGGCATCGGCTCGGGCTGGTTCGAGCGCGACTACGACGAGTACGGCTACGAATTCGGTACCGCGGGATCGCGGCTGAACCTGCTCGCCGAGTACCTTCCGCGGATCACCGCCCGGTTCGGCAAGCTGGAACCCGCACCCACCCGGCACATTCCGATCCTCATCGGCGGTGGCGGCGAGAAGAAGACACTGCCGCTGGTCGGGCAGTTCGGCGACATCTGGCACAGCTTCAGCGACATGGACACGTACAAACGTAAGTCGGGGATCCTCGCCGGGTACGCACGGGATGCCGGACGCAGCCCCGACAGCATCCAGCACTCCACGTCGTGGCCGGGTGTCGACGACGCGGCAGCCCACGTCGACGCCGGCGTCACCCTGTTCACCGTCGGTGTGGGCGGACCCGACTACGACCTCGGCACGCTGAAGGAGGCCATCGCCTGGCGCGACGAGAACACCCCGCCGCCGCTGTCGGGCCTGGCGTAGGCGCTTCGCACCCGTGCGCCTTTGTGGTTGTTCTGGCTACCAAAAAGGCGCACGGGCGGCGGAGCCGCCTACAGCCGCTCGAGGACCATCGCCATGCCCTGTCCGCCTCCGACGCACATGGTTTCGAGGCCGAACTGCTTGTCGTGGGTGGTCAGGTTGTTGAGCAGCGTGGCGGTGATGCGGGCACCGGTCATGCCGAACGGGTGGCCGAGGGCGATCGCGCCACCGGACACGTTCAGCTTGTCCTCGTCGATGTTCAGCTCCCGCGCCGACCCGATCACCTGCACCGCGAACGCCTCGTTGATCTCGACGAGGTCGATGTCGGAGATGCCCAGTCCCGCGATGGCGAGGGCCCGCTTGGACGCCTCGATCGGGCCGAGACCCATGATCTCCGGCGACAAACCGGACACCCCGGTGGACACGATCCGGGCGAGCGGGGTCAGCCCCAGCTCCTTGGCCTTGGTGTCGGACATGATCACCAGGGCGGCGGCGCCGTCGTTGAGCGGGCACGCGTTGCCGGCGGTGACGGTGCCGTCCGGGCGGAACACCGGCTTGAGCTGGCTGACGGCCTCGTACGTGGTGCCGGCACGCGGGCCGTCGTCGGTGGACACGACGGTGCCGTCGGGCAGGGTCACCGGGGTGATCTCGCGGGCGAAGAAGCCCTCGTTGATTGCCGCCTCGGCGCGGTTCTGCGAACGCACCGCCCACCGGTCCTGCTCCTCGCGGGTAATGCCGGTGATCTGCGCGACGTTCTCGGCGGTCTGGCCCATCGCGATGTAGGTGTCGGGGACCAGCCCCTCCTCACGCGGGTCGACCCACTGCTGGCCGCCCTGGGCGAGCTTCTCGGTGCGGGTCTGCGCGTCGGCGTACAGCGGGTTCTGGGTGTCGGGCAGCGAGTCGGAGTTGCCCGCGATGAACCGGGACACGGTCTCGACGCCGGCGGAGATGAAGACGTCGCCCTCACCGGCCTTGATCGCGTGCAGTGCCATGCGGGTGGTCTGCAGCGACGACGAACAGTACCGGGTGATGGTGGTGCCGGGGATGAAGTCGTAGCCGAGCTGAACGGCGACGTTGCGGCCCATGTTGAAACCCTGCTCGCCGCCGGGCAGGCCGCAGCCCAGGATGAGGTCGTTGATGTCGGTGGGGTCGAGCGCGGGCACCTTGTCGAGTGCCGCCTGGACCATCTGCGCGGCGAGGTCGTCGGGGCGCATGCCCTTGAGCGATCCCTTCATGGCGCGACCGATCGGGGAACGGGCGATGGAGACGATGACGGCCTCGGGCATGAGTAACTCCTACCGATTGACGTGGTGGACGGCAGTCGGTGCGGACCTGCAGCCCCTCAGTTCTAAGCATGTGCTTATTTTCTAAGCGTTCGCATATATTGACCACGCCCGCGGCACGGTGTCAACCCCCGGACGGTCGCGATTGTGCTCAACCGACAACGAACCGCCCGAACTCGAGCCCCCGAGGCCGTTTCTTGCACGAAACCCCGTCGATAGTGTTGTGGATCACACCACAACGAAAGGGCGGACGAAATCGTGTCGCACATCGGCTATTTCGCTTGGGACCTCGCCGCGCAGCGCGGAGATGCGCCATGCCTGCGCGACGACCGACTCGCACTGACCTACGCACAGTTCGCGGAGCGGGTCGACGCCTTCGCCGCACAGTTGTCCGAGAACGGTGTCGGCCGCGGCGACGTCGTCGCGATCATGCTGCCGAACCGGGCGGAACTGCTCATCGCCCTGATGGCCTCCTGGCGGATCGGTGCGGCCGCGACCCCGGTCAATCCCACGTTCACCGCCAGCGAGGCGGAGTACCAGATCGACGACGCCACAGCGGTTCTCGTCGTCAACGAGGGACCCGGCGCACCGACCGGTGGCCGTCCCGTGATCGCCGTCGACGACATGGCGACCACCCCCGACCCCGCCTGGACACCCGGCACCACCGCCGACGGAGACGACCTCGCCCTGCTGATCTACACGTCCGGGTCGACCGGACGGCCCAAGGGCGTGATGCTCACCCACGACAACCTGCAGTTCATGAGCTCCTCGATGGTGCAGCATTTCTCGCTGACCGCCGACGACCACTGCCTCCTGATCCTCCCGCTGTTCCACGTCAACGCGATCTGCGTCAGCTTCCTGACCCCGATGCTCGCCGGCGGTCAGCTGAGCGTCACCGGACGCTTCTCACCGGCCCGGTTCTTCGACGACGTCGCCCGCCTGCGGCCGACGTACTTCTCCGCGGTCCCGACCATCTACGCCCTCCTGGTCTCCCAGGACACCGTCGGCGACACCTCCTCGCTGCGCTTCGCGGTCTGCGGGGCCGCACCGATTTCCAAGGAACTCCTCGACCACGCCGAGCAGCGTTTCGGACTCGTCATCGTGGAGGGCTACGGGCTGACGGAGGGCACGTGCGCGTCCGCGTGCAATCCGCCGGAGGGCCTTCGCAAGCCGGGCACCGTCGGCCCCGCACTGCCGGGGCAGACCATCGCGATCGTCGACGAGTCCGGCGCACCGGTGCCGGCGGGGGCGGTCGGTGAGGTGGTGATCCGGGGCGCGAACGTGATGCGCGGCTACCTCGGCCGCCCCGAGGAAACGGAACGCACCGTCGTCGACGGCTGGTTGCACACCGGCGACGTCGGCCGACTCGACGAGGACGGCTACCTCACCCTCGTCGATCGCATCAAGGACATGATCATCCGCGGCGGAGAGAACATCTACCCCAAGGAGATCGAGAACGCTCTCGCCACTCACGACGACGTCCTCGAGGCGGCCGTGATCGGAGCCCCGCACGACGTGTACGGCGAGGTGCCGGTTGCCTACGTGGTGACGTACCCGGAGACCGCCGTCACCCACGACGTCCTGGCGGAGCACCTCAGCAGTCGACTCACGAAAGTCAAACTGCCGGTGGCCATTCACATCGTCGACGCGCTGCCCCGCAACCCCGTCGGCAAGATCGACAAACCGGGACTGCGGAGTCGCCACCGGCCTGCCGCCGTCAGCTGATCCAGTAACACCCTGCACCTCGGGACGCACCCGAGGCGATGCCCCCTACCCTCAGGAGCCTCCCATGGGATTCAAGACCGGGAACTTCCCCGAAGTCGACCCCGCCACCTTCCTCGACCTTCCGTTCCGTGACCGCCTGCGCGCCATGTCGACCCATTGGGTCGACTACGGTTTCGGAACCCCGAAGATGGTGCACACCATCTACATTCTGAAACTGCTCGTCCTCTACCTCGGTATCGGGCTGACGTTGGCGACGTTCACGTCCGGCCTGAACGTCCTCGACGTGGGTGCCTGGTGGAACGAGCCGATCGTCTACCAGAAGCTGATCCTGTGGACGGTGCTGCTCGAAGCGGTGGGTCTCGCCGGTTCGTGGGGTCCGCTCGCCGGGCACTTCAAGCCGATGACCGGCGGCATCCTGTACTGGCTGCGCCCCGGGACCATCCGGCTCCCACCGTGGCCGGGCAAGGTGCCGTTCACCTCGGGCGACACCCGCACCGTCGGCGACGTCCTGATCTACGCGGCGTTGCTGCTCAACATCATTGTGGCGCTGATACTTCCGGGCGTGCACACGTCGTCGACCGACGCGGCCCTCACCGACAACTCCGGACTCGTCCGCCCCGCGGTGCTGTTTCCGCTGATCGCGCTGCTGGTTCTGATCGGTCTGCGCGACAAGGTCATCTTCATCGCCGCCCGCAGCGAGCAGTACCTGCCCGCGATCGTCTTCTTCGGGGTCCTGCCATTCGTCGACATGATCATCGCGCTGAAGCTGCTGATCGTCTCGGTGTGGGTCGGGGCGGGCGTCTCCAAGCTCGGACACCACTTCTCGATGGTGGTGCCGCCGATGCTGAGCAACACCCCGTGGATGCCGTTCAAGAAGATCAAGCGCGCGCACTACCGCAACTTCCCCGAGGACCTGCGGCCGTCGATCGTCGCCGGAGGTGTCGCCCACGTGCTCGGGACGGTCGTGGAGGTGGTGACCCCGCTGGTGCTGCTGTTCTCCACCAACCGCACGCTGACGCTGCTCGCAGTCGCGCTGATGGTCGCGTTCCACCTGTTCATCCTGTCCACGTTCCCGCTGGCGGTGCCGCTCGAGTGGAACCTGCTGTTCGCCTACGCGTCGATCTTCCTGTTCCTCGGATTCCCCGCCTGGGACGGGTACGGCGTCGCCGACATGTCCTCGGTGTGGTTGACCGCGGTGATCGTCGCCGCCCTGGTGTTCTTCCCGATCCTCGGCAACCTGCGCCCCGACCTCGTCTCGTTCCTGCCGTCGATGCGGCAGTACGCCGGCAACTGGGCGTCCGCCACCTGGGCCTTCGCACCGGGCGCCGAGGAGAAGCTCGACGAGCACATCATCCGTCCCAGCAAGAACACGCGCACCCAGCTGCTCGCCACCTACCCGCCTGAGGTCGCGGACGTGGTGATGCACCAGCTGCTCGGCTGGCGGTCGATGCACAGCCAGGGGCGGGCGTTGTTCTCGCTGATGATGCGCCACCTCGGCGACGACATCGACACCTACTCGCTGCGCGAGGCGGAGTTCAGCTGCAACTCGCTGGTGGCATTCAACTTCGGTGACGGTCACCTGCACAACGAGTTCCTGATCGCGGCACTCCAGCGGCGCTGCAACTTCGCTCCTGGCGAGTTCGTTGTCGCGTGGATCGAATCGCAGCCCATCCACAGGGGCACTCAGCAGTACAAGGTGATCGACGCCGCCCTCGGCGTCATCGAGCGGGGAACGTACAAGGTGTCCGACGCGATCAACGAGCAGCCGTGGCTGCCGAACGGTCCCATTCCGTTCGACGTGCAGTGGACACTGGACGGAGACGACTCGAACGTGCGGACGCGGGAGGCGCAGATGCAGAAGACAGATCTGGTGGTGCGGCCGTGACCACCGCAGTTGTCGTCGGCAGCGGGCCCAACGGGCTCGCCGCCGCGGTCCACCTCGCCCGCCACGGCGTCGACGTCCAGGTCCTCGAGGCCGCCGACACCATCGGCGGCGGTACCCGCTCCGGCGAACTCACCGTCCCGGGACTGCTGCACGACGAGTGCTCGGCGTTCCACCCGATGGGTGCCGGGTCGCCGTATCTGCAGACCCTCGACCTCGGCCGGTACGGGTTGACGTGGAAGTGGCCGGAGATCGACTGCGCCCACCCCCTCGATTCCGGTGAGGCGGGGTTGCTGCACCGGTCGATCGCGGCTACCGCCGCCGGACTCGGCGAGGACGGCGCGCGCTGGCAGCGCATGTTCGGCGGACTCGCCGACGGCTTCGACGACCTGGCCGCCGACCTCATGCGTCCGATCGTGAACGTGCCCCGGCACCCACTCCGGCTCGCCGGCTTCGGGCCCCGGGCGTTACTCCCGGCCGCCGTGACGGCCCGCTGGTGGCGCACCGACAAGGCCCGCGCACTGTTCGGCGGTGCCGCCGCGCACGCCTACTACCGTCTCGACCGTCCGGCCACGTCCGCGGTCGGGATGATGATCGTCGCCGCCGGGCACCGCTACGGGTGGCCGGTCGCCGAGGGCGGATCGCAGTCGATCACCGGCGCACTCGCCGCCCTGCTGACCGACCGGGGCGGCAAGATCACCACCGGTGTCCACGTCCGCGAGTGGACCGAAGTTCCGCCCGCCGACGTCGTCCTGCTGGACGTCGCGCCGTCCGCCGCGCTCGGCATCCTGGGCGCTCGCCTGCCCGATCGGGTGGCCCGTGCGTACCGGCGGTTCAAGCACGCGCCCGCCGCGTTCAAGGTCGACTTTGCCATCCAGGGCGGGGTGCCGTGGACCGCTCCCGCATGTGGACGCGCCGGGACCGTCCACCTGGGTGGGAGCTTCGCCGAGATCGCGGCCGCCGAACGCGACGTCGCTGCGGGCCGGATGCCGGAGCGGCCGTTCGTGCTCCTCGGTCAGCAGTACCTCGCCGATCCCGGTCGGTCGAACGGCGATCTGCATCCGCTGTACGCGTACGCCCATGTGCCGCACGGCTACACGGGCGACGCGTCCGAGGCGATCACCGCACAGATCGAGCGATTCGCCCCCGGTTTCCGGGACCGCATCGTCGCCACGGTCAGCAGCGGACCGGCTCGTCTGGCCGCGTCGAATCCCAATTACGTCGGCGGCGACATCATCGGCGGGGCGAACACCGAAACCCAGGTCGTGCTGCGTCCGCGCATCGCCCTCGACCCGTACAGCACCGGGGTCCCCGGCACCTACCTGTGTTCGGCCTCCACACCGCCCGGCGCCGGGGCACACGGGATGTGCGGATACAACGCGGCGCAATCGGCCCTGCGCTATCTGCGCAAGGGCGGAGGGGACGTGCTGTGAGCAGTCCCGCCCCCGGCGACCGCGGCGCCGGTGCCAGGCGCCGCATGGCGCGGGTGCCCGCGATGGCGGAGGCCGAGGTCCTCGACATCGTCGCCGGCATCGCCCGGAAACTCGATGCGCGGCAGGCGGAGATCACCCGCACGATGAGCGCGCTGCTCGCGCACGAGATCGACCAACTCGACGAAGACCCGCAACTCGTCGAACTGCTCGAGGCGAGCGTGAACGGCAACGTCTCGACGATCGTGCACGTCCTCGCCAACGACATTCCCGTCGATCATCTGCAGCCCACCACCGCCGCCGTGGAGTACGCGCTGCGACTGGCGCAACGCGACGTGTCGTCGAACTCGCTCGTCCGCGCGTACCACATGGGTCAGGACGACCTCATCAAGATCTGCTACGACGAGGTCAGCAACCTCCAACTGTCCGGACCGCTGACCCTCGCTGTGCTCAAACATATTTCGGAGGTCGTGTACAGCTACATCGACTGGATCACCCTCTACGTGTTCGACGCCTACGAGCAGGAACGCCGGCGATGGCTGGGTGCCCGCGGCAACGTCCACTCGTCGACCATCCACACCCTCCTCACCGGAACCGGCAACGACGGGTCCGCGTTCGAGGCCGAAACCCACTACCGGCTCGAGCAGACGCACGTCGCGATGATCCTGTGGTCCACCGGTCCCGACACCGAGGCGAGCCTCAACACCCTCGACCACTACGTGCGGGATCTCGCCCGCCACCTCGCCACCGACTCCGCACCCATCGTCACCGCCATCGACCGCCGAACACTTTGGGCCTGGCTGCCTTTCGGCCGCCGGAAACCCGTCCTCGACACCACCGAACTCGCCGCGGCCCTGCCCGCGAACCCGGGCATCCGGACCGCGATCGGACTGCCCGCGTCCGGGGTCGCGGGATTCCGGCGGTCACACGAACAGGCGCGTGCCGCCTACTCCGTCGCCACCGTGCCCAACACCCCGGCCCGGCCGATCGTCGGCTTCGGCGACCGCGGCGTCGCCGTCGTCTCCCTCCTCGCCGAGAACCTCGACTCCACCCGGGCCTGGGTGTGGGAGGTCCTCGGCCCGCTCGCTGAGAACACCGACCAGGCCGCGACACTGCGGTCCACACTCAGCACCTACTTCGCGACCGGCGAAAGCCACCTCCACACCGCCCAGCAGATGAACCTCCACCGCAACACCGTCAAATACCGCATCACCAAAGCCCTCGGCGACCCCGCCACCGGCACACACAGCAAGCTGGATCTCGCTCTCGCCCTGCAGGTGTGCGAGTTCTTGGGGCCGACGGTGCTGAAGTAGGCCCTCCGGGCTTGTGCGCCTTTCTGGTTGTTCCAGCTACCAAAAGGGCGCACGGGCGGCGGAGCCGCCTACGCCCGACTGAGGATGGACCCGAGATCGGCGGAGGGGGAGAGGGTGCCGTACTCGTGCGTGCGGTCGGGGCCGAGGCGGGCGTCGACGAATGCATCGGCGACGGCGGCAGGCGAGAACCGGGTCAGCAGCGACGCCTGGAGTGCGAGGGCCATCGATTCGACGACGGTGCGGGCGCGCAACTGGGCGCGGGCAGGGTCCTCAGTGGCGAGTTCGCCGAGCTGGCGACGGACCCGGTCGAGGTGCTCGTCGAGCACCGCGTTGCTGCCGCGGGCCAGGTTCACCTCGGCGTCGAACGCGGCGACGCTGTCGGGTTCGCGGGTCATCGCACGCAGGACGTCGAGGGCGATGACGTTGCCCGACCCCTCCCACACGGCCATGACGGGCTGCTCCCGGTAGCGGCGGGCGAGCGGGAAGTCCTCGGTATACCCGTTGCCGCCCAGGCATTCCAGTGCCTCGTACGCGTGGTGCGGGCCGCGCTTGCAGATCCAGTACTTCGCGACCGCGGTCGCGAGCCGGCGGAAGCTGCGTTCCTGTTCGCTCGCGTCCTCGTCGTGTGCCCGGGCGAGGCGCAGCGCGGTGACGGTGGCCGCCTCCGACTCCAGTGCCAGGTCGGCCAGCACCGACGTCATGGCCGGCTGATCGGCCAGGACCTTCCCGAACGCCGAGCGGTGCCGAGCGTGCCACACCGCCTCGGCGACGGACTGCCGCATTCCCGCGGTGCTGCCGAGCACGCAGTCGAGGCGGGTGCGCGCGACCATCTCGATGATGGTGCGGACGCCACGCCCCGGTTCACCGACCATGACGCCGACTGTGCCGTCGAGTTCGATCTCGGATGACGCGTTGGACTTGTTGCCCAGCTTGTTCTTCAGCCGCTGGATGCGGAAGACGTTGCGGGTGCCGTCCGGGAGGATGCGGGGCAGCAGGAAGCACGAGAGACCGTCGCCGCCCGCGCCTTCCGCTTGCGCGAGGACGAGGAACGCGTCGGACATCGGAGCGGAGCAGAACCACTTGTGCCCGGTCAGCAGGTAGTCGGCGCCGGGACCGCCGCGTCCGGCGGGTGTCGCGACGGTGGTGTTGGCCCGGACGTCGGAGCCGCCCTGCTTCTCCGTCATGGACATGCCGAAGATCGCGGACGCCTTGCCGGGTGCGTCGAGCGCGGGGGTGTAGCTGCGGGACAGCGCGCGCGGTTTCCAGATCGTGGCGACGTCGGGTTGCAGGTCGAGGGAGGGGATGACGGCGTTGGTCATCGAGATCGGGCAGGAGTGTCCGGGTTCGATCTGCGCGAACATCATGAATGCCGCTGCGCGGGCGACGTTCGCGCCGGGCTTCGGGTCGGCCCACGCCGACGTGTGCGCCCCGTGCGCGACGGCCGCGGAGATGATCCGGTGGTACGCGGGGTGGTATTCGACCTCGTCGATCCGATTGCCCCAGCGGTCGAACGTCTTCAGTTCGGGGATGATCGTGTTGGCGAGTTCGGCGTCGTGCTGGAACGTGGCGCTGCCGACGAGTGCACCGATGTCGGTGAGTTCGCCGGTGGCCCAGTCTGCGTCGTGGCGGCGCACGCCCTCGGACAGCACCGTGTCGAGGGTGAACTCGTTGACGTCGGCGCGGGGCGCCGACTGGTTGAGCACGGTGTGCGTCCGGTTGGGTGCGGGATGGGTGACGTTCGTGTCGGAAAATATAGTCATGGCAGTGTCTTTCGTGAGTCAGCTCGCGGAGCGGATCAGGTGCTTCTGGATCTTGCCGGTGGGGGTGCGGGGCAGCACGGTGGCGAAGACGTAGTCGCGCGGAATCTTGTAGCGCGCCAGCTTGTCCGACAGGTAGGCGCGGATGTCGTCGGCACCCACGACGTCCGGTTCGCGCCACACGACGTGCGCGACGACGGTCTCACCCCACTCGGGGTGCGGCCGCCCCACCACCGCGACGTCCACGATGTCGGGATGGCCGGAGATGGCGTCCTCGACTTCCTTGGAATAGACGTTCTCGCCGCCGGTGATAATCATGTCTTTCGCCCGGTCGACGATGAAGAGGTAGCCGTCGTCGTCCTGGCGTGCGAGATCGCCTGTGCGGTACCAGCCGCCGTCGGCGAATACGGCGGCGGTGGCGCCGGGGTCGTCGAGGTACCCCTGCATCACGGTCTCGGTGCGCAGCCAGATCTCCCCGATCTCCCCGGCGGGCACGTCGATGCCGTCGGGGCCGGCCAGGCGCATGTCGACGCCGGCGAGCGCCGCCCGGCCGATCGAGCCGGCCTTCGCGAGCTGTTCCTCCGGGTAGAGGACGGCCCCCACGGGACCGGTCTCCGTCATCCCGTACACCTGGTAGAAGCGGGTGGTCCGGTACGACTCGACGAGTCGGCGCGCCACATCGGCGCCGATCGGGCCGCCGCCGTAGAGCCAGGCCCGGACGCTGGAGAGGTCGTAGTCGGTGAAGTCCGGCACCGCATTCAGTGCCGTGGTGTAGATGACCGGCGGACCGAAGCACAGCGTAATGCGTTGCTGCTGTATCGCTTCCAGGAAGTGGACGGGGTGGCACTCGCGGACGAGCACGACGGTGCCGCCCATGTACAGCGTCGCCATCAGCCAGTTGTTGAGCGGCGACGCGTGCCAGATCGGGACGGCCATCAGCAGTCGCTCGTCACGGGTGATCGACAGACCGAGGGCCGCCGTGGTCGCCACGAGCACGACGTTGCGGTGGCTGTGCACGCAGCCCTTGGGCGCGCCGGTGGTGCCGGACGTGTAGAGGATTTCGGCGGGGTCGTTCTCGTCCGGCTCGATGCCGTCGATGCCGTCCAGGTCCGCGATTGCGTCGTCGAAGAAGGCGTGGCCCGCCATGGTGGTGTCGGTGGACAGCAGCTGCACCGGCGTCTCGAGCCGCTCGATGACGGGTGCGAGTGCGCCGTCGAAGACGCACACCTTCACCTGCGCATGCCGCAGGATGTAGTCGACCTCGGGTGCCTGCATCTTGTGGTTGACCGGCACCACCACCGCGCCGATGCGCCAGGCGCCGAGCATCGCGTAGACGAATCCGGGGGTGTTGAAGCACATGAGAGCCACGCGGTCGCCGTGCTCGACCCCCAGTGTCCGCAGCAGGGCGGCGGCCCGGCGGCTGCCGTCCTGCACGGAACCATACGTATGGTCGCGACCCTGGAAATGGAGAAACGCCTCGTCGGGCGCCTTCCGGGCGTTGCTGTCGAATACGCGAACGATGTTCATCGCGCTCCTTGGAGGAGAGAAGGTCAGTCGATGGAGGTGTTGCGGACGGTCTCGGGGATCTGCAGGTTCGCGAAGATGACGGCGACGGCCTCCTCGAGCGAGTAGCCGAAGCTCTCACCGGTGGCGGTCTTCTGGATCACCAGTCCGAAAATCGCCGACCAGAACGCCTTCGATTCGACGTCGATGCCGGCGCGCAGTTGCCAGCCGGTGCGCATCAGGGTGCGGATCAGCGCGTCCTCGCCCGACGAGTGCAGGGTCCGGAGGGTGTCGGTGATGAGGTCGCGCAGTTCACTGCGGCGTCCCGTCATCAGCATCGCCGACGTGAAGAGTTCGACGCTGGGGGCGCCCGGCCCGAGCAGGGAGCCGACGAGTTTCTCCGTGTAGTCGCCGACGGTCTCCGCCGTCGCCGCGTCGTCCTCGGCCCGCTTGCCGGCGCGCAGCACGGCAGCACACGCGACCTCGACGAAGAGCCGTTCCTTGGAACCGTAGTAGTAGGTGACCTGGTTGGGGTGGGCCCCGGCGGCGGCGCAGATCTGCGTGATCGGGACGCCCTCGCCGTGCTCGAGAAACAGTTCGGTGGCGGCGGTGAACAGGGCGTCGCGGGTCTGGCGACCGGACTCCCGGGTGGCTCGCGCTGCTCGGCCCGTCTGCGGCACCATGACTGCCTCCTACTTGTTTGTCATACAAACAATAACTCGACTTTGTTTGTATGACAAACAAGGAGAGTGACGGCCGTCGCCCCCGACGTCCTCCGACCCCGGAAATACCGACCGCCAGGGTTACGCTGCTCACCATGTTTTCTTCCGTCGGAGCGAAGATCCGTGTGGTGGTGGCGCTACTGCTCACCGCCCTGCTGGCGCTGACCCTGTCGTCGTGTTCGAGTGACGGGGAAACGTCCGGGGCGGCACCGCAGGATCTGTGTTCGCCACCCGGCGTGGGCGCGGCCACCGCCGCCCCGACCAACCTCGCCGCCGCAGGCGCCGCGGCCGAGGACCGCTACACGACGCCGTCGACCACTCCGATCGACCAGATCGACGCGTCGAAGCTGAACCTCATCACCCCCGGTGTGCTCACCGTCGGCACGCTGTCCGACGCACCGCCGAGCATCTGCGTGAACTCGGAGAACCAGTTCACCGGCTACGACAACGAACTGCTGAAGGCCGTCGCCGACAAGCTCGGCCTGCGCGTCGACTTCGTTGGCACCGAGTTCGCCGGACTGCTCGCCCAGGTGGCCGGGCGCCGCTTCGACGTCGGATCCTCCTCCATCACGACGACGGACGAGCGCCGCAACACCGTCGGCTTCACCAACGGCTATGACTTCGGCTACTTCTCCCTCGTCGTTCCCAACGGCGGCCCGATCCAGGGCTTCGACGACCTGACCGCGACCACTCGGATCGGTGTCGTCCAGGGCACCGTCCAGGACGACTACGTCGTGAACACGCTGAAGCTGAACCCGGTGAAGTTCCCCGACTACGCCACCGCCTACGCAAACCTGAAGTCCGGGCAGATCGACGCCTGGGTGGCGCCGTCCCAGCAGGCCGAGGGCGCCATCGCGCCGGGCGATCCCACGTCGATCGTCGAGAACACCTTCAGCGTCAACAACTTCGTGGGCTGGGCCGTCAACAAGGAGAACCAGCCGCTCATCGACGCCCTCAACTCCGGGCTCGACGCCGTCATCGCCGACGGCACCTGGGCGCAGCTGTACTCCGACTGGGTGCCCCGCGAACTGCCCGAGGGCTGGAAGCCCGGCAGCAAGGCGGCGCCGATGCCCGACCTGCCCGACTTCGCCGCGCTCGCCGCCCAGAACTCGCAGAACACGACCGAAACCCCGGTCGCGGAACCCAAGTCGACACTCCAGCAGCTGAAGGACACGTTCTTCAACTGGGACCTCTACACGCGGGCGTTCCCCGATCTGCTCAAGACCGGTCTGCCGAACACGTTGATCCTCGCGCTGGCGTCGGGCATCGTCGGCACCGTCCTCGGCATGCTGCTCGCGATGGCCGGCATCTCCCGCACCCGCTGGCTCCGCTGGCCCGCCCGCATCTACACGGACGTGTTCCGCGGGCTGCCCGCCGTCGTCATCATCCTCATCGTCGGACTCGGCGCCGGACCCATCGTCAAGGGACTCACCGGCAACAACCCCTACTGGCTCGGTGCCGCCGCGCTGTCACTGCTCGCGTCCGCCTACATCGGTGAGATCTTCCGGTCCGGCATCCAGAGCGTCGAACCCGGACAGCTCGAGGCGTCCCGGGCGCTCGGCTTCAGCTACCGGAAGTCGATGACGCTCGTCGTCGTCCCGCAGGGTGTGCGACGGGTGCTGCCCGCGCTGATGAACCAGTTCATCTCCCTCATCAAGGACTCGTCGCTGATCTACTTCCTCGGCCTGCTCGTCAGCCAGCGGGAACTGTTCGCCGTCGGCCGCGACCTCAACGCGCAGACCGGCAACCTGTCGCCGCTCGTCGCCGCCGGCCTGTTCTACCTGGCGATGACGATTCCGCTGACCCACCTCGTCAACTACATCGACAACCGTCTGCGCACCGGCCGCGCCGACACGTCCGGCACGCTCGACCCGGTGGAACAGTCCATCGTCGTGGAAAGGGGATAAGGCGATGGCCGTCTCTCTCACTGGCACCGACCTGCATCTCGCATTCGGCACCAACAAGGTGCTCCGCGGCGTCGACCTCCACGTCGACGCCGGCGACACCGTCACCGTGATCGGACCGTCCGGCTCCGGAAAGTCCACCCTGCTGCGGGTCCTCAACCGACTCCACGAACCCGATCAGGGTGACGTCCTGCTCGACGGCAAGTCGGTGCTGAAGGACAACCCGGACAAGCTGCGGCAGCGCATCGGCATGGTGTTCCAGCACTTCAACCTGTTCCCGCACAAGACCGTCGTCGACAACATCGCCCTCGGACCCCGCAAGCTCAAGGGGATGTCCAAGGACGAGGCGCGGTCGCTGGCGCTCGAGCAGCTCGAACTCGTCGGGCTCGCCAACAAGGCCGACTCCCGGCCCGGCAACCTGTCGGGCGGACAGCAGCAGCGCGTCGCGATCGCCCGCGCCCTCGCGATGAAGCCCGAGGTGATGTTCTTCGACGAGGCCACCTCGGCACTCGACCCCGAACTGGTGAAGGGCGTCCTCGCGCTGATGGCCGACCTCGCCAAGGGCGGCATGACGATGGTCGTCGTCACCCACGAGATGGGATTCGCCCGCGAGGTGTCCGACACGGTGCTGTTCATGGACCACGGCGCCGTCGTCGAGACCGGGAAGCCGGACCAGCTGTTCGACAAGCCCGAAACCGAACGGCTGCAGCAGTTCCTGTCCCAGGTGCTGTAGGCCGCTCCGCGGCCTGTGCGCCATTTTGGTAGCTGGAACAACCAGAAAGGCGCACGGGCGCGAAGCGCCTACCGCGTCATCGCCCGGATCCGCCTGGCCGCGACGGAGATCAGCGCCAGCGTGGGTTCGGTGGCGACCTCCGACTCGATCTCCGTCAGCAGCGCACGCGCGCGGGAGAGCCGGGCGGCGTTGTGCTGTTCCCACTGGTCGACCTTGTCGGCCGCGTCCTCGCCGGGTTCGCTCACGGACAGCGCGTCGAGTGTGATGGCGCGCAGTGAGCTGTACAGGTCGTCGCGCAGGGCCAGGCGGGCGAGGGCGTGCCACCGGTCCAGCCGGGGGAGAGCCGTGACTGCGGTCAGTGCGGTGTTGATGTGCAGGTGCGCCGACAGCGCGAAGTACAGTTCGGCGACGTCCTCGGGGCGGTGCTGCGAGATCTCCGCGATGTCCACGATGTCGAGGAGGCAGTACGTGTGCAGGAGGTCCGCCACGTCCGCGGCCAGCCCGGTCTCCGCCCCACGCGATGTGAGGGCCTCGGTGCGCCGCTCCACCGCGGTGATCTCGTCGCCCCGCAACCATTCCCGCACGCGCGGCCCGAGGTCGCGGACGACCGGCTGGTAGCGGGCGATGGTGGCCTCGAGCGGCAACGGTTGCGGCCGGTGCGTAGTCAGCCACCGCGACGCGCGGTCGATCAGTCGCTGGGTCTGCACCGTCAGTGCGTTCGTCCCGGCCGTCGGAGTGGTGTCGGCCGTTGCCCTGATCCGCTCGAAAGTCGCTCCGAGGTCGAAGATCTCGGCGACCGCGGTGAAGGCGTTCACCGCCTCCGCGGAGTCGGCGCCCGTCTCCTCCCGCAGCCGGAAGGCGTACGTCATCCCCGCCCGGTCGACCATGTCGTTGACGACCGACGTCGTGACGATCTCCCGACGCAGCGGATGCGCGGCGACCGTGTGCGCGAACTCCCGGCCGAGGCGCGGCGGGAAGTAGTTGTGAAGCCGGCCGGCGTAGACCCCGTTGTCGGGGAGGGTCGTGCCCGACACCTCGCTCTTGATGAATCGCTTGACCTGCGCGGTGAGCTGCGCCAGCTCCGGACTCGTCAACCCCTTCTGCTCACGTTCGAGCGCGCCGAACTGCGCGGACGTCGGGAGCACGTCGATCGCGCGGTCCACGTGTCCGCGCCGTTCCAGGTCGTCGACCATGCGGGAGTGGAAACTGACGAGGGTGCCGGCCTGCGCCCGGTTCAGGCTCATCATCTCGTTCTGGCTGCGATTGTCGGCGAGGACGAGCCTGCTGACGTCGTCGGTCATGTCGGACAGCAGCGCTCGCCGGTCCTGCGCGGTGAGGGTGTTGTCGGCGGTCGCGCCCGCCAGGGCGATCTTGATGTTGACCTCGTGGTCCGAGCAGTCGACGCCGGCGGAGTTGTCGAGCGCGTCGGTGTTGACGCGACCGCCGTTGCGCGCGTACTCGATCCGCCCGAGCTGGGTCAGCCCGAGGTTGCCGCCTTCGCCGACCACCCGGACCCGCAGTTCGGGCGCGTCGAGCCGGACCGCGTCGTTCGACTTGTCGCCGACGTCCGCGTGGCTCTCCGTCGTCGCCTTGACGTACGTGCCGACGCCGCCGTTCCACAGCAGGTCGGCGGGCGCACCGAGAACGGCACGCACGAGTTCGACGGTGGTGAGGGCCCGATCGTCGTCGATTCCGAGCACGCGCCGGGCCTGCGGTGTCAGCCGAACCGACTTCGCGGACCGGTCGACGATCATCGCGCCGTCACTGAGGACCGCCTTGTCGTAGTCCTTCCAGCTCGACCTGCCGAGCCCGAAGAGCCGTGCCCGCTCGTCCCACGACCGCTGCGGGTCGGGATCGGGGTCGATGAAGACGTGCCGATGGTCGAATGCCGCGAGCAGGCGGATGTGGCGGCTGAGCAGCATCCCGTTTCCGAAGACGTCGCCGCTCATGTCGCCGACGCCGACGACGGTGAAGTCGTCGGTGCGGGTGTCGACGCCCATCTCGCGGAAGTGCTGCATGACGCTTTCCCACGCGCCGCGGGCCGTGATGCCCATCGCCTTGTGGTCGTAGCCGACGGATCCGCCGGACGCGAATCCGTCGCCGAGCCAGTACCCGCGCTCGAGTGCGATCGCGTTGGCGACGTCCGAGAACGCCGCTGTCCCTTTGTCTGCGGCGACCACGAGGTAGGTGTCGTCACCGTCGCGCCGGACGATGCCCTCCGGCGCGATCACCTGCCGGGTCGTGATGTCGAGGTTGTCCGTCATGTCGAGAAGGCTCGAGATGAACTCGCGGTAGCAGGAGATGCCCGCCGACGCCGTCGCCTCCCGGTCGGCGGCGGCGTCACCGGTCGGCACGGGCGGGTCCTTGACGACGAAGCCGCCCTTTGCTCCCGCGGGGACGATGACGGCGTTCTTGACCGCCTGCGCCTTGACGAGTCCGAGGATCTCGGTGCGGAAGTCGTCGCGGCGATCCGACCACCGGATGCCGCCGCGGGCGACGTCGTCGAATCGCAGGTGCACGCCCTCCACCCGAGGCGAATACACGTAGGCCTCGTATTTCGGTCGGGGCAGCGGCAATTCGTCGATCGACGAGGAATCGAATTTGAACGCGAGAGCGCGCGCGGGCCGACGGTCACCGGCGTAGTACGTCGTCCGGGTGGTGGCGCGGATCAGGGACAGCAGTGCCCGCAGGATCCGGTCGGCGTCGATTCCGGCGACGGCGTCGATCGCGTCGACGATGCGGCCCTCGAGCGCGTCTTCCGCTGCGGCGTCGCGTTCGATCCCCGGGTCGAGGCGGAGCGCGTGCAACTCCACGAGGAGTTGCGTGATTGCACTGTTGCTCAGCAGGACTCGTTCGACGTTGCTGCGGCTGTACGGAAGCCCGGCCTGACGCAGGTAGGCGGCGTACGCGCGGAGGACGGTCACCTGACGCCAGCCCAGCCCGGCGTGCAGGACGAGCGCGTTGAACCCGTCGACCTCGGTCTCACCCGTCCACGCGGCCCGGAACGCGTCGGCGATCCGGCTGTCCCGGGTCACCCCGTGACCGTCCGTCACGGCGACCAGATCGACGGTGAGGTCGTAGATCCAGGCCCGATGCCCGTCCGGGCGGGTCAGCGCGGCCGGCCGTTCGTCGAGCGCGTTGACACCGAGGCTGGACAGGATCGGCAGAACCTCGTTGAGCGGCGCGGGTTTCCCGACCGCGTAGATCTTGAGGTTCTCGTACGGCGCGGACGCCTCGGTGGTGGTGAACGTCAGCGCCACACTGTCGACGTCGAGGCGCTCCACCTCGGCGACGTCGCGGATCGCCTGTGCCGGATCGGTTTCGGTGGCGTAGCTGATCGGCAGCGCGGACGCGTAGTGGCGCGCGACGCCGGTGTCGAGACGATGCGGTTCCGTGAGCAGCGTGCTGCGCCACAGCTCGTGGGACCAGGGGGTGTCGAGTTCCGTGCCGATGCTGTTCATGACGATGGGGTGATCTCCTGTAGTGGGGTCGGAGCGAAGCTGATCACGCAGTGGTGAAGCGAATCAGTTGTCCGGGTCGAGCCTGGGCGATCCGGTCGATGTCCTCGTCCGCGACGACGCCGATGACGGGATAACCGCCCGAGATGGGATGGTCCGCGAGGAAGACGACGGGCTGCCCGCTCGGCGGAACCTGGATGGAGCCGAGCGCGACACCTTCGGTCGGGAGTTCGGCCTCGGACGTCCGCACCAGTGCAGGCGCGTCGCCGTGCCGGTTCAGGCGCGCCCCGATGCGGTCGGTGTCCGGGGAGACGGCCCACACCCCCGTGGTCAACGCTTCGGGGTTGGTGAACCAGTCGTCGCGGGGGCCGCCGACGACCCGCACCGACAGCGTTCCCGCCTCCATCGGGGGGACGGGCGCGACCTCGACGTTCGGGAAACTCGTCGCCGCGGTGCCGACGAGCAGAACGTCGTTGGGTTTCAACGCTTCCGGGCCGATTCCGGAGAGGGTGTCGGTGCTGCGGGAGCCGAGCACGTCCGGCACCGCGACGCCGCCTCGGACGCCGACGTAGCTGCGCAGGCCGACCTGCGCGTACTGCAGGCGCAGCGTCTGCCCCGGCTGCATCACGATGACGCTCGCGTGCCCCATCGGGATTCCGTCGAGCAGCGCCGTAGCGGGTGCCCCGGTGACGGCGACGACGGTCACCTGCGGCGCGCGGAGGGCGAGGCCGCCCATCAACACCTCGATGCACGCGCTGTTCTCGTCGTTCCCGACCAGCCGATTGGCCAGCTTCGCGGATCCGCGGTCGGCGGCGCCGGACACACCCACACCTGAACTCAGGTAGCCGGGGCGGCCGAGGTCCTGGATCAGGCTGAGCGGACCCGTTTCGAGTACTTCGAGTTCACTCACAGTGTTTCCTCGTCGACGAATCGGACGCGACGCCCCGGCTGCAGCAGCGCCGGAGGGTTCGCGTCGAGGTTCCACATCGGGGAGTCCGTGGTTCCGATGATCTGCCATCCACCGGGTGAGGACCGGGGATACACCGCGCCGTAGCCACCGGCGAGGGCCACGGACCCGGCGGGCACCACGGTCCGGGACTGGGCCCGCCGTGGCACGGTGAGCCGGTCGTCGCCGCAACTCAGGTAGGCGAAACCCGGTGCGAATCCGATGAATACACAGCGCCAGGTGGCCGCCGTGTGCGCCGTGATCACGTCCTCGCGGCTCATCCGCAGATGGTCGGCGACGTCGGCGAGATCGGCGCCGTCGTAGCGGACCGGGATGGTGACCGGCTCGGATTCGGTTGCGCGGCTGTCCTCGTACACCTCGAGGTCGACGGTCATCGTCCGCAGCGCGCGGCGCACCTCGTCGAGGTCGGTGCGCGGAGTCGTGGTCACGAGCACCGTCCGCGCCGCAGGAAGCACGTCCTCCACCCCCGGGACCGGGGTGCGGCGGAGGCGTTCGGTCAGCGACACCACGAAGGGTTCCGACTCCAGTTCGACGAGGAGGCCCCGGTTGCCCGCCGGAAGGATCCGGGTGCCTGCGCTCGGGGTGGTCATGCGAAGGACCCGAGCGTGACGTCGGCGCTCTCCAGGGCGTGCCGAACCTGGCGGGCCGTGCGCACGGACCCCGGCGAATCGCCGTGGACGCAGATGCTGTGCACCGACACCGCGACGTCGGCGCCGTCGATCGACTCCACCGTTCCGCTCGACACCATGCGCACGGCCTGGTCGGCGGCGACGTCGGGATCGTCGATGACGGCGCCGGTCACCGAGCGCGGGGTCAACGTGCCCGCGGCGGTGTAGCGGCGATCGGCGAAACCCTCGGCGACGAATTCGATGCCGTGGGTTTGCGCCGCACGCTGCAACTGCGAGCCGGGTGGACCCATCAGCGCGAGCGGTTCGGTGAACCGACCGATGGCCGACGCGATCGCCTCGGCCCGCTCGTAGTCGAGCGCGGCGGAATTGTAGAGCGCACCATGCGGTTTGACGTACGACACGCGGGACCCGGCGGCGCGCGCGAACCCGGCGAGCGCGCCGATCTGGTACAGCGTCTCGTCGCGCAGATCCGCCGGCGACACCGCAAGTTCACGACGGCCGAATCCGGCCAGATCCCGGAAACCCACGTGCGCACCGATCGCGACGTTGCGCTCGGCCGCACCCTCGCAGGCCCGGCGGATGATCATCGGATCCCCCGCGTGAAACCCGCACGCAATGTTCGCGCTGGTGACGATGCCGAGGAGGGCCTCGTCGTCCGCCAGGGTCCACTGCCCGAAGCCCTCACCGAGGTCGCAGTTCAGATCAACGCGCATCGGGAACCTCCAGCACGTACTCGCTGTCCGGGGTGTCGGTGATCAGCATGTACCCGGGCGCGTGGGTGATCGCGAACGGCAACCGGGACGCCATCACCGCCGCCTGCGGGGTGACCCCGCAGGCCCAGAACATCGGCACGTCGCCGGGCTCGAAGTTCACCGGATCGCCGAAGTCGGGGGCCGCGACATCGGCGATGCCGAGTTCCGCGGGATCGCCGATGTGCACGGGCCCACCGTGGACGGCAGGCATCCGCGCCGAGATCGCCGCGGCGAGCGCGACCTGATGTTCGGGAACGGGCCGCATCGACACCACCATCGGTCCGCTCATCCGGCCCGCGGGCCTGCATTCACGGTTGGTCACGAACATCGGGACGTTGCTGCCCTGCTCGACGTGCCGCAGCGGGACCCCGGCGGCGGCCACCGGGTGCTCGAACGTGAAGCTGCACCCGATGTGGAACGCCACGAGGTCGTCCCGCCACAGCCCCGACACGTCCGCGGTCTCGTCGGCCAGTTCGCCGTCCTTCCACACGCGGTACAGCGGCAGGTCCGTGGTGATGTCGGCGCCGGGGGCGAGCATCGTCGTGCGGGAGCCGACGTCGCCGACGTCGAGGACGGGGCACGGCTTGGGGTTCCGCTGCGTGAACAGCAGGACGTCGTAGGCCCAGTCCTCCGGTACGGCGATGAGATTCGTCTGGGCGAATCCGGGCGCCAGACCGGCGGTCGGGGTGACACGTCCCGAACGGAACGCGGAGCGGAGGTCGGCCGGTGAGTCAGTCAAGTTGGATCCCGCGGGTCTCGGGGAGGAAGAACAGGGCGAAGACGGCGATGGCGTATCCGAGCGCACCGAAGATCATCGCGCCGCCGATACCCAACTGGGTGGCCGCCAGGAAACCGACGACCGCCGGGAACACGGCGCCGACCGCGCGGCCGAAGTTGTACGTGAAGCCCTGGCCCGTGCCGCGGGACTGCGTCGGGTACAGCTCGGACAGGAACGATCCGAATCCACTGAAGATCGCCGACGTGCAGAAGCCGAGGGGGAAGCCCAGGATGAGGATCAACATGTTCGCGCCCTCGGGCACCTGGGTGTAGCCCACCATGAAGACGGCCGACAGTGCCGCGAACAGCTGCATGGTCCGCTTGCGTCCCAGCTTGTCGGTGAGGATGCCGCCGCTGACGTAGCCGAGGAACGCACCCGAGATCAGGATGGCGAGGTAGCCGCCGGTGCCGACGACGTCGAGTCCGCGCGAGGTCTTCAGGAATGTGGGCAGCCAGGACGCCAGCGTGTAGTAGCCGCCCTGCACGCCGGTGGCGAGCAGCGACGCGAGCACGGTGGTCTTGAGCAGTCCGCCGCGGAAGATCGCGGCGAACGAGCCGGTCTCCTTGCCCGCGGACTCACGACGTTTCGTGACGACCTCGGGATCCTTCAGATTCCGGCGAACCCAGATGATGAGGAACGCGGGCAGGACACCGGTGAAGAACAGCACTCGCCACGCGACGTCGGGATCGAACAGCTGGAAGACGACCGTGTAGACGATCACCGCCAGCGCCCAGCCCACTGCCCACGCGCTCTGGACGAACGCCACGGCCCGGCCCCGGTACTCGGCCCGGGCGTATTCGGCCACGAGAATCGCACCCGCCGCCCACTCGCCGCCGAAGCCGAGGCCCTGGAAGGCGCGGAAGACGAGCAGCGTCTCGAAGTTCTGCGCGAAGCCGCACAGCACCGTGAAGATCGTGTACGTCGCGACCGTGACCTGCAGGGTGCGGACCCGGCCGATCTTGTCGACGAGGATGCCGGCGAGGGCACCGCCGAGCGCAGACACGACCAGCGTCACCGTCGTCAGCAGGCCAGCCTGTCCGGTGGTGAGGCCGAAGTAGGCGGCGATGGCCGCGAGGCCGAGCGGGAGGACCTGGAAGTCGTAGGAGTCGAGTCCGTACCCGCCGAACGCGCCGATGAAGGCTCTCTTTCCCTTCGGCCCGAGGGTGCGGAACCAGTCGAAGGGGCGCGCCTGCGCGACCTCGGTCTGTGTATCTGTGGTCATGGCACCTCGCCTGAAGAAGGGATGTAACTGCCGGAAGAAACGGTGTAACTCCCATCACGGTACAAATCGTTCAACGATCCTGCAATACCCTGAGAGGATCGTTTAACATGGAATTCATCGCGGAACCGAGCTCACAACTATGATTGCGGTCGAGATCGAAACCTGAGGAGTGGACTTGACCAGCTCGAATGCCCTTCGCGGCGATGCGCATTCCCGCCTGGCCGCTCACCGCGGCCTGCTCGAACGCACCAGCAGGACCACCCGGGTGGCCGGCATTCTGCGGGACGCAATCATCGACGGAACGTTCCGACCAGGGGCGCGTCTCTCCGAACCCGACATCTGCGCCGCCCTCGACGTCTCCCGCAACACGGTGCGCGAGGCCTTCCAGATCCTGATCGAAGACCGACTGGTCGCGCACGAACTCAACCGCGGAGTCTTCGTCCGCGTGCCCACGGCCGAGGACATCACCGAGCTGTACATCTGCCGGCGCGTCGTCGAATGTGCGGGCGTCAACGGATTCGACCCCGCCACCGGCGACCTGTCGCGCGTGGCCGAGGCCCTGGACCTGGCCGACGAGCGGTACGCCGTCGAGGACTGGACCGGAGTCGGCACCGCCGACATCCACTTCCACAGCGCCCTCGCGAGCCTCAACAACAGCAATCGCATCGACGAACTCATGCGCAGCGTGTGGAACGAGGCGCGGCTCGTCTTCCACGTCATGGACGACGCCCACCGATTCCACGGCCCGTACCTCACCCGCAATCACGAGATCTACGACGCACTGGTCGCGGGCAACACCGAAGCCGCAGGTCAGCTACTCAAGACCTACCTCGAAGACGCCGAGGCGCAGATCCTCGAGGCGTACTGAGGCGGTTCGCGCTCGCTCACCGGTCGACCATCACACCGAGAGCTGCGGTGCGGCTGCGAGGACACGCTTGACCAACGATGCTGCCGCGGTCACCTGTGCCTGATCGACGCCGGTTTCCACATCATGACGGTGAAAATGTGCGACCAGCTCCTCGGTCGCGAGGTTGCCGTGTGCGCCCGGCGCGAAGGGGCACCCGCCGTATCCGCCGACCGCGCTGTCGAAGTGTGCGATGCCCAGATTGCGTGCTGCTTGCAGGGCGGTGGTGAGTGCTTGGCCGTCGGCGTTGTGCAGGTGCAGTCCGATGGTGAGGTCGGGCAGTGCCTCGCGCACGGCGCCCACCGCGTTGAGCACGTGCTCGGTGGTGGCGGTGCCCAGGGTGTCGGCCAGCCCCAGGGCGCGTATCCCCATGGCTGCGAACTGCTCGGCGACTTCTACCAGACGTGCGGGTGAGACGGTTCCCTCGAACGGGCAGACGAAGGCGGTCGATATCCCGCCGAGGAACCGCTGCTCCGGGTAGCCGGCCACCGCCTGGGACAGGTCCTCGAGGGCCTGTGCAGCGGACTTGCCGGCGTTCGCTCGGCTGTGTGCGGAACTGGCCGACGCCGCGATGTGCACGACGTCGACTCCGGCGGCCACTGCACGGTGGACCCCGGTGGCGTTCAGCGCCAACGCGCTGACCTGCGTGGTGGCGCGGTAGGGCTGCAACCGGGCGATGAGCGCGTCGGCGTCGGCCATCTGCGGGACGCGGGTGGGCGAGACGAAGGACACGGCTTCGATCTGCCGGACTCCGGCTGCCACCAGCGCGTCGGCGATGGTGAGTTTGTCGTCGGTGGCGACGAGGACGTTCTCGTCCTGTAGACCGTCGCGCAGGACGACGTCGGTGATGGTGACGGGCATGCGAGAACCTTCTTGGGGTGGCCGGGGATCAGAGCGAGGTGGGAACGACGATCAGGGCCCAGGCCACCAGCGGGGCGAGGAGCACGACCAGGCCGCAGTAGGCCAGGACGCTGCGCTGGAACCGTTGACGGTCTTCGACGTCGGCCTCGGCCACCACGATGGATCCGTTCGTGGCGAAGGGGCTGACGTCGACGACGGTGGAGGCGAAGGCCAGCGCGATGATGAAACCCAGCGCGCCGAGTTCCCCGGCGGCGAGCATGGGTGCGGCCAGCGGCAGCGCGATGCCCAGGGTGCCGATCGAGGACCCGACCGCGGAGATGATCGCGGCGGCGTACAGCAGGATCAGCGCGGCGGCGAGAGGGGAGCCGAGGTGGGTGGCGGCGTCGCCGAGGAAGTCGAGGGTGCCGTTTTGTTTGAGCACCGTCATGTAGGTGAGCATGCCGCACACCAGCACGACCGCCGGCCACGCCACCTTGTCTTCGATCCGGGGCATCTTCTTCGGGGCCATCAGCAGCAGAACCGTGCTGATGCAGATCGAGCTGACTCCGACGTCGACGTTGAAGGCCACCGAACCTACTGCCAGGAGCAGGATTCCGATGAGCGTCGCGACCCGTTCCCGGTTGAACGGGGTGCGGCCGATGACATCGACGTCAGGCAGGACGGCGGTCGCGGAGGCGGTGCCAGATCCCGGGCTGGGATGGGGGCGGGTCGATGCGCCTGCGCTGGCGCCGGCGCCGGTGATCTCGTCACGGTCTTCGGGCAGCTCGTGGAGCAGGTCGCGGCCGTAGATGGCGAACAGTACGGCGAGGAACAGGGTGTTCAGTGCGAAGGGAACGATGAACAGCAGCAGCGGGTTCGCCTCGTACCCGGCGGATTTGATCAATCCGTTGACGAAGGCACCGTAGATCGTGATGGGCGAGAACGCGCAGCCCAGAGCACCGTGGTTGATGGCCATGCCCATCAACAGGGGGTTGATCTTCTTTTTCCCGGCCAGCCGCATCGCGATGGGGGCGAGCATGCCTGCCGCCATCGGTGATCCCAGCGCCATCAGCGCGCCGGAGAGCAGGAACATCATCCACACCAGCGCCCAGCGCCGTCCGTGGACCAGGCGTAGGGCCGATTCGACGATGATGTTGATGGTGCCGTTGGCCTTGGCGATGGCGAACAGCAAGGTGATCCCGGCGACGATCAGGAAGATGTCACCGGGAAATGCGTCGACGATGTCGTCGATCGGGATCCCCGACACCCATCCGCCGACGAGGAAGGCGCCGGCGAAGGCGAGGATGCCCATGTTGATCGGCACCTTGGTGGCGATGGTGAAGATCAGTACGAGGGCGAGGATGGAGATGGCGTAGACCATGGGACCGTGTTCTTTCCGTGCGGGGCAAACGGGAAGGGTGCGGCTGCACCAGGGAGCAGAGGGGCGGCGGATGCCCGCGGGTCAGATGATGCCTGCTGTGCGCAGTGCGTTCAGGCGGTCGGGTGTCAGGCCCAGCATCCGGCCCAGTACGGGCTCGGTGTCGGCACCGAGATCAGGCCCCAACCACCCGACTTTCGTTGCCTGGCCATCGAACTGAGGTACCACGCCGGGGAAGCGCACCTCCTCGGGTGAGCCGTCTTCGACGTCGACCTTGAACGGCTGGATCATCCCGCGGGCCAGATAGTGCTCGTCGGAGACGATGCGGGCGGCGTCGTAGACGTCGCTGGCCGGGACACCGGCGTCGGACAGTTCGGTGACGACGTCTCTCGTGGATCGGGTCGTCGTCCATGCCACGATCGCCTCGTCGAGATCGTCTTCCCGCAGATATCGTTTGGTGCCGTCGACCAGGTCGGGATCACTCGCCAGGTCTGGGCGGCCGACGGCGTTCATCAGCCTTGCGAAGACCCCGCTGGCGTTCCCGGCGATCAGAACCGAGCCGTCGGCACACGGGTAGGAGCCGCTGGGCACCACACCGGGAAGATTGCCGGCGGTGCGCTCGCGCACCATGGCATAGGCGTCGTAGTCAGCGGTCAGCGACTCCATCGTCATGAAGACCGATTCGTACAGTGCGACATCGGCGACCTGGGGCCTCGGGTGGTCGCCGCCGCGGGCTTTGGCCAGAAGCATCATCAACGCGCTGACCGCGCCGTAGAGACCGGCGAGGGTGTCGCCCAGCGGTGCTGCCGGACGCACCGGCTCACGGTCGGGATAGCCGGTCACATAACGCAATCCGCCGAACGCCTCGGCGACCCCACCGAAGCCGGCGCGCTGCGCATAGGGGCCGTTCTGGCCGTAACCGGAGATCCGGACCAGGACGATGTCCGGGTTCGCTGCCTGTAACTGTTCGGGCCCGATGTTCCAGCGTTCGAGCGTGCCAGGGCGAAAGTTCTCGATCACGACATCGACCTGGGCGGCCAGGTCCAGCACCAGCTGCTGCCCCTCGGCGCTCTTCAAATCGAGCGTCACCGATCGTTTGTTTCGGGCGATGGTGCGATACATCATCGAGGTGGTGCCCCTGCTGCGACGCCAACCGCGCAGCTCGTCCCCACCGTCGGGACGCTCGATCTTGATGACTTCGGCGCCGAAATCAGCCAGCAGCCGGGTCGCGAAGGGCGCTGCGATGAAGTTACCGAGCTCCAGGACAGTGATGCCGTCGAGCGGACCTGTGGTGGCGTTGTTCATGACGCTCCGATTCCTGTCGGCGATGCGATCAATCTTCGTGGTGGCCCATTATTTGGGTCATTATGGCCCGAATAATGGGGCAACCATAGTGCTCCGGATCACAGAGCGCAACGAGGCATGGCGGCCGGCCCACGTCGAGATGACACGAAAAGACGCAACCGCCGGGGTCAGGAGTCGAGAAGTGACTTTTCGATGCGATGAGCGGCGTCGACGGCCGAGGGACCGAGGCGGGGTCCGGGATCGTCACCGAGCCGGTGCAACGGGCCCGACACGCATACCGACGCGACGATCTCGCCGTGCACTCGTACCGGTGCACTGACCGAGCCGAGGCCGGGAACCCGCTCGGAGAGCGTCTGCCACCAGCCGCGGCGTCGCGCGACGGGGTCGTTGTCGAAATCGCCGGCCAGCACGTGACCGCTCGACCCTTCCGCCAGCGGAAATGTGGTGCCGACCGGCATGGTGGCCCGCAGTTCGTTCGACGATTCGACACTGGCGGCGCACAAGCGCAGGTCACCGCGCCGGACCCACAACTGCGAGGACTCACCGGTGCCCTCGCTCAGCTCCCGAAGCACCGGCATGGCGATATCGGTCATCCCCGCTGCAGTGAAGCGATACCCGAGCCAGTATCGACCCTCGGCATCTCGACGCAGGTAGCCATAGTGGGCGAGCTCGGCCACGAGACGTTGGGTGGTCGACTTCGACAAGCCGACAGTGCGCGCAAGCTCGCTCGTGATCATCGGTCGTAACTCGACGGCGTCGATGATGGCGAACGCGCGCGACAAGACACCGACCGTCTTGCGCTGCTCGTCCGCCATGGCCCGATTCTCCCCACGAAACCACGCCCGCGAACTGCATGGTATTGCCGCCTGTGTCACACGATCCTAGCTTCGAGCACCAGCGACACGACGGATCACCGGTCTGGTCACCTCTCCCACTCGGCGGCGGTGCCGATGCTGTACTCGCCCGATCACCGCCCGCCTCTACACGTCACCCACGCACGGGCGCGAAGCGTCCGTAGAAGCCCTCGATGTGCTCCCGCACCAGGCCGGCGGCCTCGGCGCCGTGTCCGCCGCGGAGGGCGGCGACGATGCCGCGGTGCTCGCAGCGGAGGTGGGTCGCGACCGCAGGCCAGTCGTCGAGGAGCGGAACGGCCTGTATGACGTAGCCGTGAATGGAGTCGCGGAGCGAGACCATCATCGCCTCGACGAGGACGTTGCCCGCGAGTCCGGCCATCGCGACGTGCAGGTCGGCGTCGAGCCGGTGGAACGCCTCGGGAGAGAGGTCCTCGTCGTCCATCGCGTCGAGCAGTGTGTCGATGGTCGCGAAGTCGAGGTCGGGGGCCTGTCCGGCGGCTTCCTGCACCGCCCACGACTCGAGCAGTGTGCGCGTCTGGACGACGTCGTGGATGGGCAGCGTGCGCGTCGCCATGTGCAGTCGGATGGCCGCGCCGATGGATGCGGCCGGGTCGGCGGCCACGATCGCGCCTGCGTCCGGTCCGGACCCGACGGCCGTGCGGACGATGCCCATGGCCTCGAGCACGCGTATGGCCTCGCGGACGGACGAGCGTCCGACCCCCAGTTCCTCCGCGAGTGCGCGCTCGGCGGGCAGACGACCGCCGACGGTGAGTTTGCCTGCCGCCAGATCCTGCTCGATGCGATGCAGGACGACCTCGTGTGTGCGCACGACGAAAGTTTACCTGGTGTGGTCTGACCACAGTGCGCTACTGTGGTCAGACCACAGCCCAGCCCGGTTGGAGTACCCGATGAGAATCGCCCTGTTCGCCACGTGCCTGGCGGATGCCCTGTTCCCCGAATCCGCCACCTCGACGGTCCGCCTGCTCGAGCGGCTCGGCCACGAGGTCGTGTTCCCACCGAAGCAGACGTGCTGCGGGCAGATGCACGTCAACACCGGCTACCAGGCCGAAGCGCTGCCTCTCGTCCGTCACCACGTGGAGGCGTTCGAGAGCGGACCGTCCTGGGACGTCGCGGTGGCGCCGTCCGGTTCCTGCGTCGGATCCGTCCGGCACCAGCACGCGATGGTCGCCCGCCGGTACGGCGACGAATCGCTCGCGACGCGCGCCGAGGAGGTCGCGTCCCGGACGTACGAACTGTCGGAACTGCTCGTCGACGTCCTCGGCGTCACCGACGTCGGCGCCTACTACCCCCACCGGGTGACGTACCACCCGACATGCCACTCGCTGCGGATGCTGCGCGTCGCGGACAAGCCGCTGCAACTGCTGCGCGCGGTGCGCGGGATGACGCTGATCGAACTGCCCGCCGCCGAATCCTGTTGCGGTTTCGGCGGAACGTTCGCGCTGAAGAACTCCGAGACGTCGACCGCGATGCTCGCCGACAAGATGGGCAACGTCCTGAGCACGGGCGCCGAGGTGTGCAGCGCCGGCGACTCGTCCTGCCTGATGCACATCGGCGGCGGACTGTCCCGGCTGCGCAGCGGGGTCCGCACCGTCCACCTCGCCGAGATCCTGGCGAGCACCGAGAAGATCGGGAGCCCCGCATGACCACGTTCCTCGGCTCGCCCACCTTCCATGCGGGCACCGGAAACATCCGGGGCACAGAATCTTTCCCCGACGCGGCGCGGAAATCGCTCGCCGACACCCAGCTGCGCGCCAACCTCGGCGCGGCCACCACCACCATCCGCAACAAGCGCATCGCCGCGGTCGCCGAGGTCGACGACTGGGAGGAACTGCGCCGGGCGGGCAGCGCCCTGAAAGCGGACGTGATGGCGCGGCTCCCCGAACTGCTCGTGCAGTTCGAGGAGAACGTCACCGCCCGCGGCGGCACCGTCCACTGGGCGCGCGATTCGGAGGAGGCGAACCGGATCATCACCGACCTCGTGCGGGCCACCGGCTCCGACGAGGTCGTGAAGGTCAAGTCGATGGCCACCCAGGAGACGGGCCTCAACGAGCATCTCGAGGAGAACGGGATCGCGGCGATCGAAACCGACCTCGCCGAACTCATCGTCCAACTCGGCGAGGACAAGCCGAGCCACATCCTCGTTCCCGCCATCCACCGCAACCGCGCCGAGATTCGTGAGATCTTCCTGAAATCGATGCCGGGCATCGACAAGGACATCACCGACGATCCGCGGGCACTCGCGATGGCCGCGCGGGCACACCTCCGGCGGAAGTTCCTCTCCGCGAAGGTGGCCATCAGCGGCGCGAACTTCGGGGTCGCGGAAACCGGGACCCTCGCGGTGGTGGAGTCGGAGGGCAACGGACGGATGTGCCTCACCCTCCCCGACACCCTCATCACCCTCATGGGCATCGAGAAACTGGTCCCGACGTTCACCGACCTGGAGGTGTTCATGCAACTGCTGCCGCGGTCGTCCACCGCCGAGCGGATGAACCCGTACACCTCCATGTGGACCGGGGTGCATCCCGGCGACGGCCCGCAGAACTTCCACGTCGTCCTCCTCGACAACGGTCGCACCAACGTCCTCGCGGACGAGGTCGGGCGGTCGGCGCTCCACTGCATCCGCTGCAGCGCCTGCCTGAACGTGTGTCCCGTCTACGAGCGGGCGGGCGGTCACGCGTACGGGTCCGTGTATCCGGGCCCGATCGGCGCGATCCTCAGCCCGCAACTCACCGGGACCACCGGCCACGACGACCCGAACGCCTCGCTGCCGTTCGCCTCGACGCTGTGCGGCGCCTGCTTCGACGCCTGCCCGGTGCGCATCGACATCCCCAGCATCCTGGTGCACCTGCGCGCGGAGCAGGTCGACTCCGAGCGGCACGGGCTTCCCGGCGGCCAGGACCTCGCGATGAAGGCCGCCGGCTTTGTGATGGGGTCGGAGAAGCGGTTCGCCGCCGCCGAGACGGCGTCCAAGATCGGCCGGGTGCTGGGCGGCAAGAAGGGACGCATCACGTCGCTGCCGTACCCGGGGTCGAAGTGGACCGCGAGCCGCGACCTCCCCTCCCCGCCGAAGGAGACCTTCCGACAATGGTGGGCCCGCACTCACGAGGACACGACACGATGACCGCACGCGAAGAGATCCTGACCCGGATCCGGTCGGCGCTCGCCGAAGCGCCCGCCCCCGAACCCGTTCCCCGCGACTACCACCGGCAGCCCGCGTCGGGCCCCGGGGACGTCGAGTTCTTCGCCCACACCGTCGACGACTACCGCGCGCAGGTCCACCGCGCCGAGGAGGGCACGGTCGTCGAGGTCGTCACCGGGCTGATCGCGGAGGGGGCGCGCGCCGTCGTCCCGCCGGACCTGCCGCTGTCGTGGCGGCCGCGACGTGACGTCGTCGTCGACGGGGCGCCCGCCGAACTGTCGACGCTCGAACTCGACGCGCTCGACGTCGTCGTCACCGGCTGCACCCTCGGGATCGCCGCCACCGGGACGATCGTGCTCGACGGCGGCGCCGGTCAGGGGCGGCGGGCACTGACCCTGGTCCCGGACCACCACATCTGCATCGTGCGCACCGATCAGATCGTCGACACCGTGCCGCAGGCCTTCCAGACCCTCGACGCGACCAAGCCGCTGACGTTCATCAGCGGTCCCAGCGCCACCAGCGACATCGAACTCAACCGCGTCGAGGGCGTCCACGGTCCGCGGACGCTGGACGTCGTCATAGTGCGCTGACGCGCCCGTGCGCCCTTTTGGTAGTCCCGGGTACCAAAAAGGCTCACGGGGCGCGGAGCGCCCTCGCGGCCAGATCGGCGGTGGCGCGGACGATCTCCGCGCCACCGAACATCACGTCGTCGTTGTGCCCGGCCCCGGGCAGCACGACGGTTTCCACCGGGCCGAGCGCCGCATCGGCCACGCGAGCGCTCTGCTCCGGCGGGACGACGATGTCGGCGGTGCCGTAGACGACGGTGGTGGGCACAGCGATGCGTGCGACGTACTCCGCGACGGGGAATCGATCGCGCAGCAGCAGCTTGACCGGCAGGAACGGGTAGTGCGCTGCGCCGACGGCGGCGAGGTCGACGAACGGCGACCGGAGCAGCAGGCCCGCAGGCGGATGCTCGGTGGCGAGTTCGGTGACGACGCCGGTGCCGAGGCTTTCCCCGAAGTAGAGCAGCCGCTCCGGCGGCACGCGACGTTCGTCGACGAGGTGTCGGCGGGCCGCCCGGACGTCGAGTGCCAGCCCGTCCTCGCCGGGATGGCCGGGGTTGCCGCCGTACCCGCGGTAGTCGAAGAGCAGTGTGGCGAAACCGGCGGCGGCGAGGTCGGACGCCAGCAGCGCCCGGTCCGCCCTGTTGCCGGCGTTCCCGGCGGCCACGAGGACAGTCATGCGCGGGTCCCCGCTCGCAGGTGGGACGTACCAGGCACCGAGTTCGAGGCCGTCCGAGGTGGTCAGCGTGACGTCCTCGGCCCCGGCGATCAGTCGGTCGGCAGGCGGCACCGGGGAGTTGTCGGGGTAGTAGATCAGTCGTCGCTGCAATACCCACACGGCGGCGACCAGCAGAGCCACGACGACGAGCGCGACGACGCCGACGCGGATCATTGCCGGATCGGTGTTCCGGCCCACTCCAGCAACTCGGCCACGGGCAGGGTATTGATCACGTCCGACGGCTCGACTCCGCGTTCGGCGGCGCGCTCGCACGCGTACCCCTGCCAGGCGAGCTGACCGGTGGTGTGCGCGTCGGTGTCGATGGAGAACTTGCACCCGCTGTTCAGCGCGAGGTCGATCAGGCGTCCCGGCGGGTCGCGGCGCTCGGGGCGGGAGTTGATCTCGACCGCGGTGCCGTACTCGCGGCACGCCTCGAACACCCGTTCCGCGTCGAACTTCGATTCGGGCCGCGGCCCCCGCGCACCCTCGACGAGCCGGCCGGTGCAGTGCCCGAGGACGTCGACGTGCGGGGACTTCACGGCCTGCAGCATCCGCTTGGTCGTCGTCGCCCGGTCGGTGTCCAGGTGCGAGTGCACGCTGGCCACCACGATGTCCAGGTCGGCGAGCAGGTCGTCGTCCTGGTCGAGGGAGCCGTCGACGAGGATGTCGACCTCGATGCCGGTCAGCACGCGGAACGGCGCGAGTTCCGCGTTCAGTTCGGCAACAACGCTCAGCTGGGAGAGCAGCTGCTCCGACGACATTCCGTTCGCGACCGTCAGCCGCGGCGAGTGATCGGTGATCGCGCAGTACTCGTGGCCCAGGGCGGCGGCGCGGCGCATCATCTCCCGGATCGGGCACCGGCCGTCCGACCAGTCGGAATGGGTGTGCAGGTCGCCGCGGAGCGCGTCGAGCAGTTCGGTCCCGCCGAGTCCGATCGGTTCGGCCGCATTGCGCAGGTACGTCAGGTACAACGGCACCGACGCGGCACACTCACGGATGATCGCGGCAGCCTCGGACCCGATGTCGGGTGGCGACACCCAGCCGCGCTCCTCCAGGTCGGCCAGCGCGTCCTCGTCCGCGTACGTCAGCACGTCGGCCGCCCGCCGGAATGCGGCGATCCTCGGTGCCTCGTCACGCGAGCGCTCGAGCCAGAACGCAATTTCCCGCAGCGCTTCGACGGGGTCCATCTTTCAATGGTGCACGGCTGCCGGGCTGCTGGCTAGGAGCAATTTCTGCCAGAACTTAGGCTCCCCTCGTTGTCCGCACGTTCATACAAATGTTCCCTTCGTCTCGCTTACGACTTCTACGGTGCCGGAGTTGTCCACATTCGAATCGGGAGCCACGGTGAGCTTGAAACCCCTCGCACTGTTCGTCAATCACGACGGAGTGTCCTCGCGCGCGTCCGTCACTTGTCAGTACAAGTGCGGAAACGCGTGCTCCCACGACGTGCCCAACACCTCGCACGGCGAGTATTTCCGTGACATCGCCCGCACCGCCCTGTCGCGGCGCGGGATGCTGCGCGGCACGGGGATGGCCGTCCTCGCCGTCGGCGCGGGCAGCGCGCTGGTGGCCTGCTCGGACGACTCCGGCAGCGGAAGCGTCTCCGGCACGGGCGGTTCGGACGGTTCCGCGCCCACCGGAACGAACTTCGACGCCGTCGCCCCCAACACCGAGGACGCCCTCGTCGTCCCCGACGGGTACGAGCAGGCCGTGGTGATCCGCTGGGGCGACCCGGTGCTGCCCGGGGCTCCCGCGTTCGACTTCGACAACCAGACCGCCCAGGCGCAGGCGCAGCAGTTCGGGTTCAACAACGACTTCGCCGGACTCCTGCCGGTCGAGGGTCAGCCGAACACCTTCCTGCTGGTGGTCAACCACGAGTACACCACCGAGCCGTTCATGTTCACGGGCTACGACGCCGAAAACCCGTCACCGGAGCAGTTCCAGACCGCGCTCGCCGCCCACGGGCTGTCCGTGGTGCAGGTGAAGGGCGAATCCGCCTCCGGCGCGCTCACTCCCGAGTTCGGACCGTACAACCGGCGCATCACGGCGACGACGGAATTCGTCGTCACCGGTCCCGCCGCGGGCAGCGACTTCCTGAAGACGTCCGCGGACCCGACGGGCACGAAGGTGCTCGGCACGCTGAACAACTGTTCGGGTGGCGTGACACCGTGGGGCACGGTGCTGTCGGGGGAGGAGAACTTCAACCAGTACTTCGCGAACGCCGAACTGGTCACCGACCCCGCCGTCGCCGCACGGCTGAAGCGGTACGGCGTGGAAGGTGCTGCCTCCGAGCGTAAGTGGGAACGGTTCGACAAGCGTTTCGACCTCATCCAGGAGCCGAACGAGGTCAACCGCTTCGGCTACGTCGTCGAGGTCGACCCGTGGGACGCGGCGTCCGCACCCGTCAAGCACACGGCACTGGGCCGGTTCAAGCATGAGGCCGCCACCATCCATGTCACCGACGACGGCACCGTCGTGGCGTACAGCGGTGACGACGAGCGCTTCGACTACATGTACAAGTTCGTCTCCAGCCGCAAGGTGATGGACGGCAGGAGCCAGGCCGCGTTGCGCCACAACATGACGCTGCTCGACGCGGGCACCCTGTACGTCGCGAAGTTCAGTGGCAACTCGGCGGACGAGATCGACGGGTCGGGCACGCTGCCGGCGAGCGGCACGTTCGACGGCACCGGGGAGTGGATCCCGCTGCTGCGCACCGGCGAGGACGGCCGGGGTGAGTCGCTCGTCGACGGCATGAGCGCCGAAGAGGTGGCGGTGTTCACCCGTCAGGCCGGCGACAAGGTCGGTGCCACCAAGATGGACCGTCCCGAGGACTTCGAACCCAGCCCGACGACCGGCAAGGTGTACGTGGCGCTGACCAACAACACCAAGCGCGGCGTCGACGGCGCGGCGGCGGCCGACGAGGCCAACCCGCGGAACAACAACAAGAACGGCCAGGTCCTCGAACTCACCGACGACCACGCCGGCACCGCGTTCACGTGGAACCTGCTGCTCGTCTGCGGCGACCCGACGGAGGCCGACACGTACTTCGGCGGGTTCGACAAGGCGAGCGTCAGCCCGATCTCCTGCCCCGACAACCTGGCGTTCGATCCGCACGGCAACCTGTGGATCTCCACCGACGGCAACGCGCTGAAGTCCAACGACGGCCTGTTCAGCGTCGTCCTCGAGGGCCCGAACCGCGGGGAGACCAAGCAGTTCCTCACCGTGCCCAAGGGCGCCGAGACCTGCGGTCCGATCGTCGGCGACGAGCGGGTCACGGTGTGCGTGCAGCACCCGGGTGAACTGGACGACGCCAGCGCCGACAACCCGGCGTCGCACTGGCCCGACGGCGGCGACGCGCAGCCGCGTCCCGCCGTCGTGGCGGTGTGGAAGTCGGGCGGCCGGATCGGCGTCTGACCCCAGGTGAGTGGCAAAGTGTGCCCCAGCACGCTTTGCCACTCACATGGCGGGGGTGGGCGGGCGCCCGAGCAGCGACTCGAACAGCGCGCCGCCCGCGAGGAACCCGTACCGGTCGTAGAACTCGAACATCGCGGACAACCGGGCGCGACCGTCGTCCGTCAGGTTCCGCCCGTGCCGCGACATCCACTCGTCGACGGACACCTGCTTCACCGACACCGGGCCACCCGCCCGGTCGCACAGGTCCCGCACGCTGAGGGCTTCCGGGCCGCCGAGTTCGTAGGTGGCGCCGTGGTGGATGTCCGGGCCCTCGGCGAGGACGCGCGCCGCGACCTCGGCGACGTCCGCGAGTGCGACGAACGAGAACGCCGCGTCGGGACTGTAGGGCAGTTCGACGGTCGTCGCCGTGCCCGCCAGCACCGCCCCGAAATTCTCGGCGTAGGCGCACGGCTGCAGGACGGTCCACCGGAGCCCGCCGAACGTCCGGAGCGCGTCCTCGCACCGCGCCTTGTCGACGTGGTGGGGCATGAGCGGGGTGTACGGCCAGGCCACGGAGTGGTAGACGAGATGCTCGACGCCCACCGACGCTGCGGCGCGCATCGTGTTCCGCAGCAGCGCGGGCTCGTCGGGGTGCACGTTGGGGGCGATGAAGTACACGCCCCGGCAACCCGACAGCGCCTCGTCCAGTCCCGCACCCGTTTCGAGGTCGACGGCGAAGTCGCCGGGACGCCGGGCGGTGTGCACCACCCGGCGTACGTCGGCGAGCCCCCCGAGCGCCGCCACGACGGCGGCTCCGGTCTTCCCCGCGGCGCCGATGACGGCGATCTCGGCGCCGCGGGAGAGTGACTCGGTCATCGGATCACCGATCGATGAAGTCGAACTCGGCGAACTTCGCACCACCGGACAGGCGTTCGTAGCCGGGACCGCGGTCGAAGAACGGTTCGTCGAGGCCGCGGTCCGCGCGCATCTGCTCGCGGAGCGCGTCCGTGGCGTCGACGTCCGCGACCGGTTCCCCGGTCGACGAGGCCAGCACCACACCGTAGTCGACGCGTGCACCCTCCGCGGACACCTTGCCCCACAGCACGTCCCGGACGACCTCCTCGATCGGACGGTCGAGCGGGTCGCCCCAGCCGCCGCCACCGGTGGTGCGGATGCGCACCACTTCGCCGGCCTTGATCGGTTCGGCGTCGGTCAGCGCGTCGAACTCGCGCTCGTTCGGGCCGCCCGGGTCGAGGACCACCGAGAAGGGTCGTCCGGCCTTGCCGCCCTTGACTCCCCAGCAGGAGAGGATCGACCGGTCGGCGATGGACATGAAGTTCGCGTCCTTGAGCATCCGGATGTGCTTCTCGTAGCCGAGGCCGCCGCGGTAGCGTCCGGCGCCGCCGGAGTCCTTCGCCAGGCCGAGCTTCTCGACGATGAACGGGAACCGGCTCTCGGTGAATTCGGTCGGCAGGTTCCGCGAGTCGGGGACGACGTGGATGGTGTCCTCCCCGTCCGCGTAGTGCCTGCCGCCGGACCCGCCGCCGAGGACCTCCCGCATCAGGTACGAGTGCCCGTCGAAGTCCTCGCCGTACACCCCCGTGTAGCGGATGGTCTCCTGGTCGGCGGGCATGTTCCCGTCGACGGCCTTCGCGACGACGCCGGCGAGCACGCCGAGCAGCCGCAGGATCACGAAAGTCCGGGCGTTGGTGGGCGCCGGGAAGATCGGGGTGATCAGCGTGCCCTTCTCCGGGAACTTCATCTCGATCAACGGCACGACACCCTCGTTGACGTCGAGTTCCGCCATCCGCTCGGGACTGTCGGCGAGGTTGCGGAGGATCGGCGCGAGCCACTTGATGAGGAAGTTGCCGTCGGCGTAGTCACCGCAGTGGTTGATGGGACCCTTGGCCTGCGGGCCGGTGCCGTTGAAGTCGAGGATGAGGCGTTCGCCGCCCTCGTCCTCGGGGCCGGTCTTGGTGAGCGTGATCCGCTGCCGGTGCAGCATGGGCTCGTCGACGCCGTCGTGTTCGGCGTAGTCCTCCCACGTGTATTCGCCCTTGGGAATCTTGCTGAGGATTTCCCGCCGGTACGTCTCGGTGGTCGCGTCCATCATCGCGTCGAAGCAGGCCTCGACGGTGTCGCAGCCGTACCGCTCGAACAGCTCGGTGAGGCGACGGGCGCCCATGAGGCAGGCGGAGCACTCGGCGTCGAGGTCGGCGGCCAGCGCGTCGGGCATCCGCGAGTTGCGGGTCATGATGCGCAGTGCGGCCTCGTTGGGCACCCCCTGATCCCACAGCTTGATCGGCGGGACCATCAGGCCCTCCTCGTACACCGTGGTCGCGCCGGACGGCATCGATCCCGGGCAGCACCCGCCGATGTCGTCGTGGTGACCGAACGCCTGCACGAACGCGACGACGGACGGTTCCTCCTCGCCCGGTCGGGTGGCGAACACCGGGACGGTGACGCAGAGGTCGGGGAGGTGGCCGATGCCGCCTTCGGACAGGTAGACGTCGTTGTGGAAGTAGACGTCGCCGGGCTTCATCGTGTCGAGCGGGAAGTCCCGCGCCACCGGATGCACCAGCGCCGAATACGAACGGCCCGTGAGCTTCCGGAGGTTGCGGTCGTGGATGCCGGCCCGGAAGTCGTGCGCGTCGCGGATCATCGGGGAGCGGGAGGTCCGCGAGATCGACGTCTCGACCTCCATCTCGACGCTGGCGAGGTAGCCGGCGACGATCTCCACCAGCACCGGGTCGGGCGTCGTGCCGTGGACCGGGGTCAGCCGGTAGGGCTTGACCGCTTGCACTGCAACGGGTTCGGTGGTGACGGTCATCGGTTCGCTCCGTTCGAGTCGGCGATCTTGGTGATGCGGATGTTTCCGAAGGTGTCGATCCTTGCCCGGAAACCGGGGTGCACGGGGATGGTCGAGCTGAATTCCTCGATCACCGCCGGACCCTCGAGGACGTCGCCCGCGCCGAGCCGGGCCCGGTCGTAGACCTGGGTGGTGACCCACTCGTCGAAGTACGCCGGACGGGTGCCGGTCACGGCGGACTCGGCTCCGGTCCCCGCCGCGATCTCGTTGAGCGTCGGGCGCTTGATCGGGCCGATGCCGCTGACGCGCAGGTTCACCCACTCGACGTGCTGGTGCGGGTCGCCGCGGAAATCGTAGCCGTACAGCTCCTTGTGCGCCTGGTGGAACCTGTCCGCGGCGTCGTCCATCAACTCCTGCGTGACGGGACCTTCACCGACGGGAACCCGCACCTCGAAGGCCTGGCCGAGGTAGCGGAGGTCGGCCGAGCGCGCGTACTTGCGCTCCGCCTCGCCGAAGCCCTCGTCGGCGAGTGCACGTTCCGCCTCGGCGGCGAGCGCGTCCAGCCCCGACTGCAGTTCCTCGATCTTCAGGCGGTCGTGCCTGCAGACGTGGGTCTGCACGTAGTCGTTGCGGACGTCGACCGTGAGCAGCCCGAATGCGGACACGTTGCCCGGGTTCAGCGGGACGAGGACGTCCTTGAGACCGAGGATGTCGACCAGCCGGCAGGCGAGCAGCGAACCGGATCCGCCGAACGTGACCAGGGTGAAGTCGCGGACGTCGAGGCCGCGCTTGACCGTGATCTGCCGCAGCGCGTTGGCCTGGTTCCACGCCGACACCTCGAGGATGCCGGTGGCGCAGGCCTCGAAGTCGAGCTTCAGCTGGTGGGCGAGCTGCTCGACGCCCTTGCGGGCCAGTTCGGTGTCGAGGGGGATCTCGCCGCCGAGCAGGTGGGGTGGGATGCGGCCGAGCAGCACGTGGGCGTCGGTGATCGTCGGCTCGCTACCGCCCTTGCCGTAGCAGAGCGGGCCGGGGTCGGCGCCCGCCGACTGCGGTCCGACGCGGAGCGTGCCCTCGGGGGTCTGCCAGGCGATGGAGCCGCCGCCGGCGCCGACGGTGACGACGTCGATCATCGGGATCTTCGACGGGTACGCCCCCACCCGCCCCTCGGTGGTGAGCGCGGGCTCACCGCGGACCACGACGGTGACGTCGGTCGACGTTCCGCCGCCGTCGCACGTGAGGACCTGCTCCACACCCGCGACACTCGCGATGAGCGCCGCCCCGAGTGCGCCGGCCGCCGGGCCGGACAGCACCGTCGTGATCGGCTGGTGCACGACCTCCTTGGCGGAGAGCACGCCGCCGTTCGACTTCATCACGTAGAACGGGATGTCGCGGGCCTCACCCTCGTCGGAGGAGAACTCGCGCAGCCGGTTCGCGATGTTGTTCACGTAGTTGCGGATGTTCGGCTTCACGGCCGCGTCGACCAGCGTGGTGATGGACCGCTCGTATTCGCGGTACTCGCGCAGCACCTGGTTGGAGATGCTCACCGTGGCCTCGGGGTATTCCTCGAGCAGAAGATCCCGGACGCGGTTCTCGTGGCTCGGGTCGGCGTAGGAGTGCATGAGGCACACGCCGATGGTGCGGATGCCGCGCTCGGCGAAGAAGCGGGCGGCCTCGCGGACGTCGTCCTCGACGAGGGGACGGATCTCGCTGCCGTCGAACGCGAGCCGGCCGCCGATGGTGCGGACGCGGTCGGCGGGGACGATGCGGTCGGGCTTGACCCAGAAGTAGGAGTTGCCGTAGCCGTCGGGGACGGACTGGCGGGCGATCTCGAGGACGTGCTCGTAACCCTCGGTGGTGATGAACCCGAGGTTCTCGACCTTGCCTTCGAGCAGCTTGTTGGTGGCGACGGTGGTGCCGTGGCTGACGGCGCCGATCGCGTCGCCGGTCTCGCCGAGCTTGGCGAGCACCTTCTCGATTCCGGTGAGGAATCCCTGCGCCGGGTCGGCAGGCGTCGAGGGTGTCTTGGTGGTGACGACGGCTCCGGACTCCTCGTCCACAGCCACGACGTCGGTGAATGTTCCGCCGGTGTCGATACCGACCCGAATCTTTCTGGATTCCACGATTCCTCCTGGGCTCGTCTCTGTAAGGCAATTGCACCGCTTCCGCCGCCCGGTTTCTTTGTCACATATCGCCGAACTCACCGGTCCTCGTTCGGCGCTGCCCGTGCCCGGATGGCCCGGACAGACGACAGCACCCCGAACCGGACGGTTCGGGGTGCTGTGTGACGAGGTGTTTGCGGCGCTACTTCGCGCAGGTGCCCCGCACGAGGATGCCGCCGACGAGAACACCGGCGAGGGCGATGCCGGCGCCGAGCGCGGCCGACGCGAGAACGGTTGCCGTGGAGGTGCCCTCGGGCACCCGCACCCGCGCGGCGGCTGCCGCGGGAACCGGGGCCGCCTCCGCGACGCCGGCGACCGCCGGAACCTCGCCCGGCGCCGCGGCCACCTCGGCCGCCGGAATGCCGTTGGCGATCACGCCGTCGATGCCCTTGAAGAACACCCCGGCCATCTTCTTCGCGACGCCGGTGATCATCCGCTGCCCGACGCCGCCGACCATGCCGCCGACGACGGCGTCCGCGTCGTAGCTGAGCAGGGTGCCGCCGTCGCGTTCCTCGAGCCGCACCGTCACGTCGGCCTTGACGGTGCCGGGGGCGCCCGCACCCGATGCCGTCATCACGAACGACTCGGGCCGATTCTGCTGCGACAGAATCACTTCGCCGTCATAGGTACCCTTGATGGACGCGACACCCGCCGTGATGGACAACTTGTAATGGTTGTCGCTGAGCTGCTCGAGGGACTGCACCCCGGGGATGGTCGCCGCGAGGACCCGTCCGTCCTGCAGGTTGTCGTACACGGCCTCCGGTGGGGCCGTCAGTAGGGCGGTGCCGGCGATTCTCATTCGTTCTCCTTGCTCTGTGACGACGCGTGTGCGAGGCGAAGCTCGAACAACTCTGAAGGGGATATCGGCATGGAGGTGATCGGGATGCCTTCCGCGTCCTCGATCGCAGCCGCGATGACGGCGGACGTCGGGATCACGCCCGCCTCGCCTGCGCCCTTCATCCCGAGGGGATTGAGACCGGACGGGGTGACGGTGTGGTCCATCTCGAGCGAATCGGGCATCTCGGTGACGAACGGCATCAGGAAATCCATGTACGACGCGTTGAGCATCTGGCCGTGCTCGTCGTAGACGATCCTTTCGTACAGCGCGCCGCCGACACCCTGCGCGACAGCGCCCATGACCTGGCCCTCGACGATCCGCGGATTGATGACGTTGCCGCAGTCGTGGATCACGGCGTACCGCCGCACGTGGATCTCCGCCGTCACCGGATCGGTTTCGACGATCGCCGCGTGCACACCGGACGCGAACGTCGACGTCGGGGGCGAGTAGTAGCCGGTGGCCTCGAGCCCGGGTTGCTCGCCCTCCCGGACCGGCGGAATCGTCATGTCGGTGTCGGCTTTCGCGAATCCGGTGGCCTGCCTCGACGCGTCGTCGAACGCGTAGCGCAGCGGATTCGACAGCACCGCGACCACACCCAGCGAGATGGACGTGCCCTCGGCGCCGGGCAGCGTGCCGATCTTGCACACGTGCCCACCGCGAAGTTCCAGTTCGGCGGGATCGAGGTTCAGCGCCTCACCGGCGATCGTGCGGGCCTTCTCGGCCACCATCTGCGCCGCCACGTGGAACGCCGATCCGGACATCACGGCGCCGCGGGACGCGAACGTGCCGACGGCGTAGCCGAATCGACGGGTGTCGCCGGTGACGATCTCCACGTCGGTGACCGGCACGCCGAGGTCGTCCGCGACGATCTGCGCGAACGCCGTCTGGTGGCCCTGCCCCTGGGTGGTCAGACCCGTTGCGGCCTTGACCTTCCCGGACGTCTCGACGAGGACGTGGGCGCCCTCGTACGGGCCGGGCCCGGTGCCTTCCACGTAGGCGCCGATTCCGATGCCCACTGCCCGGCCTTCGGCTTTCGCCTGCTTCTTGTAGTCGGCGAACCCGTCCCAGTCGATGAGTGTCTTGAGCTTGTCGATCCCGGCCTGGTAGTCGCCGGTGTCGTAGATCAGCGGGCGGCCGTCCTGGAACGTGAGGTGGAAGTCGTACGGCATTTCCTCGGGACGGATGAAGTTGTGCTCGCGGACCTCGATGACGTCCTTGCCGAGATACTTCGCGATCGCGTCCATCGCCCGTTCCATCGCGAACACGGCCTGCGGTCGGCCGGCGCCGCGGTAGGGCGTGACGATGACCGTGTTCGTGTACAGCGAGTACGCGTCCACCCGGAAAGATTTCGGCTTGTACGGCCCGAGCACCTGCGTCGACGTGTTCAGCATGACGATGATGCCGTACGGCAGGTAGGCGCCGTTGTCGTGCCAGAACGTGAAATCGAACGCGAGGAGGGTGCCGTCGTCGTCGAATCCGACCGTCACCTCCTGGATCTGGCCGCGCTCGTGCGCGCTCGACACGAAGTGCTCGCGCCGGTCCTCGACCCATTTGACCTCGCTCGAGATGCCCGCCGTCCCGAGCCGCCGCGCGGCCCAGGTGACCATGACCTCCTCCGGCCACGGGTGGACGATCTTGACGCCGAAACCACCGCCGACGTCGGGTGCGATGCAGTGGACCTTGTTGTGCGCCATCTTCAGTCGTGCCGCGATCGCGGCGCGGGCCGACGTGGACGTCTGCGTGGACGTCCAGAACGTGAGCGCCTGCTCGTCGGTGTCCCAGCGCGCGTAGACGCCCTTGCCCTCCATCGGCATCGACGCCGACCGCTCGATCTCGAGGTTCAGGGTCAGCCGGTGCGGTGCGTTCGCCAGTTCCGCGTCCACGTCGCCGAATCCGTGCTGCAGGTGCGCCGCGACGTTGTCGGGGACGTCCGCGTGCACCGCGTCGCCCGCCTGCCGCGCCACGTCGATGCCCACGACCGGTGGGAGCATCTCGTACGTGACGTCGATCTTGGCGCACGCGTCCTCGGCGATGTACCGGTTGTCGGCGACCACCATCGCGATCGCCTCACCGACGTGGTTCACCTCGTCCTTGGCGAGCGGATACCCGTTGCGCGGGGCGGTGATCGCCGGATGCGGGATGAGGAGGGGGAGGTTCTCCGCCATTTCCGGGGAGTCGTCCACGAGGTCGTCGTACGTGTAGATCGCGTGCACACCGGGCAGATCGAGTGCGGCGTCGATGTCGATCCCCGTGATGCGGGCATGCGCGTGCGGTGACCGGACGAACGCGGCGATGAGCGCGTTGTGCCCCAGATCGTCGAGGTAGCGGCCGTTGCCGGACAGGAGCCGGGCGTCCTCCGTGCGGGGAATCGGCTTGCCGAACAACTTCTCCGACGCGGCGGGCGCGTCGGCACCCGTGGTGGGCGCGGGCTCGGTGCGGGGTTTCGTGACGCTCATGCTCGCCCTGCCCTTCCACCGACCGGGTTGGTCGTGCCACGGACCTTCGGGGCGAGTGAGGCCCGCGACGACTCGTCGTCCTCGCCGAGCGGGAACTCGCCCGAACGCTCGCGCTTGATCTCCGCGGCACGCAGCACGGCCGCCCTGATGTTCTGGTATCCGGTGCACCGGCAGAGGTTGCCCGCGATCGCGTCGGTGGCCTCCTCGCGGGTGGGTGAATCGTTCTCCTCGAGGAACGCGGCGATGGTGGTCACGAAGCCGGGAGTGCAGAATCCGCACTGCAGACCGTGGCAGTCGATGAACGCCTGCTGCACCGGATGCAGGGTGCCGTCGGGTTCGACGAGACCCTCGACGGTGGTGACCTCCCGGCCCTCGAGGCTCGCCGCGAGCACCAGGCACGACCGCACCGGCTTGCCGTCGAGCAGCACGGTGCATGCGCCGCAGACCCCGTGCTCGCAGCCGACGTGTGTCCCCGTCTGGCGTAGATGGTGCCGGATCGCGTCGGACGCGAGCGTGCGCGACGGCAGCACCACCGTCTGCGTCACCGCGTTGAGCGTGAACGTCACCGCGACGTGCTGTTCGCCCGTCTCCTCCTGCAGTTCGGCGAGTTGCTCGTCGATGCTGCCCGTTGCCTTTGCCATGGTCACCTTCCTCCCGCCGACGCGTGCACGGCGGCACCGTCGAGTACTGCATCCTGCGCGGCCGCGAACCCGACCCGTGCCGTCAGGGCAGCGACCAGTTGCGACCGGTACCGCGCCGTGGCGTGGATGTCGGGTTCGGTGCCGATCCGTTCCCGCGCGAACTCGGACAGATTCCGCCACAACGGGTCCCGGTCGTCCGTCGCGGACGCACCCCGCAGCACGTCCGTGTAGTCGACGACCTCACCGAGTTCGCCGGCCGACACGTACGTCATCCGGGCCTCCGAAACCGCACCGCCTTCGACCCGCACCTGCGCCGCGACCCCGACGAGTGCGTAGTCGCCGTGCCTGCGGGCGATCTCGTCGATCGCCGTCCCGACACCGGGCTCGGCGGCCGGGACGGTGACGCTCGTGGCGATCTCGTCCGCCTCGAGCGTCGTTTCGAGCGGCCCGGCGAACAGGTCGGTCGAGCGGATCTCCCGGCCCCCGCGCACCGAACGCACGGTGACCGAGCCGCCGAGCAGCGCCAGCACGGCCGGCATCTCGGCGGACGGGTCGGCGTGGACGATCGAGCCGACCGTCGTGCCGCGGTTGCGGATGGTCGGGTGTGCGACCAGACGCAGCCCGCGGCCGATCAGCGGCTGCACCTGGGCCGCGCCGCGGTCGGCTTCGAGCACCGAATGGGTGGCCAGTGCGTCGAACGTGACACCGAGCTCGCGTGACGACGACACCGCGTCCAGCCGGGGGATCGATCCGATGTCGACGAGGTGCGCCGGCGCGGCCAGCCGCATGGACAGCAACGGGATCAGCGACTGCCCACCCGCGAGCACCTTTCCCTCGTGAGCCACGTCCGCGAGGATCTGACAGGCCTCGTCGATCGACCGAGGTCGGTGATAAGTCAGTGGCGACGGTTTCATTCCTCAGATCCTGCCCGTATCGTGCGCTCGACGTTTCGTGAACTAGTGACAAAACTCACGTCCCACCGATGGCAGATCACGTGAGCTGACCGACCCGATCCGGGGCCGTTCCGTCGTCCGCGGTCGGCTTCGGGGTGTGACCGCCGGCCCCCGCGTCGTCGGCGTCCTTCGGGGCGATGACGCGGCACAGGTGGTACATCCCGATCACCACGATCGTGCCGAGCGCGATGCCGCTGAGGGAGAAACTGTCCGTGAACGTCAGCTCGGTGTCACCGATCGCGATGATCAGGCCGGCGGCGATGGGCATCAGGTTGAGCGGGTTGCCGAAGTCGACGCCGTTCTCCTTCCAGATCTTCGCGCCGAGCAGGCCGATGATCCCGTAGAGCACCACCGTGATTCCGCCGAGCACACCGCCGGGGGTCGCGGAGATGACGGCACCGAACTTGGGGGAGAAACCCAGCAGCATCGCGATGACGCCTGCCGCGGCGTACGCGGCCGTCGAATACACCTTCGTCGCGGCCATGACGCCGATGTTCTCGGCGTACGTCGTCGTGGGGGATCCGCCGACGCTGGTCGCGATGGTGGTGGCCAGGCCGTCGCCGATCAGGGCGCGTCCCATCATCGGGTCGAGGTCGGTCTTGGTGATCTCGGCGACGGCCTTGACGTGTCCGGCGTTCTCCGCGATCAGGGCGATCACACCGGGCAGCACGAGGACGATGAACGTGAGACTGAACGACGGCGCGTGGATGCCCACGATGCCGTTCGCCTCGTCCGAGAACGGCGGGAGCCCGATCCACGACGCCGAGGAGACGCCGTCCCAGTTGACACGGAAGTGCTCGGTGACTCCGCCGGCCACCGGGTCGTACGACGTGATCATGCCGGTCGTCAGGTCCAGCACCCACGACAGCACGTATCCGAAAAGCAGCGTCAGGAAGATCGCGACCCGCCCGAGGAATCCGCGGAGCGCGACGCTCGCCACCACCAGCACGACCATCACCGTCAACGCGACCCACTGGTCCTGCGGCCAGTACGTTCCGGCGACGACCGGGGCCAGGTTGAACCCGATCAGCATGACGACGGCACCGGTGACCACGGGCGGCAGGATCTTGAACACCACCCCGCCGCCGAGGAAGTGGATCAGCACGCCGATCCCGGCGAGCACGAGACCCGACACCAGGATCGCCCCGGTCACCTGCGCCGAGGTGCCGCCCTGGGCGCGGATGGCGGCGATGCCGCCGACGAACGCGGCCGACGTCCCCAGGTAACTGGGAATCCGGCCCTTGACGACCAGCAGGAAGAAGAGGGTGCAGAATCCCGACAACATCACGGCCAGTTGAGGATTGAGACCCATGATGATCGGGAAGACGAACGTGGCCCCGAACATCGAGACCACGTGCTGCCCGCCGAGCCCGATCGTGCGACCCCAGCTGAGCCGTTCGCTCGGGGCGACGACCTCCCCGGGCGCGATGGTCTTGCCATCTCCGTGCAGTGTCCAGATAGGCATAGGGGGACCTTTCAGACAGGTGACGGTGCAGGGGTGCCGACGGCCAGCTTCGATGATGTGCCGCATGTCACATTTGCACCTCGATAGGAGGGCAACGTTATTACAGCGTCAGCCACCCGGCGTGAGAAGAATCTGCCAGTGCGTGCCCGGCGAAATTGGCAACTTTAGGAATTGATGCCGCGCATCGCCATGATCTTGAGGGCGAGCGACAGGTCGAGGCGCAATTCGGGGTGATCGGTGAACGACCCGAGCATCTTCTCCAGCTTCACCACCCGGTACCGCAGGGTGTTGTAGTGAAAGTGCAGTTGACGTGCGGTTTCGGCGATGTTGATGTTGGTGGCGAGCAGCACCTCGAGGGTGCGCCGCATGTCCTGCGCCTCGGGTGTGTCCGCCGTCAGCTCACGCAGGGTCTCCTGCGCGAACGACTCGAGTTCGCGGTCGTCCTCGACGAGGCTCAGCAGCCGGTAGACACCGAGGTCGTCGAAATGCGTCACGGCCCAGGCGCCGGTGATCTGCCGTCCCACCTTCAGCGCGGTCCGGGCCTGGCCGTAGAGGGCCGGGATGCCGTCGACCGAGTCCGTCGGCCGGGACACTCCCACCCCGAAGGGTCTGCGCCCACCGCCGCCGTCGCCGCGCACGTACGCGACGAGTTCGTGGACGAGGTTCATCGTGTCGGTGCCGACCCCCATCAGGATCACCGTCTCCGTCGCCAGCGCGGTGACCGCGGCACCCGTGTCACGGCCCGCGACGGCACTCGTGAATGCCCGCGCCTGTCGCTCGACGAGCGGCATCCGGGTGGGCATCGACGGCTCGTCCTCACCGACCGGATCGGGTTCGATCACCACGACGACCACGGGACGGTCCAGGTCCCAGCCGAACGTCTTGGCGTGCGCGACGACGTGCTCGTGTTCGCCGCCGCGGCCGAGCAGCAGGTCCCGCACGAAGTTCGCGCGGTGCTTCTCCTCCACCGAGGACACGACCAGTTCGCGGGCGACCACCAGGGCGCACACCGCCGCCGCCTGCTCGACGAGATACAGGTCTTCGCTGCGCAGCGGGTGTCCGGTGCTGAAGTGCACCAGCCGCCCGTGATCGATGCCGTTGGCCGAAATCGCTGAGACGGCGATGAACTCGTCGCCCAGCCGGTGCAGGCCCAGCCCGCCCTCCGTCGAATCGGTGCGGACCCGCCCGGTGGAGTCGAGCGCCGCACTCGACGCCAGCCGGTTCAGCTCGGACTCGTCCCCGGCCCGGCACAACTGACGTCCGTCGGGTGTCGTGATCAGCACGGCCCCGCCCAGTTCACCGTGGACGGCGTCGGCGAGTTCGGCGAACCCTCCGCCGGCCATCACGACGTCGACGAGCACTCTCCGCAGCCGGTCCGCCTCGAACACGGCGTCGACCTGCCGGGCCGACAACTCCGCGAGCGCAGCCGCCAGCGGGTGTGTCTGCGAGTACAGGTCCGCGACCACGACGAGAGGAAGCCCGAGTTCGTCGGCCGCATCGGACATCTCGGCCGGCAACGTCGCGGTGGGGTCGTCGAGCCGGACGGCGAGCCCGGAGACGCCCCGCCTGTCGAGTCGGGCGAGAAACGCGTCGATCGGCTCGACCAGCCGGCCGAGAACCGCGGACGTGGTGAGCAGCAACTGCCCGGTGCGGAGCCACGGTCCGATGTCCGGCACCGCCATCACGGCGACGTTCGACACCTCACGCGAGGTGCCGGTCTCGCCGGCGACGAGGGTCGGGGAGACGAGGAGATCGGACACCAGCACGTCGGCGAACGGTTGCGGCGCAACGTCCCGACCAGGCCCGTCGCCGGTGTCGGCGGCTGCGCGGAACCCGGGAGCGGAACTACCGACATCCCTCGCCGTCACTGCAACACCCTGCTCACCTGATCCGATACTCGCCCCGAATGGCGCGAAAGTGTGACCTTAAGTCGAAACCGAATAACCGTCAAACGACGGTCACGCGGCGCACTCGGATGCGTACGAAACCTATGTACACGAAGGGCAACTCGTGGATCGGCATCGGGCGCGCGCCTACCGCACAGCCGGGCAGGTCGCGTGCTTTCCCGCTGGACCCGATCATAACCATCGTCGCACCGACCAGGGCAGACGTCACGGTGAGCGGCCGGAGCCTGCGAGTAGGCTGGCGCGGTCGAGAAGGAGAGATCTTGTGCCCATGAGTGAGCCGTATGCGGTCGTCGGAGCAACGGGTGGTCAAGGAGGCGCCGTCGTCGACGCGCTCCTCGAACGAGGACGTGAGGTACGAGCGCTGGTCCGTCGAAGCTCTTCGCGCTCAGACGCGTTGCGCCTGCGAGGCGTCGACATTGCCGTGGCTGATATCACCGATCGGGCGGCGATCGCGTCTGCCGTCGAGGGGTGCGCGGGCGTGTTCGCCATGACAACGCCTTTCGAGGACGGCCCGGAGGCGGAAATCGCTCAGGGTGCCGCGCTTGTCGGCGCGTTCAGTGATTCCGGTGTTCCCCACGTGGTGTTTTCTTCGGTGGCCGACGCGGACAAGAGCACCGGGGTCCCACATTTCGACACGAAGGCTGCTACCGAGTCGCTGCTGCGAGACTCCTCGGTCTCGTACACGATCGTCGGGCCGACCTACTTCTATGACAACCTGCTCGGTGGCCTCGACAGCATCCGCCGAGGCCGGCTCGATCTGCCTCTGCCGGTCGACACCCCGCTGCAGCAGTTGTCGCGCCGGGACCTCGGTCGGTTCGTCGCCCTCGTGTTCGACGACCCGGACCGCTTTGCCCGGACACGAATCGACCTGGCGTCGGACGATCCGACGCCACGTCGGATGGCCGAAGTGCTCGGCGAGGTACTGGGCACGCCGGTTCATGCCCATGCGTCCGACGCGGACGCCATCGCATCGCCGGACATGCGCGCGATGTTCCGCTTCCTTACCGACACCGGATACGACGCGAATATCGGCGAACTGCGCCGGCTCTACCCCGAGGTGGGGTGGCAGAGCTTCGACGATTGGGCAGCCGAGTTGGCGTGACCGCGTGATCTCCGCAGATTAGTGGCGTTTGCCGGTCGGGGTTGTCCGGGTGCCCGGTGGTGGGGTGTCGGCCCGGGCGAGTTCGGCTACGCGGTCGGCCAGCTCACCGGTCAGTGTCGTGTCGGGTTCGGTGCTCGCGGCGTCCGCAAGCCGGGTTATGACGGTGGTGGTCGCCGGGTCGGCGGTGTCGGCTACGTCGTCGAGGTTCTCGGCGAGCGAATCGGTGTCGAGTTGATGGGCCGCCTTCTCGTTCAGCTCGGCGTTCCCTACGGTCGCGGACCGAGAGGCGGTCTCGACCTCGGCGGCAGCGATATCCGAGGCGCCGGGATCGTCATCGGTGTCGGGGGCGGTGCCGGCGACCAGGGTGATGCGGGGTGGGGCGTCGGCGCCACGATGGGCACGGTCCTGGTGACCCAGAACGCTGCCGACGGCGCAATCGAGCAGGCCGAGGCCGCCCCGGTACAGCCGTCGGGCCGGTGCTGCGGGTGCCAGGTGTGCGATGACCTGTTCGTCGATCAGGTGAAGGGGGTAGCGCACGATCGTGTACTGCGCGCGCAGTACGGCCAGGGGAAGTGCGGTGATGATGTTCATGAGGCCTCTGTATCGGGTGAAAGGAAGGACTGGGTGCCGCCGCAGGGGTTCCATACCGGCGCGGGAGACGCCCCTTCCACCGCCTTGACATCCCGCGTCGTCGCTCCACGTCCGGTTACCCGAAACTGCGTCCGATTACCCACGCCGTGATGCGACTGGTGGCCCGCCGGCTACGCACTCCTGGACTTCGACATCACGGTGAATCGAACCGCTCAGCTGCTGGAGCTCGAGCCCGGTGGTGCCCCGGGTCGTCTTCATCATCTCGGCGAGGATCGACACCGCGGTCTCCTCGGGAGTACGCGCGCCAAGGTCTAGGCCGATCGGGGAGTGCAGCCGTGCCAGCTCCGCCGCGGTCGTCCCCTGTTCCCGCAGCAGCGCGACCCGGCGCTCGTGCGTGGCCCGGCTGCCCATCGCGCCGATGTACGCGGCGTCCGATCGCAGGGCCAGGCCCAGCAGTGGGATGTCGAATTTCTCGTCGTGGGTGAGCACCGCGAGGACCGTTCGGTGGTCGACCGGCGCGGTCTCGAGGAAGCGGTGCGGCCACATCACGACGACGTCGTCGGCGTCCGGGAACCGGGCGCGCGTCGCGAACACGGCGCGGGCGTCGATCACCGTGACGTGGTAGCCGGCGAACGCGCCCAACGTGCACATGGCCGCCGCGAAGTCGATGGCCCCGAAGATGTACATCCGCGGCGGGGGCGCGAAGATCTCGACCATGCATACCGTCTCGGACCGCAGCTGATACACCCGCGACTCACCGGCGTCGAGGCGACGGCGGACATTATCGACATCGGTCTCGGGCAGGTCGAGGTCGCCCGCGGCCCCGTCCCCGGTGATCACGCAGCGCCGGGTCCGTGCTCCGTCGCCGGTCTCCGTCACGACGGCGATCGGCTCACCGCCGCGGATCCTGCGCGCCACGTCCGCGAAGTCCGGGAAGTCGTTGTGCCCGATACGCTGAACGAACACCTCGATGGTGCCGCCGCACGTCAGACCGACACCGATCGCGTCGTCGTCCGCCACGCAGAACACCTCGGTCCGGCTGCGCCCGTCGGCCAGCACGTCCCGCGCCGTCTCGTACAGCGCGCTCTCGACACACCCACCGGACACACTTCCGAGCACCTCACCGGATTCCGACACGGCCATCGCCGCGCCCGGTGCCCGCGGAGACGACTTCCAGGTGCGCACCACCGTGGCGAGGACGAAGTTCTCGCCGCGATCGAACCACGCTTGCAGGCCCGTCAGGATGTCGCGCATCGCCTCGTACTCCTCGGGTGCTTCGTCGGGACCCTCACGCTAACCGGCGGCGACCGGCCGTCGCGGCACACAATGCGCCGAAATCCCCAGCGGCCGCTTGTGCATTCTCGCCATCGCTATCGATCGGCGGGTCCGCAATTCTCGGACGGTCCCCCTTCCTTCACAGAGAACCGAGGATCCACCATGAACCAGTTGCTCAGCGGGATCCGGGTCCTCGACCTCACGCGGGCCCTCGCCGGTCCGCTGTGCACGGCACTGCTGTCCGATTTCGGCGCCGACATCATCAAGGTCGAGACCCGTTCCGGTGGCGACAGTTCCCGGCAGTGGCCGCCGTTCGACGGCAGCGACAGCCTGTACTTCGCCTCCGTCAACCGCGGCAAACGGTCCGTCGCGCTCGACATGCGCAGCGAGCAGGGTCGGAAACTGCTGCGCCGCATGGCCGTCGACGTGGACGTCATCGTCGAGAACTTCCGACCCGGCGTCCTCGCGGACATGGGACTCGATCAGGAGTCGCTCGCCGAGGACAATCCCGGAGTGATCGTCATGAGTGTCAGTGGTTTCGGCCCGACCGGACCCGAGCAGTTCTCCCCGGGACTCGATCAGGTGGCGCAGGGCATGTCGGGCCTGATGTCGGTGACCGGCGCGGGCGACCACACGCCGATGCGCGTCGGCATCCCGATCATTGATACGGTGTCCGGTATCTATGCGGCGCTGGGCATCACGGCGGCACTCGTGTCGCGGGGCCGTGACGGCGCCGGCCATCACGTGCAGACGTCGCTGCTCGAATCGGCCCTGTCGATCATGTCGTTCCAGGCGCAGAACTATCTGAGCACCGGACGCGTCGCGGAGCCGAACGGCAACACGCACCCGACGATCACGCCGTACGGCACGTTCGACACGGCCGATTTCCCCATCATCATCGCGACCGGCTCGGATCGGCACTGGGAGTCGCTGTGCCAGGTTCTCGGGGATCCCGAACTCGCCGACCGGCCCGAATACCGCACCGGCCAGTCGCGACTCGCGCACCGCGATCGGCTCACCAAGGAACTCCTCGAACTGCTGTCCGTGCGGCCGGCCGCCGAATGGGTGACGGCGATTCGCGCGGCGGGCATCCCGTGCGGTCCCGTCCACACGATCGATCAGGCCTTCGCCGACCCGCAGGTGCAGGCGCTGAAGATGGTGCAGCCGGTGGCCACACCGAACGGCGGTGAAGTGCCGCTGGTCCGTGGTCCGTTCTGGGTGGACGACGAGACCCTGCCCATCCGGAATGCGCCGCCGATGGTGCTGGGACAGGACACGGCCGAGGTGCTCGGTGAATTCGGGCTGAGCGACGAAGACATCGAGGGCCTGCGGCGAGACCGGGTGATCTGACACCCGCGTCGGCCGTGGTCGCCTCACAACCGGGCGGCCACGGCCAACGCCACGTGCTCGCACCATGGGCGCGCGACGACCTGCACGCCGATCGGCAACCCGGACCGGGTGCTTCCCACCGGAACGACGACGGACGGCAGACCCGTCACACTGATCGCGCGGCAACTCGCCAGGGCCTGAGCCCACGTGAGCGACTGCCCACCGACGTCGAACAGTTCCTCGCCGAGCGGTGGCGCCGGGATCGAGGCGACGGGAAGGACGAGCACGTCGCCCATCTCGCCGAGCAATCGGTGGACGAGTTCCGCTCGCTGCGCCCACAGTCGCTCGACCAGGCGCCGGTCCACGTCCCGCGCGTCGGCGAGCATCGTGGCGATGTTCGTTCCGAAGTCGGTGCCGAGTTCTTCTATGTCGGTGTGGGTTTCGACCGAACGCAAAGTACCGAACAGCTCGTTCCCCTCCGACAGCGCCGCCCCTCGGTACGGTCGGGCATCGAGCCTGCCGGCGGCGCCGGCGACGGCCGCGGCGATCTCCTCGCCGACGGGCACGGTTCCGTCACCGGGCGCCCACGTGATGTCGAGACGCGGAAGGTCCACCGAAGCCGGGTCCGTCCAGCGGTACTGCCGGGACGAGAGCACCCGCAGCACGAGCGCCGCATCGTCCAGTGTCCGCGCCATCGGGCCGATCGTCTGCAGCGTGCCGTGCATGGTCGCCGGATTGGTCAGCACGTGATCGCCCGACGGTACGCCGGGATACTGTCCGTCGGGGTTCACCCGGCCGATCGTCGGGCGCACGGACCGCAGACCCGTGCAGTGGGCGGGCCAGCGGACCGAGCCGCCGAAGTCGGTGCCGAGACCGACAACACTCATCCCGGACGCGATCGCCGCCGCCTCGCCGCCGCTCGAACCGCCGGGGGAGCGGGGAACACCGCCGGGCCGCAGCGGGTTCACGGTGTACCCGAACAGGTCGTTGTGCGTCAGGCCGCTGGCCCCGAACTCCGGGGTGTTCGTCTTCCCGACGAGAATCGCGCCGGCCGCCCTCATCGCGGCCACCGCGGGCGCGTCGACAGAAGGCACGTTGTGCTCGAGCGCGCGCGATCCCGCCGTCGTCCGGACACCCGCGGTGGCGATCAGGTCCTTCACGGTGAACGGGACCCCGGCCAGAGGACCGACGTCCTCCCCTCGGCCGATCCGGATGTCGAGGTCGTCGGCGGCCCGGATCGCCTGATCCTCCGCGACGGTGACGACGGCGTTCAGCTCCGGGTTCCGGGCCTTGATGTGCGCCAGGTGGTCGTCGAGCACCTGGCTCGCGGACACCTCCCGGTTCGTCACCGCGCGGGCGATCGTCTGCGCGTCCGAGCCGACCCAACTGCCGTCGTTACCCCACACATGTCCTCCTCGGCTCGTGCTCAGGGGTCGACGCTAGACATCGCCGGACCCGCCGCACACGGCCAGTGTGCACAGGAAACCGTGGCCCGAGCTGTGAAGAGTTGATACTTCGCCGCGCTACGGGCTCTGGGAGGATCAGGTGATGCTTCCGCCCTGGGTCCGCCTCGCCGCCGCGCTGTTCGCGGTCAGCTGGGGTGCCAACCAGTTCGCCCCGATGCAGCTCGTCTACCGCGAACATCTCGGTCTCGGCAACGGCTCGTTCACCGCGATGCTCGCGTCGTACGTCGTCGGGCTGGTGCCCGCTCTGCTGTACTTCGGGCGCGTGTCCGACCGGTTCGGGCGGCGCGCGGTGATCCGCCCGATGATCCCCGTCGGCATCGTCTCCTCCCTCGTCCTCATCGCGGGCGCCGCCGTCCCCGACCTGCTCTACCTGGGCCGGGTGCTGGCCGGACTCGCGTCCGGCATGGCGTTCGGCGCCGGCACCGCCTGGATGAAGGAACTCGGCTCCACCGCCCCGGCCGGGGCGGGTGCACGCCGCGCCGCCGTGTCGTTGTCCGCGGGATTCGGCTGCGGAGCCCTGTTCGCCGGCGTGATCGCGCAGTGGCTCCCCGCCCCCGAACTGCTCCCGTACCTGGTGCACATCGCGCTGATGCTCGGAGCCCTGGCGCTGGTGTGGGCGGTGCCCGACGTTCGGGTCCGGGCGACCGACCTCACCGCCACACCCCTGTCGGCGCTGGCGACACCCCAGTTCCGATGGGGCATCGCACCCTGGGCACCGTGGGTGTTCGGTGTGGCGACCGTGTCGTTCGCGACCCTTCCGCCGCTCGTCTCCGAGTCGCTGCGGTCCACGTCGGTGGCCTTCACCGGGCTCGTCGCGGCGCTGACCCTGATCACCGGTGCGGTGATCCAGCCGTGGGCCAAACGGTGGTCGCAGCAGGACGACGCCGCCGCCGGAATCCGGGTCGGCATCACCCTCGGGGTGCTGGGCTTCGGCGCCGCGACCGTGGTCGCGTACACGGACGGGGCGCCGGCCGTCGCCGCGATCGTCGTCGCGGCCTTCCTCCTCGGAGCCTGCTACGGCATACTGCTCGGTTCCGGTCTCGCGTCCGTCGAAAGACTGGCACCGGCAAACGAACTCGCGCAGACCGTGGCGGTGTTCTACTGCCTGATCTACGTCGGCTTCGCCGTCCCGTTGGTCATCTCACTCCTCGCCCCGCACCTCGGTTACGCCACCTGCTTCGTGGGGGCGGCACTGCTGATGCTGCTGTCCGTGGCGGTGGGCCGGAAGGTGAAGGACCGGCACCTCACCCACACGTGAGTGGCGAAACGTGCCCGAGCACGCTTCGCCACTCACCTGGGGAGGGTCCTACCGTGCGGTCGCGCCGCACTCGCCGCACGCGGGCACCAGCGCCTCACTGCGCGGCTGCGGCGTACCGGCCCGCGACCGCACCGGGAGCAGCGGCGGCCACGGCCAGTGCTGGCCGAGTCGGCCCCGCGCGCGCAGGAAGCCGAGACCGAGCACGAGCCCGAAGATCAGGTGCCCGATCAGCGACAACGTGATCGTCGTCGGCGTGAGCGGGAACATGTCGTGCTGTCCGTGCGGCGACAGGGCGACCGTTCCGATGAGCCCGGCCCACACCGGGAACACCGCGAAGGTGACGAACGCGAGGAGGACGACGCGGCGTGACCGATGTTGGAGGCCGAGCGCGAGGGCGATGAGGAAGAAGGCGATTCCGATGCCGCCGCCGTCGCCGAGGTACCGCCACAGGTAGCCGACGATCGCGCCGGTCCGGGTGTCGGTTCCCGAGTGCAGCCACGTACCCATTTTCGGAATGAAGTCGCCCCACAACCCGAGCAGATACACGGTGTCGAGGCGGAAGACGTCGTAGGCCAGACACGCGAACATCCCCCAGCCGAGGCCGTGGCCGACGATGCGGTCGATCGGGTGCGGAGCGAACACGCACAACACGGCGAGGGTGGCGGCGAGCGGAATGATCACCAGCGCACCGGTGGCATTCATCGGCACGACACCGAACACCTGCGCCGAGATCGCGAGCAGTGGTAGGGAGGCGAGCAGCAGATACAGGCCTATCCGGGCGAAGGCCCAGTGGTGACGGGCTTCTTTTTGGACGGATTCGGCCGCGGGCAGGGCGGCGCCCGGCGGATCGTGTTCGTGGACGTCAGGGACGGTGGCACCGAGGATGCGGGGCATGGGGGGTTCCTTTCGGTCGTGGGGTTTCTCTCCGAGTAGTCGGTTTTCGAGATCCCCAGCGTCCGTCGAGTGCCCGGCCTTCGAATAGTCCCCCGAGGGGTGGTGATAGCCACCCCTGTACGTACGCCCCGTCAGTACGCTCGCCCGAAGATCACCCGCTTGCCATACGCCGACGCCGCGCCACATCGCACGCACCCACCTGCCTCCGGTTCGCCGCCGAGCGGAACACATCGCGGGGTGGCAGCAGTGAGGGACTTGATCTCCTCCTCGCACGCGGCAATCCCGCAGTGCAGGGCCAGTGCCCACCCGGTCGACACCGCGTCCGCGAAATCCTCCCAGTTGTCGACGGTTCGGGTGTGGTCGTCGCGGAACGCGGTGGCCCGAGCGAGCAGGAAGGCCTGAAAGTCGTCCAGGACCCCCGGCATGGTCTCGGGCAGGGAGCCGATCGGCACGGCCTGCTTGCCGTCGTCGCCGAGCCGTTTCACCATCATCACGGTGCGGGCCTCCAGATCTCGCGGGCCGAGCTCGAGCCGGACCGGGACGCCGCGCATCTCCCACTCGTTGTACTTGAAACCCGGGGTGAGGTGGGGACGGGCATCGACATGGGTCCGCACCCCTACCGACCGCAGGCGGCGGGCCAGCTCGTCGGCCGCTTCCTCGACCGCGACGTTGCCGCCGCGGGTGATCGGCACGATCACCACCTGGTGGGGCGCCAACCGCGGCGGGAACACCAGGCCCTTGTCGTCGCCGTGCGTCATGACGATGCCACCAATCATCCGGGTGCTCATTCCCCAGGACGTGGTGTGACACAGCTTCTCTCGGCCCTCCTCGCTGGTGAACCGGATGTCGAACGCCGACGCGAACTTGGTGCCCATGTAATGCGAGGTGCCGGACTGCAGTGCACGGCCGTCACGCATCATGCCCTCGATCGTGTAGGTCGCCACCGCACCGGCGAACCGTTCGCCGGGTGTCTTCTCACCCGGAACGACCGGGATCGCGGCCAACTCACGCGCCACCTCGTGATAGATGTCCAGGGCCAGCATCGTCTCGCGGCGGGCGGAAACCTCGTCGACGTGCGCGGTATGACCCTCCTGCCACAGAAACTCTGTCGTGCGCAGGAACATTCGCGGCCGCAACTCCCACCGCACCACATTCGCCCATTGATTCAACAGCAGCGGCAGGTCGCGGTGCGAGCTGATCCACTTGGCCATCATCTCGCCGATCACCGTCTCCGACGTCGGCCGCACCACCAACGGCTCCTCGAGAACCTTCCCGCCGGCACGAGTGACCACCGCCAGTTCCGGGGAGAACCCTTCGACGTGTTCGGCCTCCCGGCCCAGGTAGCTTTCCGGAATCAGCAACGGGAAGTACGCATTCTCGTGACCGGTGTCCTTGATGCGACGGTCCAGCTCGGACTGCAACAGCTCCCACAGCCGGTACCCGTACGGCCGGATCACCATGGTGCCCTTGGCCGGACCTCGATCCACGAGACCCGCCTTGAACACCACCTCGTTGTACCAGGCAGCGAAGTCCTCACTCTGGGCTGTCACACCACGCTCATCCCGTGCCATGCCCAGACAGACTACTCGGGAGAATCAGCCGTCCGCAGCTGTCGAATGACGAGTTCCGGTGCAGCCTGTCCGAGATCACCCTCGCCGCACCGGCGAGGACAGACAGGGAGGCCAGATGACCACAGCCCATGCCGTCTCGCCTGGCTGGGAATGGTGCTCGCGATCTCGTTCCTGAGTCCGTCATCCGTTACGCTGCCGCGCCCAGTCGCATTGTGTGTTCGTTTTTTTCGTTTTATGGTGAGGTATGGGCGCTGGGTCGAACCACACGGTATTGCCGCCTGCCACCGACGATCGGGATCTTCTCGCAGCACTGAAGGCCGTTCTTGCTGGTTCTGAGGAGGTGTCGATCTCGTCCCCGGGCGGGTCGGTGCCGTTGCCGGACAGTGTTCGGGGGTTGCTCGTCGACGCGGTTGCTGCTTTGGATCGGGGTCAGGCGGTGACGGTGGAACCTCATCGCACGGTGTTGACGACGCAGGAGGCCGCGGACCTGTTGGGCATTACGCGGCCGACGTTGGTGCGGTTGTTGGAAGCGGGGAAGATTCCGTACACGTCGCCGGGCCGGCATCGGCGGGTGGAGTTGGCGGACGTGCTCGAATTCCAGCAGGGTGAGCGGGCGCGCCGGGGCCAGGTGTTCGAGGAGATGGCGCACGAGGAACCCCCGGACCCGGGCGATGCCGCTGACGGCTTCGTGTCGACTCGTTGATCTGGGCAGGGTGACCTATGACGACCTTGCGGGTAGTTCTCGACACGTGCGTCATGCTTCCCCAGGCCCTGAACAACCTGCTGCTGACGCTGGCCGATTCCGAGTTGTTCCGGCCGGTGTGGACAGCGGATCTGCTAGACGAGGTCGAGCGCAACCTGTCCGGGGAGAGGTTCGGTACGTCGCCGCAGCAGGCGGCGCGGCGAGTGCAGCAGATGCGCAGAGCATTCCCCCTCGCAGAGGAGGAATCACGCGGATACCGTGAGCTGATCCCCGCGATGACCAACGATCCGAAGGACCGGCACGTCCTGGCTGCGGCGGTGCGGTCCGGTGCGGGTGTGATCGTGACCGCCACCCTGCAGGATTTCCCGCCGGCGGCCCTCGATCCGTTCGACGTCGAGGCGATCCACCCCGACGAATTCCTCTGTGATCTGCTCGATCTGGACCCGGAAGCAGTGCTCGAGAGCATGCACGTACTGCTCGAACGGAACATGCTCCCGCCGCGCACGGTGGGGGAACTGCTCGAGTCGCTCGAGCGGCTGACCCCACAGTTCGTCAACGCCGTCCGCGCCTTGCTCGTCGCCCGGGGCGAGGCTCCCGACATTGGTGCGGTGCCGGCTGCGTCCTCCTTTCCTGAGTTGACCGACGAACAGGTCAGCGCCTTGCTGCCCGAGATGCGGGAGGCCTACCTCGAGCTTCGTGCGATGGATCCGGCGGAATTATTGCGGTTCCTCGGGCATACGAAGCTGGTGAGTGCGGCGTGGGCGTTCTTGACGTCGGTGTGCGTCGACGGTGATCTGTTATCGGTGTGGCCGAACGTGGATCCCGACTTCCGGTCGGTACTCGCATGGCGGTGGGTGCGGGACAACCATTATCAGATGACTGTCGACGGTTGGGAGGGTGAGGCGGTCGCGGCGGCCCTCGCGGGTCCGGTGCCGGAGCATCCGCTGTGGGTGCATTTCGAGCGTGTGCATGTGCGGTCGTTCCGGGCGATGCTGCCGGACCCGGCGACGTGGGGGATCGGTACCGGAACAAGGATCGTGGGCCCCGGTGTGGAGGTGCTCTATGTGCACGAGATGTCGACGCTCGACAGCGGTGTGTGGGAGCCGAACGTTCCTCGGCCGGTGTTTCCGATCCTGATGCATCTCGTCGACGATCGGTGGCTGGTGCGGAATCTGGGGTCCGAGGAGGACCCTGCCGCCTCGGCCTGATTCCTTCGCACCCGAACCTCGCCCGTACCTCGAGCGCGTTTGATTTCAGCTTCCTCACGCAGAAGTCCATAGCGTCCCGCAGATTCGGCTGATACCGGAATTCGTCCAGATCGATTCATCCGGTCCGCGATACGTTCGATGAAATCTGCCCGACGGCGTGATCCAGCTGACTCATCACTGAGGTAGACGTAATCCGAGTCATTCGAGGATGAGCGGGAGTTTCGTCGCCAGCTCGCCGAGTTCGGCCTTCTCCGTGTCGGTCGGGTCCCGCCGTCCGGTGCCGACCAGCAGTGCGTCCCTGTCGGAGAACGACGCGGGGAATGCGGCCCCGGCGATCTTCTCCAGCAAGTCGCGGGACCGGGCGAGGCCCTCTGCGGGCGGTTCCGCCACGCCTGGGAGGTAAGCGATCAGGTCGAGGTGGTGCAGCGTCGATTCCAGGACATACGCGGAGAGGTAGTCGCCTGCAGTGAGGACCTCGTCGCGGGTGCTGATCCGCAGATTCGGGTCGGCGAGTTCGGCGGCGCGGCCGGCGGCGGAGCCGACGTCGTCGAAGTGGTATTTGAGCAGCCGAGGCTCCTGGTACGCGGCGGCCAGCCGGACGATCAGCGCGTCGAGCGGGTCGTCGCCGGTCGGCGGCGTGTCGGCGAGGTCCCAGTAGGTCACGGCGTCGCGAGTCGGTTCCGTGTCGGCGGGGGTGACGAGGGTGATCAGGACGTCCTGCGCGTCGATGATCAGGTGGCACACCAGATCCCGCACGAGCCAGCCGCTACAGCCGGACTGCTGTGCGAAGTCCTCGTCCGGCAGGTCGGCGACCGCCGTGCGTAACGCCGACCACGAGTGCGAGAAAAGATCCACATCGGCACGGTAGTGCGGGCGTACCGTCGATGTCATGACCGAGGACAACCAGGTTGCGCCGTGGGACGACATCTACCGAGGCGACGCGGAGGAATTTACGGGACCGGTGCCGTGGAACATCGGTGAGCCGCAGCCCGAGATCGCCGGGCTGATCGCGGAGGGCAAGTTCCGCAGCGACGTGCTGGACGCGGGCTGCGGACATGCCGAGACGTCCCTTCAGCTGGCGGCGCAGGGGTACACGGTGGTGGGCCTGGACCTGTCGCCGACGGCCATCGCGGTGGCTCAGGCGGCCGCCGCTGAGCGTGGACTGACGACGGCGACATATCAGGTGGCGGACATCAGTTCGTTCACGGGTTTCGACGGCCGGTTCTCCACGATCGTCGACAGCACCCTGTTCCATTCCCTTCCCGTCGATCGGCGGCGCGACTACCTGCACGCGGTCGCTCGGGCGGCCGCGCCCGGCGCGTCCTACTACATCCTGGTGTTCGCGAAGGGCGCCTTCCCCGAGGGCGAGGGCCCGAACCCGGTGACCGACGACGAGCTGCGCGAGGCCGTCGCCGAGTTCTGGACCATCGACGACATTCGCCCGGCCTTCATCCACGCGCTGCTCGGCCCGGAACAGGCCGCCAGCTGGGAGCACGACGAGCAGGGCCGGTCCAAGTTGCCGGCGTGGCTGCTGTCGGCTCACCTCGACTGAGTCAGCAGTCGGAAACCCTTACCCGGCTGAGCTGTTCGTACCGGACGGGCGCAGGAGGAATTCTCCGGCGAGTTGGATGGCTTCGCGTTTGGTGTACCCGGGGTGGTCCGCGACGATGAAGTGGCGGCCGATCGCAAGTCCGAACATGAGGGTGCTGCGTGCCTCGATTTCGTCGGGGTCGGTGACGAAGGTGCCGAACATCTTTCGCAGGAAGTCCATCCGCTCGTTGTCGATGGCGTGCAGGCGCGCCGCGACGGACCGGTCGTGGTGGGCCCAGGCCCGGATCGCGAGATCGATCCGTTGAAAGTCCTCCGAGTAGGTCAGTTGCCCCACGCGCCGGATTCTGTCGGCGGGGGTGCCGCCTTCGGCATCGGCTTGGGCGATAACGGCTTTGGTGCAGCGGCGTTCCCACTCGTCGAGCATCTCGGTGAGCAACGCGGGACGGCCGTCGAAGTAGCCGTAGAACCCGCCCTTCGTCACGCCGAGTTCGGCGGCGAGAGTCTCGACGCGGACGGCGTCGGGCCCTCCTCGCGCGAGGGCGTCGAGGCCCGCCTCTATCCAGCGGGCTCGTGTCGTGCGGGCGACGGCGGGAATCGGGCCACCTCCATTGATCGCGTTCAATTTGTACGGTACCGTATAGATGAAATATACGGTGCCGTATAGATCGGGGACGACAGTGCCACGAATAGCAGAGGCCACCTACATCGAGCAGCCCTGGCGCATCCACGAATTCACGCGAGACTTCGACGTCGAGGACGTGTGGTCGTTCCGCACTCCCGGAGCCGGGCCCGACGACTTCCCGACGATGCTCGCGGCGATGCGAGCCGCAGGCGGACCCGCGAAGCAGCCCTGGCTGGTGAGGTTCCTGTTCGCCGCCCGATGGAAACTCGGGGCACTCTTCGGCTGGGACAATGCCTCAACTGGTGTCGGTGAGCGGGTTGCCTCGCTCCGCGACCGCCTGCCCAGCGATCTCCGGTCCGCTCCGCGCGGCCCGGACGACGCGGGCATGCCCCTCACCGCGGTGTACGAGCTCGACACGGAGTCCGCCCGCGAGCTGGCGAACAAGACCGTGCACACCGTGATGCATCTCGGCTGGGCGAGCGGAGCGAACGGCGATTACGAACTGCAGATGACCGTTCTCGTCAAGCCCAACGGATGGTTCGGGCGGCTCTACATGACCGCCATCGCGCCTTTCCGATACCTCGTCGTGTACCCCGCCCTGACCCGGCAATGGGAGCGAGCGTGGCGCGACCGCCACCAAGCGGCGACGAGGTAGACGGCTTTCGGACTCAGCGGCTCACCGCGGTTTCCCGCTCGACGCGCGACAGCTTCTCCGGGTTGCGCACGATGTAGAGCCCGGTGATCTTGCCGTCGTCCATCCGCACCGCCACGACGTCGTCGATTTCCCCGTCGAGCCGGACGATCAGCGCGGGGGAGCCATTCATCTGCACCGGCTCGACCGACACCGTGCCGTCGATCCGGGGCAGGCCGGCCGCCAGCAGGCGACCCACCTTGTCGGCCCCCACGATGGGCCGCAGCACGGCCTGCTTGACTCCGCCACCGTCACCCAGGAGGACGACGTCCGGTGCGAGCAGGTCGAGCAGGCTCTGCAGATCGCCCGTTTCGAGCGCCCGTTGGAAGGCCTCGAGTGCGTCTCGGGACTCAGCCGGGGATACGACGCCGCGCGGCCTGCGCGCCGCGACATGCGCCCGCGCCCGGTGCGCGATCTGACGGACGGCGTCCGGGCTCTTGCCGACGGCGTCCGCGATCTCGCCGTACTCCAGAGCGAACACCTCACGCAGCACGAACACGGCCCGCTCGGTCGGCGCGAGCGTCTCCAGCACCAGCAGCATCGCCATCGAAACGCTGTCGGCCAACTCGACGTCCTCGGCCACATCGGGCGCGGTCAGCAGCGGCTCGGGCAACCAGGGGCCGACGTAGGACTCCTTGCGCCTGCTGAGTGTGCGCAGCCGGACGAGCGCCTGGCGGGTGGTGATCCGGACCAGGTACGCACGCTGATTGCGGACCGTGTCGAGATCGACCCCCGCCCACCGCAGCCAGGTCTCCTGGAGGATGTCTTCCGCGTCGGCGGCCGAACCGAGCATCTCGTAGGCGACGGTGAACAGCAGATTGCGGTGGGCGACGAACGCCTCGGTGGCGGGGTCCGAACGATCGTCCTGGCTCCCGCCGCGATCTGCGGGTGTGGTCTGCGACGTGCCGGCCATGGGTGGCTCCTCTTCACTCTCGACTGTGTCACACACCAGACACCGGACCCCGCCGTTTTGTGACACCCAGCCGTGTTGCCCGCTGCCAAATTACGTGACCGCGAGGCAGCGGCGTGAACGATTTGTCACAAGGATCGGGTCGCCGGCATCTCATGTTCGTTCCGAGCAGTACACGACACCACGAGTGAGGACGAAGTCATGGACGCCCGATTCAACCTGTTCGACAACGAGATCGCCCTGAAGTTCGGCAAGAGGTTCGCCAACGCGTCCCTGGTGATCGACCAATCGCCACTGCCGAAGGCCACTCAGGAACTGGTCAAGATCCGGGCCAGTCAGATCAACGGCTGCGGCTTCTGCACCGACATGCACACCAAGGACGCCACAGCTGCCGGCGAGACCCCGGTCCGGCTCAACCTCGTCGCGGCCTGGCGCGAGGCCACCGTGTTCACCGAGGCAGAGCGGGCCGCGCTGGCGCTCAGCGAGGAAGGCACCCGGCTCGCCGACGCCCACCACGGCGTGTCCGACGAGACCTGGGCCCAGGTGCGCAAGCACTACGACGACGACCAGATCGCCGCGCTGGTCTCGCTGGTCGCCCTGATCAACGCCGCCAACCGGATCAACGTGATCGTGCGCAATCCGGCGGGTTCGTACGAGCCCGGCATGTTCGCCAGTATGACGAGCTGACCGGCAGACGACAGCCTCCTGACAACGAGCCCTTGACCCTGACACAGTGACAAGGACTCGAATGGTCGGCGAAGGAGGTGGTTGTCGTGAACACAACCAACCACGGTGGGTCGAATGCCCACCTCGTCGACGCACTGTCCGCAGCCGACCCGTCGGGTCGGCTGCGGGCGGCGCTCTCCGCAGGCACACGCCCCGATCCGCATCTCACGGACACTCTCGTCGATCGGTGCGCCGTCGAACCGGACTTCTTCGTCCGGGACATGCTGACCTGGGCATTGTGCCGCTTCCCGACCGAGCTCACGGTGCCGAGACTGGTCCGGGAGCTCGGGTCGGACACCGCGCAGGCTCGCAGTCAGTCGCTGCACACCCTGTCCAAGATCGGGGACCGGCTCGCCTGGCCCGCCGTGTCGGCACTGCTGCACGACGAGCACGACGAGGTCGCGCGCAGCGCGTGGCGGGCCGCCGTGGCACTCGTGCCGCCCGGCGACGAGGCTGCCCTCGCGGCCGATCTGACGACCGAACTCGGACGGGGCGACCAGCACATGCAGCTCAGTCTGAGCCGTGCTCTGGTGGGACTCGGGGACGCTGTCCTCCCGGTCCTCGACGCGGCCGGGACGAATCCCGATCCGCGTATTCGAGCGCATGCGGAGGCGACGAAGCGGCTCTGTCACGACCCCGACAGCGGGTTCACCCTCTCGGTCGAGACGGCGAAACGCGTCGCGGTCACCGGTCCGGACGCGTAGCAGGAGGCGATGGAATGTTGATCGGTGAGGTCTCCCGGCGTTGTGGTGTCAGCACGCGGATGTTGCGCCACTACGACGGGCTGGGACTGGTGAAGCCCACGGGCCGCACGTCCGGCGGCTACCGCGAGTACTCCGCCGACGACATCCGACGCCTCTTCCACGTCGAGAGCCTGAGGACCTTGGGGCTGTCGTTGAACGAGGCCAAGCGGGCACTGGACGAGCCCGATTTCGCACCGGCCGATCTGGTGGGAGACCTCATCCGGCACACGCGCCGGCGGATCGCTGCCGAGCAGGAACTGCTCGGCAAGCTCGAACGCGTCGACGCCGCCTCGCCTGCGGAGTGGGACGACGTCCTGCGCGTCGTCAGTCTGTTGCGTGCGCTCGAATCGGAGTCCGCGGCCCGCCGTCAGCAAGCGATCCTGTCTCAGGACGGGACTGCGTCGCTGCCCGTCGAAGCGCTGGTCGAGGCCATCCTGTCGGAGGACGACACCAATGTGGCCGGAGCGCTGCAGTGGTCGTTGGCGCGGGCCGCCGGCCCGGTACTCGCGGATCTGGCCGACGGTCTCGACGCGGAGGAGGTCGATGTCCGGCGTCGCGTCACTACCGCGATAGCGGCAATCCACACCGCGGAGGCGGCGGTTCATCTGAGACGAGCCCTCGATGATTCGGACGCCACGGTCCGCGGGTACGCGGCCCTCGCTCTCGGCAGCCGCGGAAGCGTCGACTCGATACCCGCCCTGATCGAGATGGTCGTCGAGGGGCGGCGCGATGTGGAGGCCGCCGAAGTGCTGGGCCTGCTGACGACGGTCTCACCCTCGGCCGACGACATCGTCCAGGCCCTGCAGGACACGCTCGGTGGCGCCGAGGACGCGCCCACGCGGTTGCGGATAACGCAGGCCCTTGCCGAGATTCCCGGCACCGCGGCCCGGCGGGCACTCGACGGGCTGACCCACGACGGCGACCGGACGATCGCGGCCACCGCAGCCGCGATCGTGAACATGCAGGACCGCGGACGAATCATCGAACGTTGAGCCTCCGACCCGTCCGGAGTCTGTGCTAGCCGCCGCGTTTGCGTCCGAAGGACCCCCGGCCGTTGCGGCGCAGCAGTGCCACCGTGGTGGCGAGGCGCCCCCGATTCGGGTCGGGTTCGAGACCGGCGCTTATGCGGTGCAGCTGGTCGGTGTGCCAGCCGAGGTCGAGTACCCCGTCGAGTGTTTTCAGGTCGACCACCTTGCCGAAGACGCCTCGCATCCCGGATCGCAGTTGGTGTGTGGTGAGGGTGTCGGTTCGCCCGGTGAGAATCACGTCGGCTGCGTCGGTCGTCGTTGCGGTGGGTCGGCCGATACCGACGACATCGCATTCGCCGGCCCCGATCGCCTGATCCATGGCGGTGCGGGAGCGGAAACCGCCGGTGACCGCCAGCGGGACATTTCCTGCCAGCGCGCGGACCGTGCGCGCGTACTCGAGGAAATACGCCTCGCGGGCGCGTGTACTGGCCGCGGCGGTGCCCATCATGGCGGGGGACTCGTAGCTTCCGCCGCTGACCTCGATCAGGTCGAGGCCTTCCTGCGCCAGTGCCGCGACCACGCCGCGCGACTCGTCCTCGGTGAATCCGCCGCGTTGGAAGTCGGCCGAGTTGAGTTTGATGCCGACCGCGAAGCCGGGCGACACCCTCGCGCGGATGCGGCGCACGACCTCGAGGACGAACCGCATCCGCCGCTCCGGGTCACCGCCCCAGTCGTCGTCGCGCCGGTTCGCCAGCGGTGAGAGGAACTGGGCGACGAGGTAGCCGTGTGCACCGTGAATTTGCACGCCGTCGAAACCCGCTGTCTCGCAAACGAGAGCGGCGGCGGCGAAACGTTCGATGATGTCCTCGATCTCGCCGGGAGTCAGCTCACGCGGGGTTACCGCGCCGGGAATATCGAGCGGGACCGCGCTGGGGGCGACGGGAGTGTGCCCGAGCGCCAGCGGGTTCGACTGGCGTCCCGGATGGTTGAGTTGCACCCAGATCGGTACGCCGGCGTCTTTGGTCGTCTTGGCCCAGCTTGTCAGTGCGTCGAGGTCGCGTTCGTCCTCGATGACGACGTTGCCCGGCTCACCGAGCTGGGTGCGGTCGATCATGACGTTGCCGGTGACGAGTAGACCGTACCCGCCTCGACTCCAGGTGGTGTAGAGCCGCTCGAGGCGGCCGTCGGGAGCGTTCCGCGCGTCGCCGAGCGCTTCGCTCAACGCGGCCTTCATGATTCGATTGGGGAGCACCTGGCCGCAAGGCAGTGGTAACGGGTCGTGGAGGGACGTCATAGAGGTTTCCTTTCAGACGGATTCGTTGGTCACGACGTTGCAGAGAGCGCTGTGTGGGCGGCCCGCAGTGCAACCTTGTCGATCTTGCCGACCGCGTTCTTGGCGATGGTGTCCACCACGACGAGCGCGGTGGGGCGCTTGTAGCGGCTGAGTTTGCGCGCGCAGAGCGCTTGCAACGCAGCGGGATCGACGGTCGAATCGGGTGTCGGCTGGACATAGGCGACGACGACCTCACCCCAGATGGTGTCGGGAACGCCGATCACGGCGGCCTCGAGCACGGACGGGTCGCCGGCGAGGACGTCCTCGATTTCCTTGGGATAGATGTTCTCCCCGCCGCGGATGATCATGTCTTTCGAGCGCCCCACCAGGGTCAGGTAGCCCTCCGGATCGAGGTGGCCGACATCGCCCGTGTGCAGCCATCCGTCGATGACGGTCTGTGCGGTGTCCTCCGGACGGCCGAGGTAGCCGCGCATCACATTGGGGCCGCGCACGACGACCTCGCCGTCCACCCCGGGGCCCAGTTCGACGCCGTTCTCGTCGACGATGCGCATCTCCTGACCGGGGAAAGCGATCCCTACCGTTCCGGCGCGCCGGGGTCCGGTGAGAGGGTTGAGGGTGGAGGCGCAGGTCCCTTCGGACAGCCCGTAGCCCTCGAGGAGGGCAACCCCGTACCGGTCCTCGAACCGGGTCAGCAACTCCGCTGAGGCGGGTGCGGCACCGCAGATGCCGAACCGCAGTGAGGACGTGTCGGGCCGAACATCGGCCGGAAGCGCCGCCAGGATGCTGTAGATCGTCGGCACCGCGCTGAAGTAGGTGGGGCGTTCGGATTCGACGAGGTCGAAGAAGGTTCGGGGATCGAATCGGCCGGCGATGACGACGCTCGCGCCGGCGAGTAGCGGGGTGAGGACGCTGACGACGATGCCGTTGACGTGGAAGAGCGGCAGGATCAGCAGGCATCGGTCTGCCGGCCCCAGCTGCAGCGCCTGCACACCCATCTCGGCCATGGCGTCGATGTTGGTGTGGTCGAGCATCACGCCCTTCGGCACCCCGGTCGTGCCGCTGGTGTAAATCAGCAGGGCGAGTGCGGACGTGTCCGCAGGTGGTGTGTGATCGGACTCGGTCGCCTCCTGGAACAGCTCGTCGACGGCGAGAGTGGCAACGCCACCCAATAGGGTCGTGCCGTCCTCGACGACGAGCAGCCGTGCGGCGGAGTCGGCGAGCTGCCGAGCGACCTCGACGTCGGTCAGGGTCGGGTTGACCGGGGTGATGGTGGCGCCGAGCCGCCAGGTCGCGAACAGCAGCACCACGAACTCGGTGCGGTTGGTCAGCTTCAGGGCCACGACGTCTCCGGGCCCGATTCCCCGGTCGTGGAGGTGGCGGGTGGCCGCGCGGACCCGGTCGAGGAACTGAGCGTTGGTGAGCGATCCGGTGGCGTCGGAGACCGCCGGTGCGTGCGGGTCGAGATCGGCGCGGCGGTCGGGCAGCGATGCGAAGTTCATCGTGGTCGTGTTCACCTTCGGTGTGGTGCGGCCCGGCCCGGTGACGGTGTGACCGGTGCCGAGTCGAGTTGGCGGGTGAGGAAGTCGATCTGGTCACGGACCAAGGCCTCGAAGGGTTCGCCGAGGTAGAAGTCGAAGTGGCCGGCGTCGTAGGTTCTGATCTCGCCTCGTGGTGCTGTCCGCGCGTATCGGAGGGTCTGGGCGGGTGGTGTGACGGTGTCGGTGTTGCTCACGCAGAACAGGATCGGGAAGGCGACCTTCTTCGCTGCCCGCCCGGGCCGGTAGGTAATGAGACTGGGAATCACCCGTGCCGCAACCTCGTTCCGGAACGTCGTCCCTGCCGGCACGATCGCCTCGTAACCGGACAGCGCGTCCGGGGCGTTCATCAGAGCAAGTGAGCCGGGGGGTCCGGCGAGCGGAATCATGACCGGCGCGCGCCGACCAACCTTGGCCATCAGATCCCGGGCGACCACGGGGGAGGCCTTCACTGAGGCGGCCGGGCCGAGCGCGAGCGCGGAGGCCAACCCGTCGGTGAACGGGCACTGCGCGACCGCCGCCCGCAGTTCGGGGTGCCGTGACGCGACGGTGATGGCGTGGCCGCCGCCGAAGGAACTGCCCCAGACCGCGATGCGGGTGCTGTCGAGACCGCCGCGAGCCTTGACCCAGGAGATGGCGGCATCCCAGTCGGCGAGCTGGCGCTTGATCGACAGCAGCTGACGGGGTTGGCCGCCGCTGTCACCGAAGTGCCGATAGGTGAACGCGAAGGCGGCGATGCCGGCCCTGGCGAAGCGTTCGGCGAAGGCGTCCAGGCGCATGTCGCGGGTGGCGCCGAGGCCGTGGCCGAGGATGACGACGGGCGGTGAGGTGACGCCGGTGGGCAGATACAGCCATGCGGCGCACGAGCTGTCGCCGGAGGAGAAGAGGACGTCGTGGCGGGTGAAAGGTTTCTTGCTGGCCATGGCGGGTCTCATCGTCCGTTCGTCGAGCGAAGCCCGGGCACGCGCCCCGATTCGAGGGCCTGCTTGTAGGTGTCCGGGTTGTAGAGGGGCAGCTCACCGGTGGCGTCGGCGGTTGCGAGGTAGTCGAGCATCAGCTGCTGGCCGTCCTCGGATTGGTCGGTGCCGAGGAATTCGGTGCGTTCGACGTGCAAACCCTCCGTCAGCGACATCGATCCGCCGAAATACACCGACCTCTTGACGGCAGCGATGGCCTCCCTCGGGCGGGCGCCGAAGTACTCGGCGAGTTCGGTCGCCCGCGTGATCACGTCGTCGGGGGCGACGACCTCGTCGACGGCTCCGTTGGCGAGGGCCTGCGCGGGAGTGAACGGCCTGCCTTCGAGGATGGCGACCAGGGAGCGGTGGGTGCCGATCAGTCGGGTCAGGCGCTGGGTACCGCCACCACCCGGATTGATTCCCAGCAGTACCTCGGGCTGGCCGATGAAGAAGTCACCGTCGGCCATGACCCGCAGGTCGCACGCCCAGGCGAATTCCGCGCCGAGGCCGAGGGCTGAACCATTCAGGGCGGCAACGAAAATGACACCACTGGCGTTCATCTTCAGAAACGTCGCGTGCAGCCGGTCGAGCTGGACCGCTCCCCACAGCGGGGTCCTGCGCACCACGGGCTCGAGGGCGCGGGCGCGATCAGCGCCTCTGGCTACCCGCGCGATCGCGGAGGCACCGCGACGGCCCAGCGGCGGGACCGCTGCACCCTCTTCCTGCAGCCACCGCACATCCGCATGGCTGACGAACCGGCCGGGGCGTGTCCCGGTGAACACGACCGCACGGACGCGCGCGTCGCGGTCGACGCGGTCCACCAACTCCTCGAGCTGGTTGGCTATGTCGAGGCCGAACAGGCTGTGCGGGCCGCCGTCGACGCGGACGATCAGCACGTCCCCGCGGTCCTCGACCTCGAGATGGCCTTTGTCTTCGTGTGTCATGAGATTTCACATCCGTAAATGGGAGGAAGGGGAAGGACGTGCGGCGAGCACCCGTGGGAGCGGCCATCAACCTGTAACTTCGTTATGACGTACTATAACCATGTTATGCGGTGGTGGCAAGGGTCACTCGGGCACTTCGGTGCCCACCGGGCGGAAAATGCGAAGTCAGGTGGAGATATGGGAGAGACGTCGCCGACCACACCCGAGGGTGTGCCGGAGCGGCTGATTCGAGCCACGGTCGGCCTGCTGGCCGAACAGGGCCCGTCCGCGATCAAGGCGCGGACGGTGGCGTCCGCGGCCGGACTGTCGACGATGGTCGTCTACCACCACTTCGGCGGCATCCCCGAGCTCGTCCGCGCGGTCGCAGACCATGGATTCACCGAACTCGGCACGGCCTTTTCCCAGGTCCCTGTGACGGAGGATCCGGTCGTGGATCTGTTCGTGCTGGCATTGACGTGCCGGCGCCAGGCGCGCGAGAACCCCCACCTCTACGACCTGATGTTCGGACTCTCCACTCGTGCCACCTACCGACCGTTGGAGTCGGACGTGCGGTTGAGTGGACATTCTCCGGCCTTCCGTGATGCCTACACACACGTCACCGACGCGTGTGCGCGCTTGGTGAACTCCGGCAGGGTCGAGCCCCACGCCCCGGAGGTGGTCGCGGCGCAGTTGTGGAGTTACGTGCACGGCTACATCACTCTCGAGCTGGGCGAGCACTTCGCCGAGTTCGACGACGCGGTGGGACAGGTGCTGCTGCCGATGGGCGTGAACTTTGCGGTCGGCCTCGGCGACACGCGCGAACGTGCCGAGGTCTCACACGAGAGGGCCGTGCGCATGTACGACTCGGTCCGGCCCGCTTTGGACAGCTCGGCGGGCGCCTGAGCCGAGACCGCGGGGCCCCGGCGCGAAGTCGTTGCTGGGGCTCGGAGCCATCCCGACTGGAGGTTGATGGAGCAGGGGCATTGCCTTCGTCATATAACGAAGTTACAGTTGCCGCATGAAACGTGATCTCGTGGGCCGCAAAGTAATCGTCACCGGAGCCGCGCGCGGCATCGGCGAGCAGGTAGCACGCCTTGCCGCGGCGCAGGGTGCTCGGCTCGCCCTGATCGGTCTCGAACCCGACAGACTGCGCGCCCTTTCCGAGGAACTCGGCCCGTCGGCGCACTGGTGTGAGGCGGACGTGCGCGACAGCGCGGGATTGCGGTCCGCGATCGACGAGTGCGCCGATGTCATGAACGGCGTCGACATGGTCGTCGCCAACGCCGGAGTGGCCGCATACGGAACGGTGCGACACGCGGACGAGGCGTCCTTCGAGCGAGTCGTGGACATCAACCTGAACGGCGTATTCCGCACCCTCAAGCATGCGACACCTCATCTGCAACGCAGCCGGGGCCACGTCCTGATCGTGGCATCCGCACTGTCCTTCACCTCGATTGGCGGTCTGGCCTCTTACGGCGCGAGTAAGGCCGGGGTCGAGTCGCTCGCACTTGCCTATCGCGCGGAAGTGGCCCACCTCGGGATCACCGTCGGTCTTGTCCATCCGTCCTGGATCGATACCGACCTCGTGCGGGGCGCCGAGGTCGACATTCCTTCTTTTCAGCAGATGCGCCGGCGCCTGCCGTATCCGGGGAACGTCACGACCAGTGTCGACCGAGCGGCCTCCGCCATCGTCGACGGGCTCGCATACCGGCGCGGTCGCGTCTACGTTCCCCGGGCGGTCGCCGTCGCCAACTGGGCCAAGGCGCTGCTGAATTCTCCGGTCGTGTGGCCGTGGACCAGGCGGTTCTCCGCCGCGACAGTTCCCGCCCTCGAAACCGAAGTTGCCGCCTTGGGCAGGAACGACCAACTCGTTCCAGAGTTGCCGCACCTCAGTGAAAACGATCAGCGCAGCCCGGCGCACATCTAGCGAAACCGGCTGTGGTCCGCACGAACACAAGAGATAGGAAATCACGATGAAGGCTGTCGTTCTCGATCGATACGGGAACATTGACGGTGTGCGGGCGGGTGAGGTACCCGACCCGGAGTTGCGAGATGATGACGTCCTAGTTCAAATCCACGCCGCGAGTGTGAACCCCTTGGATCTGAAGATCCTGAAGGGAAAGCTCAAAGCTATTCTGCCGTACCGTCTACCGATCGTCCTGGGCAACGACCTGGCCGGTGTCGTCGTTCGAGTCGGCGCCGCGGTGCGCCGATTCAAGCCCGGCGACGAGGTATACGCGCGGCCCCGGCAAGATCGGATCGGCACGTTCGCGAAATTCATTTCCGTAAACGAGGAGGACGTGGCGATCAAGCCACGAGAACTCACCATGGAAGAGGCGGCGTCGATCCCTCTGGTCGGTTTGACCGCGTGGCAAGCGCTGATCGAGAGGGCAAACCTGGAAGCGGGACAGAAAGTTCTGGTCCATGCCGGCTCAGGCGGTGTCGGCACGTTCGCGATTCAACTGGCCAAGCATCTCGGCGCGACCGTGGCCACGACGACGAGCACCGGGAATGCCGATTGGGTCGAGCGCCTCGGTGCGGATGTCGTCATCGACTACAAAAAGGATGATTTCGCGGAGATCCTGCACGACTACGATCTCGTCCTCGACACCCTCGGCGGTGAGACGCTCAAAAGATCACTCCGCGTTCTCAAACCCGGTGGACAGATCATCTCCATCTCCGGTCCACCCGATCCCAGCTTCGCGAAAGAAGCCGGATTGAACTGGATCGTGCAACAGGTGATGTGCCTGCTGAGCTTTCGAATCAGACGGGCAGCGAAACGACGCGATGTGACCTATTCGTTCCTGTTCATGAAATCGAGTGGAGAACAATTACGCCGTCTTGCGTCCATCATCGATGCCGGCGCCATACATCCGGTCGTCGATCAGGTCTTTCCCTTCGAATCAACCAAAGCAGCACTGGATTACGTCGAGCAGGGACGCGCAAAAGGCAAGGTCGTTGTCAAGGTCGGAGGACAATCCCATAGCGAGGCCACCTTCTGATGTCGTCGGGATCGGGTACTTCCGTCGACACCAGTCGATGGCGAGTCAGAACTGACGTCCGCGGTCGACAGGCAGTGAGTGAAACGTGAAACCGTGGAACGACGCAGAATAGTCTTGCTGGGCGCGACAGGGTATACCGGGCAACGAGTACTCCTAGTGTCCTGAGTCATAAATAAGCCATCGGTTGTTAAGATTGGTCATGGCAACTCGCGGT